>NZ_BOQE01000001.1:402500-1002500 GCF_023705585.1 Collibacillus ludicampi
CCATGTGAGACGCCCCACGACCCCGCCTGTGCAAGCACATGCGGTTTAGGCTCTTCCCCGTTCGCTCGCCACTACTGAGGGAATCACTGTTGTTTTCTTTTCCTCAGGGTACTAAGATGTTTCAGTTCCCCTGGTGTACCTTCTCACTGCCTATGGATTCAGCAGTGGATACCCCGCCATTACGCGGGGTGGGTTGCCCCATTCGGAAATCCCCGGATCAAAGCCTGCTTACGGCTCCCCGAGGCGTATCGGCGTTAGCCCCGTCCTTCATCGGCACCTGGCGCCAAGGCATCCTCCGTGCGCCCTTCGTAGCTTAACCTACAAAGGTTGTTCAAAAAGTCAGTGGATCCTCCTTTTTGAACTTGCTCTGTTTGATGCAGTACCTTGGCATGAGCCAAAGTTGATGTCGCATTCGCTATCCAGTTATCAAGGAACCTTGAGGAATTCGCTCCCTCAAAACTGAGCCGTGCAGAAGAAGAGCATCTTTTACATCCTTAGAAAGGAGGTGATCCAGCCGCACCTTCCGATACGGCTACCTTGTTACGACTTCACCCCAGTCATCGGCCCCACCTTAGGCGGCTGGCTCCTCAGAGAGGTTACCCCACCGACTTCGGGTGTTGCCAACTCCCATGGTGTGACGGGCGGTGTGTACAAGGCCCGGGAACGTATTCACCGCGGCATGCTGATCCGCGATTACTAGCAATTCCGGCTTCATGCAGGCGAGTTGCAGCCTGCAATCCGAACTACGAACGGTTTTCAGGGTTTGGCTCCACCTCGCGGTTTCGCATCCCGTTGTACCGCCCATTGTAGCACGTGTGTAGCCCAGGACATAAGGGGCATGATGATTTGACGTCATCCCCGCCTTCCTCCGACTTGTCGTCGGCAGTCTGTTGTGAGTGCCCAACTGAATGCTGGCAACACAACACAAGGGTTGCGCTCGTTGCGGGACTTAACCCAACATCTCACGACACGAGCTGACGACAACCATGCACCACCTGTCACCGCTGCCCCGAAGGGAAGGTCTGTCTCCAGACCGGTCAGCGGGATGTCAAGCCCTGGTAAGGTTCTTCGCGTTGCTTCGAATTAAACCACATGCTCCACTGCTTGTGCGGGCCCCCGTCAATTCCTTTGAGTTTCAGTCTTGCGACCGTACTCCCCAGGCGGAGTGCTTCATGCGTTAGCTTCGGCACTCATGGGTATGAGCCCACGAACACCTAGCACTCATCGTTTACGGCGTGGACTACCAGGGTATCTAATCCTGTTTGCTCCCCACGCTTTCGCGCCTCAACGTCAGGAATCGGCCAGCAAGGCGCCTTCGCCACAGGTGTTCCTCCACATCTCTACGCATTTCACCGCTACACGTGGAATTCCCCTTGCCTCTCCGACCCTCAAGCTCTCCCGTATCCAAGGCCGTCCCGGGGTTGAGCCCCGGGTTTTCACCCCGGACGCAGAAAGCCGTCTGCGCGCGCTTTACGCCCAGTGAATCCGGACAACGCTTGCCCCCTACGTATTACCGCGGCTGCTGGCACGTAGTTAGCCGGGGCTTCCTCCTCCGGTACCGTCAGGATAGGAGCATTGCCTCACCTATCGGTTCGTCCCGGAAGACAGAGTTTTACAATCCGAAGACCTTCATCACTCACGCGGCGTTGCTCCGTCAGGCTTGCGCCCATTGCGGAAGATTCCCTACTGCTGCCTCCCGTAGGAGTCTGGGCCGTGTCTCAGTCCCAGTGTGGCCGGTCACCCTCTCAGGTCGGCTACGCATCGTCGCCTTGGTGAGCCGTTACCTCACCAACTAGCTAATGCGCCGCGGGCCCATCTGGCAGTGACGCCGTAAAGCGCCTTTCCCTCCTCATGGATGCCCGTGAAGAGCGCATCGGGTATTAGCACTCGTTTCCAAGCGTTATCCCCGTCTGCCAGGCAGGTTACCCACGTGTTACTCACCCGTCCGCCGCTGACTTCAAGGAGCAAGCTCCTCTCCATCCGCGCGACTTGCATGTATTAGGCACGCCGCCAGCGTTCGTCCTGAGCCAGGATCAAACTCTCGAAGAAAAATTCGCTCTGCGCCTCGCAAGCGAGGCTTCTTGCAGAGCCCATGCAATGTTCAATCGTGGCTCTCTTCTGCACGATTCAGTTTTCAAGGAACGAAACATATGGATTTACATGGTGGGCCTAAGTGGACTCGAACCACTGACCTCACGATTATCAGTCGTGCGCTCTAGCCAGCTGAGCTATAGGCCCATATCTTGGTGGCTCGGGGCAGAGTCGAACTGCCGACCTACGGGTTATGAATCCGTCGCTCTCACCAACTGAGCTACCGAGCCATATCTGGTGGAGGGGGTAGGATTCGAACCTACGAAGCTTACGCAACGGATTTACAGTCCGCCCCATTTGACCACTTTGGTACCCCTCCAAGTTTGGTGGAGGTAAGCGGATTCGAACCGCTGACCCCCTGCTTGCAAGGCAGGTGCTCTACCAACTGAGCTATACCCCCACAGAGAGAAAGTTATGAACGAGACAAATGAAACAATTGATAATATATCATATCAGTAATTCATGTTGCAAGCGAGATTCTATTCAATCTTTCCTATTCTTCTCACTCGCCAATCGATATTGTTATCAACGCCATATCTCGCGGCGACGTTTGATATAATATCACGCTCACAAGATATCCGCAATGATAATATCAGAACAAATTTAAACAAAAAATACAGCCATAAAATCGTCACATTCTCTTTCAATCGATTTTATATCATTTTCTCCTTATTACATATAATTTTAGGGATCAAAACGTCCCTGCATGTCCTCTCGTGAAATTGCCTAAACTATAAAAGCAGCTGTAGTCTGAACGTATCCTAACGAAATACTATGAACCAAAACATGTGTGGAAGAAAAGGTTTCTTTGACATCCGCAAAACATAAAATGAGGCGAAAAGCAATCCACAGCCTATACTTTCGACGTAGAATGAAGATAATGAGGAGCGTAAGAACATGAAGAAAGATTACAAGATCGAGTGGGCAGACAATTACGGAACCAGAGGGGAAACTTTTATTTTGGCCTCCAGTCAAGAAGAAGCCGAACATTGGTTTCGTGACGAATATGGTTTTACAGGGAATGTTACAATCACCCCATTTCACAACAGTGAGAGAGAGTAAATACATGAAAAGACGCATAGCAAAGATGTGCGTCTTTCTCTGTCTAAAAACAAAACTCCACATTTCCTCGTTAAGCAAGTGCAATCGCTTGCCTCTCATAGTCTGAGAGCGGTAACTTCACAGTAAACGTCGTCCCGCGGCCAACCTGGCTTTCCACGTAGATCATTCCGTTATGGTTTTCTATAATTTGATAACTCGTTGCTAGTCCCAATCCAGTCCCCTTTTCTTTCGTTGTAAAAAAAGGTTCAAAAAGGTGGCTCATCGTTTCTTCGTCCATCCCTTTGCCATTATCGCGAATCGTTACGCGTAACCAACTTCCCGCTTCAATGTCAGCTCCGACAAAAATTTTCCCAGGTTTATCCTCGATCGCATCAAATGCGTTTTTTACAATATTAAGAAATACCTGTTTAATTTGCTGACGATCCACCATTAACCGAGGTAGAGTTTCTGGCATCTCACTTATTATCTCACAGTTACGCAAATTCGCTTCCGATTGGCAAAGCAGCACGACCTCGCGGAGAATCTCGCTCATTTCCACTGCTTTCTTTTCGGGGGGAGATGTTTTGGAAGCAGACAAAAATTCATGAATGATCATATTCACACGATCCAATTCAGACAGAATAATCTTAACGTAATCTTCTTTTCCCATCTGAATAAGATCGTTTTGCAGCAATTGGATAAAACCCTTTACAGATGTTAGAGGGTTACGAATTTCATGTGCGACACCCGCAGCAATCTTTCCAAGCATTGCTAATTTTTCGTTCTGAAAGGCGGACTGTTCCATTTTTTTAAATTCAGTTAAGTCCCGGATACTGATCAAAATGTCACCCGCATCTGTATAAGATCCTGAAATATGTAAATACCGCTGATCAGGATCTGTATACTCATATAAACTCTTCGTATGGCAATTGTGAAAAAGATCTTGGCAAATTTTCTGAATGAACTGAAGTATACCAGTTGCTCGTCCGGCATTCGATAACACTTCCTCTATGCTTTTTCCCAACAATCGCCGGCGCGGCATTCCTAAAATCTTTCCCATGTTGATATTAACGAAAGATATAAAACCTTCTTGATCATAAATTAAAATACTTGTGTCCATATTTTGAAGAATCGTTTCGTAGGTAGCCAAATGATTCCACGTTTTATATAATTGCTGCTGGAGCCTTCTTAAAGATTGATGAACAGGTGGAACCGTAACACAGGAGATCCAATAACTCGTCATCACTTGCAGTAAGAAAAACAAAGAATGGTCATGTAAATAGGACTCTTCTTCCGTGTCCACACTCGCCGTGATTCTACGCATGACTTCGTAATGAATGGGCACAATTTCTTCTAGTTGGATCTCACGCTTTCGTAGGTCGTGCACAAGAGTCGATGCATGATTTATGGAGGCTTCACTGCCATCTTGAATAAAATCAAGCAATCTTTGTGTATATGTTGAATACAGCTCGTCCATCATATCGCCCCCCACAAATAGACATCTCTGTTAACAATACTACATTACGTCTACCATTAGTTGCAATAAACTGTAAAAAAAATAAGAGGGTTTGATCTTTTGACCAATCCCTCCCAATCATTGTTAACGATTTATTTCCCCAATTTTCCTTTGAGAAATTCCACGATTTCTTCGGCCGTTTTATATTGGAGAACTTCTTCAGCCCACGTTTTCGCCTCTTGATAAGAGATGGAGGTAATACATGCGCGCGCATCCAAGATCGAAGATGCACTCATGCTAAACTCATCCAGTCCCAGACCAAGAAGAACAGGGATCGCAAGTGGATCGCCCGCCATTTCGCCGCACATGCCCACCCATTTGCCATGTTGATGGGCCGCTTGGATCACATGGCGAATTAAGCGTAAAACGGACGGGTGGAATGGCTGATATAAATGAGAAATTCGTTCATTCATTCGATCGACAGCCACTGCGTACTGAATTAAATCATTCGTTCCGATACTGAAAAAGTCGACTTCTGGCGCCAACAAATCGGCAGAGATTGCGGCAGAAGGGACTTCAATCATCATTCCGACTTGAATTTCCTCATCAAAAGGAATGCCGCTTTCCTTCAATTCATTTTTAACCGACTGTAAAAGGGAATTCGCCTGCCGCAACTCTTCAAGACCAGAGATCATCGGATACATGATTCTTAATTTGCCATGCACACTTGCGCGCAAAATCGCACGCAATTGGATTTTAAACAGATCCTTGCGATCTAAGCACAAGCGGATCGCACGGTAACCGAGGAACGGATTGGCTTCCTGCGGCAATTGCAAGTAGGGAAGTTCTTTGTCGCCCCCGATATCCAGCGTGCGGATGATGACGGGCTTGTCACCCATCGCCTCTGCGACCTGTCTGTACGCTTCATATTGCTCCTCTTCACTTGGGAGTTCCTGACGATCCATATAAAGGAACTCGGTTCGATACAGGCCTATACCTTCCGCACCGTTACGAAGAGCGCCTTGCGCATCCTTCGGCGTACCGATATTCGCGGCCAATTCTACGCGACGCCCGTCCTTTGTGATACTCGGTTTGTCCACGAGCGCAAGCAGCGCTTCTTTTTGTTGACGCAGTGATTCTTTCCGGACTTGATACGCTTTGAGCTCATCTTCCGCCGGATTCACGATGACTTTACCCTGTTCGCCATCGATAATGACGAGATCGCCGGTTTTAATGTTTTCCAGCAAACCGGAAACGCCTACAACCGCAGGCAATTCAAGACTCCTCGCCATTATCGCGGAATGGGATGTTCTTCCACCAATCTCGGTAGCAAATCCAAGAACATGATGATTGAGTTGAGCCGTATCGGAGGGTGTTAAATCATGTGCCAATACAACGACATCTTCAGATAATTCGGAGAGAGAAATGTCTTTAATTCCCATCAAGTTGCGAAGAATACGCCGACCGACGTCACGGACATCGGCCGCCCGTTCACGCATATACTCGTCATCCATCGCGGAGAACAGGTTGACATACATATCGACCACTTCTTGAATCGCCGCCTCCGCGTTCACTCGTTGTTCTGTCACATGATTGCGGATCGCACCCAAAAATTCAGGGTCCGAGACCATCATCAGATGTGCCGCGAAGATCTCAGCCTCTTCCGCCCCCAATTCTTCTTCGGCGCGCTTCTTGATCGTTTCAATTTGCTCTTTCGTTTCGAGAATCGCTTGATTCAATCGATCCAATTCTTTCTCCGAATCTTCCGGCGAAAGCGTAACTCTGGTAACAACTGGGGAAAATTCTTGCAAAATAAAGGCGGGACCGATCGCAATCCCGCGTGAAGCTGCAATCCCTGTAAACATCATCATCCCTCGTTTCTTAACGCATTTCCTCAATCATTTTAATGATCGTCTCAAGCGCTTCCTCTTCCCCATTACCATTCGCCGTTACGCGAACCTCATCCCCTTGACGGATCCCCAGTGACATGACTCCCATAATGCTTTTCAGATTGACGCTCTTCTCACCCTTTTGGAGGGTCAAATCACATGGAAAGCTCGTTGCTTTTTGAACGAGCAGGGAAGCCGGACGTGCATGAATGCCTGCTTCTGCTTTGATAATGACTGTTTTCTGTACCATAATTCTTACTCCTTTTCACATAAACTTCTTTTTATCGAGGCTTCAGATTTGAAGTTCAGCCAGCAAAGAGATAGGCGGAACGAACAGAAAGCTTTTGGCCGCAAGAAAGCTCGAAACATGTTAAAAGTTCCTTGATAAACCAAAAAAAGGCATGCGCACGCTGCAACTTGTGCAGTCAATGCTCATGCCTGATCGAATCAGTAACACGCATTGTGGTTGAATTTACTTACTCTTCTTGATCGCTTGTTGCAATCGAGACAAATGGATCGTTAAATAACCGATCTCTGATTCGGGTACCTGTACTTGCAAGGCGCGTTCAATCGCTTGTACAACCCTAGTAGCTAAATCATAACATAAAGGTAGGTCTCTCTTCAATAAGGGAAGCAGTCTATTTTCTGAAAACTCTCCTGTTTCTGCACTGTCGATCGCAAAACGCAAATGGGTGACTAAACGGGCATAATCCAAACTGTTTTCATCGAGAGGCCCCCCCAGTTCCTCCTCAATCATCGCGACCAGTTCACCGATTAATGTAGCTGCTCTCAATGCTTTTCCTACACCTTGATTCGTCCTTGCGCTATGAAGGTGAAGCGTGATGAACCCTTTTTCTGCCGGCGGCAATTCATAACCAGTTCGTTCACGGATCAGTTGAACCGCCCATTCGGCAATCTTGTATTCCTCAGGGTACAACACACGAATCTCCGCTAGAAAAGGATTCGATATCACTTGTCCGTTGTTCATCCGTTCGATGGCGAACGCGATATGATCCGTTAATGCAACATGGATATGCGGATTGAGTGGTTCATCCCATTCTTGGATGGCACGTTGAATGATCTCTTCACATACACCGACAATCTGGGGATCTACTTGCTCGATCAGTTGGAGATATTGTTCCCTGTGAGTTTCTCCTTGCAAGACATAAATCTTTTCGATTTGATCCTCCAGCAAGGTATCTCCTTTATTTTTGGCGAAGCCGATTCCCTTGCCGACGAGAACCATTTCTGATCGGGATTTTCCTTCTGCAAACACAACATTGTTATTCAAGACTTTAAGAATCTTGTATGCCATCTCATCTCCTGCCTTACAGAGGTTATTAAAAAAAAGGCTTTTTATCGTAGCGCATTCAACGAAGCAGTGTACAAACTTTAAGTCCGCATATCCGTCACAACAATCAAATATGTAAGAGATCTGATACAGGTGCATCGATGATGCCATGTATCAGACCCCATTCGCGAACGCCCAGGCAGCCGTATGTGTATAAAAATGATATCCAGGTGATCCGATTGGGCGTTATCCGGTCTCTTACTTGTTCATTCTCTTCTGTCGCTAATCCTATCACAATCTTGTTCACTTCTCCAGTAAGTGTGAGGAATATTTTTTTAAACGGTTCTCAAGTTCTTCTTTCCTCATGGGTCCGACAACATGTTCGCGTATCGTCCCATTTTCGTCGATAAAAAATGTTTCTGGCTGTCCCGTCACTCCATACTCTGCAGATAAATGGTCGTTTTTATCCATTAAGACAGTCGACGAAATCTTGAAATCACGGACGAATTGTTTAACGAGTAGTTCCGGTTCCCCACGGTTCACGTAAAAAAAACGCACATCGTTTCCATATTTCTCTCGAAATTTTTGTAATTCCGGTATTTCTTCCCTACAGGGAGGACACCATGTGGTAAAGAAATTCAGAATAATAAACTGTCCTTTCATTTGCGAAAGCGAAAACGTCTTACCCGTCAGATCAGGACACGAAAAATCTGGAGCTTTTTGACCAACGGTTGCAACGCCCGTTCTTTTATATAACACTACGGATGCACAGAGCAAGGATGCCCCGAACGCGAATATAAGGACAATTACAATCAGCCGACTTTTCTTCATACGATAAACCTCATATGTTTTTCTTTTCGAGGTATGTCCGTAACTCGTCGAGTTCTTCTGCCACTCGTTTCTGCCGTTTCATCAAGGTGAGCATATAGATGAAAATTCCAGCCCAGACGATCGCTGTTCCTGCAAATAAGTACGCCATTTCATCACCGCCTCGATGTAAAGTTGAATGACCCTAAAATCTTCTCCCGCAATTGTAATAACATCGCCAGTTGTTCTTCCAGTTGAAGACGATAGAGCAACAACATCGAAAAAAGCATGAAAAAGACCAATCCAGTGACCAGTAACGTAATAGTCATCGCAGGATCCATGTTCATCTGTGTATTCGTGATCACATTCGGATGAATCGAACGCCACCAGGTAACGGAGAAGTGTACAATCGGGACGTCGATATAGCCGATGATTGCGAAAATGGCCGCCAGCCGTCCTCTGCGTTCATCCCCTTCCGTGGAGTAACGCAAAAGGAGATAGGCAAAATAGATGAACCACAGGATCAGTGTTGTCGTCAAACGAGGATCCCATGACCACCATGTATTCCATACAGGCCTCGCCCAGATCGGACCTGTGACCAAGACAAGCGAGGTAAACAATACCCCCAACTCCGCGGCGGATACAGACAAACGGTCCCACTTGAATTGACGCGTTTTCAAATACGCAATGCTGGCAAAAAAAACGATCGTAAAAGCAAGAAATGCCGCCCATGCACTTGCGACATGGAAATACATCAGTCGTTGCAAATCGCCCATGAATCGTTCCTTGGGGGCGTAAATAAAGACCATATATAGATCGACGAGAAACGCTGCAAATGTGATAACCGAAAAAACGAGAGAAACACGGCGCATGCGTCACACCTCCACGATAAATTCAAACAAAAGAAATGGAAGTGCAAGAAAGATCAAATCATAACCACCGATCAAAACAAACCATATCGTTGAATTCTCAAATCCTGCACCGTTCATCGCCATGCTTGTCAATTGGGTGACAGCGATCAGCAAAGGTACACTCAAAGGAAAAAGCATGACCGGAACAAGGAGATCTGCCATCGGATTGGACATGCCAAGTGCAGCGAGAAAAGTACCTATAGAGATTAACCCCACACTGCCCAATACCATAGTTATAATGAAAAGGATCGGTGAATGGGGAAGAGGTTCATCAAAAAGAAAGAAAAAAACGATCACAACCATCGTATCGACGAGCCACGCGAAGAGGAGATTGCTCACGAATTTCGCATAAAAGATGGCGCCGCAATCGATCGGGGCAAGCAACAACCCGTACCACCCTTTGTGTTCCATCTCAAAACGGTCAGAACGAACCAAACCCACTGCGGAAACAAAAAAGAGAGTTGTCCAAAGCATACCGCTTACGATTCCCTCATCGAGTTGCCGCTTCCCATCCAGGGATATATCCATAATGACGCAGAGCAGAATGGCAAAAACAAGAAGTGACAAAAGCAAGGACTTGCGCCGAAATTCCATGCGTATATCTTTCGCTGCCATTACAAAAACAGAACGGTAAAAAGCGTTCATACTTAGCCTCCTGCCGTCACGCGACAATACTTGCGCCTGATTGCATCCAACGGTTCCAACGCGGTCACGTATTCATGAATGATCTCTCCCTCATGGAGGACGGCCACGCGCCCGCACAATTCCCATATGTCCTCAAGAGCGTGCGAAACCATAAGAATTGTGGTTCGTTTCTTGTGCAGATCGGTAAACAATCGTTTCACACTCATCAACGTATCCTCGTCTAAACCGTCAAATGGTTCATCCAGCAAAAGAATGCGCGGCTGGTGCAAGATGGCACGCGCGATAGAGACTCTCTGTTTCATCCCCTTGGAAAGTGTACAAAATATCTGTTTTCGCGCATGCTCAAGTCCAAGAAGTTCCAAAACCTCCATAATCCGTTCTCGCAGATGATCCACATCATATAGCTTCCCGTAAAATTCCAGATTTTCAATGACAGTCAAATGACTGTACAGAAACGAAGCTTCCAATACAACCCCTATCTCTTTTTTTAATACGCTACCATCATCGAGAGGCTGCTCTCGATAGAGGATCCGGCCGCCTGTACTGCGGGAGAGTTGAGCGATAATTTTCAGTAATGTCGTTTTTCCCGCACCGTTTTGTCCGATGATTCCAAGCCACTCTCCCTGTTGAATATAAAGATCGACCTTTCTCAAGATGGATCGGTGGCCGATCACTTTCGAGATGTTTTCTAAACGAATCATTGCGCTCACCTACTCATGTGTCGTTAGTTTCATTTGAATCACGACCATTCTACTTTTTAAATCGGCGCGCATTTCCTGATACGTTGTTTCAGTAATGAGACCGGAACGATAATCACGTTCCAATAACACCATCTGTTCCATCAGGTATTTCTTTTCCATGATGAAACTCTGGAGTGGCTTCGCGTCTACTTCCTTATGAAAGCGTGAAGAACGGGTGCGTTGTACCCCGATCATTCCGAAGGCAAGCACTGCGATCACCAGCAGGAGATTCCCCAATGCTTTCCAGGTTGTTTCATTATGCACATAACCGATAATCGGTAGCCCGTCAGAAGTGGTGCCTCCTGAAAGGCGGCCGCTTACCTCGGGAACGGCGTCCGTACCGCCGATGATCAAATGGATCGGCCATTCGACACCCGGTTCAAGAGACGGACGAGTGAATCGGCGCAATTTTTGTCCTTGAAAGTCTATCGATTCTGATTGCGGTAACACATTGTTTGCGGAAAGTGACAAACGTCCTTGCGGAACGATCAGATACACGACATCGATCGGATACTGCGTTTGTACCGTCAAAGTCGTGCTGATTCCTTCGAGGGGAATTTGGTAAGAAAAACTGATCTGTTTTTCTCCTGCTGTCAATCCGCTTTCATCAAGAATCCCCGTGGACGTCGTTTTCAGATGATTCTCTCCTTCTTGTTGATAAAACTCTATGTTACGAAAACCTTTAGGCAAATCGATTTCCAATGTCGGCAGCGGTTGTTTCCCCGTATTTTCAAACGTCATGATTTGCATGACCTGCAGGTGATTGGCGACTGGCACCACCACGATCTGGTCTTCTTTGACGCGAACGGAGGATTCCGCTTGAACGGGGTGGAAAGAGGAGAGAATCATCATAGAGAACATGCATGCCAGGAAGGCTAACCATCTCATCCATTTGTTCAAGCGCATGATCATCTTCCTCTATGTTTGATAATCCGTGGCGTTGCAACGTACGCTTTGCGTTCGTGCTCCCTGGAAGTCGTTTCGCAGACTCTTTTCAACCTCTTGTCGAATTTCCTGTTCAATGGCGTCTTCGGCCGCTTCAAAAAGAGAGCGCTCCCGTCTGGCAACATTCGTGGCAAGTGACGTGATATGTTCTTTCATTGTTTTGTATTCATGCTCCGTGATTTTTCCCATCATGTAATCGTATTCCAAATCTACAAACTCCGTATAGATAGCTTCCTTTTCGGCGAGATTGACAAGAGACTTATCCTGATCTTCCAGTCGCTCATTCTTTTTCGAAAAGAAAGGAGATATGAGGAGAAATACAACAATTAGCGCCACGAAACCGACAGTTGTCTGAAGCATGTGGACCCCTCTCCCCTCATTAACGAATGAATCGTTGGAATTCATCTTCTATGATCCGTTGATCATCAAACGTAAGTTCCTGCGGTTGTAAATAGATATCCGACACTCTTGTCTGCGCATTCCTCACCCATTTTCTTAAGACAGAAAAAAGTGCAAGGAACGCCAACAGAATTACAACAATTGGGAGTACCCAGGCGCTTAACATAAAGCCTTTCTTTTGTGGGGAAGCAAGTACTCGATCCCCGTAACGCTCTACATAGAACCGGATGATCTCCTCTTTGCTTTTTCCTTCCTGGAGCATCCTCGCGATTTCCTGCCGCATGTTCTCCCCCTGCTCCGTAGGAGCATAGTCTGCCGTCATGTTATCGGTAGTCCCTGGCGGATACATCTCTTTGGCCACCTCATTCACTTGTTCTCGCGTGACGAATGTTCTTGTTTCAGCCATTGCGGAATGAGTTGTACAAAGGATATTCAAGGCGACAAAACCGATGATGAATAAGCGCTTCATGCGGGAACCACATCCTTCGTGGTCTCTTCTCTTCTCAAACTTTGCATTCGCGCTTCCGGCCATAAGCTGATGAATGTTCCAACCATGAGGACATATCCGCCATACCAAATCCAATTGACGAGAGGATTCACATGCGCCTGAATCAACGCGGCCTGTTTCTGCTCGTCCCTTCCGGCAAAAACGAGATAGAGGTCATCCGTAAAAGAACTGAGAATGGCCACTTCCGCGCTCGTTTGTGATCCATTGTCATAATAAAGCTCGGCAGGTCTCAATAAAGCAACTTTCTTCCCGTTTTTGCTGACGATTACATTCGCATACAAAGAAGTTTTGCCGACACCTCTTTCTTGTCCCATCCCTTGATATTGCAATGTATATGCACCGATATTCATTTCTTCACCCGGTTTCAGGAGTCTGTCCACTTGAACTTTATACGTACCGGAAAAAGTGAGCCCAATCGCGATCATGACTACGGCAAGATGAACGATATAACCGCCGTAGCGATGCCTCCCACGGCCGACTAACTTCAAAAAAGCCACGAGTGTATTCTCACCCGTCATAATCCTGCGTGCGCGAACACCATGGAAAAATTCCAACCAGACGGTGGAGAAAACGAAGAAAGCCCCGCACACGGTGATCAGCGCCATCAGATCGCGCACTCCCGCCCCCCATAAGAAGAAGGCAACAGGTAAGAGGAATAAGAGCGGGTATAATACAGTTCTTCCAACCTGACGAAGGGATGAACGCCGCCAAGCGATCAAAGGCCCGATCCCCATCAAGACAATGACAGCAATGAGAATCGGAACGTTCACCCGATTGAAATAAGGAGCTCCCACCATAATCTTCGTACCTGTGACCGCTTCCGAAACCAGCGGAAAGATCGTACCCCAGAAGACCGTAAAAGCAGCCCCGACAAGAAGGAGGTTATTCAGAAGGAAACTGCTCTCTTTTGAGACGACAGTTTCAAATTGTGCATCCGCTTGAAATAAAGGCCAGCGGATGACGAGTATGATGAGCGACCCAGCGAACACGATTCCGACAAACCCCAGGAAAAAAGATCCCATCGCCCCATTGGCAAACGCGTGAACTGACCACAGAAGACCGCTTCTCGTCAGAAATGTGCCGAATAGTGTCAAAATGAACGTGAAGATAATCAGGAGGATATTCCATCCCTTCAGCATGCCTTTTCTTTCCTGTACGATGGAAGAATGAAGAAACGCCGTGGCTGTCAACCAGGGCATGAATGCGGCGTTTTCAACCGGATCCCACGCCCAGTAACCCCCCCATCCGAGTTCCACGTAAGACCATTGCGCCCCGTAAATAATACCCATGCTGAGAAAAAGCCAGGAAACGAGCGTCCATCGTCTCGTCAATTTCAACCAGAGAGCATCCGCTTTTTTCATGAACAGTGCAGCCATACCGTAAGCGAAAGGCACGGTGAAACCGATATAGCCAAGATACAGATTGACTGGATGAACCGTCATTCCGGGATTTTGCAGAAGCGGATTCAAGCCGTTTCCGTCCGTTACAGGTGCGGAATTCAACGCGAAAGGTTGCGCCAGAACGTTCAGGATCAAACTGAAGAACAAGGCTACAAAAGCGATGACGGATATCACATAGGGACGCATTTCTTGGCTTTCTCTGCTTTTCGTATAAGAGATCAATGCGGCATACAGGGAAAGCAACCACAGCCATAACAGCAATGAGCCAGCATTTCCTCCCCAAAATGCAGCGATCTTATAGATCCATTCCAAATCTTTACTCGTATAGTCCGCTACATATTCATATCGAAAATCACCTGTTACGAGAAGATATATCAATGATAACGACGAGAGTGTCGTGAGAAACGCGAGTGCGAGAGCGGCCCGACGCCCGCTTTCCAACCACTTCTCATGCTTCAGTCGGATTCCGATCACATTCGCAACGATCAGATAGACACCTATCGGAAGACTCAGCAGCAGCGTCCAACGTCCCAATTCTCCCACGAATCATCCCCCATTTTTCTTCTCTGCTTCATACTTGGACGGACATTTTACCAACAAGCTGTCAGCCATAAATGTTCCGTCCGTTTGCAACTTGCCTTCAACAATGACGGGCCAACCGTTGGAGAAATCATCCGGCTTGGTTCCTTTGTAAACGACAGGGATCTTCTTCTTAGGATCTTTCTCATCCGTGATTGAAAATTGCAAGAGTGTATGGTCTGGATCCCACTTCACACTGTCACCCACAAGATTTCCGCTGAGTTTGACACGGGTTTTGGCAGCTTGCTCCCCTTTTGCTTTCAGTTCACCAACCGTCATGTAATAGGTAGCCGCTTGCGTGATTCCCGTGACGACTAATGACACGATCACACCGATGACGAGAACGAACGCGACGATCAGCTTCGTCCTTGCTCTCAATAGCAACACCGCCTTTGCATGCTTGCCTTTATCAAGGGTTCTCACGTGTCTTGATATATCTATGATATTTCTATGTAGAATTAAGAACTTTCTGAACCAAAATTTGTGGAGTTGTCGCCACATGCCTTCATCTACGGTTACTTTGAAAATGAGTGCTTGGGTGGATGTATCGCTTTGCGCTTGGGTTCGGAGAAGGTCGTCTTTGGGGTATATGCTTTATATGCTTTGCGCTCATGCTCCGTGGAGGTCGTCTCGCTCGGAATATGTTTAGTTGTTGCGAGACGACCTCCAAAGTCGCTGTTTCACGCCAAGCATATGCCCCCTTTAACGTTTCAAAGGAAACGAGACGACCTCCAAGGTCGCTATTACGCGCAAAGCATATGCCCCATATACAACCAATGGTTGCGGAACGACCTTCAACTCACCTCTGCGCTGCAAAGCGAAACGATCCACCCAAAAGTCACTCTGTTGATTATGGCAGCTTCAATCTCTCTTTCTGCACAAGAAACTTTTCATCCTCTGATGGCGCCACTCACTGCATGTGCGGCTACTTGAAACCGCATGATAGAGATCCGTTTCACTTTTCAGACCCTTGATTCATATACATAACTGATCCATGTAGAAAGAAGGGAAAAAACATGTCTGCGCAAAAGAAAGCTAATTCTGTTAAGGGGAAGCCAAGCGGTTCAAAAAACATAAAAAAGGGCGGTAGTGAACACCACCAACCCCAGATGAAGCTCGTTACGTCAGATACATGTGTGCGTTGTCAATCACGCTGTGCCAGAGGGATTGCCTATATGGAAAAGATGAGTCAACCGGGCGCAGTCGGATTGGGTACCCCTTGCCCTTTGACATTGAAATAGATCAATCGAACCGGAATCCGCGCTCTTCCAAAAATTTTCTCATATGCGCGCGAACCGGTTTGCTAAAACGTTCCGCCATCTGCTCTGACCAAGTGGTTTGCATCTTCCCGTTCGAACGTTTTATATAGTACTCCTTCATCACTTCATCGTAATGTTCAATTTCTTTTTCGTACTTTCCGGGATCGTATGTATTTTCGTGATAAATCGCTTCCATACGCATCCGTGGGCGTACCAACGGATCTTGTGCCGGATATCCGATGCACATTCCAAATACAGGGTATACGAGCGGAGGCAATTGCAACAGTTCCGAGACGGCTCCCGGATGATTGCGAATCCCGCCGATATACACACCGCCTAATCCCATTGATTCGGCTGCCACAATCGCGTTCTGTGCGGCGAGCGCCGCATCGACTGTCGACACGATAAACGGCTCCATGAGTTGATACATCATTTCTTGTTCACGCATGCGGCAGGCCGTTTGGATTCGGTGCAAATCCGCACAGAATACGAAAAATATCGGACATTCCTCCACGTATTTTTGATCACCGGCCAAATGGGCCAATTCTTTTTTCATCTGCGGGTCTGTTACACCGATGATCGAATAGGCCTGTACATTGCTAGACGTCGATGCCATTTGCGCCGATTTGATGATCGCCTCAATCTGTTCTTCACTCAATTTTTGCTCCGTGAATTTCCGAATCGAACGATGATTTTGCAATAAGCGAATGACTTCATTCATCAGAAGATTCTCCTTTTTCTATTTTCTCACGATGGACTGAAAAAAGTTCTCCCCAAACATTTTACACCATCAAGATGTCTCTTTGGGCAATCGTATGAGAGAGACACCCCAAAAATTGTCACATTCCTTCGTCTCTCTCCCATGAACGGTTTAACCGATGCCCGAGGCATGCAGTTTGTCGAAGGCGGAAGAGTTATGCTGCGGCAGTCAAAGAAAAGTTGGGGTGTCTCCACTCAGCAAAGACGATCTCGCTCTCGTTCGATTACTTCATCCATTGTTCAGCCCATTTTTGCATTTCATTCATCATTGACTCTAAAGCACGTCCCTTATCTGTAAGTTCATATTCGATACGAACGGGCGTTTCAGGGTAAACATGTCGGGTGAGAAGCCCTGCGGCTTCCAATTCCTTGAGACGTTCCGTTAGCATGCGATCGCTCATCTCAGGAATCATATCTTTGATCTCTTTGAAACGTTTGGGGCCAATTAGTAATACACGAATAATTAATCCTGTCCATCGCTTGCCAAGAAGTTGAAAAGCTGCCTCAAACTTTGGACACAAATGTGAGTTATGCATGATCGATCATCTCCTATAATGATTGTATCATAGCCACTTGACAAAAGTAAGCCGTTCGTCGTATTATACTTACATAAAATTAGTTTCACAAAATAAATAACAAAATAACTCAAAAGAAGTATGTTTCTTGTGAACATGGGATTTGGATCATCCTTTCGTATTCTTACCGACTTTGATGAACAGACCCATGATCATTCAGGCTTCCGATAGAATCATGGAAGCCGTTTAAGAACATAATGAACAAGGAGGGATGAGATGATTCACGTTTTTCCCGCAGAATCGCGTTTCTCAACCGATCACGGCTGGTTACAAAGCAAATTTAGTTTTTCGTTTGCGGAGTACTATGATCCTAACAATATGAATTTTGGACCTATGCGTGTACTTAACGATGATATTATCCAACCGCAAACAGGTTTTGGTGCCCACCCTCATCGGGAAATGGAGATTGTAACCGTTGTTTTGAAAGGACAATTAAAACATAGTGACAGTGAAGGGAATACCGGTATTTTAAAGCCTGGTGAAGTTCAACGCATGACTGCGGGAACAGGTATCATTCACTCGGAAACGAATCCGTCAGATACGGAAGAATTGCACTTGCTGCAAATGTGGTTTGAACCCAATGTGAGAAGATTACCTCCTTCTTATGAACAGATTGCCTATGATCAGACGCTTTTAAAAAATAATTGGTTACCGATTGTTTCAAATCGTTCAGATCAAAAAGTTGCTCACATTCATCAAGATATGACGATCTATCTTTCCGAACTTGAAGACGGGAAATCGATCACATTCTCACAAGAAAAGAATCGCAAAATTTTTCTTTTCGTCATTGAAGGTGAGCTTGTCCTGAATCAGGAACACAGATTGAAAAGACGCGATTCGGCACGTATTACAGACATCACAAACCTGGACGTGCAAACCGACACAGGATCCTTTTTCATGCTGATTGATCTGCCCTAAATCCGGGAATCTGCACCTTTGAAATGATGCATAATAGCACATAGCTTTCTTAGAAAGAAAAAACCAGAAAGGAAGAATAAAAAATGGCAAAGGTATTATACATTACAGCAAATCCCAAACCCGAGGAACAATCCTATAGTCTGACTGTGGGCAGAGCCTTTTTGGATGCTTATCGCCAAGAGAATCCGAATGATGAAATTATTGAATTGGATCTATACAAAATCGAGATCCCGTTTATTGATACGGATGTGTTCAGCGGTTGGGGTAAACTTCAACAAGGAAAAGCGTTTGACGAGCTTTCTGCAAATGAAAAAGCAAAAGTAAGTGCCATCAATCAATTGACCGATCAGTTTGTGGCTGCGGATAAATATGTATTCGTTACTCCTATGTGGAACTTTAGTGTTCCTCCCAAGATGAAAGCGTACATTGATACTATTTGTATTGCCGGAAAAACGTTTAAATATACTGAAAATGGACCCGTTGGGCTGTTAACAAATAAAAAAGCCGTTCACATTCAAGCGCGTGGTGGTGTTTACTCGGAAGGTCCTGCAAAGGAAGTGGAATTTGGAGATCGTTATATTCGCGCGGTATTAGGATTTCTTGGAATCACAGACATACAGTCGGTCATTGCTGAAGGGATGGCGCAAATGCCGCAAGAAGCTGAAAATATCAAGAATCGAGCGATTGAACGTGCGAAAGAAGTCGCCAAATACTTTGCGCGTTCTTAAGCCATCGTCATCAAATCACAACAGTTTCTTAAAGGAAGACAGGGCGTCGATACCGATCGCGCCCTGTTTTTATATCCCGACTCTCATGCCGGTTGGGGCAACCACCGGCATGACATGCGGGAGATGAAGAAAGATGTATTACATATTCCGACGGTACTGTCCGCCCACTTGATAAAGCGCTTTTGTGATCTGGCCCAAAGAACAGTATTTAACCGTTTCCATCAACTCGGCAAAAATATTGCCTCCTTCCCGGGCCACACGTTGCAACCGTTCGAGCATCGCCGGAGCCTTCTCGCGGTTCCGCTCTTGGAACGCGCGGAGATTGCGAATCTGCGTCTCTTTCTCTTCTTTTGTGGCACGTGCCAATTCAACCTTCGGCGGTACATAATCCTCTGCCAGCGTCTTTGGATTCAAGAACGTATTCACGCCGATGATCGGAAGTTCACCCGAATGTTTAAGCGTCTCATAGTACAACGATTCCTCTTGGATCTTCCCGCGCTGATACTGAGTCTCCATCGCGCCAAGAACGCCGCCCCGGTCGGAGATTCTCTGAAATTCGGCGAGCACCGCTTCTTCCACAAGATCGGTTAACTCTTCGATGATGAACGATCCTTGCAACGGATTCTCGTTTTTCGCCAAACCGAATTCCTTCGTGATAATCATTTGAATCGCCATGGCACGGCGAACCGATTCCTCCGTCGGGGTTGTGATCGCTTCATCGTACGCGTTCGTATGCAAGGAATTGCAGTTATCATAAATCGCGAGCAATGCTTGAAGCGTGGTGCGGATGTCATTAAAATCGATTTCCATCGCATGCAGCGAACGACCGGATGTTTGAATATGATACTTCAACTTCTGGCTACGTTCATTACCGCCATATTTGTTTCGGATCACTGTCGACCAGATCCGGCGAGCGACCCTTCCCATGACGGAATATTCCGGATCCATCCCGTTGGAAAAGAAGAATGACAGGTTCGGTGCAAAATCATCGATATGCATGCCGCGTGACAAATAATATTCCACATAAGTGAACGCATTCGCAAGCGTAAACGCCAATTGTGAGATCGGATTCGCCCCGGCTTCGGCGATATGATACCCAGAGATCGAGACCGAGTAATAATTGCGTACCTTGTGGTCGATAAAGTATTGTTGAATATCCCCCATCATGCGCAGAGCGAAATCGGTTGAGAAAATACACGTGTTTTGTCCCTGGTCTTCCTTCAGGATATCCGCCTGAACGGTACCGCGGACGATTGACAGCGTGTATGCCTTGATCTTCTCATATTCCGCCTCATCCGGCTCACGTCCGTTTTCAGCCTTGAATTTTTCCACTTGCTGATCGATCGCCGTGTTCATAAACATGGCGAGAAGAATCGGGGCTGGGCCGTTGATCGTCATGGAAACGGAGGTTGACGGATGGCAGAGATCAAATCCTGCGTACAATTTCTTCATATCATCAAGCGTGCAGACAGATACGCCTGACTCCCCGATTTTACCGAAGATATCGGGCCGATAATCCGGATCTTCCCCATACAATGTTACCGAGTCAAATGCTGTAGAAAGACGTTTGGCCGTATCATTTTTTGAGAGATAATGGAAACGACGGTTCGTTCGTTCCGGTGTCCCTTCTCCGGCAAATTGCCGTTTCGGATCCTCCTCTTCCCGCTTAAACGGGAAAACCCCAGCCGTATAGGGGAACTCTCCAGGAACGTTTTCCGTCATACACCATTTCACGATTTCTCCCCAATCTTCAAACGAAGGTAGCGCTACTTTCGGAATCCTCGCGCCTGAGAGTGTTGTCGTGTACAACTTCGTGCGAATTTCTTTGTCTCTCACTTTTGTTACAAAGTAGTCTTGTTTATATTTTTCTTTTAATGAAGGCCATTGCTCAAGGATGCGCTTCGTCTCGGGATGAAGTTTTTCTTCGAAATGGCGAATCTGTTCATCGATCGCATGTAAGATCTGCTGATCATTGGTTGTGGCGGCAAGTGTTTCTTTTGCCCCTTTCAGCTGATACAACTTTCGCGCAAAATTCACCTGTTCTTTTGTGAACCGCTTGTATTCGCGAACCGTGTTCACGATTTCGGTTAAATACAACGTTCGTTCCGGCGGTATAATATAGTTCTTCTTACTGACCGTTTCTTCGATTTCCAAAGAGGATGTCCAATCCAAGCCGCATTTGCCGTTGATCGCTTCGATCAAAGCGCGATACAACACATTGGTTCCCGGATCGTTAAATTGACTCGCAATTGTCCCGTACACGGGCATCTCTTCCGGCCGCTTATCAAAAAGCGAATGGTTCCTTTGATACTGCTTGCGCACATCACGCAATGCATCTTCCGACCCTTTGCGATCAAATTTATTGATCACAACCAGGTCAGCATAATCGAGCATATCGATTTTCTCCAACTGGGAAGGGGCGCCAAACTCTGAGGTCATCACATAGAGCGAGATATCAGCGATGTCGACGATGCGCGCATCCCCCTGACCAATCCCTGAAGTTTCCACGATCACAAGATCATACCCTGCCGCTTTCACGATCTGCACAGCGTCTTCAATCGCCTCCGAGAGTTCTGTACGCGCATCACGGGTAGCGAGCGATCGCATATACACGCGCGGATTATTGATTGCATTCATGCGAATGCGGTCACCTAGCAATGCGCCCCCCGTCTTCTGTTTCGATGGATCAACAGAAAGGATGGCGACCGTTTTATCAGAAAAATCGTTTAAGAAACGGCGTACCAGTTCGTCTGTCAATGAGGATTTACCTGCACCCCCGGTTCCGGTAATCCCAACGACAGGAACGCACTTCACCCTCTCGCTCACCGTCGCGAGTACTTCTTGGTAGGCAGGGTTGCGGTCTTTTTCTTTGACCGACTGTTCCGCGAACGTGATTAATTTTGCGACAGCCTGTACGTTTTGTTCTTTCAGCGTTTCAAGCTCATCTCCCAATGAGCGAACGGTGGGGAAATCTGTATGTTGCAACATATGATTGATGATCCCTTGAAGACCGAGGCGTCGGCCGTCATCGGGGGAGTAAATTTTTGTGACTCCATACGATTCCAACTCTTCGATCTCCTCAGGGACAATCACACCCCCGCCGCCGCCGAAAACGCGAATATGTCCTGCGCCTCGTTCCCGCAAGAGATCAATCATGTATTTGAAAAACTCCACATGTCCGCCCTGATAGGAGCTGACGGCGATTCCCTGAACATCTTCTTGGATGGCAGCATTCACAATCTCCTCAACGGAACGGTTATGTCCGAGATGTATCACTTCCGCACCCGATGATTGCAGAATGCGGCGCATGATGTTAATCGAAGCATCGTGACCATCAAATAAACTGGATGCGGTCACAAAGCGAATTTTATGCTGGGGTCTGTATACTTCCGTTTGCATGGTACTACCTTCTCCTTTCGCATGAATCTTACGAGCCCTCCGAACAAACCGACCAGTAGTTCGAATATCTGCATACCTCACGACATCTCTTTTAACAAAAGAGAAACCTGTCGTTCCGTATATTGTTCCAATGTATAATACCGCCTCAGAAACCAGCGACGAAACGCCCACATCTGACCTAATACCGTGATATTATGTGCCATCAATTTTCTCGATCCGTCTTCGATGTTGAGCGAGCCGTCTTTCGCTCCCCGTTCCAGGATCTTTTCAAAATGGCGCATAATGACTTCTTCTTTCGCCAGCACATAATGCAACATCTCATCCGGCAAACTTTTTGACTCCTGATAGATCAACAAGACGTAATCTTGCATTTCGTCCATAATTTTGAAGAAGGAGCGAATCGCATGTACGAGCGTGTCACGCCCTGTACGTTGTTCAGCCAATAGGGCTGTCAATTTTTCCTCCACATCAGTATGAATAAAATCACAGACCAGATACAGGACATCTTCTTTCGACTGAATATATTCATACAATGTACCGATCCCGATACCCGTAGCCCGGGCAATCTCGCGCGTCGTCGTCTTATGAAACCCTTTTTCAACAAACAGATCGACTGCTGCACGAATGATCTGCCCCCTGCGGAGACGAACCAATCCCTGATCCTTGACCAACGTCGGAATCGGCTTACGAGTTTCCCCCACTCACATCCCTCCTTCCTACACTGTCTCACGCAAAGCATGACGCCCGCCATAAGGTATTCTTCACTCGTCAATGGGTAATGAGGTATGGTACTCCTTCGACCGAGCGCTCAATCGGTATTGAAACAATAAAAAAAGTCAGATTTTATTGCTTATATCGTACACGGGAACTGTTGTGTTCGTCAAGTGGAAAAGAAAATGGCCCCTTTCGGACCGTTTTATTTGATACTCCGCAATAAGAGAAGAGCCCGCTTATATTCTTCTTCTTCGATGAGTCCCATCTCAAATATGTCCTTCAACTCCAATTCCATAATGATTGCATCGTCCGCATCGTTTCCTGTATAAACCATAATGTTAAAACGTTTTAACAGCTGTCTGACTTCATAAAGTGACCCCCGCATCAAACATGACTCCTTTCACGAGAGACTGGTCTTCTGGAGATCAACCGATTTATAATTGTAACAAGAAAGAGATGTTCCCATTATTATAGGGATGATCATACTCATAGAATAGAATCTTCGCAATGGGTATGCATCACGTCATCTTATCGGTTAAGGAGATTAAAAATGTATCATCATCACAATCATAATCATCACCACCATCATCATCACGATGTTGTTCATTCGCACACGCCGATTGGCAAGATGAAACTCGCCTTTTTTCTGACTCTTATCATCTTGCTCGCAGAAGTGATTGGAGGATTTATATCCCACAGTCTCGCCTTATTGTCTGACGCCGGACATGTGTTAACCGACATTGCAGCGATCGGCCTCTCTTGGTACGCATTACATCAAGGGGAAAAACCCGCAAACCAGAACATGACTTTTGGGTATCACCGGGCTGGAATCTTGGCCGCATTGATTAACGGTATTTCATTGATCATCATCACTCTCTTTATTTTGTGGGAAGCTGTGCAACGTTTTCAACACCCCCAACCGGTGGAAAGCACATGGATGTTCATCGGGGCTGGCGTAGGCTTATTGGTGAATGTTTTTTTGGGACTGGGATTACGTCATGAGGAAAATATCAACGTGAGAAGTGCAGTTTTGCATATCCTCGGGGATGCGGCAGCCTCAGCTGGGGTGATCTTAGGAGGATTGATGATCGCTCTGACCGGTTGGACCATGATCGATCCGATTCTAAGCGTGGTCATCGCTTTACTCATTGCATTCGGGGCTTGGAGGATTGTTAAGCAAACAGTGGTCATCCTCATGGAAGGAACGCCTGCCGATGTGGAAATTTCAAATGTAATCGATGAAATTCGCTCCATTCATGGGGTTTTCGATGTCCACGATATGCACGTGTGGAGTATTACAAGCGGAAAGAATGCATTATCCTGTCACGTCGTTTTGGATGGAGCCATTACAATCAAAGACAGCCAATCAATATTACGGGAAATTGAGCTTCGATTGATCCATTTGGGGATTGGTCACGTAACGATCCAGATGGAGGATGCGGATCATCCGCACGATGATTCCGTTTTGTGCAGAAACAATGAACATCATATTCATCCTCATGAACATTAAAGAACCCCCGCTGTTACTTATACAGCGGGGGTTTGAGTGAAATATGGCCAGCTACAAACATGTGCGTTGCGATCCGAATCATGCCCCCAGGTATGCTTTCCTGATGTCATCCGATTCTGCAAGTTCCTGGGCGGAACCGGATAAGACGATCTTGCCCGTCTCAAGAACATAGGCGCGATGGGCAATTTTAAGTGCTTGGTTCGCATTCTGTTCGACCAGGAGAACGGTAGTACCACCTTTATTGATTTCCTGTATGATGCGAAAAATCTCTTGCACCAATAGCGGAGCCAATCCCATCGAAGGTTCATCGAGCAATAACAGCTTTGGACGGGACATGAGAGCGCGTCCTATAGCAAGCATCTGTTGTTCGCCTCCGGAGAGAGTACCTGCCAACTGTTTTCTGCGTTCCAGCAGTCTTGGAAAACGTTGATACACTTTCTCAAGATCTGATTTGATCTCATTGTCTTTTCTCAGATAGGCACCCAACTCGAGATTTTCCTCGACCGTCATGTTAGCAAAAACCCGCCTGCCTTCAGGACAATGTGAAATTCCCATTTTTACAATCTCTTGCGCGGGTAACCCGGCGATCGCTTTGCCCATGAACTGAATCGCGCCGGAACGAGGTTTCAGTAAGCCGGACAGTGTCTTGAGAATCGTCGATTTCCCCGCACCATTTGCGCCGATAAGGGAAACGATTTCTCCTTCCTTCACCTCCAGACTTACTCCTTTTAATGCATGTATGGCACCGTAATAGACGTTGATATCTTGAACTTCCAGCATTCTTACACCTCCTGGCCGAGATACGCTTCGATGACTTTTGGATTGTTTCTGATTTCATCCGGTGTCCCGTGGGCAATGATCTGGCCATGATCCAATACGTAGATCCGCTCGCAAACCCCCATAACCAAACTCATATCATGTTCGATCAAGAGGATCGTGAGGTCAAACTCATCACGGATCCATCTGATGAGGTTCATGAGCTCATGCGTTTCTTGCGGGTTCATCCCCGCAGCCGGTTCGTCTAACAAGAGAAGCTTCGGCCTTGCCGCGAGCGCGCGCGCAATTTCCAGACGGCGCTGTTCACCGTAAGGCAAGTTCTTTGCGATTTCATCTTTCTTGGTATCCAATTTAAAGATCTTCAAAAAGTCGATCGCCTTATCCTCGATTTCTTTCTCCCCGCTAAAATGAGCAGGCAATCGTAAAATAGAGGAGAGGGCAGAATGCTTCGCATGTTGATGATAAGCGATCTTCACATTGTCGAGAACCGTCATATCTGAAAACAGTCGTATGTTCTGAAATGTACGGGCAATTCCTTTTTGAGTAATTTGATAAGGTTTAAGGCCGCCGATCGACAGATTGTTAAAAAATATCTTTCCTTCCGACGGTTCATATACTCCTGTGAGCAGATTAAAAACCGTTGTCTTTCCCGCACCGTTCGGGCCGATGAGACCGATTAATTCCCCATGATTGATCTGGATCGTCACATCCGACACCGCTTTTAATCCGCCGAACGTACGACTTACATGTTGAACATCAAGAAGCAGTGTGGGTTGTGCCATGTTGATCTCCTTTCTTCTTCAACGACTTGAAAGAAAATTCGCGGGTTCCCATCAATCCTTTTGGACGGAAAATCATCGTAAGAATGAGAATAATCGAATAGATAATCATGCGAATTTCCGGCCAATCTTGCAGATACGTAAAGAGCAATGTCAGAAGCACCGCAGCAAGGATCGAACCTGTCGTAGAACCGAGTCCACCTAACACCACGATCACAAGGATCTCAAAAGACTTGATAAAATTAAAACTGGTCGGTTGAATGATATAAAAATTGTGTGCGGAAAGAGCGCCCGCGATCCCGGCAAAAAACGCACCGATCGTAAAAGCCATGACCTTGTACTTGGTCGTATTGATACCCATTGCTTCCGCAGCGATCTCATTCTCTCGCACGGAGATGCACGCCCGCCCGTGTGTGGAATTTACAAAATTTTGAATGACGACCACGGTTAGCACAACACAAACAAAAATCCATGTCCAATTCGTTTCTTTGGAAATCCCGCTTAACCCGGAAGCTCCCCCTACGTAATCGGTATTTAACCAGACGATACGAATGATCTCACCGAACCCGAGTGTAGCGATCGCCAAATAATCCCCTTTGAGACGCAAAGAAGGAATACCGATCAAGAGACCCGCAAGCGCTGCCACAATTCCGCCGCAAACCAAAGCGAGAGGAAACGGCAACCCTTGCTTGACCGTGATGATCGCCGAAATATACGCTCCGACCGACATGAAACCGGCATGTCCGATGGAAAACTGGCCGGTGATACCGTTGATCAAGTTGAGGGATACTGCAAGAATCACGTTGATACCGATCAAGATGAGCGTGTCGGTCACAAAGTCATTCACGATTTCTCCTTCTATTAAAAATTGGAAGACCCCATAAATGACGAGTGAAAGAACGATTCCTATCCAGAAACTCTTGCTTTTATTCATATCAGTCACCTACACTTTCTCACGAACGTTCTTGCCGAACAGTCCCGACGGTTTGAAGATGAGGATCAGGATTAAAATCGCGAAGGCGACCCCATCTCTCCACAGCGAATAACCAACGGAAGAAACCGCCGTTTCCAGAACGCCTAGGACGAGACCTCCCACGAGAGCACCGGGGATGATTCCAATCCCGCCCAAAACGGCAGCGACAAATGCTTTTAACCCCGGGATGATTCCCATCAAAGGATCGATTGAATTGTAAGTCATTCCAAATATCACACCGGCTGCAGCCGCCAATGCCGAACCGATCGCAAACGTTGCGGAGATCGTGGAGTCAACGTTGATCCCCATCAAACGTGCAGCTTCCATATCGTAAGACACTGCCCGCATCGCTTTTCCGATCTTCGTATAATGGACGATATACTGAAGGAGGATCATTAGAATGACAGTGACCGCCAAAATCATGATCTGAATCGAGTCGATCGTTACATTTCCGAAGATCGTGTACTGGGTCTTGTGAATCAGCTCCGGAAATCCCTTCGGCTGCGCCCCGACCGCGAATATTCCCCCGTTTTCCAACAAAAACGATACACCAATGGCCGTAATCAATACTGCGATTCGCGATGCATTACGAAGGGGTTTATAAGCCGTACGTTCGATGATGACCCCCACCAAAGCGCATGCAGCCATGGAAATTAACAAAGAGGGAATAAAACCCAAATGGAGCAATGTGACTGCATAGAAACTTACAAACGCCCCGATCATAAAAACATCGCCGTGAGCAAAATTGATCAATTTGATAATTCCGTAAACCATGGTGTAACCCAGAGCGATCAGTGCGTAGATGCTTCCTACCGAGATACCGTTGATAAATTGCTGAATGATATAGTCCATGCGGGTTGGCACCTCTTCCTTTTGTAATTTGCAACGGGTCTCCTATACTCAATAAAAGGGGGCAAACGCCCCCTCTCGATTTATTGCGGATTCACTTTCGTTTTGAAAACTTCCTTTCCGTCTTTAAATTCAAGGATTGTGGCAGCCTTGATCGGGTCATGATTCTGGTCGAGCGTCAACGTTCCTGTAACTGCCTTAAAGTCTTTGGTTGCTTCCAACGCATCGCGGATCTTCGAAGGATCTGCAGAACCTGCGCGCTTGATCGCATCGGCCAACATATTCATCGCATCGTAACCAAGAACGGCAAATCCGTCAGGAGCCGATCCGTATTTCGTCTTGAATGCAGACACAAATTTCTGGATGACGGGATCCGGATCGTCTGCCGCATAATGGTTCGAAATGAACGTGTTATTCAGATTCTCCTTGCCGGCGATATCGACCAATTGCGGTGCATCCCAACCATCGCCACCCATGAAGGGAGCTTTAATCCCCATTTCGCGCGCCTGCTTTACAATTTTGCCTACTTCGTTATAGTAACCAGGCACATAGATAACATCGGGATTCCGCTCTTTGATGCGTGTGAGAACGACTTTAAAGTCAGAGTCGTTTTGTTGATAGGATTCTTCTGAGAGAATTTGCCCTCCGTTTTTCTTAAATGTATCTTCAAAAGATTTTGCCAATCCCTTTGAGTAATCCGACGATGTATCAATATAAACGACGGCCGTCTTTGCTTTCAGGTTTTGAGTTGCAAAGTTTGCCATCACAGAACCTTGGAACGGATCGATGAAGCACGCGCGGAACACGTAGCTGTTGACCTTTCCGTTGTTGACCGTCACTTTCGCGTTTGTCGCGGTTGGAGTAATCATCGGGATTTTTTTGTCTTGCACCACTTGGACGGCTGCAAGCGTATTGGTGGATGTCGATGTACCGATGATAGCCACCACTTTATCTTGCGAAATGAGCTTCTGTGCGGCACGCGTGGATTCTTCCGGCTTGGAAGAGTCATCCGCCTGAACGATCTCGATTTTCTTTCCGTTGATTCCGCCAGCGTTGTTGATCTCCTCCGCCGCTAATTGAATCCCTTTGAGCGCGGATGTGCCGTATGAGGCTTGACCACCCGTCAGCTCCAGATCGGCACCGATTTTAATCGTGGAACCATTGTCTCCAGAGCTTCCCTGGCTACTCGTCGATTGGCTTCCACACCCTGCAACCATCCCCATTGCAAGTGCCATAATCGCTGTTACGGCTAGAAATTTCTTTTTCAACTGATAGAACCCCCTTCGATCTTTTTGGAAAATTGGGTGAATCATAATAAAAATATTCAACTCCACCACCTGTATGTAGAAATTAAAAAACTTTCAAATGGTGGAAGAAGAATTGTAATTTAATAACATTTATTGCATTTACTTAAATTATCCGAATAATAGCTAATTTCATCTTACAACATGAATTTAAATTATTCACCCTCTATTTTTCATCAAATATTTGTTTTATTCTATATTCACTTGACTTATCTTACTAATACAACGTTTTTAATCGTTTTTTATCTTTTCTACAAAAAAATACTTCGCTATCCATATCCTTACTTAATCAAAGACAGGTATCCATTTTTTTAGTATGATAGAAAAGTGATTATACGAATTCAAAAGGACATTGGTATGAAGAAAGGATGTCCGTATGGTACAAGCACATCGGCCTTCGCTCGTCCGCATCTGGTTTGAAGCCGTACGTTTTCCGTCGTTCACGGCAACATTGATCCCCGTAGCGATGGGCGGCGGTTTCGCGGTTGCCGACAGGGCTTTTGATGGGATTCTATTTTTGCTCTCTTTACTCGCGGCGATACTCATTCAAGCGGGGGCAAATCTGATCAATGATTATTATGATCACATTCACGGCGTGGATGATGAACACTCACTCTCGCCAAGCGGTGTGATCCAAAAAGGGTGGCTATCACCCATTCAAGTGAGAAACGGGGGGCTCACCTGTTTCTTGTTGGCAGTTTTTATAGGGATCTACCTTGTGAAAAGTTCAGGGTTATTTCTAGTATTTATCGGGATACTCGGTATTCTATTAGGATATTTCTATACGGGGGGGCCTTATCCGCTCGCTTATCGGGCATTAGGGGAAGCGGTCGTTTTTCTGCTGATGGGACCGATCACGGTTATGGGTACATATTACGTCCAAATTCATACCTTACGCCCCGGAATCGCCCTCGGCGCAATCCCGGTCGGTTTGATGACGACCGCGATCCTTCACGCCAATAACCTTCGCGATATGGAACATGACAAAAAGGTAAACAAAAAAACGCTGGCCATTCTATCGGGCAAACGGTTGGCCAAACGTGAATATTATGTTCTGGTCGGCGGGGCGTATCTCGTACAACTCTTGCTCATCGTTGTCCAGATTCTTCCTTTGTTATCCCTCGTCTCTTTTTTCACAATCCCGCTCGCTTGGCGTGCCGTTCATCTGGTTCATGTGCACGACTCTCCGCTACAATTGAATTTGGTACTGGGCTTGACCGTTCTTTTGCATCTGTTGTACGGAACCTTTCTGGTACTTACCATGTACATCGCCACTTTATTATGGTAGATATCAAAAGCCACCTGATCAGAGAGGTGGCTTTAATAGCTACCACGAATATTAGTGCTTGGGTGAATGGATCGCTTTGCGCTTGGGTTCGGTGAAGGTCGTTCCGCCCGGATTCTTTACAGAGGTTGCGGAACGACCTTCAACTCACCTCAGCGCTGCAAAGCGATAACATCCACCCAAAAGCCACTCCGTTGCTTTTGGCAGCTTTAAATCTCTCTTCCCGCACTAGTAACTATTCATCCACTGATGGTGCCGCTTGCGGCATAGTAAGCCACTTTGAGGATATGTGGTCGAACGTCGCCAGTCTGGCACATCCAGTTTTCTTCAAGTAAGCCACCGAACAAGTGACTCACAGAACCAACCGAGCAAGCTTCCGATCACCGCTCCAGTGATCACATCTGTGATATAATGAACACCCACGTACACCCGTGAGAGGGCCAGGAGGCAAGCGAATAGAAGCATGATCTCTCCGACGGTTCCACCGTGTAGCCAGAGGGGAAACGCCAAGGCAAATGCACCCGAAGCATGGTTACTGGGAAATGAGGCGTCCTCCCCCTTCCAAAGAAGGGGAATGGTACCCAGCGTATGGTAAGGACGTTGGCGATAAAAGCGCAAACGTATCCCTTCGTTAAAAATTTTTCCCATGATCGCCGCCACAATCGCCCCTGCTACCACCCAACGTTCCTTCTTTGTACCAAAGGTAAATTCAATGGCAAGGATCGTCAGCATGAACAAAGGTCCGTGACAGGCGATAGACAACGCCAACCGATCAACGAAGCGATTCCGTCTCGTCAGATGTTGAAACCACATGTAGATTCTTTGATCGATCTGCTGCAACTTGCTGTTCACTTCATTCCCATCCTTGTCCGAATTGTACAGTAAATGTTTTTAAGAGTAGCAAGTTACTTTCCCGTCGTCAAGAGGGTCATGAGAATCGGCCTGCACACAGGGAAAGGCGGGCGACCATGCATCGTGAAGATCCCCGCCTGAATCCAATTAGCAAATATATTTTTCTGCTTTCACAATTTCTTCCGCGATCTCGCGTTTGATGCGAATCGTGTTGATCGGTGTTTGGCGCGCAAGTTTTTTCAGGATGGACAATTGCGTTCGCAACGTGTCTCCTTCATCGATGGCCGCGAGCGTCGTACGGGCGATCGATTCGATGCGCACAAACGATTCCGCTGCGTAGGCAAGTGCCATTTTCACTTTCAGATCCGCCGTTACGGGATCTCTATTCCATACTTTCTTTGCGCGTAAAAAAGCGGATTCGCCCGCGAAAATATCGATAGCGATATCGGCAAGGTTTGAGAGAATCTCTTGTTCTCTCTCCAAATCCTTTTGATACTTCTGTACTGCAAGTCCGCCAACGAACAGGAAGATTTTCTTCGCACGCTCAATGATAGCAGACATGAGCGCCAGTGGATCATCCTCTTCTACCTGCGGAAAAACACTCATTAATTCTCCTTGCAGCTTTTGTACAGATTCCAAGAGGGGAAGTTCTCCTTTCAATGCTTTGCGAACCAATGTACCGGGGATCAGGAGACGGTTGATCTCATTCGTTCCTTCGAAAATGCGATTGATTCGCGAATCGCGATACAAACGTTCAATCGAATATTCCTGAATAAACCCGTACCCCCCGTGGATCTGAACGCCCTCATCGACGACAAAATCGAGCGTCTCGGAACCAAACACTTTGTTAATCGAACATTCGATCGCATATTCGGCGATCGCCTTTGCGACGGAAGCTCCCTTATCATCCGTACCATCGAATGTGGAAAGCGCACCCTCAAACAATCCGCCTGTTCTGTAGACCATGGATTCCAACGCAAATGTGCGTATCGCCATATCGGCCAACTTGGCGCGAATGAGAGGAAATGATGCAATGGGACGTCCGAACTGCTTACGTTGATTTGCATATTTTACAGAAATTTCAATCGCATCTTTGCTGGAACCCACACACCCGGCCGCCAACTTATAACGGCCGATATTCAGTATGTTAAACGCGATCACATGTCCGCGTCCGATCTCCCCGAGCAGATTTTCCGCAGGTACTTCCGCGTCTTCGAGAATCAATGGGCGGGTCGAGGACGCTTTGATCCCCATTTTCTTCTCTTCCGGGCCGACGGAAACTCCAGGAAATGTACGCTCTACGATGAACGCGGAAAACTTCTCGCCGTCCACTTTCGCGTACACTACGAAAACATCAGCGAAACCAGCATTTGTGATAAACTGTTTCGTTCCATTTAAGATATACTTCGTGCCATCGGCCGTCAATTTGGCTGTTGTCTTTGCCCCGAGCGCATCCGATCCGGATCCCGGTTCCGTCAACGCATATGCGGCGATCCACTCCCCTGTCGCTAATTTGGGCAGATATTTCTCCTTCTGCTCTTTCGTCCCGAAATAAACGATCGGCAATGTGCCAATCCCCACATGAGCGCCATGGGAGAGAGCAAAAGCCCCACCTCTTGTCATGTATTCTGTGATAAGTGTGGAAGAAATTTTATCGAGCCCCAGACCATCATACGCTTCCGGTATATCTGCCCCAAGCAGACCAATCTCGCCCGCGTGTTTGAGCAGTTGAACAGTCAAATCGATGTCCAATTTCTCGAGTTGAGCAGCGACCGGAATGACTTCCCCTTTCACAAAATCAAGTGTCGTTTGTGCAATCAGTCTTTGTTCTTCCGTCAGATCCTCCGGAATGAACACGTCATTCGGATCTGCGTTCTCCAGAAGGAATGCCCCTCCTCTGATCATCTTCTTTGTTATCGTCATCGCATCCACTTCCTTTCATTATTTTCTGTGTCAGTCGACAAGCTCAAATACGCCTGCCGCACCCATACCGCCGCCTACGCACATGGATACCACGCCGAATTTACCGTTGCGGCGGCGCAGTTCTGCAAGAAGCGAGATCGTCAATTTCGTACCGGTACATCCAAGCGGGTGTCCGAGCGCGATCGCACCACCATTCACATTCACCTTCTCCGGATCGATCCCTAACTTCTTGATCACGTAGACACATTGGGAAGCGAACGCTTCGTTAATCTCGAACAAATCCACTTCGTTGATAGACAATCCCGCGTGTTTGAGTGCCTTTGGTATGGCGACAACGGGTCCTACCCCCATGATATCCGGATCAACTCCGCCGACTGCGAAAGAGCGGAAGATCGCGAGTGGCTTCAGGCCGAGGGCGTTCGCTTTATCCCTCGACATTACCATGACAGCGGCAGCCCCGTCCGAAGTTTGCGAGGAATTCCCTGCAGTAACGGAACCATTCACGTGAAAGACCGGTTTTAATTGGGACAACGCCTCCAATGACGTATCCGGTCTCACACCTTCATCGGTATCAAATATGCGTTCATTGATCTGCAACTGACCGTCGGCAAAGATCTTTTCCTGAACGGGAACAGGAACGATCTCCCCCCTGAATTTTCCTTCTTTGATGGCTTGTGCGGCACGCCGATGGGATCGCAGTGCAAACCGATCCTGTTCTTCACGCGTGATGCCGAAACGGAGAGCGACCCGCTCGGCCGTATGCCCCATCGACATATAGACTTCTGGAAGATGTTCCATAAGCCAAGGGTTGGGGGCTAATTTAACACCGGTCATCGGTACGGTGCTCAAGCTTTCCACCCCGCCTGCCACGATCACATTCGCTTGACCGATCATGATTTGCTGTGCCGCAAGTGCAATCGTCTGAAGGCCGGAAGAACAGAATCGATTCACCGTTTGTCCCGGCACGGACGTTGGCAAGCCCGCACGCAATGCGATCAGACGGGCGATGTTCATCCCCTGTTCCCCTTCCGGCATCGCGCAACCGATGATCACATCCTCTATCTCATTGGCTTCGAGTCCTGGCGTTCTGCGCAACAGTTCCGCGACGACAATCCCCCCGAGATCCTCCGGCCTTGTATTTCTCAACGATCCCCTCGGCGCTTTGCCTACCGCCGTACGCACACCTGATACCAGTACCGCTTCCCTCATGTTTCTCCCTCTCTTACTTTAATTTTTGGTGATGGATGGCATATGCTGCACGTTTAAGATCCGCATAGGCTGTTTCTCTCACTAATTTCTTAACGGTTTTCCTTTCGTCAGCATGTAGCGCATGCGTTCCTGCGATTTCGGCTCGCCGACGAGACTTAAAAAAGCTTCCCGTTCGAGGTCAAGCAAATATTCTTCGGTCACCCACGTCCCTGCAGGAACGCGTCCGCCTGCAAGTACGAAGGCGAGCTTATCAGCAATCTTCAGATCGTGTTCAGAGATGTAACCCGATTGATACATCGTATAGGCACCCAATTTGAGAACCGCATACCCGCCTTCTCCCACGACGCGGATCTTCTTTCGGGAAGGTGCACGGTAGTTCGCCTCATCAAGGGCGATCACCGCTTTTTTCGCATCATGGATCAGATAATCTTGCTGGATCGTGATACCGTCCACCGGGCGGAGATGGCGCAATCCTTTAGCCTCTTCGGCAGACGTTGAAACTTTCGCCAACGCAATCGTCTCAAACGCTTTGTTGACAAGGGGTTGCAAATCGATTTCTTTGACATCTTGCACGTTTTCGGTATAACGGAGCAGTAATTCTTTTGTTCCGCCCCCGGTATGAGCCCCACGCCCGTTTCTACCAACCCCATATAGCTCTCTGCCGCCGCTTGGATTCTTGCAGCCGGATAGCACACTTCCATGCCTCCGCCGAGAGTCATCGAGAAGGGGGCAGCTATCACGGGTCGATCGAGATATTTCAAACGCAACAGAGCTTGCTGGAACTGTTTCACCGTATGGTCAATCTCTTCCCAGTTTTCATCCTGCGCTTCCATGAGAATGAGCATCAGGTTGGCACCCACACAGAAATGTTTCGCCTGATTCCCTATCACCAAGCCACGCCAGTTCCTTGAAACCTCGTCACACGCATGTTGAATCATATTGGTAATATCTGTACCGATCGCCTGATTCGGCGAATGGAATTCGAGACAGAGAACATCGTCCCCGATGTCGATCAATGAAGCACCCGGATTTGACTTGATGACTTTTCCCTGCTCTTTCAGCGCGGCGAGATCGATTTTCTTCGGATTTCTCTCAATCTCCTTATATGTCCCCGACAACGCATAGAATGAGAGAATGCCGTTTTCCTTCTTATAAAATGACTTCTTTCCGGAGTGAATCATCTCTTCCACCCATGAAGGAACCGTTTCTCCCTCTTCTTTCATTCGCCTGACTGAACGTTCAACGCCAAGGAGATCCCACAGTTCAAATGGGCCCAATTCCCAGTTGAAACCCCATTTCATAGCGCGATCGATCATCAGCGGGTCATCGGCAATCTCTCCTGTTTTCTCCGCCGTATAAAGAAGCACCCGTTTTAATACATTCCAAAGAAAATGAGCGGCTCTATCTTCTCCATAAACGAGAGTTCGTATCTTGCCTGCCAATGATTTCTGTATTTTCGCGGCTTCCAAAGAGGCAAACTGCACCTTTTCGGTCAGCCGGTACTCTAACGTTCCGTAATCGAGTACGAACAGATCCTTTCCATTTTTTTTAAAGAAACCCTGTCCCGACTTTTGTCCCAACCATCCGCGTTTCACCATTTCGCGCATAAAATTCGGAACGACAAACATTTCTTTTTCGTGTGGATCTGTCACATTCTCATGTACGTTGTTTGCCACATGAACAAACGTATCGAGGCCTACGATATCGAGTGTGCGAAATGTAGCCGATTTCGGGCGTCCGATCACGGGGCCTGTTAATGCATCCACCTGGTCGATTCGGAGCCCCTCTTTCACCATCTCCTGAACCGTAACCATCAAACCGTATGTGCCGATGCGATTGGCGACGAAATTCACTGTATCTTTGCATATCACCGTCCCTTTTCCCAGCGTCTTTTCACCAAACTCACACATGAAAGAAACCAATTCCGGATCGGTCTCTTCACACGGGATGATTTCAAGCAGTTTCATATAGCGCACAGGGTTGAAAAAATGAGTTCCCATAAAATGTTGTTTGAATTCTTTGCTTCGTCCTTCAACCATTCGATTGATCGAAACACCGGATGTATTCGAAGAAACGATCGCGTCCGCTTTGCGCAATCCTTCGATTTTTGCAAACAACGACTGTTTGGCCTCAAGATTTTCAACAATCGCTTCGATGATCCAATCCGCTTCCGCAAGACAGTTCAAATGATCTTCCATGTTTCCTGGTGTAATCCGGTCGATGTTCTCAGAGACGAATAAGGCAGGCGGTTTCTGTTTCAACAAACCGGTTATTGCGCGATCGGCAAAACGGTTGCGCACCTCTGGAGATGAGAGTGTATACCCTTTGTGCTTTTCTTCTTCCGTAAGTGAAGCAGGAACGATATCCAATAAATAACAAGGAATGCCTACGTTCGCTAAGTGTGCGGCGATGCCCGATCCCATTACGCCCGCTCCAATCACTGCCACCTTACGAATCTTTCGTTTCATCTTCAGACCCTCCTCGTTCGACTCGTACAGAGTTCCCATCTGATCTTTATGCGAGAAACCGCCGTTTTAATAGATTGTTCATATTTCTGAATACTATAAAACAAACAGTCGTATGGGAAGAAACTCAAAGTCTTTAAAAACTGACTGAACAGTCAAATTTAATATAGAATATTCGCCACATTTCCATAATTCCCTTCTTTTTATGTGAAGAGATAAAAAATTTCGAAATCAATCCGCATGCCGCAAACGGCGTCATCTGAAAATGAAAACCTGGGTATAAGGAACGATAAAAAAGAGCCCTGAATCGGGCTCTTCCATCACTCTGATCCCATTATCGTATCCCCTGATAAGACAACGCCGTGTCTACAACTCCGCTTAACGGATCATAAGATAACAAGTCTTCCCGTCTGTTGCCATCCAAATCAGCCGTCGAAATGAACCGGTTTTCTCCGCGCGCCCACGGACCAAACCGCTCCTCCCTGCGCATGAAAGAAGATCCTATGGAACTAGCGACTTCCCAAATTCCCTCCTTCGGATAGAAGAGGATCAAATCCGCTTTGCCGTCACCGTCCACATCCCCTGTCGTGACCGATGCGTCTGCGATCGCCCGATACCCGATGTGCCAAGGAAGAAAAGAGCCTTTGCCCGTTGAGAGCGACACGTAGGCGACATGTTCTTGATGGGACCAAAAAATCAGATCCGCATGACCGTCTCCATTGATATCTGCGAGCAGATACTCGCCCCTTCCGGTTTTTAAAGAAGGAATCTGCCAAGTGTCTGTATGCACCTGATCCTCTACGAAACGGAACGATCGGATCTTTCCCGTCTGCTGATCCAACGCGATCAATTCCGCTCCTCCGTCTCCTTTCATCGTATCGACAAGGATCGTTTGAGAAGCCACGGGCAACCTGTAGTCACGTTTATGAACAAATTGTATTCCTGTGTTTACATACAGCCGGCAAACACCGTTCGCTTGCAGCAACAGTAAGTCAAGACGCCCATCACCATTAAAATCGCCGATCAGCGGCTTACCGGTCAAAGGTTGATGCGTATCTAACCATGGCTGCCAATCTCCTGAGTCTTGATTTCGCGGCCACGTGAGTGTTTTCGTTTGCACATAGACACGCCCTCTTTTCTGATCGATGGCGACCCGGTCGGCGGCACCGTTTCCTAACAAATCTTCCGCTTTCACGAAAGACGCCCCCTGTGGAAGAGGAATCCGATGTGCAGGCGCAAAAGGAACCACATCAAAGATCGACACAAAACGGTACCCTTCTGCACGCATACCAGTGACCAATCGGTGCAAATACGAGTGGGAACCGGGTTTGTAGCGGTACTCAGGAAGTCCGTCGCGGATGACCGGTTTCCCATTCGCATCGAGTACAGGTTCAAGGAAGGGAAAGTCGAGATAGGGATGGAAATACATACTCGCTAACACATTGCCTTTTTTCGCTTCGTTGAGTATACGATCCACACTATTTCCGTCTTGAACAAATCGCAAGGGAGCGGGGATGTATACAACTCCCAAACTTGGACTTCCCCAACGATTGATTTCTTCCTGATAAACGACATCTTTCAGAGAACGAATATCTTGAAAATTAGGTTCATACAAGATCCCCATGTACGAACTGAAAACATCCCGTTGCACGCGAGTATCCGCGTAATGAGGAGATTCCCAATAAAGAGGATGAAGACCTGCCGCCTGGAATGCATGCAGGCTTTTCGTGATCTTGTCTGCAGCGTATGCAGCCGTTTTTGTTTCCGGAGCATCCGAAACGTCAAACTCCCGTCCGATACTCGTGTTTTCAAACCCGTCCGGCCGTTTCTTATTTCCATATTGATGAGTATACCCATGCATGCCCAAGATACCGCCTCGTTTTTCCGCATATTTCATGAGGTCAATGAATGGCTTGCTCTTTTCATCAGGGTGTTCGATCGAAATATCGGTCCACTTATCTGGCGGCATCAGACGACGGTCGCGCGGAATCACGGATACTTGAAAGGGGACACTTTCATCAGCGAGATAATCGATGACGGTGCGCAATCGACCCAACTGCTCTTTGGTTTCATAAGGCCCTCCCGGACCCACATCTTCCAGCCGGAGCAATGCATATTGACGATGAACCGAGGGATAATCGTTATCAGGTTCTGTCGCACCTGCGAACGGTAGAATGCCAAGCAGTGTACTTAACATCAGAAGCAGGCTGATAGTGATTCTCCGTCTTCTCATGCTCCTTCCTCCTGTGTACACCGAAACAAACAGCCATCCTGTTTGTTTACAATATATTCATCACTAAAATAATAAAAAAGCACCCTATAAAAAGGCGCATATCAAATACGTATATATATATATATATATAGAAATAGTCTCTTTCTTGATTCGCGAAAGAGACTATTTCATCATTTGCACCCTATTTAATAACTTCAATCTCTCCAACTCCGCGTTTTAAGACTTTTGGATATGCAGCTTTCGGTTTCAATACGGAGATCATGAAGTCCATCGCGATCTGCGGATCCACCGTTTCACCGCACGTATAGCAATCGAGTGCAGCAAATCCCTTCTCAGGGTAGGTGTGAATAGAGATATGGCTCTCCGATAATAAAACGAGTACTGTTGCCCCTTGAGGCTCAAACTGTTTGGACTGAGTGGAAAGCACAGTAGCACCGCACTTCTCGGCGGCTTGTACCATCATGTCCTCAAGAAATTTTGGGTCGTTCAGCAAATCGAAGTCGACGCCCCATGCGTCCACTGCTACATGTCTTCCGAAAGTCGAGAATTCCATTCTCTTTCGGCCCCCTTCCTAGCACGAAAAATTGATTTTTACAAGATTTCGCTAGGACCTACGTCATTCACCACGGGGGAAAGTTAGTCCTCAGAGGTCCCAACCCTTTAAGTGAATCCTGGTTCCTATACATCATATTTTCAACGTTTTATAAGGTACCACATATTCACGGGCGTTTCAATATATTTTTTGTCATTTTTTTGCCCTTTTTACTAGAGGCCTGATTATCTATTCAGGTCAAAGGTTACACTACGCATAAACAGGAAAGGAGCCGTTGCCATGAATATTGAAAAAGCAGTCGACGATTTTTGCCAGTATATTTGGGATGAATACGAGAAAAATCCTGAGATCCTGCCTGCCGAAGTAACCATCAATCATGTAGGAACCGGAGTCATCGCAAAAATCGATCAAGACGGACTCTATTTCGAAGCGAACGGACAAGAATTCGATATGGATGAATGGTTTATGCAAAACAATTTTACGTCTGATACCCTAGGAATAAACCCCTTACATTAAATGCACGATCTCTTATCATATTCATTTAAGAGAAAGGGGATGCGTTTACATTCGCACCCTTAACCGCGTAATTCCTGTACAACCGTTTTCTCTTTTCTGACATTCATCTCTACTTCATGTATGATGGAGAGTAAAGGAGAAGGGGTGATGGATGATGTACAGGATTGCTTTTTTTGATGTAGACGGAACGATCTATGACGGAAAAACGGTTTCGCCGAAAACGAAAGAAGCGATTCAAGCATTGAAAGGTAAAGGGATCATTCCTGTCATCTGTACGGGACGGGCAAAACCGGAAGCTGAATGGTTGCTGAAGATGCTCGGGATTTCCTATGGAGTGTTTAACAATGGAGCATTAGTTTGCCACGAAAATAAGGTCATTGATAAATCTCCGATCCCTAGGGTTTACGTACAAAAACTTTTAGACCGAGCAACCCGGTACGACACGACAATGATGGTGTGTAGCATCGACAATTGTTACACCAACCGTCCGAATTGCCCTACGCTCGTCAGAATCAGGAAAGAGCTCGGCTTATCGGTGCCGCTGCCTTTGACAGAGTCGCTTCCTGAATGTTTCCAAGTGATCATCTTTTGTCAGGAGCACGAAGAATCCCGCTTTCAACTTGAAGAGGTTGAATTTTCATATCACCGTTGGAATCCGGATGCATACGACTTAAATCTCAGAGGAATGAACAAAGCAGTCGGTGTGGAAAAATTGCTTCGTCATTTAGGGATTCCCAAAGAACATGCACTGGCATTCGGAGACGGTTTGAATGATTATGCAATGCTCGAATATGTCGGTTGCGGGGTCAAGATGGGGAACGGTCATCCCGATCTAAATCACGTAGCCGACTTGACGACGAAAAACATCGAAGAAGAAGGGGTATATCACGCACTTTCCCATCTGCTCAAAGTCATTTAATATTATTCAAACGGAAGAAATGTGTCAAAATTTCACGAAAAAAATTATTTGCTTTTAGATAGACCTTCTGTTATGCTTAACTCATAAGCCCCGCCGGAAAATGGGGCAATAGGAGGTCTGTAATACATGCAAGGTATTGTAAAATGGTTTAGCGCAGAAAAAGGTTATGGATTCATTCAGCGTGAAAATGGCGACGATGTATTCGTTCATTTTTCCGCTATCCAAGCAGAAGGTTTCAAAACCCTCGAAGAAGGTCAAAGAGTGGAATTTGAAATCGTTGAGGGAGCACGTGGACCTCAAGCTGCTAACGTAGTGAAGCTGTAATCACGAGAATAAACTAGTTATATTTCACATATAAGTAGTTTGCAAAAGTCCTCTAGGCAACACCTAGAGGACCTTTGTTTTTGCCAGGAAACTGACCATTCCTTCGATATTCCAGAGCCGCTTGCTTCTGCTTCATACGAATCTTAATGGATCGTTCGATCCGCATGAACGTCCTTCGATTGAGCCATCCACTCCCCGAAAGGAATCTTGAACGCATCGATAACAGGTACATCTTTACCTTTCTTGTGGTCACCGATCGCAAAAATAAGAAGGTCTCCTTTGTCTATCATATCGAATTCAAGAAGATTCATATCATAACCTTCCGTTAATTGCAGAGGAAAAACGTAGCTGTCCATTGCGCTCGTGTCTCCACCATTCGCTTTATAAAGCGTAACCTTAAGCGATCCGTCCGCTCTCGCTTCGATGGAATAGATAAAAGAGCCGACACCGAAATTCGCATAATCATACAACTTGAGTTTCTGCCCGTCTTTCATTACATATTCTTGACTCTTCTGGTCAAAAAGAACGCCTTCCTTCGTGTAGATATATCCGTCTTTCATCAGGATGGGCGTCTCTCCGTCCGGAAGCTTGTCCTTATCGAGTTCCTGACGTGTGCGATCAAGCTCGTCTTTGCTTACTTCAGAATAGTCGAAACTGTCCATGTTATATTTGATCGCCCGATCGTCATTGTAACCGATATAAAGGATCTTATCCTGGCGTACCGCACGTTTTAATTGATATCCGTCAAAACGGGATCTTTTTAAAACATTCAGGTTTTCATCAAGTGAAACCACAACGGTATGTTGCGCATCTTCTGCATAGACATATGTGGCTTTGTCATTGTCATCAACGAATGCGTAATGGTATAAATCAGGCGATGGCGAATAGGTGGAGGGCAGTTCTGCAATCTCTTTCCCTTGAATCGGTTTGCCGGAATTTTCTTTTAATATCTCCGCGAACGTTTGCGCAGGATGTACAGTCTCCTGTTTGCTTGTCGTCGCTGTCGTCAACACGGTCGGATTTCCACATCCGCCCAATAGTACTGAAACAACCAAGGTTGCAAATAACTTTTTACGCATATGAATCACCGCCTTCTTTTCCTCTCCCCCGCTAATGGTACCACACGGTGAAAAGACAGGCAAAGATTCTTCTTATGTCATGGCCAGAAACGACAAGTGCCCCCATCCGGGAGGCACTTGTCGTTTAACCAAATTTATATGTGATGCCATGTCCGCCTTTCGGGTACACCCATTCGATATTATAGGTTGGGCACCCGATCCGACAAGTTCCGCATTCGATACAATTCTCGAACGCCACCGAAGTGTAGGCCCCTTCCCAGTGGTACACATCTGCCGGGCAGAAGTAATTGCATTCTTTCGTAGCGCAATTTTTGCACACTTCTTGATCTTTGATAATCAGATGTGAATTTTCATCCACTTTGAAACGGATGGTGAACAGTTTATCTTCAATGCCACCGCTCATCCGTTAATCGCCCTCCATCCTTTATAACCAAATTTAAGCGCAGAGAACGTACCACCCAATGTTTCTTTCATACGTTTGATCGCATTCCGTTGTTTGTTGGCTTTCGTTTCCCCATCGACGAGGAGCATCTCATAAGCTGCTTCATTCAGAACACGCGGCAAATCGGTAAATGCCAGTTTAGGATCGATTTCTTTTAAGAACCCATGCAGTCCTCTATATTTCCTCAAATCTTTGTGTACGAATGATTCCTTCACTTTTTGATCATAAAGGGATAACGTTGCTCTCGAAAAATCTCCTCTATTTTTCGCCTCGATGATCGCTTCTCCCGCAAACTGGCCGGATTTCATCGCAAGATTCGTTCCTTCGCGGTGAACGAAGTTAACAAGTTGTGCAGCGTCCCCGCAGATCACCCACCCGTTTCCGGAAAGTGGAGGAATGGAATGATAACCCCCTTCCGGAATTAAGTGTCCGGCATACTCTTTCGTTTCCCCGCCTTGAATCAGTTTGCGGATCACCGGGTGCTGCTTGACACTTTCCAGCAACTCATAAGGCTTGATTCGCGTACGTTTGAGTTCGGAAACCATGACACCGATTCCGAGGGAGAGAGATTCTTTGTTCGTATAGAGAAATCCCATACCGATCATGCCCTTTGAGGTTTCTCCGATGAACTCGATGGTAACCCCTTCGTCACCCTCAAGATTGAACCGATCCATGATTTTTTCTTTCGGCAAAAATATCTGCTCTTTTACAGCGAGTGAGACTTCATCGGGTGACCATTCACGATGAATGCCGAGCGATTTTCCCAGAAGTGAATTCACTCCGTCAGCGATGACGACCACATCCGCATAGAGATCCCCGTCTTCTCGGTCTGTCCGCACACCGACGACTTTGTCCCCCTCGCGGATCAGTTCCAAGGCGACTGTCTCGTAAATCGGCAGTGCTCCCGCTTCTTCCGCTTTTCCTGCAAACCATTGGTCAAACTTTACGCGCATGCCCGTGAAACAATTGTATGGGTGTTTAAACGCTTCGTTTCGATGACCGAACGTGACTGCCGACTGAGAATCCAAAATCCATAATCGCTGTTCCACGATATGCCGTTCAAAAGGGGCTTCCTGCCATTTGTCCGGAAGGATATCTTCCAATTGCTTCCGGTACAAAACCCCACCAAAGAGGTTCTTCGCACCGGGAAACTCCCCACGCTCCAACAGGACGACAGAAAGTCCCGCTTTGGCCATCGTATAGGCGGCCGCTGAACCAGCTGGGCCCGCCCCCACGACGATCGCATCGAATTTTTCGTTTGCCATATCCTGTCCTCCCTTCTATCTTGAAAAATGTATAGTTTGGCGGGCGTATGCTTTGCGTTCGCGCTCCGTGGAGGTCGTCTCAGTGGGTATATGCTTTGCGCTCATGCTCCGTGAAGGTCGTCTCGCATGGAATTATAATCAAATGTTGCGAGACGACCTTCAAAGTCGCTATTACGCGCAAAGCATATACCCCCATACCGAAAAGGAAGCGAGACGTCCTCCAAAGTCGCTGTCTCACGCAAAGCATTACGCCCACCCAATGTCACTTTTCATCCTCTGATGGCGCCGCTTGTGGCATGAAGGGCTATCTTGAAAACTAGTACTTGTGTGGGTGTTTGCGCTTGGGTGCAATGTCCTATAATTTGACCTTCGTAGCTGCAGCCTGATCCGCCTGAAGGGCGAACAACCCGCGTTTGTTTTTGACAGCCTGTGTAATGGCGGGAACAATCTTAAACAAATCACCCACGATTCCGTAATGGGCAAATTTGAAGATGGGAGCATTCGGGTCGCTGTTGATCGCTACGATCACGTCTGAATTCTGCATGCCTACCGTATGCTGTACCGCCCCCGATATTCCGATGGCAAAATAAAGTTTTGGCCGTACGGTATGGCCTGTCTGTCCCACCTGATGATCGTGAGAAATCCATCCGGCGTCAACAGCAGCACGAGAGGCCCCTACCATTCCTCCGAGTGCATCCGCCAACTCTTGCAACGGTTTGAAACCTTCCGGCCCGCCTACTCCCCATCCCCCCTCAACGATGATTTCCGCGTCTTCGATGTTCAATTTGTTGTTCGCTTCGATAAACTCAAGCACACGGGCGGCGATTTCTTCTTCTTTCAGAACGTTTTCTACTTGTACGATCTCCCCTTTTCGAGAAATATCCCGTGGTAACGCCTCGAATACTCCGGCTCGGGCAGTCGCCATTTGCGGGCGATATTGTTTGCAAAGAATCGTTGCCATCATCTTCTCGGAGAATGCAGGACGAGAAGCGAGTAACAGTCGGCTTGGATGCGGTTCTACATCCAGTTGTGTGCAATCAGCCGTCAATCCGGTCGGCAAGTGTGTAGCGATCGCACCTGCGAGATCGCGCCCTGTTCCCGTCGCTCCGAAGAGGACGATCTCCGGCTTCACTTCTTCGATCACTTTGAGAGCAACACGGGAATAAGGACGTGTGCGGTAATCTTTCAATTCTTTGGCATCTGCGAGGATCACCCGGTCGGCTCCGTAATAGATTGCTTCCTCGGCTAGGTGCTCAACACCGTATCCGATCACCAATGCAATCAATTCCACTTCCAACTTATCCGCCAACTTTCTCCCCTGCCCTAACAACTGCCACCCGACTTTCTTGGCTTGCCCTCCCCGCTGTTCGATAAATACCATAACCCCGCGGTAGGCAGACCAATCGGGCATGTCCGCATTGTTGTTTTGATTTTTCGTCTCCGCCATCGGGATCCCCCTTCCTCTATTGCGCCCAACCTAAACGGCTTGGCAGGTCGGTACTCCAGAGCTTGTCAATCAGTTCTTCTGCAATCGCCTCCGGTTCATTCGCTTGAATCATTTCGGTGTTCACGGAGCGAATTTCTGGAACCCATGTCTTTGCAACGATCGTAGGCGATCCTTTGAGACCGATTTTTTTTCGATCCAGATCTGGAAAATCGTTCGTCGTCCAAATGACGGGTTTATAACGGGCCGCCCTCAGCATACCGGGCATGGGAGCGCGTCGGACTTTGTTCAATTCTTTCAATGCTGTAATGAGAACAGGCATTTCGGTTTCTACTACTTCTATGCCATCTTCCAAATAGCGATGAACGGTAATTCGCCTTCCTTCGATTCCTATCACTTTGCCGACATAGGTTAACTGCTCGAGATCCAAGCGGCACGCAATTCCAGGCCCCACTTGTCCGGTATCCCCGTCCAGCGTCTGTTTTCCGGTAAAAACGATGTCAATTGGCCCCCATGTGGCGGCAACCATCTTGATCGTTTCCGCCAATACGTAAGATGTCGCTAGCGTATCGGCACCAGCAAATGCGCGATCGGTGACAAGGACAGCATCATCGGCGCCGAGAGAGATGCACTGTTTTAACGCTTTTTCCGCGGGTGGCGGCCCCATGCAGACTACCGTGATTCGGCCGCCATACTTTTCTTTCAGGCGCAATGCTTCTTCCAGGCCGTGAAGATCATAGAAATTGACAATGGCGGGAACCCCCTGGCGTACCAACGTGTTGGTTTTCGGGTCGATGCGTATCTCACGACTGTCAGGCACTTGTTTCACACAAACGACAATATGAAGCATGACGCCCTTCGTCCTCCCCTCTCATTTCGAAAAAACTTACATTACTATCTAATGCGTGTCCGAGCCCCTTTCATGACACTTTTTTCACAAATACATACCACCGAAAGCAGAAAGGGTAGATTTCGAAATACTTTACCGTTTGACTCTTTTCTTAATGCCCCATGAAGATTGGTTGTTATCTTATAAATACCATGAAATGAGGTGATTTGCAAATAATATTGGGAATTATATAAATAATCAAATGCAATCTTGAGTAACAAAAAAACCATTCCTGTACCGGAATGGTTTCAGCGTGTTTTTTATCGTTCCATTTGGATTATAGACTCTCTTTGCGGACATCCCCATTATATTCTGCCGTAACCGTTGTATAAATGCCTCCGCGAACATTGAATTTTCCTATGACTTTCATGTAACGCGGCTGCAAAGCTTTGACGAGGTCATTGAGAATGATGTTGGTCACATCTTCATGGAAATGACCTTCATCGCGGAAGCTCCAAAGATATAATTTTAATGACTTCAATTCAACGATGGACGGTCCCGGTATATACTTCACAAAGATCGTTGCAAAATCAGGCTGCCCCGTCTTTGGGCACAAAGCTGTAAATTCCGGACACTCGATTTCTATCATATAATCACGATCCGGATGTGGGTTCGGAACCACTTCCAGTTCTTTACTAGGACGAGTCGACATCGAACTTTCCTCCAATCTTGCACTCTATGTAAAGAGCATCGCTACCTCAATAGAATAGCTGAGGAATATGTTACGGTCAAGAAAACGATGAACCGTCTTTCTTATGATGCACAAGATCGTGAATCCTATGTATTCTATAAATATTTACCAAACCGTTTCTATCGAAATGCTCTAAGACCATTAAAAGAAGCCGCCCCGTCATACGGGACAGCTTCGTATTATAAAATACCGACAATGTCGGTATGTGTTCCATCATATGCATGTAATCTTATGATTGTCACACCTTTGTGTAATCGTCCATCTCCGATTGTATGTAGGCAAGGAGTAAGCGATACGTTTCTTTTAAAGAATCACGATGCGTTCTCTCGAATGAATGGGATGCATCAATACCGGGACCGATTAATCCATGTACGATATCAAAGCCCGCCCGGAGCGCTGCGGAAGCATCGGAGCCATAGTGTGGATAAATATCGATCTTATAAGCGATTCCTTCTCGCTCCGCAAGATCCACAAGTTTCTGCCTGAAACCGTAATGATACGGACCCGAACTGTCTTTTGCACAGATCGAGACGGTATACTCATCGCTCGCTTGACCGGCACCGATTGCCCCCATATCGACAGCGAGGTATTCGACGGTTTCAGGCGGAATGTTGGAGTTCCCGCCATACCCGATTTCCTCATGATTGGAAATGAGAATATGTGTCGTATGCGGAATCTCGATCCCCTGTTCCTTGATCTGGCTAATCAATTCCAGCAAAATGGCTACGCTCGCTTTGTCATCCAAATGGCGTGATTTGATGAAACCGTGTTCAGTCACTTTCACGCGCGGGTCGAATGAAACGAAATCGCCCACTCTGATCCCGAGCGCCTCCACTCCTTCACGGTCAGCGACTTTCGCGTCGATTCGCACTTCTATCGTTTCTTGCGAACGCTCCGCTTTGCGTGTTTCCTCGCCATGAACATGAACCGACGCTTTGTCGATCATGATCGTTCCCGTAATGACGCCATTCTTGGCGGTGTGAATGTTGCAATACTCTCCTTCGATTGCATTCCAAGCATATCCGCCAATCATGGACAGTTTGAGACGACCATTTGCTTTGATTTCCTTGACCATCGCTCCTAACGTGTCAACGTGTGCGGTAAGTACCCGTTGTTCTCTGTGATCGGCACCTTCCAAAGTCATGAGTAGACCGCCTTTGTGATTCCTTGTCATAGGTACTCCGTAGCGTTCCATCTTCCTTTCAATAAAACGGATGATCTCTTGTGTAAATCCGGACGGGCTCGGGATGGATACCAACTGCACAAGCGTATCGACGATATGATTGACGATCTCCTCCATATTCATTCCCTCACTTTCTTTCACTTTCAGAGATGCGATTCCGTACATATATCTTAACGCAAAATATTCCTACCGTCTCCATTCACTCCCATTGTCGCTTCATGGTTATGAGTGTAATATTGAAGAATATAAATCAAAGGAGAGCACAAAGACATGTCGAAATTTATGCCTGTTAAGTCGCTCACCGGAGAGTTGAAACGTACTGAAATCAGGCGTGGTACAGCTTATAAACTGACGACCAACGAATTCGTTTTACAACGGGAAGATACAGCGTATGTCATCGATTTAAACAAGATCCTGGGCGTGATCGCATGCGATCCCAGCGAAACATCGACACACACCGATCTGATTGGAGATACGCATGTTTCTACTCATTTCGGACAATCCTCATATAAAATCATAGCAACGGAAATGCTCATCTTTACGCGCCATGGGGTGTCAGAACGGGGGGCGTCCACCTTGCACACATCATTATCCGACGATTTTACCCGTTTGCTGATCAATCATCTGCATGCCCAAAAGCCGTTTTAGAGCCTGTTTAACAGATGTTTCTAGAACACAAATGTGCATGCATGAGGTGACGAAAGAAGCATTCATACACAGGCCTCTTCCAAAAATCAACGAGGAAGCTCTGTTAGAGAGCTTCCTGCCAAATGGATTTCTATCTCATTAAGGGGGAAGGGATCAGATGAGACAACAAAAGGAAGACCAAGAAACGAAACGATCGTATCAGGCCCTTGCCATGGCCTCAGCCATAGGCGCAGACCTTGCGGGTACCACCATCGGTGGTCTCTACCTCGGCAAGTACCTTGATCGCCTTTTGGGTACATCCCCATGGCTGCTCCTGGTCGGCATTGTTGTCGGGCTCGCATCGGGAATTTACGGGATCAGCTTGATCACAAAACGTTTTACGAGTTAAAACGATCAGAATTCAGCACCTGATCCACCTGCGCCACTTCCTCGACAAATGTACAAAGCCTTTGATGCAATTCTTGAACTAATTGCGTATCTCCCTTTTTTTTGGCGTCCATATACTGCTCAAGAGCGATATAAATATGCCCCATCAACGCTTCTCTCATAATCCGCAGATCCCAATCGGGCGGGATTTTCCTTTCAACAAACACTCCTTCGTCCATGATTATGCCATTTACATACAACGTACGATACAATACGCTGCGGCCTGTGTAGTATTTTTCCGCATGCAGTTTCAACGATTCGATCATTGATTCGAGTGCTTTTAACATGCGGCCGTCACCGATTTTCACCCGCATATACTCGATATGCAATTGATATTCGCCTGACTGTTCGTATAGATAAAACACCAGATCATCATCTTCGTGATGAAGATGCAAGATGATCGCTTTTCCTCTGGCTTTCTCATCGACATAAATCCCCAACGCCTGAACTTTACGTTTCCAATCCAATAATTCTTGAAGAGCAATGCGACCTGAAATATTGCGAAAAATGACAATCGCGTTGTCCAATTTGCCCCCCTCCTTTATCAGGAGGTTTCATCTTTTGATATATCTTATGAATCAAGAGTTCCACATGTACTCCGTCTTTCATCCAATATCAGGGGAATGTTTGAAAGCAGGTTGACAGTCTTACCAAAATAACTTTACCATGGATCTAGGGGAGGGAAGTTCACATGTTAATCACTTCACAACCGTCTCTCGATTCAATTATCCGCAAGGTCGAATATGGTGAACGTCTGACATTGGAAGACGGCCTCACCCTGTTTGAATCGAATGACATCGCAACGATCGGCCAGTTAGCCAATCTGGTAAACACTCGTAAAAATGGCAATAATGTATATTTTATACAAAATCGCTATCTGAATCCGACGAATGTTTGCAATGCACATTGTTCATTCTGTGGTTTTCGGCGCGATCCCGGAGAAGACGGCGCATATACGATGACACACGAAGAGATTGTGGAAGCTGTGAGACCGGATGCTCATAAAATTCGTGAAGTCCATATCGTTGGCGGGCACAATCATACGGTTCCGTTTTCCTATTATGTAGAAACCGTTCGTGTTCTCAAGACCCATTTTCCTCATATCGCGGTCAAAGCGTACACCGGCGCGGAAATTCAATTTTTCTCCGAGTTATCGGGGAAATCTGTCGAAGCTGTGCTCGCGGAACTCAAAGAGGCAGGGCTTGATTCATTGACAGGAGGCGGTGCGGAGATTTTGAGCGAGCGCTACCGTCAGAAAGTATGCTCCGACAAAGCTACGGTAGAACAATGGTTAAACGCGCACCGTACCGCTCACAAAATGGGGATCAAAACACACGCCACGATGCTCTACGGTCTTATCGAAACGTACGAAGAACGATTGCAGCATATGTTGTATCTGCGTGAAATCCAGGATGAAACGGGAGGCTTCCTCACATTCATACCTCTCGCTTATCAACCGCGTACATATAGCGTGACGAAACGCACGGCCGCGTTTGATGACTTGAAGACAATTGCCATCTCCCGTTTGATGCTCGACAATTTTGATCATATCAAAGCATATTGGATCGATTTAGGTACCAAGATCGCACAAGTAGCTCTCGGATTCGGTGCCGATGATTTGCATGGTACTCTCATCGAAGAGAAGATTTCCCATGCCGTGAAACCGGAAGCAAACGAGATGGCACTTACGGTTGACGAATTAGTATGGTTGATCAAGTCGGCAGGACGAACACCTGTTGAACGCGATACCTTCTACAATCCGATTCGCACTTTCTGATCGCTTGTATGGAAAAGCCACAACTATCCGGTAAGTTGTGGCTTTTTCTTTTCGGCGCATTCTCTCTCTTGCTCACGAGTCACATGTATCCAGCAAACGAGTCTCCTTTCCCTTCTCCACATGTATGAATCTCCTCTCTAAATCCTCCGTACTGCCTCAACCCTACCATTCCAATAGGTGATTGTATAAATTAGCTGACATTATCACAGGGATAAATTATAAAAATTTTTCTTATCCATCAATTTCTCATATCCTGTAATTACAAAGAGTCGTTCGAACGAAGCGCTGGCCAGCCGAATTCCACCCATTCATCGGTTTAGGAGGCTTTCCTATGAGAGTTAACGTTGAAAAGGAAGGCATACGACAGACGGTTGTTCAAAGAAAGACTGCCGGTTTTTCGAAGGCGTGGATCGGAGGCATTTTATTTACGTTTGCCATCGCTTTTGTGGGTACATGTTTGACGAAGTTCCCTGTGATCGATCGTCTGGGGCCCATGGTGACCGCTATACTGATTGCGATAATCTATCGGCAATTCGCGGGTTATCCTGAGGCAATCCGTTCAGGTATCAATTTCTCGGCAAAAAGAATGTTACGTTTTGCCATCATTCTCTTCGGTTTTAAACTGAATGTTGATACGATCCTTCATCAGGGATTAGGACTGTTGGCGAGAGATGTTGGTTCCATTGCGATCGCGATTCTTGTTACCATGATGGTGGCTCATTGGATCAAAGCCGAACCGTCGTTATCCCTGATGCTTGCAGTCGGTACCGGCGTATGCGGAGCGGCAGCGATTGCCGCGGTATCTCCTATCATGGAAGGAAAAGATGATGATACAGCCATCGGAGTCGGCCTCATCGCACTTGTGGGAACTCTCTTCACAATCGCCTACACATTGCTGGAACCGATCGTACACATGACAAACATTCAATACGGAATTTGGTCCGGTATCAGTCTGCATGAAATCGCTCATGTAGCGGCTGCGGCCGCCCCGGCAGGACAGGATGCTTTGACAATCGCCCTGCTGGCGAAATTAGGACGCGTCCTTTTATTGGTTCCCTTGTGCTTGATCTTAGCCGCCTGGATGAAGAAAAAGGGCTCTTCCGACAAACAGTCAAAAATCGAATTTCCGCGGTTTCTCTTTGGGTTTATTGCCACTAGCCTGATCGGATCGTATGTCCCGATTCCCCCGATCATTATGCAGAATTTGGCTACCGCAAGTTCCTTTCTCTTGACAGCCGCCATGGTGGGACTTGGATTAAACGTCAGCTTCAAAGCGCTCCGCACCAAAGCGTTAAAACCATTCATTGCGATGCTGGCGGCTTCGGTCGTGCTATCGATCGCAACGTACCTTTCAATCATTTTGTAAAGCCTGAGCTCATTTGTATCATCAAAGGAAAAACTTTTGAAAGATCTTCGGACCGCTCCATAAGCGGTCTTTTTGTTGAAGCAGGTTCTTTTCATTGGCAACTGTTCGTAATGGTATCCAAAAGGCTGTAATCGGAAGAACTTCTTGTTTCGGGGAAAACGAGAGCGTATGGTCTTGTTCATTGATTGCCTTCATATCATTGCCTATAATTGAAAATAAACTTGTACGTACATCGTAATGTCAAAAAAAGTTAGGGGGGCTATTCATGGAATTAGATTTTCATAGTCCGATTCCGTTACACGTTCAATTAAAAGACTTATTAGAAAAACAAATATTACAAGGACATTATACAGAAAAAATCCCTAGTGAAAGGGAACTCATGGATATGTATTCCGTCAGTAGGAGTACCGTTAGAGAAGCGATTTCCATTTTAGTCCGTGAGGGGATTTTGGAAAAAAAACATGGTAAGGGAACCTTCGTCTCTCTCAAACCTGTTCAAGAATGGTTAGGAATCACCAGCTTAACTGAAACCATCAAAAAAATGGATATTCGATTATTAGATCATGGCATCGTTCCCACTCCCGAGAACATCGAGCATGTAGACGGTTTTCACGATCAGTCCTATCATATTAAAAGATTGCGGTTTAAAGATGATATTCCGATTGCGATTGAGAGACATTATTATCCACTGGAGATCGGGATGAAATTGCAAGCATACGATTTAAACAAGGCTGTTTTGTATGACGTGCTTGAAGGCGATCTCGGGATCCATTTTTGGGAAGCCGAACAAATTATCACATGCACTCATCCGGAAAAAGAAGACGCTGAACACTTGGGTGTTTCTGAATCCTTGTGCCTGTTGGTGACAGAACGTATGATCTCTGACCCTGAAGGTAACCTGATCGAGTATTATAAAGGCTATTTCCGTTCTGACATGTACTCGATAACGATGAAAATGTCTCGAAAAGCAACATAATCTTTCAGTACAATACGGTTCATCCATACACCATGACAGTCAGCAAAAGGAATGATGTCATGGGAAATATCTTCTCTTTTCAATACATATTTAAAAAAGAATGTGTCCAGGTCCCGAAAGATCGGTATACTGGACACCGTCGAATGTTCAATACCTTTATACGTTAATACGTTGACTCATTGATTTTAGCGATGATATCAAACTCATGTGTTCAATCTCCGTTTGACCGATACTCGATAATATAACCAGAGAATGATCAACCAAACGACTCCTCCATAAACGGAAACCCGAGTTAAGGGGGACGTTGCAATCGCAATAACCGAGATAGCAAGTAACAATAAACCGATTACTGGCAATATAGGCCAGAACGGCATCGGGTATTGAAGGAATTTATTTTCTGCCTTGGCGCGTCGTCTGAAAACCAATTCACAAACCAGAATCACACCCCATGTCCAAAGTGAAGCAAATGCAGACGCGCTGGTGATCCAGACATACACATCATCTGGTGCCAAGTAGGTGATGATAATTCCAATGGAGATCATAGCTGCGGTAGCCCATACAGAGATATGAGGTACCTGATTCCGGTTCAATTTTGTAAAATTCGAAGAATAATATCCCTTATGTGCCATACTGAACAGCATGCGACTCCCGCCGTATAAGCCCGTGTTACAAGATGAAAGTCCGGAAAGAATAATGATCAAATTTACAAGACCTGCGGCAACTGGGATTCCAATTTTCGAAAACATGAGAACGTAAGGACTTCCGGTATGCTCGATCAAATAGTTCCATGGAAACGCGCACAGCATGATCAGAATAGAACCAATATAAAAGATTGAAATACGCACGGTCACCGTTTTGAAAGCTTGACGTATGGTAGTTCCGGGGTCGTAAGATTCTCCGGCTTCCACGGCGAGTGTTTCGATACCACTATATGCTTGAACAACGAGTGAAATCGCAGCCAGAACTCCTAGCCAACCGTGTGGCAGAAAACCGTCATTGACCCAAAGATTTGTTAAACCGACCGCTTGCCCCTGATTGTAAACACCAGTGAGGATAATCAATCCTCCAAAGAACATAAACACAATGACGGCGCTGACTTTCAAAACGGCAAACCAATACTCCACTTCACCAAAAATCCGTACCGCAAGCAAATTAGAGAAGGTAAAGAGAATCAAGGCGATCAGCCCGGGAATCCAAGCAGGAAAAGACGGAAACCAAAATTGTAACAGTTTTCCGATCGCCGCCAGTTCAGACATAACCGTAGCTACCCAGTAAAACCACCACATTCCGGATGTCACATACCCTATTTGGGAACCGAGAAGTTCACCGGCGTAATGACTGAAGGAACCGGCAACAGGTTTTTCTACCGTCATTTCACCGAGCGCTCTCATCACGATGGCAGCAAGTATTCCACAAATAACGAAGTCAACCACTACACCCGGACCCGCCAGTTTCACGGAGGGAGCGGAACCATAAAACAATCCTACTCCAATAACCCCTCCAATAGCCAGCATTTGAATTTGTCGATTCGACAAACTCCGCCTGAGTCCTTCCGATTCCATTTCAACGGATCCTTCTCTTTCAATCATTGCCAAAGACATCATCCTCCTTCATGAATTCAGATTCTGGATTTTTTCAGAGATTCGGCTTACTGTATTGAATATTCAGATAATATTTCTGAGTATGATTTTATCTTGATTTTATTTTCGTGTAAGGAGAGATGGAATGAACGGATGTTTGAGAGTATAGAGTCACAAAGCAATGGACATGTCCCAGAAAGATATGAGGATTTGGACATGCCCATCACAACCATTTAGCATCCTTCACGAAGAACAGATTTTATAACTTGAACCATAAAACGTAAATCTTCTTCCGTTGAGGAAAGAGGCGGAGCAATAATTAAGACGTTGTTAAGCCCGGGAACCGTATCTCCATTTCGCCCGATAATTAATCCTTTCTTCTTACATGCGGCAATGACGTTTACCATACACTCTTCCGAAGCCGGTGTCTTCAATTTTTTATCCTCTACCAATTCGATACCGAATAAAAATCCGACCCCACGAACTTCTCCGACCTTATCCAATGATTCTAATTCACGGAGTTCAAGTAGTATCGATTCACCCAAGCGAGAAACTCGATCCACAATTCCTTCATTCTCGATAATTTCGATATTTTTTAAGGCTACTGCACAGGAAGCAGGATGTCCTCCAAAAGTGGAAATATGCCGCAAGTGATCCTGTTTACCGTTTTCTTTGAACTTCTCGTAGATTTCGGAACGAACCGCTGTAGCCCCTAACGGAAGGTAACCACTTGTCAATCCTTTCGCCATGGTCACAATGTCCGGTTGGACCCCTTCGGAATGCATGAACCCAAACATCTCTCCTGTTCTGCCAAATCCTGAAACAACCTCATCAACAATCAAAAGAACATCATGTTTCTTGCAGATTTCAGCCACTCGTTTCAGATATTCTTTGGAGGGGATAATGACACCGCCACCTGAGATAAAAGGTTCCAAAATGACACCAGCTACAGTCTCAGATCCTTCCCAGTTAATCACTTGATCAATATAGTCGGCAGCCAGGAGATCGCTGTCTGGTACATGTTCTCCAAATGGAGAACGATAGCTGTATGGGGGCGGAACATGAAGAAAACCGGGGACGGCAGGATCGTATTTAATTCTGCGATTGGCTTGAGCGGTTGCACTTAATGCTCCCAGTGTTGAACCATGATAGGCGCGATATCTGGAGATGAACTTGTATTTTCCCGGATGACCGTTTTGTATATGATATTGGCGAGCGATTTTGAATGCGGTTTCATTCGCTTCAGAGCCACTGTTGGAGAAAAAGGTCGTATAAGACCCTTGCAATAGCTCACTGATTTTTGCAGATAATTGAATCGCCGGGATATGACTTAAAGTCAACGGAAAATAGGACAAATTCACCATCTGCTCATAAGCAGCCTGAGCGATTTCTTTCCGCCCATGCCCAAGATTTAAGCACCATAAACCAGAGACCCCATCGAAAAACTTGTCACCATTCACATCGAAGAACCAACCTCCTTCTCCTCGCATTCCGATCAAAGGAGTTGCTTTTTCATTATATCGGGACATAGCATGCCATAGATGATCTTTATCTTTTTGTATGAGCTCTTGAATTTCCAATAATTGTTTGTTTTCAAGTCCCACCTTCATAATCGCCCCTCCATTTCCATTCCAATGGGTTTCCTTAACCAACATAGAAGTGTCACGAAAAACAGAAACAAATAGGATGATGCAGGTGGACGTGATTCTATGCATTTGAACGTGATCACGTCCACCAAAATCATTTCTATGATTCATTTAAAAGTAAAAAGTGAACATGATCACCATTTTTCAGTTTAGCGGCATTGGCTTCATCCGTATCGATATGAAACTCTAAACGATAGTTGGGGCTCACACGGATTCTAACACCGCTGAAAATCACTTGCCTTTCCGTTTGCGACAGGACGAATACATGGTCTCCATCATGAACTCGAAATTTTAAAGCTTCTTCTTCAGACATATGGATATGTCTGTTTGCGATTATCAGTCCTTCCTTGACATAAATGGATCCATATGGACCAATGATCGTAACCGGACTGCTTCCTGCGAGATCCCCTGAATCGCGAATGGGTGGAGATACTCCCAGTCGATAGGCATCTGTCAAAGATACTTCCACTTGTGTATACCGTCGGGCTGGACCCAAGATTCTCACTTGATCAATCACACCTTTTGGACCAGCCAGCATCACGGTTTCTTTTGCAGCATATTGACCGGGCTGAGACAATTGTTTTTGTAATTGCAATCGGTAACCCTCTCCAAACAATTTTTCGATGTGATTTTGGGTAAGGTGCACGTGCCTCGCTGAAACTCCTACAGGAATTGTGTTCAACGTCCCATCATGTGCAAACGTTTCTATGAAGTGAAGGGGATTGAGAATTTCATTCATGATACTCACCCCTTTCGCGAGAAAAGTTAGAGATGAGCCAAATCCAAACCCATTTTTATGAGTGAGAGGAACGATTACCAGTTTCTATGATCCAGATGAGCATATTTCTCCAAGAAGCGAATCGGCATCTTCAAAGCATCTTTGCGGAACGGAGGAGCCAATTGGGTGCCATCCACTTGAATATCGATCACCGTCGGTTTATCCGATTTCAACGCTTCCAACACTGCTTTTCTAAGATCTTCCGGATTATCCGCGCGATATCCGTTCGCTCCCATAACTCGGGCTAATTCGGCAAAATCGGGATTGTTGATATCGGCACCAACGAAACGGCTGTTATAGTAATCAACTTGGTTTTTCTTTTCTGCGCACCATGCTCCGTTGTTAAATACGCAAGCGATGACAGGAAGATTTTGATCGACTGCTGTACTCACTTCATGCAAGCTCATTCCCCAAGCTCCATCTCCCACGATGGCGAAGACTGGGCAGTCGGGTTTCGCCAACTTGGCACCAAGCGCCGCAGGATAAGCGAAACCCGTGTTGCCGAAGGTTAATGCCGCAATATGTTTTCTTGGTTGCGTAAATTTCAGGTAACCGTTTGCCGTGGAAGAAACATTCCCGATGTCTGTTGAAACAATCGCATTCTCCGGCAACAGCCTTGTAAGTTCTAATAATGCTCGGCGCGGATTCATGGGATTACCGGCTACCATGGCCAGGGATACTAGTTCTTCTTCCCATTCCATGTTGACCGCTGCAATCTCTGCCAACCGCTCTTGATTCGTTGTAAGACCCGGTTTGATCGCTTTTAAACGTTTGAGAATTTCGACACAGGCTTCCCGTGCATCCCCGATGATCCCAACTTCAATCGGGTGTGTTCGTGCAATGTTTCGAGGATTGATATCAATTTGTATGATTTTCGCATGTTGTGGCCAGTAATTGATGCCGTAACAGGGTAAAGTACCAAAGACGGAGAGGCGAGTACCGATTGCCAAAATGACGTCCGCTTTTTCCAAGGTCTTCATCGCCGCTTTGGAACCCATGTAACCGATCGGCCCCAATGCCAGAGGATGATCACCGGGGAACGCGTCGTTATGCATGTATGAACAAGCAGCGGGAGCAGTTAAATATTCGGCTATGCCTACAACAGCATCCCATCCGTTGGAATCCACAGTACCTCTCCCAGAGATGATCACCGGATATTTCGCTTCCGCCAATAATTCAACCGCCCGATCCAACGCTTCCGCAGCACCGCACCCGCGAGCGTCCACACGATATTGATGAGGCTCGAGAATATAATCTTCCAGTTCTCCATAGAAGTAATCACGTGGAATATCGTAGAGAACGGGACCTCTCTCTGCATAAGCGATACGGAATGCCGTTCGTAGACAATCGGCAACTCGACTTACGTGTGGCACGCGAACCGTCGCTTTTGTAATCGCTTTGAAAACAGATACTTGATCACATTCCTGGAAACCGTCCCAGCCGATGGTAGGAGTTCCCGCGGAAGGCGAGATCACGACCATCGGTGTATGCGCCTGATAAGCGGCCGCAACCGAAGTCACCATGTTGGTAATCCCGGGACCATTTTGTCCGATGACAACCCCTGCTACTCCGGATACGCGAGTATAAGCATCGGCCATATGTGCAGCAGTTTGCTCATGACGTACCGGGATGAAGCGAATACCGGCTGTCGGGAGCAGATCCAACATATCCATAAAAGCCGAACCCAAAATACCGCTGATATGAGTTACGCCTTCCGCCACCAGCGTTTCTACGATGGCTTCACTGGGAGTCATTTTTACTTTTGTATTTCTTGCAACTTTCGTTTCAACTTTGTTCATCATGATCCTCCTTTGTTTAGAGTCTATAATTTTGGAAACGTGTACTTTATATTGGAAGTGACATCATGACGTACGTACCAGTTTCTAACCACATATTACACTCAGCCCTACAGTCAGTCAATATACTAAATAAAAAATTTTTTGATTAATCATTATATACCACCAAATCAAACAACAATTCTTCATGATAAAGTTAGCCGATTCTTTCTAATGGTTCCCATTGACGTGATTCAATCATGTTTTATGAAAATGGGAACTCTTGACGGTAAAAAGGTAGCCCTATGATCTTGGGCTACCTTTGTGACAATGTTTTTCTCTTCCCCACTCTTTATCTTATTCTACATCCTACTGTGCCTGTAAAAATTGACTCGCCATATATCCTTGTGTTCCATCCGCCAAGATGACTTTTGACCATCCGTTGGATGTCGAACCGACAACTTTCACCGTATCCCCTTGATAGACCTTGCCAATGATCTGTTGATCGATTCCCGGGCCGCTGCGTACATTGACATATACACCAGTAACAACCATCGTTTGTCCTTCCGCTTCCGCCATCCCAGTCCCGTTTTGCTCGGATCCGTTCGCATTCTGTTGATTGGGGCCGCTGTCTTCATTTTGTTGATTGGTCGCACCGGCATGATCTCCTGCCGATACAGAAGCGGCTCCTTCTTCACCGAGTAACGAATGGACGAGTTGACGTGCCGCCGCGACATCAGGAATCAGGATCGACTCTCCATCGGGGGATTGGCCTTCTTGCAAAGAATCGGATGCCGGCACTTGTACCGTTTGGATGTTTGATGTATTTACTTGTGTGAACAAACCGGCTAACTTTACAATCTCCTTCGGACCCAGATTCGTTTGAATGTAGGGTTCAGCCGCTTCCAAAACCGAAGGTAACTTGATCAACATGGATGGTGTTTTCATCTCGGCAGCTACCGCTTTTAGGAGTTTTCTCTGGCGTTCTGTCCGCGCATAATCGGATAGGGCGTCATGACGGAACCGGACATACATCAACGCATGTTTTCCATCGAGGTGTTGTACGCCTTTTTTTAAATTTATGTCATAGACACCATCGTCTGTATATACCATGTCTTTCTCTACATCAATCGTCACTCCGCCGATCGCGTCAATGATTTTTTCAAACCCTTGAAAATCAGTCACCATATAATAATTGATCGGTACCTGAAGAAAGTTCCTGACCGTTTGTACAGCCAGGTCAGGCCCGCCGTAAGCGAAAGCAGCGTTGATCTTATCTTTCCCTTGACCGGGTATCGTTACGTAAGAATCACGCAAAATCGAAAGGATATCCGCCTTCTTCGTTTGCGGGTCAACCGATACCAGGATCATCGAATCGGAACGGGGATGCTCGTCATGATTACGATTATCGACGCCCATCACGAGGATATTGACGCGATCCGTTCCTTGCCATGGATCGACACGAACATCGTTACCTACAGGCGTGAATGTATTTTGATTGGCTTTCTTAAAAAAGTTAATGGCCGCTAAACCATCATACACGCCTAATCCCAATACCCCAATAAACAAAAGAACCACCAGTTTCTTCAAAAACTTTCGTTTCTTTGGTTTCTTGCGGGGTACCTGGCTTTCCTGCTGCGTCGCCTCAGTGAGTTTTTCGATCTTCATTGCACACCTTCCTAGTATTTTCTTCCCTCTATTATATTTTAACACGTTCAAATATCAATTCTTTAGACGACAATTCCTTTTTCGATATCATCGTATTCGTTATAATTGTTTATAAATAAAGTAGAAGAGCTTTTTCATTAACCATCGGTTGGAAGAGGAGAAATCATACGATGCAATTTTCCCCCGAAGAGAAACAAGGCGTATATAAGGCGATACACGGAAGAAGGGATATCCGCTCGTTCCGTTCAGATCCTGTAAGCGATGATGTGTTATTGCGAATCCTGGAAGCCGGCCACCACGCTCCATCCGTAGGATTCATGCAACCTTGGAATTTTATCATCATCCGCGATTCGCAAACGAAAGAGCTGTTGGCAAAAATTGCTGACAAAGAACGAAGAGCGTTGGCCATTCATTACGAAGATACCGACCGGGAATTAAAGTTTCTGAAACTCAAAGTGGAAGGGTTACGGGAAGCGCCCGTGACCATTTGTGTGACATGCGATCCCACACGAGGGGGCGCACATGTTTTAGGACGCAATTCCATTCCGGAAACAGATATCTTATCGGTCGCATGCGCGATCCAGAATATGTGGTTGACCGCCTGTGCCGAAGGACTCGCGATGGGATGGGTGAGCTTTTACAAGAAAGCGGATGTGCGACAGATCCTGCATATCCCCCCGCATATCGACCCTGTTGCTTTGCTTTCCGTCGGCTATACCGATCATTATCCTGATCGACCGTTGCTTGAAATTCACAACTGGGAAAAACGTAAAAAACTGCGCGACTTAATCTTTGCTGATGTATGGGGTACACCTTTACATCTTTAGACAAGAAAATCTTCTGTTCGCTCCGGACAGAAGATTTTCTTGTTTTTTGAGGGCCAACCTTGTCGGCACATGTCCATCATCTTACACGACTGGTTAGGTTGAAGTGTAATGCACATAGATGAATGCCGTTCCAAGATCAGATGTTTTCACATAGTGTAAATCACCGATATGGAAGGAGGGGTGTTCCATGGATGGATGCTTTGGACTCTATACTCGTTGGGCGGTTGTTTTCTTGATTATCTTTGTCCTGTTCTTCTTGCTCGTACCTGGCTACACGACCGTTTGTAAAAACGTTCCCGTTTACTAGACTTTCGGCGCTTAATCTTCCCTTTCTTCTCTCCGTTCGCATAGTGCCTCTACGAATCATGTGTGTATTCTACCCTACACGGTTTCATGCAGAATTGTATCGTGAAGGTGTGCAATACTGTCCCCATCTACTAATCACCGATCATCAATGATCACGTATGTGGGCCGGAATGATTTCCGGCTTTTTTGTTTCTCCTGTTTCGAACGTTCAGGTGACCATGCACAAATTTATCATACAAACGCATATGACGTTATATACCCGTCATTTACCCAGAAAACTTGTAAAGAGAAAGGAGTGGGGGTATGAGCGAAAAATTGGAGTCTATTCCACATCAAATGAATGCACCATCTGCCAATAAACTCCTTGTTGTGTCAGGGCTCGGTCTACTTTTCGATTCAATGGATGTAGCCCTTTTAGCATACGTTCTAGTCGCGCTTGCGAAAGAGTGGAACCTGCACCCTGATATCATGGGATTGTTGGGAAGCATAAGCTTTATCGGTATGGCCGTCGGTTCCGCTTTTGCCGGACTCTTGGCCGACCGCTTTGGAAGAAAAAACGTTTTTATGTGGACCTTGCTATTCTACAGCATCATGACTGGGTTAACCGCATTGGCCTCTGGCATCGGCATCTTTATTCTATTCCGCTTTCTCGTCGGATTCGGATTAGGGGGTGAATTGCCAGTCGCCACCACGTATGTTCTCGAGTCTTCTCCTGAAGAAGAGCGAGGGCGCCGCGTCGTTCTATTGGAATCCTTCTGGGCAGGAGGTTCTCTTCTGGCTGCGTTAATCTCCTTCTTTATCATTCCCCATATCAGTTGGCGCTTCGCTTTTCTGATCGGTGCTCTGCCGGCACTCTATGTGCTGGTCTTGCGCCGCGCCTTACCGGAAACACCCAAATTCCGTGCCCTTGCTGACAAACAAAGGATGAAAGTGGTTTTCCGAACGCTATGGAGCAAAGAACTGATCCGCGGTACGGTTGTCACCTGGATACTATGGTTCGTGATGAACTTTGCGTACTACGGTATGTTTCTGTGGCTGCCTTCCGTCATGGCTTTGAAAGGATATTCCCTCGTTAAAAGTATCGGATACGTTCTCATCATGATCCTTGCCCAAATCCCCGGATATCTTTCTGCCGCATGGCTTGTGGAGAAATGGGGACGCAAAAAAACGCTGATTTCTGCAATGCTTCTGTCTTCTTTTTCCGCTCTCGGATTTGGGTACGCCCCAAATACAACATGGCTCATTCTTTTCGGTCTTCTGCTCTCCTATTTCATGCTGGCCGCCTTTGCCGGAACGTATATTTTCACAGTGGAACAATTCCCGACGAAAGCGCGCGCTTCCGGGATCGGCTGGGCAGCCGGTTTCGGACGGATCGGCGGCATTATCGCTCCGTTCCTTGTAGGTATAATGATTAAAGCTCACATAGGTTTCAGTATGATCTTCGGTCTTTTCTTCCTATCCATTCTCATAGGTTTCTTCGTCGTTTGGGCATTCGGCCGCGAGACAAAAGGAAGCCGATTGACATGATAAAAGTAACATAGTAGAAGAAAGTTTTAGAGGGGACATCCCCCTTTTTTTCATGCCGCAAGCAGCGTCATCAAAGGATGAAAAGTGTCTTTGGGTGGGCGTAATGCTTTGCGTGAGACAACGACCTTGGAGGTCGTCTTGCAACATTTGTTTATTATTCCATGCAAGACGACCTCCACGGAGCATGAGCGCAAAGCATATGCCTCAATGACGACCTTCATCGAACCCACGCGCAAAGCGATACACCCACCCAAGCACTCATTTTCAAGATAGCAACCGTTCCTCCCTTCCACGTGCGTGAAACGTTAAACTATGATAAAGTGTATGATGGATTACAATGAGGGGGAATGAGATTGAATCTTATTTGGTCAAGCATCTTTCGTCCAAGTGCCTACAAGGAAATGACGAACGTCAAACTCGGGAATGCCATTGGTATATTTCTGCTCTTTTTCACCGTACTCGCATTGTTCAACGGTGTGATTCTCATAAAAGGAACGAATCAACAGATCATGTCACTGCTTCAAAATTACGATCAAAAAGTACCCTCTTTCACGTTTGACGGGAAGGAGTTGCACGTGCAACAATCTGCACCGATTCAGTTATCGGATGACCCACAAAATCAGGTGATTATTGATACGTTGCATGATCGTCCGAATATCCCGACCGACACGGTATCTACCGTAGTATTCGGGAAAACTTCCATATATGCTTACAGTAGTACGCGCGGTTTGCAAGAGATGACTTATAATAAATTCCATCTTGATCCTTTCGATAAGGAGAAACTCAAACAGTATATCCCGTATCTGCATTCGTTTTTAGTCACACTCATCATTTGTTGGGAACTCTTGACGATCATCGGCAAGTTTGTTTTAGTTACACTGTTCTCCCTGATTGCCTTGTTGTTCGCATCATTGGGAAGAATTTCTCTTACTTATAGACAAGCATGGTTGATCTCGGGGTTCGCCCTCGTACCTGCTTTTCTTATCAGCTTTGTCAACGGACTGATCAATTCCTCTTGGCTGACCCTAGCCTTTTGGGTTGCTATTTTTACGTATATCTATCATGGCGTGATCAGCTTTAAATCTACAGCGAATCGCTAAACTGTACATGTCGGGCAAACTGGCTAACAAGCATGTTCATAGCTTTGTTAGTCTCTTTTTTTGTGAACGTTTACACGATACGACAAAACTTCTCTAGTTTTTACAAAGGAAACGACAAACCATTTTGCGAATGAATAGTGTAATAACGAAGATGAAAAGAGATGTGAAGAGGAGTGAGGATATGAGGTACTACGAAACGTTAAAAGTGCTTGATCCGCAGGAACTCCAACTCTTCAATGTAAAAGATCAGCCGACGGTCTCTACGGAAACGCCTTCTCAAGAACATACGAATGTGATTCACAGTAAGGAAAAAACGATTCTGTTGGATAACCGGTTCTCGTACTTAAGGGAGCGAATGGCGTTACGCAAGAAAAAGCGCCATCGCATCAACGCATTTGCAAATATCGTCCGCAACGCGCTTCATATATGATACTCCAAAGATGAAAATCATGAAAAATTTTGGTGATTGTCAGTATGGTGATGATCCTTGGTCACAGTCCGTAAAAAACCCCCAAGCAACTGTCGCGCCTGGGGGTCTTTGATTCTCCTTACAGTTTTTCACTAACCACTTTCGCTTGTGTGAAAAGGAGCAGATAATCACGACCGCCTGCCTTGCTGTCCGTACCGGACATGTTGAACCCGCCGAACGGATGAACGCCTACGAGAGCACCCGTACACTTGCGGTTGAAGTAGAGGTTTCCGCAATGCATATGGGTACGCGCATATTCAAGATGCTCCCGGTCGTTCGAGTAGACGGAACCTGTCAGCCCGTATTCTGTGTTGTTAAAGACATTAATTCCTTCTTCAAAAGAATCCACTTTCGTGATCGCAAGTACAGGACCGAAGATTTCCTCAAGCATTATACGCGCTTGATGGGGAACATCTACGAAAACAGTCGGCTGGATATAATATCCGTTTCCTTCCGCTTTTCCTCCTCCCGCAACGAGTTTCCCTTCCTCTTTACCGATCTCGATGTATTCCAGGATCTTCTCATATGCTGCTTGGTCGATCACAGGACCTACCGGATAGTTTTCCTCCGCAGGACCTACTTGCAAAGCTTTTACCCGTTCAATCACTTTCTCGACAACTGCGTCATATACGTCCTTATGAATGATGGCGCGGGAACCTGCTGAACATTTTTGCCCTTGGAAGCCAAATGCAGACGTTACGATGCCTTCTGCCGCTGCATCCAGATCGGCGGACGCATCGACCACGATACCATCCTTACCGCCCAATTCACCGACGAATCGCTTGATCCAAATTTGCCCAGGCTGAATTTTTGCTGCCAATTCGTTAATGCGTAAGCCCACATCGCGGGAACCGGTGAACGAGATGAAACGGGTTTTCGGATGTTCGACCAGGAAATCACCGATCTCTGAGCCGGAACCGGGGATGTAATTCACAACACCTACCGGCATCCCGATGCTCTCCAGGAGTTCAACAAATTTTGCCGCAATCACAGGTGCCGTGGAAGCCGGTTTCAAAAGAACCGTATTGCCGGAAACCAGTGCAGCCGTCGTCATTCCGCACATGATGGCCAACGGGAAGTTCCAAGGCGGAATCACAACACCGACTCCGAGCGGGATGTATGTCAAACGATTGTCTTCACCCGGGTACGGCGTGAGCGGTTGGCGTTCTGCGAGACGCAGCATTTCACGACCGTAGAACTCCATGAAGTCGATCGCTTCTGCCGTATCTGCATCCGCTTCTGCCCAGTTTTTGCCTACTTCATAGACGAGATACGCGGAAAATTCAAATTTACGGCGTCGAAGCTCCGCTGCGGCTTTGAACAAATAACCGGCGCGCGTCACAGGGTCGACAAGCTTCCATGTTTCAAACGTCTCAAGAGCCACTTGCATCGCTTTTTCCGCCAATTTTTGATCCGCTTTGGACACAAGCCCTACGACTTGATCGACGTTTCCGGGATTGATCGATTTAATTTTCTTTTCCGTAAAGATCTTTTCACCGCCGATCACCAACGGATACTCTTTTCCCAGTTGCTCTTTAACCGACGCAAGCGCCGCTTCCATAGCTGCTCGGTTTGCCGGATCTGCAAAATTTGTGAAAGGTTCATTTTTAAATTCGATCATGATGATAACCTCCTCGTATCCTGTTTATTTAATTTTTAAACATGCTTTTGATGACGAACGCCACATTCGCTGGGCGCTCCGCCAATCGGCGCATGAAATACCCATACCAGTCATTTCCGTACGGTACATACACCCGCATGGTATATCCTTCTTTCGCCAGTTGTTCCTGCAGCCCCGTACGGATCCCATACAACATTTGAAACTCGAACTGGCTGCGGGGAATGTTATGCTTTTCGGTAAATGCTTTCACATGCTGGATCACAGCTTCATCATGGGTGGCAACTGCCGCATAGTTACCCAACAGCAGATGTTTTTCAATGATTTTGATAAAGTTTTTATCCACATCCGTCTTCAACGGGAACGCCACTTCTTTCGGCTCTTTATACGCTCCCTTCACCAATCGCAAATTGGGACGGAACTCATGCAGGTCATCGATATCTTTTTCCGTTTTGTACAGGTACGCCTGAAGCACGAGTCCGACATGTTTCCCGTACTCTCTGCGCAACTCTTTGAAGATAGAGATCGTCACTTCGTTGTGTGCGTAATCCTCCATATCGATGCGCACAAAATTGTCATGGGATTGGGCTACGTCGAGAATCCGGCGCATGTTCCGCATGCACAGATTCTTATCGATATCGAGCCCTAACTGAGTTAATTTGAGCGACAGATTCGACTTGACGCCTGCATCGGCGATCGCATCCAATGTGCGAATGCAATAATCTGCCGATTCATTCGCTTCCTCACGGGAGGTCACGAATTCCCCAAGATGGTCCAATGTGGCAACGATCCCTTTGCGATTCAGATCGTTGACGGCGCGAATCGCATCCGGTATGGTCATTCCCGCTACAAACCGGCTGGCTCCGAAACGAAGCCCCCACTTTTTGGCGGCATGGTTCAACCCCTGATTTTTTGAAAGATACAGAAAGACATTTCTCATAAGTTCTTCCATATGGGAAGCTCCTTTCCAAGTGAAACAAGGAAATCACACGTTGATTCAGGTTCATGAGCAACTCTCTGACCATTAAACAAGCAAAATCCGTGCCAACATAACAAGGTTACCTCTCTCTGAAAGTGAAAGAACATTTCCATACCAAGTGTTCAAAAATATGAACATATGTATTGTATTGTTTATTTTTTTGTACAGAATTGTTTAAAACACAGTATCTTTGTACAATAGATATGAGGTGAAGGAACATGTCATCCTTATTACACACGACTGTAGCCGATTGGATGGAAACTCTTATAAATGATCCTTCAGTTTCAAACTATCCAACCGTACGTTCCACCACCCCGTTTATGGAATGGATCCGACTCGTTCGCGAAGACACACCCGATTTTCTCGTAACGGACGAAAACGGTCATCCTATCGGCATTCTCTCCGTCACCCGGGTGTTACCACGCGTGGCGGAAGCCTGGGCGAAAACGCAAGCGTTTTTTGAAACGTTGCTCGATACGATATCAGAAGCGGTTACCGTCGTCGATCATAACGGAATCGTTACTCATTGGAACAAATCGGCGGAAGATTTGTACGCCATTTCCAATCCATCGATCGTAGGACAATCGATTCACCGATTCGAATGGAAATCATTGATGATCGCCAGGATTCTTGATGAAGGCAGAAACATTCGGCAGATCTATCATGAACCCCGCCCAGGCACACATGTGCTCGTCAATGCATCTCCTGTTTTTCAAGGGCAAGAGATCATCGGTGCGCTCGCATCCGAGCAGGATGTGACGAAACTCGTGCGGTTGCATAATGAATTGTTTAGCACGTCCGCCCAGTTGCGAGATCTCGAACAGGAATTGGCCCCGAATAACCAGCCGTTTCACAAGATTAAAGGCAGTGGACCAGCCATCACACATGCGATCTCACTGGCGAAACGGGTCGCGGTTACAGATGCCACCGTGCTCATCAGCGGCGAATCGGGTGTGGGCAAAGAATTGTTTGCACACGCCATTCATTCGGCAAGCCCGCGGCGAGAAGGCCCTTTCGTCGCGATCAATTGCGGTGCGATCCCTGCCGCATTGTTTGAAAGTGAGTTGTTCGGTTACCAAGGAGGCGCATTCACCGGTGCGGACCGCAAAGGTAAGCCGGGGAAACTGGAATTGGCACATGGGGGAACCCTGTTCCTTGATGAGGTTGGAGAATTGCCTCTCGATATGCAAGTCAAGTTGTTGCGCGTATTGCAGGATCAAGTGGTCTACCGCGTGGGAGGGACACAGCCGATTCAAGTGAACGTGCGCATTGTGGCCGCAACGAATCGCGCTTTAGAGGAAGAAGTGAAAAAAGGAAACTTCCGTGAGGATCTTTATTATCGTCTCAATGTGGTTTCACTGGAGATTCCTCCATTACGCGAGCGTGTGGAAGATATTCCGGAGCTCGTACAACTGTTCGCCAAAGAATTTGCGCAACAATACGGGAAGCCTATGCCGCGTTTCGACCCCGAAGTGATCGTTATCTTCATGAATTATCATTGGCCGGGAAATATCAGGCAATTGCGTAACGTCATTGAACGGCTGATTATTTTGCACGAGGGAGAATGGATTCGCAAAGAGCATCTTCCGCTCTCGATGCAAGGACCCTCTTTACAAGAAGAACCGCCGGTTCGAACAACTGAGTTGGTTCCAAGTCCGGCGACAGGAGAAACGACTTTACAGCAATCGAGTGAAATCGCGGAGAAGAGTGCGATCCTCTCCGCCTTGCAGAAAACTTACGGAAACAAATCGGCCGCCGCTAGAATGTTGGGGATCTCACGGGGCACGCTTTATAACAAGATGAAACAATACGGATTACTATGATAATAAGTGCTTGGGTGGGTGTATCACTTTGCGCTTGGGTTCGATGAAGGTCGTCATTGAGGAATATGCTTTGCGCTCATGCTCCGTGGAGGTCGTCTTGCATGGAATCATAAACAAATGTTGCAAGACGACCTCCATGGTCGCTATTACGCGCAAAGCATATTCCTCTTAGCGGTATAAAGGAAGCGGAACGACCTTCAACTCACCTCTGCGCCGCAAAGCGATACAATCCACCCAAAAGCTATTTCGTTGCTTGTGGCAGCCTCAAACTTCTCTTTCCGCTGAAAACACTTGTCACTCTTTTGTTGGCGTATCTTGTTATGAAGGAGTTGAAAAAACACCTCCTCTCAATCGACCGAATGACTCGTGATTCAGGGAGGTGTTTTTCCTTGTCTCATTATACGGTGTCAGTCTATCACCTAGGCTTGTTTTCTATGACATTATTGATAGACTTTACACGTGTGCCGCCAAGATGTCGTCCAACTGTTCCTGTATGGTTTGTACCCCGACGCGTTTCACATAGGCGTGGAACGGTTCGCCTTCCAAACGATTTTCTTTATAGAAGGTTATGAGTCGTGCCAATACAGGTGCGACTTGATCGGCAGGAATGCGACCTTTCAGCTTCGTGTTAAATGTGGCGCCCGGCCCGAGAGTACCCCCTACGGAAAGATCGAACGCGTCGACCATCCCATTTTCCGTTTTCATGAGTGATCCCTGTAGACCGATATCGGCAACTTGCTGCTGTCCGCATGAGTTCGGGCAACCGTTCACATGCAGGCGAATCGGTGTATCCAGTTGTACATGTTCATCAAGATACGTTGCGATTTCGCGCATACGTTCTTTCGTTTCCACGAGCGCCAAGTTGCAGAACTCGATCCCCGTACAGGATACCGCATGGCCGATGAACGTCTTTGGAAATGGAGTGAGACGTTCCAGCAACTTTTCACCGAGGAACGCTGTCAGCTTTTCATCGGGTATGCCGGGAATCACAACATTCTGTGAGTTACATGTACGTACCGTACCGTCGCCATACACATCGGCCAAGCGAGCCAATTCTTCCAATTCATCTGCGTTCATGCGACCGACGGGAACCGAAAGGCCCACATAGTTAAGCCCTGGCTGTTTCTGTTTATGCACACCTGTAAAATAGCCTGCATTCCATCCGACAACGCGGTCGACGCCGCGGGTTGGCAGTTCGCCCGTGAGCTTCAACAGCTCTTCGCGGAATTTTTCCGGCCCCCAGTCGTTCACCAGGAATTTCAAACGTGCATGATTGCGCTTCTCGCGATATCCGAAATCGCGGAAGATTGTCGTCACGCCGATGGCTACTTTGAGCACTTCCTCCGGTCGTACAAAAACATCCAGTTGTTTCGCGAGAAACGGTTTGGCAGACAAACCGCCGCCTACCCATACATGGAAGCCGACGACTTCTTCTCCGTCGATCTCTTTCGTCGCGGGTGTAAAAGCCAAGTCATTGATTTCTGCATGACCTGCGTTATAGATATTTGCAGAGATCGATATTTTGTATTTGCGCGGCAAATTCGAAAAATCTCTGTTGCCCAAGAAAAAGTCCGCCACTTCTTTGACAATCGGTCGCGTGTCTATTAATTCATTCGGATCGATCCCGGCAAGCGGATTCCCTACGATGTTACGAGGGCAGTCTCCGCACGCTTCTGTGGAAGACAAGCCTACTGAGGCAAGTCTTTCAAAAATAGCCGGGATATTTTCGATGGTTAGCCAGTGGAATTGAACCGATTGACGTGTCGTAACATCCACAAGACCCCGCCCAAAATCACGGCTGATCCCCGCTAATGTACGCGCTTGTTCTGAAGTCAAAATCCCTGATGGGATCCGCACCCGCATCATGAAGTGTCCTTTTTTCGGTTTTTGTTGATACACGCCCGCCCATTTGAACCGGTCAAAATCTTCTGGTGTAATCGCATCAAAACCTAATTTCGAATATCGATAGATGTCTTCGAATACATCTAATCCGTCTTTTTCCAGCTTTAAAAGTTCCGTTTTGTTAAGTTTCGACGGATCATTCGCCCATTTCGCCTCATAAGCCACCGGATATAGCCCCCTTTTCCGACCAAATAAGTGCGGATTGATTTTCGATACGTATACTATACGATACAAACTCAAGAATGTCTATAGGGATTTTCAGAATAATGTTACTGTATGCATGTCTCCCTTCTCTTCCTCATATCTTTTGTTTAGAGAAGATACGGGGGACGGTGAGAACCGCATGAGTTTTCTTTCTACATTAGTTCTCGATTTTACGGTGGCACTCGGGTTGATGTTAGGAGGTTCCCTCGTCGGTGCTGTCGGCGCCCTGCTCACTCATCACCCTCCTATGTACACGATGGTACGCCTCGCTGACCAATTGAAGATTTGGGCACTCGTAGCTGCACTTGGCGGTTCGATGGATACTTTAAAAGAAATCGCGGATGGGGTATTTGGGTGGAAACTATCACCCGTTGTCAAACAATTTTCCTTTTTAATGGCCGCTTTCCTCGGTAGCCAAACCGGATATCTGTTAATCAAATGGCTGGCATACGGTTATGAAGAAGGATGAAGCATGAGAAGACAAATCAAGGGGTTTGCCGCTGTGTTTGTTATTGGATTCATCGCCGGTTCCGCTTCACTTGTCGCTATTAAGGGACATGATGTAGAACAACTCTACGCCAAAATCGCCCAGCTTAAAGTAGAGAACGAACAACTGAAAGAGATCAATGAATCAGTGGAAAAGGAACTCGCGCAGAAAAAACGCCAAAGTATCCGCCGGATCCGCAAAGTCGAAGTTCATATACAAGGTAAGGATGGAGAGCTCGATGATTTTACAAAACTCGCCATTTATAAATTCATCACGCAAAAAACGAAACCATTGATTGAGCAGGATCTGACATGGATTGACAAGAAATCCGGCGATGATATGAAACCTGATGATTTGATCCGTGAATTGATTAATGATCAAAAGGTTCAAGTGAATAACAATTCATATCGTATCAAGTATCAAGCAGCGACGATCGGCGAAATTCTCAAGCTGTGGGTGGTCGTAGAAAAAGAGGCTCCAGCCTCTTAACATGTTTGTTCACGTGTCCTTCTCTTATGTTCTCACATTTTTGAGATGGAATATGAAATATCTTCCCAGACCAAGAGCCGTTTCTTTAACTCGGAGCCTCCGGTGAACCGGTCGATTCACCCATTATTTCTTCAATAATTCTTTGATTCGTTTGAAGTCCTTTCCGATCCCCGATTCATAAATACCTATTTCAGACTCATATCATTTATTCATTTTTGGTCGGATGTTAACATGGCATCTTGTATCCGAATCTTTTGGCGAATCAGTCCTGCTTCAAAGAAAGTATCTGCGATGCACTGCTGTGCTGCCACTACGTCAGCAGTCAGTGGATACTCGCCGTATTCTCGCCTTTCCAAGGTTCGTCGCCAAATCACTTCCGGAATTTTGGTGTCAATAGAAAATTGTGTCGCTGCCTGTCTGGGGTTCACCTGAATTTCCTGATGTATCTTGCTCAACTCTTGAATTAACAGGTTCTGAATTTCAGGATATTGCTGCACATATTCCCGTCTTCCCAGGATAAATCCATATTGGCGAGGCAAACCCTTCGCATCCGGAGTATTCTGGCCCCCGCATGCTCCTCCGCGTCCGCCAAATAGGGATCCCAGATGACCCAAGCGTCCACATCTCCGCGTTCAAACGCTGTCCTCGCATCGGATGGCTGCAAATTGACCGGTGTAATATCCGAAATGCTCAAACCGACGGTTGCTAAAGCGGAAAGCAACGTATAATGGGCGCTGGATCCCTTGGCAAAAGCCACCTTTTTCCCTTTGAGATCCGACAAGCTGTGAATGGTAGAGTTTTTCGGCACGACGATTGCTCTTGCCACTTCTGGTTCATAAGCCAGATACACCAATTGCGACCCGGGATTGGCTTCCGCAAGCACAGCAGGCGCTCCGCCCGAATACCCGATATCAATTTTTCCCGCATTCAGTGCTTCCAATAGAGGTGGGCCAGATTGGAACTCAAACCAGCTTACATGTACTCCATGCGACGACAACCTCTCCTCGATGCTTCGCTTTTGCTTGACAAAAAGAAGAAGGGAAGATTTTTGATACCCAATGCGTAATTCTTTCGGCCAGTCCCCCTGATTCCCCTGCTGGGTCGAGGACTCTCCGTTTTTCGAGGAGGGCCCGGATTGTTTCGCCGCACCCGTCGCACCCCCATTTCCACATGCGGTTGCAAACACCAAAAGCAGAACCAGCAAGCTCAACCCGGAAAATATTTTTTTACCTTTCATGACACCCTCCTCATCCCGCGTGATTCTCCATCAGCCGAAGCGGAGTTCTTTCTTCTTCTCCGATGATTCGCTTCAAAATTTTATCAACGATTTCCGCAAACGCTGCGTGGCCTCGTTGGCGGGGCCGCTGCAGATGTATGGGCAGATCCATCGTAAATGTCCCGTCTTCAATCAATAACACCCGGTCGGCTAATGTGACCGCTTCTTCCACATCATGGGTAATCATAAACGCCGTGAATCTTAGATCCAACCAAAGACGTTCGATCAACCGTTGCATCTCAATCCGGGTCAACGCGTCCAATGCTCCTAACGGTTCATCGAGCAAGAGCAGGCGTGGCTCACTTGCCAGCGCTCGAGCTAATGCCACCCGCTGTCGCTGCCCTCCGGACAAGACAGAAGGCCACTCATCGGATCGATGAGCCAAACCCACCTGCTGAAGAGCGCGTTTCGCTCTTTCTCGCCAATCACCCCTCAGGCCGAGTCCGACGTTTTCCATCACCCTTTTCCACGGCAGCAATCGGGAATCTTGAAACATGACCCGCGCCTGCGAATTGAGTCCCTGTAGGGGTTGGCCATCCAGCAGGATGCTGCCCGCATATGCCGTATCCAGCCCGGCAATCAGACGCAACAAGGTGCTTTTCCCACATCCGCTTCTCCCGATGATCGCAACGAATTCCCCCGGTTCCACTTCCAGGTTAAGACCGCGCAATACTTCGTTCGATCCGAAGCTTTTCTGCAGCTGTTCAATCTTCAAGTGCGATCCATAACCGTCCGATTTCATAACCTTTCCTCCTCCTGTTCCATGGTTGAAAACTTACAAATTTTGATAAACGGAATGCCACCTCAACCATCGCTTCTCAACAAATTTGACAATCACGTCAGCCAATTTTCCAAACAGGGCATACAACAAGATGCTTAGTACCACTACGTCCGTCTGCATGAACTCACGTGCGTTCATGGCCATATATCCAATTCCTTTGTCTGAAGCGATGGTCTCCGCTACAATTAAAGTCAACCACATAATCCCGAGTGCGTACCGCACCCCGACGAGGATTGAGGGAAGTGCACCGGGTAACAAGATCTTCCAAAAAAGGTGCCAGGCATTCAATCCGTATACTTTCCCCATCTCAAGCAGACCCGGATCCACGTTTCGAATGCCGTGTAACGTATTTGCATACACGGGAAACAAAACCCCAAGTGACACCAGAAACAGTTTGGCTTGCTCGCCGATGCCAAACCAGAGGATGACCAACGGAATCATCGCCAGATGCGGGATATTGCGTATCATCTGGATCGTGGTGTCAAACAATCGTTCCGCAAACCGAAATACACCATTTGCCAATCCCAGTGCAAACCCGAGACTGCCCCCAATCAGGAATCCCATAATCGCCCGTTCAAAACTTATGGACATGTGCTGGAACAGTTCCCCGTTACTAACCAGTTGCCAAGCGGCGGCAACCACTTGGGTGGGCGCCGGCAGGATTTTGACAGACAACCAACCGGATTGGGCGAGCCACTGCCAAGCCAACACCAGCAACGCCGGAAGCAGCCATGGCACCCCCCGATTCGCGAACCATCGACCGATATCGTCCCGTTTCATACCAACGCCTCCTTATACTTCGGAAGGTGCTTAAGGGCAACGATTTCTCCAAATGATCCATCCCACAAATTGGGACTGATTTCGAGCATTCCCCTACTTTCCTTGTAGAAGTTCGATCTTCCCGTCGGTACCAATCTCCCGCCATATCCGAGCGAATCGGACGCCTGTGCAATCTGACGAAGATCGTCGTAATCGGTCGCCCTTCCCCTCACAGTCGTTCCTAAATACTGTCCGTTCTCATGCGTTGGTAAAAACAAGAATACCTTCATGTTTCTCAACCTCCCGTTGCGTCTTCTTTAAGTCTGGAATGGAAATACCGCATCTTTCGCGTAACTAGAGAGAATAAACTGTCCAAGAAGCGATTCCCCCTTTTCAAAAGACAAGCCCCCTGATATACGGCTTTCATGCCGTAAATCAGGGGGCTTCTGGTGGTCCAGTCAGCCACAGCTTTATTCCGACTAATCAGATTTATTTAATGAAATTGTTTGTGTTCCTTATCTTACCTTTCACTCTTTCGTTTTGTCAACCCATCTTTTGAAAAATCTTTTTTCGTGAAAAAGAGTGACTTCAAAAAGCGGCACTTGCCTTTTTACAGGCACATAGGATATCGTCTCGATATTCGTGCCCTTAGCTTTTGTTCCGCTGGTCGGTTCTGAGAGCCCACGTAACAAAGTCCATTTGATGTCGCAGCTATATACATTTGCCATTGTTCATAAACAAACAAAGTCCAATAAACCGTTTGGTTACTTTTTGTCTCCACTGTCTAACACTCCATGGTTATTTTATTGCGATTTAATCGGCGATAATCTGTCGGCGTATGACCCGTTTTCTTCTTAAACAAGGTTATAAAGTAAGCTGTATTGGGAATGCCTACTGCCAGAGAAATTTCTGTAATGGTTTTATCCGAAGTGGTAAGATACTGAATGGCTTTGGAAATTCTCGTTTGCTGGATATATTCGGCCGGGGTTATCCCTTTGATCCGTTTAAACGTACGATGCAAATGATAGGGACTGCCATGACACATGTCTGCCAATGTTTCCAGCGTTAAAGTTTCACCGTAATTCGTGTCAATGAATTGTGTGATTTGGTCCACCCATTCTTCATCCGGCAACCGTTGTCCGGTCGGTTTGCATCGTTTGCATGGGCGAAAATTTTCCGATAGGGCCTGCTGTACATTTTGAAAGATGCGTACATTTTCAATTTTGGGAGGCCTGGATTTACAAGAAGGACGGCAAAAAATACCTGTCGTCTTTACGGCGTAAAAAAATTTATCATCGTAGGACGAATCGTTGTTCACGATCGCTTGCCACATTTCGTCTGTAATACTTTCCTCACCCGTAACTACTTCATTAGCGTTCTGAGGTACCATTTGAATATTCTCATGTTCTTGCTGTGTTTTATTCTTCATTTGGATCACCTCCACACAAAGTATACCTTGGTAGATTGCCGCGCGTACGTTTCCACGAATATAAAAGCAAGATTTCAAAATCACACGGAATCATTTTATGTTAAACCTAAGAATGGATCGTTATGGTTATAAAAAAGGCGTTTCGTGGAAACCTTCGGCCGATACGTAGAGTGGGAGGCAGTGTCACGTCAAGAGGTGAGTCAATAGCGAGTTCCTCTACAACGTGACACCCGTCATTTTTGCGTCAAAATAAGGCATTTCTTTACGCAATTTTGGATCATTACCAGCCGACATGAATAGCTTTCAAAATATGCAAGTACAAGTTTGTCCAAAATGAAGCATTATGGGTTACATTATCGAATTTTTAATAACCGTAACCCATTCAACGTAACCAGTATGGTCGCACCCATATCAGCGAGGATTGCCAACCAGAGTGTAAGCCATCCCGGAAAAACCAAAAGGACAGCCATTAACTTCGTGATTAATGCAAACGAGATGTTTTGTTTTATGACGCGCACTGCACTGCGGCCGAGGCGAATGGTAAAAGGAAGTTTGGACAGATCGTCTGACATTAACGCGATATCCGCGGTTTCCAAGGCGATATCCGTACTCACGCCTCCCATTGCGATCCCTACCGTCGCGGAAGCAAGTGCCGGAGCATCATTCATCCCATCCCCAATCATCGCAACTTTTCCATATTTGTCGCGCAGCTGCTTGATTTTCTCCAATTTGTTTTGCGGTAACAATTCAGCATGATATTCGTCAACGCCAACCCGCTTGGCAATCGTAGCTGCCGTTTTGTTGTTATCGCCGGTGAGCATAATGGTTTTTTCGATACCCGCGTTTTTTAATTCACGAACAGCTTCGACGCTTTGCTCCCTGACTTGATCCGCAACCGCGATCAAGCCGAGAATCTTTTCTTTAGTTCCTAGGATCATAACAGTCTTACCCTGCTCTTGCAGCGACGAGATCCGCTCTTCAATCAAGGAGAGATCCCCGTGAAGCTCTTCAAACAGACGAGGATTTCCGATATAGTACGTTTCCCCTCCAATTCTTCCCGAAGCGCCTTTCCCCGTGATTGCCGCGAAACCTTCTGCCGGATGCGGAGACATGTTGTTTTCTTCCGCTTTATGCACGATCGCTTTTGCCAACGGATGTTCGGACAATTTCTCCAGTCTCGCTGCTATTTCTAGAATATCGAGCTGGTTCTTTCTGCTCACTGTTTCGATATCTGTGACGGCCGGTTCACCTTTGGTTAGCGTTCCGGTTTTATCGAATGCGATAGCTTTCAGGTTGCCCGCCTCCTCCAAAAACACGCCGCCTTTAATCAAAACACCGTTTTTCGCAGCAGAACCGATCGCGGACACGATCGCCACCGGTGTCGAAACGATCAGCGCGCAAGGGCACGCAACAACCAGGAGAGCTAATCCTTCGTAAACCCAACGGTTCCAATCACCTCCTGAAAGTGGAGGAATTACCGTAACGGCGACCGCCAACGCCATGACAATCGGCGTATAATATTTGGCGAATGTATCTACGAACGCTTGAGAAGGCGCTCTTTCGTTTTGTGCTTCTTCCACCAAGTGAACGATTTTCGCAATCGTAGTATCTTCGACCAATTTGTTGACGCGGACTTGAATCGCGCCCTGTTGGTTGAGGCTTCCCGCGTAAACCGCGTCGCCGATGTTTTTTCCAACCGGCATGGATTCACCGGTGATCGCCGCTTCATTGATCGACGATGTTCCGTCAATGATTTCCCCATCAATCGCGATCTTCTCTCCGGGTTTAACCAAAACGACATCGCCTACGATCAGCTCCTCGACAGGAATTTTGTATTCTTTTCCGTTACGAATGACGGTCGCCTCTTTTGGCGCGATGTCCATCAAGGAGCGAATCGATTGCCGGGCTTTCTCCATGGAATAGGATTCAAGCATCTCGCTAACAGAGAAAAGAAACGCCACGACCGCCGCTTCTTTCCATTGCCCGATGAACAACGCCCCCACGATCGCTACGCTCATAAGGACATTCATATCAAAGTTCAACCGAAGCAGATTCCGAATCCCTTTGATCGCGACGGAATATCCACCGGCAACCATTGAAATGAGCAAGAAGGTTTTGGCCGAAACACTGTTCTCTTGAAACATCAAACCGATGAGCGAGGTAATGAGAGATACGCTCGCCGTAATCGACTTGCGATTGGATTCCCAAAAGGACTTGTTCACCGTGGATTCAGGAGCCCCCACCGGATGAATGGTGACGTTCTCCACTTTCTTGATTTCTCTTTGCAATTCATCGTCAGAGATTGCCCCGACAATCGTCAGTTTTGCTGCTGCAAAATTCAATTTTGCCTCTTTTACGCCAGGCACCGCCTGGACATGCCGCTCCAATTTCGCGGCACAATCCGCTCAGGTCAATCCTGTTAATCGGTATTGTTTTTGAACCGCCGAGATGTCATCCATCTTGAATCACCTCCTGCCATCAGGTCGCGCGCACATCCACATGTATCTTTTTCACCTTGACGATCAGACTGCCATGGAAACATACAACAATAGAGGATTACGAGTGTTTTTTCAATGTCAACCATTTTTCATGACGATGAACCAAAAAATTATTGAGATCTTCTCAAATCTGTTCTATCCTTTCGCTAAGCACATGTATAGTTTCATTTCAGTTTCCGAGTTTATTAGCTGTTTCTGTGAAAGATGCACCAGGTAACGTTCAGCATTGATCTTTGTTTTCATTATTTTTTCAGGAAATTACGTTATGGTTAAATCGACACGATCGGATGGAAAAGGAGAACATCGATGTTTAGGATACAGGCTGAACTGTTGAACAGATTATCATTTTTTAATAAGTTTTTCCATTCTCCTAGAACCATTGGGAGCATCACTCCCAGTTCCATCTTTCTAGCTAAAGAGATGGTTAAATGTGTGGATTGGAAAAATACCGATGTTGTTGTAGAGTTGGGGGCCGGTACAGGTATCTTTACCCGCCAAATTCATGGGTTGAAAAAACCGGATTGCTCCGTGGTCATTTTTGAATTGGATCACCAGATGAGAAGGCGTCTCCAAGAACAATACCCAAGTTTTCATTACTATGCAGACGCCCAATATATGTCTCGTGCTCTGGAAGAGTTCGGTATTCCCCAAGTCGATTGTATTGTGTCAGGGTTGCCCTTCACAACATTTCATAAAGGTTTACGGGACAAGATCCTCGATGGTGTTATTCATTCGTTAAAACCCGGTGGATGGTTTATCACGTTTCAATATTCCCTTCACATGAAGAAAGAGCTTATCCAGCGATTTAAAAAGGTCGATATTTCGTTTGTTCCCTTCAATGTTCCCCCGGCGTTTGTATATCGTTGCCAAAAGGAGTAAGCTGATTTCTGGTCAAGATCATGATACTTATCTTTGAACTGGGAAAACGGGTTTGTTCACACGGAGACTCGTTTTGGAATCAGTGGATCCTTTATGATTACCTCAAGATTCAAGGAGAGCGAGAATTGTGAAAGGCTTTTTACTTTGGGGACTCTTGATCTTCTTTATGGTGTATGCGATCATCCCCAGATTCATCATGTTTACCTTTGGTTTCGGCGCATTTAAAAAAGGGCGTGCACGAAATGAAATAGCTTTTACTTTTGATGATGGTCCCGATCCAATATACACGCCTCGTCTACTTGATCTCTTAAAAAAGTATCAGGTCAAAGCTACTTTTTTTGTACTAGGCTCGAAAGCGGAAAAACATCCAGAGTTGATTCTTCGCATGCATCATGAAGGCCATTTGATCGGAATTCATAATTATGTCCATAAGTCCAATTGGTTGATGGCACCTTGGGAGGTAAACCGCCAAATTAACCGTTCAGCCAATATAATAGAAGGAATTACGGGGATCAGGCCTACTTATTATCGTCCTCCCTGGGGATTGCCGAATCTTTTTGATATGGTGTTAAGAAAACAATTCCAAATTGTTCTATGGTCACTAATGGTCGGTGATTGGAAGAGCCGGGGAGGAAAAGAAAAGATCAAAAAAAGATTACTTCATCGCATAACTGGCGGTAGTGTAATTGTTTTGCATGATTGCGGTGAAACATTCGGGGCGGATTTAGATGCGCCTGTACATATGATTGAGGCCTTAGAAGATGTTCTTAGGGAAGTACGTATGCAAGGATATACATGTGTACGAATTGATGAGCTGATACAAATCGATCAAGAACTGTCAGCGAGACCATTTCGTAATGATGTTTCAGGCACTGTTTCTCATTAAAATATGAAAAATTACAGCCAGTCTTTTTCTTATTAACTCAAGTTTCGCACCCTTAGACGTCTGGTTTTTCCTTATTTGCTTAGGCAATCGGTCAATATACTGCTGTTAAATGTTATCGATGACACTCATGTCGTTCCCGTTTTCCATGTAAAGCGATGCTTTCAAATGGGGTGCGAAACTTGAGGTGTTCATGTTACGACCAAATAAATAGCCACCTTATCATAAAGTGGCTGTTATTGTATATTCAAGTAAACCGAATACTTGTTTCTAATCACATCCATCGATACCACAAACCATGCCTTCAACAAAGGTTTTCTTTTGCTTTTCAATCTCCCCATCAATTACTTGTTCTAATGTCTCCTGGCTGTATAAACCAGGTAATACTCGATCGCCAATTATAAAAGTAGGAACAGCCGTAATTTTTGCTTCCTCATAGGCGTGTTGTAATGCTTTCTGATGAGCTTCTTTGTATTTCCGAGTTTCCAATGCTTTTCTAAATTCGTCTCCGTTTAGCCCAACTTCTATTGCAAGTTCAGTAAGAACATCTATCTTTCCGATATCCTTCTCTTCTTGAAAAAATGCCTGCATTATTCGATGATTATAAGCATTTGCTTTTCCCTGTTCTTTTGCAAACTGAAATCCTTCAAAAGCCAAGTGCGTGTATGGTTGGGGTGAAACTCTCGGCAATACTATTTTTACTCCAAAACGTTCTGCTGTAGGGTAAACGTTTTTTCTCCAAGCGTTTTGTAGATAATCCCCTTCAGGTCTTAAAGTTGGAATGGGATATGGACGTAATTCAAAAGGCATCCATTCGATTTCTACATCTTTACCCTTAATCGCTTCTTCAAGCGGAGCCTCCGCTATAAAGCAATAGGGTCAAACATAATCAGAATAAACACGAATTTTCAAACTCATATTTACTCCTCCATTAGAAAAGTCATGCGTTTAAATAGTTTATCCAAAGCCATTTTATCATAGATCAATACCTATTATTGATTCATGATATATTCTAGTTCAACTGAACTGCGCGTTATGTTCGGATATGATTTCGCACATCGGGAACGCTACCGATTAGACAAGAAGCCATTGACCACACATACAAATTAAAAGATGGAAACAAAGCCATATATAGCACTTCCTTGGAGTAGGAAAACCGGCCTTTTCAAGTGTCAGGGGAGGTGAAAAAATTGAAGTCGGGGGCACAAATACCCCCGATCCCTTGCAAACGTTGGGGTGGACAATCGTTCCTGCTTATCCTTCCTGCCTCTGTGTAGCCCTGCCGAGTGCATACAGGATGAGGCCCACTACAAGAGCGATGAGCGCTGCCAAGAGCTGATTGCCAGCTTCTCGCGTCAGAAGCCAGATGCAAAGCACTGCAGCGACAAGCGGAATGAGAATGCCAAACGGAAACTTGAACGATCGATTCACATCCTTCAGCCGGAAACGCAGTATGAGTACGGACAGGCAGACCATGAAGTACTCGTACAAGCGTGCTGCCACGTTGAGAAGAATTAGGTGTGTGAAAGTTCCTGTTGTATCCTGTCGTCCAAATGGCTACCACCGGCGTCCGGAATCGCGGCCATACCTTCGCGAAAACGCTTGGCAATGTGCGATTGAAGGATAACGCGTAAAGGATGCGCGGAGAAGATAAAGCAATACCGCTCTTGGTCCCAAAGATGGACAACACCGCACCGATGGTCATGACCGTAGAGCCGCCAATGAACATAGCCTTCCCAGCATCCGCTAACGGAGCTGTCGACTTGGACAAGGTGGGATCAAGCCATGAGGCAGCCAATTGAATCAGCATGTAGAAGATCGTCACGCCAATTAGAGTACCAATGATACCGATGGCCACAGACTTACGTGGATTGACCATTTCACCTGCCGGTATCGTTGCCATCTCAAATCCGCCATAGGCAAAGATGAGCACGAGTACTGCTTTGCCGAAGTCGTGGGCCACCGCGACATTACCCGTATGTGCGTTCGCTGCCACGAAGTGTACAAGCCCGATGATGATAAGCAGCGTCAATGGGATGAGCTTCACTACCGAGAAGAAGAGGATCGTCCAAGATCCCTTCCGAACCCCCAAAGAATTTAACAAACAGAGAAGCGCAATGACCACAATGATGATGAGATTCTTGTACGGAGCAATGCCATGGACGAGCGCCGCCAGATAACTGACCAAACCGTTCGACAGTGCAGCCCAGCCGACCACAAAGGTTAGCCAGCCCATCCAGCCGACCGTAAACCCCACTGCCTTTCCCATGGCTTCTTCCGCATATACGTACGAGCCGCCCGTTCGGGTAAACATACTGCTAGCCTCGGCGAATACCAAGCCGATGAGGATGGCGATGATTCCAGCCACCAGATAGGCCCACAAGGCCTTTGAACCAGCCAGTCCAGCGACCTGACCAGGCAACAGGAAAATGCCACCTCCAACCACACCGTTGATGCCAATGAACAGCACCTCTGGTGTGCGGAGAACGCGCTTAAGGTTCTCTTCCATAGCTTGTTTCTCTCCTTTATTCCTACTAACCATATCGGAAACATTATTTTAAGGATACGACGACTTGGAACATTGTGCAAGAGGAGTCGTAGAGTCGGGAAAAGTGGACAGGATTTCGAGGATTCATATGATTGGCATGGTACTAGGATGCCAGTAGTGAGATGGGGTATGCCGAATCTTGTGAAGTCATTGCAAAAAAAAGGAAGTCCCTCCATGTTTGAACTTCCCTCTGAGGTAGACAATGCCTCCAAAAATAGACAAGACACTCTTCTTGCGAACAGATTCTTGCGAAAGAATATCCGTCCATAAACTTCTGTATTTGCAGAATGAGAAACCTGTATACAAGCCCCCTCGATTGCATTTGCAGTCTGAGTTACAAAATTGCACCTATTTGGCTCCGTAAAGGTAGTCAACAACACAGAAAGGTTAAGTGCTTTGCGACTGCAGTTGGCTTATTCAGTTCAAATGACCACTGATCCTGCGAAATCGGCAATTTCATTATGGAAATATAACCAAGCACCTTGGTTCATTTGATCTTAATCACCTGGATTTGTCGTTACCACTTCGCTTACCGATTTCCGTACAACTTCTTTATCAATCGTCCGTAGATCTTTGATTTCAACCTCAAAATGGACAATTCTATTTCGTAAACCTGTTCGCCTGGACTCGCCGCGGAGTGCACTATAAAAAAATTCTTGATGGTTGCTTACACATCCCGCTGCAGTTTCTGAATCAAACTCAACAAAACAAGTGACAAAGCCACGATTGATCCTACCCAGTAAACGGCCAAATCCATATTGCCCGATTCCACGGCCATATAGATCGCTGTCGGGATCGTCTCGGTCTTCCCCGGAATGTCTCCAGCGAACATCAAGGTCGCGCCAAATTCGCCGATGCCCCGCGTGAATCCGAATATGTATCCAGATAAAATGAACCGCCACGCAAGCGGAAGGGTTACATACCGAAACACCTGCCACTCGTTAGCTCCCATCGACCGGGCAGCATCTTCCAATTCTCTGTCGATCGACTCAAACCCCGTTTTCAATGTCTGATAGACAAGTGGAAATCCGACCACACCCGCGGCAATTACGGCTGACCACCAAGTAAACACGACAGACTGATGAAACACCCATTCGATCAGCCTTCCGATCAGGCTTTCCTTGCCCATGAAAACCAAAAGCCCGAAACCTACAACAGTCGGGGGAAGAACGAGAGGCAACATGAAAATCGTTTCCAGGATCGCCTTCCCTTTAAATTGACGGCGGGCCACCCACCAAGCCGCAATCAGGCCAACGACAAATGAGAGTATGCTCGCAATAATGGTTACTTTGACGGACAGGAGAACCGGAAGCCAAAAATCCTGATTTATCATGGTTTTTTCGCGGAGGGTAACTTTTGGGATATCATTTCAAAGCCGTACTTCGTGAAGATTGCCTTTGCTTCCGGTCCTTGCAGCCAGTCATACAGATCGCGGGCTTGTGTTGAATGTTTGCTGTTCTTAATAAGACCGAGGGGATAGACGATCGGTTTATGGCTGTTTGGTTCAGCTATAGCCGCAATAGACACTCGATCGGACGACGTCGCATCCGTTTTATACACGATCCCCGCATCAACATTTCCCGTTTCCACATAGGCGAGTACTTGCCGCACGTCCTTCGCGAACACGAGTTTTGATTGAACAAAATCCCATATCCCGTTGTATGAGAGCGACTGTTTCGCATAGGAACCGGCCGGCACGGTTTCCGGTTTGCCGATCGCGATTTTTTTTATTTCGGACTTAGTCAGATCCCTGATACTTTTCAATTCAACATGAGATGTTTTCGGAACGATGAGAACCAATTCATTTCCCAGGAGATCCGACCGGTTTTCAGAGTCGATGATGCCTTTTTCCACCAAGTCGTCCATTTCCTTGGTTCCGGCAGAAAGAAACAGGTCGGCGGGAGCACCTTGTTCAATCTGGTGTTGTAACGTTCCGGAAGCGCCAAAGCTGAAAACCAGTTTGACTCCCGGACGGGAAGATTCGTATACCCTTTGCGCTTCCTTCAACGCATCTGACAGACTCGCGGCAGCCAATATGTACAGTTCGACAGCTTGCGATGAATTTTTAGTGCCGTTCTGCTGTGTCAATGAACTTGACCTGTTTGCGCACCCGATGACTGAAAGCGCCAGCGGGATCATCACTAGGACGGCGACAAAACGAAAGTACCGGCTCATTCACATCCCTCTTTCCCATGACCTGCAAAATCAAATTTGTGAAATCGTGGGTCACGAATTTGTGATTGAAACAACATTTGATGGTCAAACTCGAGATATTGGAATGAGGAAGGGGGATGTGATCCCCCCTACTGTTATGATTCGCCATCTTTTAGAGCCGTTTCGGGGATTTCCAATTGAGACGGCTTGTTCAACCACCGATATAAAACATTTCAATCTTCTCGTTTTTTTGCTTTCTTTGAAATGAACGCTCTTCTGAATAACGATCTCTCCGATGCTGCCAAATGTCCTCGATGTACTGCCCAATTTCCTGATCAGAGGCTCCAGAACGAAGAAGAGCAAGAAGGTTATAGCCTTTTGAAGCAAATAAACAAGTATATAAGTGCCCATCTGAAGATAAACGAGCACGAGTGCAAGAAGAACAAAATGGAGCAGTGATAGAAGAAATCACACCGAATTCCTCATTTGAGCCCAAGTAACGATATCGGGATGCCACTTCTCCAAAATAGTTGGGTTCGATCTGTTGGACGGGTATTTCAGCATGAATTTGGCTGACAATTTCTTCTTTGGAGACCACTTGATTCATATCCCAGCCATTGTTGTTGCCAACATCCATGTATTCAATAAAGCGTACAATATGCCCGCTGCCTCGGAAATACCGGGCAAATGATACGATCTCGCCATCATTGATTCCTTTAAGTACGACCATATTAATTTTTACTTGGAGTCCCGCTTGGGAGGCTGCTTCAATTCCTGCAAGTACGTGTTTGACCTGGTATTTACGCGAGTTCAAACGGGAGAATGTTTCGTCGTTAAGTGTATCCAGACTTACATTGATCCGCTCCAAACCTGCATCTTTGAGCAGATGGGCTTGTCTATTTAAGAGAACCCCATTGGTGGTTAAGGAAATGTCTTGAATCTGGCGGATAGATCTCAGCATGCGAATCAGTTTCGGGAGGTCTTTTCTCAAAAGCGGCTCGCCGCCTGTAATACGAATTTTTGTCACGCCCATGGACGCAAAAATGCGCGCCAATCGGACGATTTCTTCAAAACTGAGCATCTGGCTCGATTGCAAAAATGGATAGTCTTGGCTGAAAATCTCTTCCGGCATACAGTATCTGCAACGAAAGTTGCAACGATCCGTTACCGAAATTCGTAAATCTCTAAGCGGTCGTCCGAGCACATCCGTTATATTTTTTTTCATGATGAACCCCCCTTTTTCGCTGTTTATATTTTTATGATTTATCCGCCGCTGACCGGTGGAATCAATGCAACCTGATCATCACTTCGGATCACTGTGTCTACTTTTACATACTTTTGATTTACCGCAATCATGCACGATTGAATCGAATGTTGATATTCGGGATACATCTTGATCAACCGTTCAATCAGCCCGGATACTGTTATTTCAGTTTCCATAGAAATCTCCACACACTTGCCAATCTTTTCACCCAACTCGGCAAAACAGAGGATCTTTAACTTTCTTTCCATCTCATCACCCTTCTTTTCTTAAGCAATTGCATCCAACCCAATTGGCCCCATCTTCTCCGTATTCCTTCTTCCAGATCGGAACAAACTCTTTAATCCGGTCTATTGCGTAACGGCAACCCTCGAAAGAAGCTTTACGATGAGGGGCAGACACAGCAATGGCTACAGCCACCTCTTCGATATCCAGACGACCGACCCGATGAACCATTGCTATCTTTGAGCACTGGAATTTTTCCAGCACTTCGTTTCCGATTTCTTCCAACATCTTCTCGGCCATTTCTTGATATGTTTCATATTCCAAATATAAGGTTTTCTTTCCATCGGTCAGCTCGCGCACCGTCCCCATAAAGGTACAAACGGCTCCGCAATTACGATCTTTTACCGATTCGATCAGGTGCTGGACATCGATTACCTCATGTGTGATAGCAAAATTTATCAATGTGCTCATCTCCCATATAGCGAAACAAAATAAGAAATCTTTGATCAAACGGCAGGTTAGAGTCGCATTTCCCTGATTTTTATATTAGTATAACTTTTCCTAAAAAATCTTCCAACGATCCGATTGTAGATGTTGAACCAGATCGCTTATGAATTTGGATCCATCTGCTCCATCTATGATTCGGTGGTCAAAAGAAGCATTCAGAATGAGGACGGGTTTTATTTCTACTCTATTATCTACGACAACCGGTTGTTCCCGAACCTGTCCTACAGCTAAGATACCCGCTTCAGGGGGATTTACAATCGCTACAAATTCATCAATTTCAAATGATGCTAGATTTGAAATTGTGAAAGTACCATGACTCATTTCTTCGGGCTTTAAGATGCCTTTTTTTGCTTTTTCAATTAATTCAACACGTTTTTTTGCAATCTCCGCCAATGACATTTGATCGGCATTATGAATCACTGGTACTACCAGTCCATCATCTACCGCTACCGCTAGTCCTACATTGATATCGTCATGTTCATAAATGTATGGTTGGGTATCGGAATCAATGTATGAGGCATTCACGCTAGGATGTTTTTTTAATGTCAATGCGACGGCTTGAATAAGAAAATCGTTAATTGACAACCGGACTCCTATAGATTCTTCGAAACTTGAAACCAATAGGTTACGAACTTGTAGGATTGCTGTGACATCCACTTGTTTCTTTAGTTGAAACTGGGGAACCATCATAAAACTTTGCGTCATTCGTTCAGCAATAATTTTTCTCATTCGGGTAAGAGGTACATGTTTTCCTTTTCCTCTAGCTTTTGTCGTTTTCACTGGTAATTTGGTTTTTATTGTATCAATTTCTATTTTTCGTTCCTTCAGAGATTTTTCTGCGATGGCTTCTTGTACATCCATCAATAGGATCCTGCCCCTAGGTCCGGAACCTCTTAATCCTTCTATTTCTATTCCGTTTTCTCGTGCTAATTTTCTTGCTGCTGGAGATATTCTAATTCTGTATGGTTCTTCAACAGGAAAATCTATATTTTGAAACATGTTTACCGGTTCATCTTGTTCCTTTGTATCTGAGATATAACCCAATACTGTACCAACGGGTACAACTTCTCCCTCTTTGACAAGTATATCTTGAAGAATTCCGTCGACGGGCGCCTCGACTTCTAGGGCGGCTTTATCCGTTTGAATCGTAAGTATGACTTCATGTTTTTCTACATAATCACCAACTTTTTTTTCCCATGCCAGCATTTCTGCCTCCTCCATGGTTAACCCCATTTTCGGGAGTACTATTTCCGTAGTCATTATCATGAACCTCCCTCAATTTAAACCCATCATTTATCCATTAATTTCTTGACCTTCAACAGCTAAGGTAGCCTCTCCAAATATTTCATTCAGAGTAGGATGAGGGTGGATAGTTAAGGAAACTTCCCAAGCTGTAGCTTGCAACAGCATACCTAGAGCTGCCTCTCCGATTAATTCTGTTGCATCGGTTCCAATGATGTGTACTCCTATGATTTGATCCGTTTTTGCATCGCAGATAATCTTTACAAAACCATCGGAATTCCCAAGGGTTAAAGCTCTACCAATCCCTTTGAACGGGAATTTCCCGACTTTAAGTTCTAATCCTTTTTGTACTGCTTCTTGTTCAGTAAAACCGATACTTGCGACCTGAGGGTGAGAGTAAACACATCTTGGAACTGATAACGGTTGATACGGATGGACTTCACTCTTAATCATATGATCCACGGCTATGATTCCTTGATGAGCGGCCACATGAGCTAATTGGTAGGATCCAGTAATATCACCGATAGCGTATAGACCTTTTGTTGTTGTTTCTAGAAATTCATTTACTGGAACAAAGCCCTGAGATATATCAATACCCAGTTGTTCCAAACCTATATCTTTGATATTATTTGTTCTACCAACAGCAACAAGAAGTAGATCTGCTTCCACCTTAACTTCCGAATTTCCCGACCGTATAACTGGAATTTGCACGCCTGTATCCAAGATTTTTAAACCCTCTAAATTGACTGTTGAATCAAGTAATAGTTCAATTTTTTTCTTTTTCATTATGCGTTCCATTTCTTTACTTATATCTTCGTCCTCGAAAGGCAGAAGTCTGTTTTGTTGCTCAATGATCTTTACCTTACTGCCAAGTTCGTGAAAAAGAGTTGCAAATTCAACACCTATAACCCCCCCTCCAAGGATCGCAACCGAACTCGGAATATAATCCATATCTAACATTTGGTCACTCGTCACAACTTTATTTCTCACCAATTCTAATTGAGAGGGAAAAGCAGGCTTCGATCCTGTCGCTATAATGACTTTTGATGTCTTAAACTCTAGTACTTCTTTTTCTTTACGCACTTGTACAAAGAAATCTGTACCGTCATGCTTCGCTATTTTCCCAAAACCAAATTCAACTCGAATTTTGTTTTTTTTCATCAAGTATTGAATGCCTTGATAGAGCTGATGAATTACCCCTTCTTTTCTTTCCATTAACTTCTCTACTGAAATTTTAGGACTACCCTCAATCTCAATTCCCCAATCTTTAGCGAAGGAATTAACTTTGTTGAAAAGACTTGAACATTCTAATAAGGTTTTAGTCGGAATACATCCCTTGTGAAGACACGTCCCGCCTAATTTGTCCTTTTCAATAAGAAGTACTTTCAAGCCTTTTTTGGCCGCCCGAATTGCGGCAGTATATCCCCCTGTTCCACCACCAATAATCGCTAAATCATAATAAGTTTCCATAACTTCCACCTTTATTTTGGGTATCGAGCTTTACATAAACAAAAATCCAAATATCCACATGAATCGTACCGTTTCTCTGAAACATTCTCTTCTGTCAATGCAGGTATCCGTGTACTTTGGCGAGTTGGATAGAACAGATCATAAAAGAACTTAGATTGACAGATAAAGGGAGTTCCTCACTGCATCAACGATATCCCGTACCTGAGGAAGCGTTTCTTTTTCTAAATTTAAGTTGTAAGGAATTGGAACGTCTTCAGCACCTACTCTATACACTGGTGCATCCAGTTCATCAAACGCTTCTTCTTGAATTCTAGCGGCTACCTCAGCCCCCCACCCATAGGATTTCGTCGCCTCATGAACAATAAGCAATCGATGGGTTTTTTGCACCGATTTCTTTACCAGTTCCAAGTCCAGCGGTACCAACGTGCGGAGGTCAATCACTTCCGCTTCAATTCCCTCTTTTTGAAGTTCCTTAGCAGCGTCAAGACAGAAATGAACCATTCTTGATATAGAAACTATAGTAATATCCTTACCTGCTCTTTTTATATCGGCCTTTCCTAAAGGAATGAAGTATTCTTCACTAGGTATCTCAGCCTTCTGATTATAAAGCATTTTATGTTCTATAAAGATTACAGGACATCCCTCACGAATCGATGATTTCAGTAATCCCTTCGCATCATATGGAGTCGAAGGTAAAACCACCTTAATTCCCGGAACGTGTGCAAATATTGTTTCAAGACTTTGAGAATGCTGTGCAGCATTTCCTCTTCCCCCGCCTCCTTGGGTACGAATTACTAAAGGAACTTTCGTTTGTCCCCCGGACATGTAGGACATCTTTGCTGCCTGGTTCAAAATTTGATCCATTGCCACGAGGGTGAAGTCCACCCACATGATCTCCACAACTGGTTTCATTCCAGTCATAGCGGCTCCAATCCCTGCCCCAATAAACCCTGCTTCGGAAATTGGTGTATCAATAACTCTGTCTCTACCAAATTCATCCAATAAACCTTTGGTTACCTTGAAGACGCCACCGTAAGATCCTATATCTTCACCCAGAAGAATAACATCTGGATCTGAATGCATTTCCTCTCTAAGAGCCTCATTTATAGCTTCCGCATACGTAACAATTTTTTTAGTAGACATCGGTAAAGATCTCCTCCATCCCAGGTTGTTCTGCTTCCATCGCCTGTTGAGCTGCTGTATCAATTTCCTTGTAAATCTGATTCTGAATTTCATTCAATCGCTGTTCATCCAATAATTGTTCTTGTAAGCACACTTGTTGAAAACGTTTTATTGGTTCCTTTTGTCTCCACTCTGCCACTTCTTCTTTACTGCGATAAGTTTCCGCGTCCCCAAACATATGGCCCGCGAGTCGATAAGTTTTTGCCTCAATAAACGTCGGTCCCTCACCCAAACGGGCGCGATTTACGGCTGCTTTTGTGGCTTCAAACACAGCTCGAACATCATTTCCGTCTACTACAATAGAGGGTATACGGTAAGCGGCCCCTCTTTCGGCGAGATCCTCATTTAACGTAGAATATTTTATTGGAGTCATTTCGGAGTACAGGTTGTTTTCACATACAAACACAATCGGAAGCTTTAAAATGGCAGCTAAATTTAACGCCTCATGAAAAGCACCTTGATTTGTTGCTCCATCTCCGAAAAAGGTTACGGCAATTTGCCCTTTCTTCCTATATTTTGCGGTTAAAGCGGAACCGACAGCGATCGGTATTCCGGCACCAACGATTCCGTTCGCACCTAAAATCCCCAATTCGCGGCATGCAATGTGCATCGGTCCCCCTTTCCCCTTGCAATATCCATCTTTTCGCCCTAACATTTCAGCGAATAACTTATAAGGATCTGCCCCTATTGCTATTGCTTGACCGCGTCCACGATAAGTCATAGTTATATAGTCATCCGTATTTAGATTCATACATACACCTGTTGCTACTGCTTCTTGCCCTATATAGGAGTGAAGTGAACCTCCCATCAGTCCTTGTTTATACAGCTCTATACTTTTCTCTTCAAATGCCCGGATTACATTCATTTTGCGCCAGGCTTCTTCCGCTTTTTGTTGATCCCAGCTCCAAGACTGTTCGTTTAATTCAAAGAATTGTAACCATTCACCCATTTATTTCACTACCTTTATTATTAATTTATAAAAAATTCTTAATACAATTGTTTACGAGATCACAAAGTGACTCCATATCGTAAAGAGGTAAAAAATCATTAATATATGTTACTTCTCGGTATGTGATACGGCGGCTTGCATTTTAACTGCAGCTGCTTTTACGGATTTGATAATTCCCTGATAACCTGTACATCTGCACAGATTTCCAGACAGCGCCTCACGAATTTTCTCATCAGTGGGATTTGGATTTTCGGATAGGAAAGCGTACGCCGAGATTACAAAACCAGGAGTACAGAAACCGCATTGTAAACCATGATTCTCCCAAAAGGCTTGTTGAATCGGATGAAGTTGCTCAGGGGAACCTATTCCTTCAATAGTTGTGACGGAAAGACCATCGGCCTGTACGGCTAAGGTAAGGCAGGATCTAATTGCTTGACCGTCAATCAATACGGTACAAGCACCACAGACTCCCTGCTCGCAACCGACGTGAGTTCCGGTTAAGCCCAATTCCCGTCGAAGAAAATCTACAAGTAGTGTTCGAACGTTAACTTCCCGCTCGTATTTTACTCCGTTAACAGTGACCGAAATCTTTTGCCGTACAGCAGATTTTGTCATTTAAATACCCCCTTTTATACGCTGATATGCGATATTCAGTGCTCGACAACTTAATACACTGGATACTTGTTTCCTATAAGTAGCGCTACTGATTTCCGATACACGGCGACCTGTGATTCCTGAATGTTGTTTTATATAGGCAGCTTCTGAATCAGCATGAGGATCAGGATTCACTTCAGCTTCTATCTCTTTTGCCAGGTCAGCAAGAACATCTGGGGTTATTTTTTGACCATATAATCGGGAAACGGCTTTTACCTTATAAGGTACGCCATTATTACTCACGTTGCCTAACGCAATGCGCGCCTCCTTAACAGTATCATCGGGATTTAGCATTAGAGTTGCCGCTGTTGAAACAATGGGTATATGCCCGTGACGTCGTGTTACTTCTAAGAATGCGTATCCCGTTTCTTTAGGGAGAGCCGGAAATCGCACTTCGGTTATCATTTCATTAGGCTTCAAATCAGTTTTAAAATGACTTACAAAGAATTCTTCTGCCGGAATTATACGCTCACCATCCGGACCAACCACCACAATCTCAGCATCAAGCAATCGAGTCACTACCCCGTACTCGGCCCCAGGAGCATTGTGTGAAAGGCTTCCACCAATTGTTCCACGATTACGAACCTGGAAATGTGCGATATGTTTAACTGCTTCTTGCACGAGTGGGCAGATCTTTCGTACGATTTCCGAACGCTCAACTGTTCGATGGCGAGTAAGAGCTCCAATTACCAATCCGTTAGTCGTTTCTCGAATATAATCCAAATCTTTAATTCCATTAATGTCCACAAGAAAGGAAGGACGAGTTTGTCGAAGGTTCATTTCTTGCAGCAGGCTTTGACCACCAGCAATTATTCGACTGTTAGTCCCATACCTTTGTAGCACTGTAACTGCTTCGTTAACACTGCTAACCGCAACATATTCAAACGGAGCGGGCTTCATCCAGCAACCCCCTAACCTAATTATTTTCCGATCTTGCTAATGCTTCTAACGAATCGTCTCCGGAATAACAAACAAAGACAATTCGGAAAGACCCAATTTTTGTAACCATATGTTCCATAGCTCCAACCCGAAATTTTGAAAGTACCTCTCCTCCAACTTCCGAAACGGCAGATGGCACCTCGCTCATGTCTTCTACACGAATATGGAAACTACGAAGTGAGTCGAATTCAGAATCCTGTTCTTGAATCAGCTCGATTCCAAGAGAAGAAAACGCCAACTTTATAGATGAGCTTCCTATTTTTAAATCTTGTCGTTGGAATCTAGTGCCCAACAGTTTAGAGAATAGTAAAACGGATTCATCAATATCTTTCACTTCTAATGCGACGCGCTCTATCCCCTTTACTCGCATAGCAAACCTCCGCCTCAAACACCGTTCGCGTATTTTTTTACAACACTGTAATCATGACAGGGGAGGACAATGTCTGCTTCCTTTTTTATACGAATCATTGCTCGATAGGTGGCTTCCAAATCATAATACAAACCGGGCGGAATCCTCTGATTAATATTAAGTTCAATATTTCGAGCTATGTCTCCAAGTATAACTGCCGTACCGGACTCAGTTTTTACGTACACCGCTTGACTCCCAGGAGTGTGAGTGTTAGCAAACAATACACACTTAACACCCGGAGCAATCTCAGTATCCCCTTCAATAAGATCGACCTGTTGCCAGAGAGGATCCACCAAATCTGCAATATCCTTTCGGTCATAGAATAGGGCTCCACCACCGAATTCTAGCTGTGGGGAAACCATCGGTGCAGCTGCTGCCTGCATTTCCGAGCGTTGAATAACAAACCTCGCGTTAGGCAGTTGTATACACCCTCCGGCATGATCGTAATGCAGGTGCGTGAGTATGAACGTTTTTACTTCTTCTAATTCAAGACCATGATTACCAAGCTGGTGTTTTAAACTCCACTCCGGTCTAGTCCTGTGAGGGCCAAGACCATGCACTTTCATACAGCGTTCAGCGTCGCGAAATCCGGTGTCAACAAGGATGGGTTCAGCGTGATTGTTTAATGAAACCAACAACCAAGCTAAAATTGGAACAGTAACCAGTGATTTATCCTTGCTTAGAGACCAAAAAACGTCCAAAACCTGTGGAACCTCTGCTTCTCCAACTACAAGAGGATACACTTTCCAGTTAGGATCTGCCATGATTCATCCCTCCCTTGTTGATCCACTCCAACACCCTCTCCGGTGTAAGAGGCAAATCCTTTACTCTTACGCCGAACGGTTCTAAAGCATCTTCGACCGCATTTGCTACGGCTGCCGGAGAAGGAATTGCTCCACCTTCGCCCATTCCCTTAGTACCCAATGGTGTGAAAGGTGACGGGCATTCGATATGGTGAATCTCGATGTCTGAAACTTCCATCACCGATGGGCATAAATAGCTTTGAAAATCTGAATTCACCATGAAACCGTTACTATCATAAGCAAGATCTTCAAGCAAAACTCCGCCTATTCCGTGAGCGATGCCCCCCGCTATTTGACCATCAGCAATCATAGGATTGATGATTGTACCGGAATCGTGAGAGACTACAAATTTATTTATTTTCACTTGTCCAGTTTCACTGTCTACCTCTACGACAGCAATAAACACACCCGTCGGATGGGTAGTATATAAGTTCACCCTGCCATACTTGTCAGGTACCCAATTCACCACCTCACTGGTCCATGTATACGTACACTCTAAATTACAGTCGACGCCTTTTGGGATGGTTCCGTATGGACCAGGCCACAAATAAACTTTGTTTCCTATTTCTTTCAAACTGATTGACGCTTCGGTGGAAGATACCCCCTTTACTCGAACATTACCGTTAACCATTTCCAGGTCTTGAGGATCTGCTACGAGTAGATGACCAGCTATTTTCAAGATTTTGTCTTTTAGCATTTTTGCTGCCTCGTAAACAGCAGATACTGTATAAGTGGCACCACGGGAAGAAAATGGCCCTAGACCGTATGGGGTAACATCGGTGTCTCCATACACGAGCCGAATGTCCTCAATATCCACGTCCATTACACTCGCAACGATTTGTGGAAGTGTGGTTTCCACCCCTTGCCCAATGTTTTGGTGGCTGGTCAATATTTGAAAACCACCCTCTGGCGTCATGCGCACAGTAGCAGGTTGATATCCATTAAAGACTCCATTGAATACGGCAGCGCCTGAAGGCTCAAGCATAGCGGCTATACCAATGCCAATATATCTGCCTTGCTGTCGCAATTCTTGTTGTTGCTTTTTCAAATTGTAGTAATCAACCTTCTCTAAAGCGATATCCATAAGACGTTGGAAGTCCCCGCTATCGTAAATGGGTCCCGAAATTTGCTCGTATGGATACTCGTCTTTGTTTATAAAATTACGACGTCTTATTTCTACGGGAGATATCCCTAGTTTTTGTGCCATGATATCCATCATGCGTTCTACAGGATAATTCGCAATGTCTTTCCCGTACCCTCGATGAGCTCCGTACGGTCCTTTATTCGTTACCACCCCTATTACCTCTGCTTCATAAGCTGGGATTTTATAAGGGCCTGGAAAATAAGCTCCAGCAACCAGCAACGCAGGGGTTCCAGGGCCTTGACAGGTTCCGTCGACACCAATGTTACCTATCAATTTTGCTTGGAGACCTAGGATCCGGTAGTCCTTATCCAAACCTACTTTTAATGTGCAAGAATAGTCGCGGGACTGCATTCCAGATAACAAATTTTCCACCCTATCTTCTGTCCATTTAACAGGTCTTCCAAGAATTCGTGACATAACGCAGGGGATGATTTCAGCATTTGCCTGGAGTTTCGTTCCATAACCCCCACCAACATCCGGAGTTATCACGCGAATGTTGTGCTCTGGCATCCGTAAAGTTTGGGCAATCAAAGTACGTACCTGAGACGGAGATTGCGTTGAACACATGACTGTCAAATGTTTGGTAGCCGGATTATAGTCAGCAAAGCAAACGCGTGATTCCATTGGAGTGCCTGTGTAGCGGTTATGCGTGATAGTCTCCTCAAACACATATGAGGATTTTGCAAAAGCCTCCTCAATATCGCCAATCGTGGTTTTCCATTCCAACTGAATGTTGTGGCCCCAGTCTTCGTATAGCAGTGCCTTCGGTTCAAGTGCATCTTCCACACTAACAACCGCAGGCAAAGGGTCGTACTCCACCTCAATGAGATCTACTGCATCTTCAGCTACATAACGGTCAACCGCCGCTACGACAGCCACAGGTTCACCAACGTAACGCACCTTTTTATAAGCGATTGCATACATCTCAGGGACATTATTGAAAATATTTATCGTTGTAGCCAGCGGACCATAGTAGTTCAGAGCTTCTTCTCCAGTTACAACCGAGACAACTCCATCCAATTGTTTAGCTTTAGTTGTATCAATGTTGACAATTCGAGCATGTGCATGAGGACTCCGTAATATTGCTAAATGAAGTGTACCCGGTTTCTCATAATCATCGGTGTACTGGCCATTCCCAGTTAAAAATTTCGGATCTTCTTTACGTTTGACGCTTGCTCCCAATCCTTTCTTCGTCATCATCTTTCATTTTCGCCTCCCCCTAAGGTTATTTTTGTTGCTAAACACTTACATAAAGGATAATTTCACGCATAATGTAGCTGCATTACCAAGTTTCAGCGTATTCCATCCGTAAATATTGTATTTTTTAATAACACATATATATGTGAAGTTTCTTGAAACTATATATAGTACTTCCTAAAAAGAGTTGAAGCCTTGATGTTTTAAAATATTAGAGTCATTGGCATGCTTTGACTTTTCGTACGCTTCTGGGGTATCAATATCGAACAATATCCCGGGATCCTCAACAGGTAACAAAAATGAATGGTTTATGTTCCTGATAATTTGTTTAGCTCCCTGATCGCCCTCGAGGCTTGTAAAATCGATCATCCTGAAGTTACCAATAAAAACAGGATGTCCTGGAACCCCCTGAAAGGAAGGTCGTATTACAAACGGTTGGTTCGGCAAATTACAGCTCTGTTCAAGTCCTCTTTGGAATACTAACCTGATCGTTTCTTCTGAAATCAAGGGTTGGTCACCCAGAAACACCATCACCGACGAGTGGTGTCTTCCTTTTTTAATCCCTTCAACTAGAGACGAACTTTGCCCAGTATGGTAATTGCGGTTGACAAACCATCGAAAGCGTTTATCTTCTATATGAATCAAGCTTTGAACTTGATCAGATTGATGCCCAATGACCGCGATGATCTCTGAAAAATTTAGGGGAAGGGTACGCCGAATTACATACTCCAAAAGATAGCTGCCCCTAAACTCGAGTAGCTGTTTTGCTCGACCCATACGTGAAGAACTACCAGCAGCTAAAATTAATGCAAAAACATTGGAATACACGTCATCACTTCCTTTCAACGGTCGTGACAACTTCTCGAGAATCGTAATACTCATTGCTTATCCGTGTAATGTCTCCGAAGAGCCATTATGTTTGATAAACCTCATCCAAGTAATTTTTTAATGATGGCCTTCCGTATGCGGTTTTCGTGACAATAAACCGCCATAGCCGAGTTTGATCAGATCAGATTTAGTAATACGTTTTCTTGCCACAATCCAAGGCAAAACAATATCAAACACCGTAACCGGATCCCACATTACGCATCCCGGTAAACCCATTACCGGCAATTCCCCGTAGTAACCCATTAGAAACATGGAACCAGGAAGAACCGGAACCCCGTATGAAACAATGTCTATCCCTGCTTCCCGAATGGCACCTGGGGTTCGGTCGTCAGGGTCTACCGACATGCCTCCAGTTAGGATCAACAAGTCAATCTTTTCGTTTAACATCAATTGAATTGCAGACACGATTCTTGCTTTTTCATCGGGTACGACTATACGCTTCGTAATTTGGGAATTGTAAGCACCAAGCTTTTTTTTGACTTTTTTTTCAAACCCATCTTTGATAAGACCTTTGTAAACCTCAGTACCTGTAACGATCATTCCCACTTTTAAAGAAGTAAAAGGTGTAATCGAAATCTTAGGCTTACTACTTGCTATTTGCTTAACCGTTTCAATTGATTTCCGATCGATCTTAACAGGGATGATGCGGGTACCCGCTACAATTTCTCCCTTTTTGACAGGTATCCCATTCTGTACTGAAGCTAAGATGACTTCGGGAACAGAGTTGATTTCATAAAGCAACTGTTGATCCACCATTACCAATCCGTCGTATTGCGCGATCAAGTTAACTCTTCCTTGTGAAGGAGGGGTTAGTTCGACTCCATCGCCTCGAACAGAATTCGCAATTTCGAGCGCCGCCTCCTCTTCATGAAGTTCCGCATTAGAAATCTCCATTACATAAACATGGAATTTACCCATTGAGTGTAATACGGGAATATCCTCTTCTCGAATGAGATGACCCTTTCGAAAAGCGACACCTTCAAATTTACCTGGTATAATCTGAGTTAAGTCATGCCCCAGTTGCATTCCAATAGCTTTTTCTACCGGAACCTCTTTCATGTGATTCATCCCTCTTTTCAAAGTACACACGAATCAATCATCATTCGCGGTTGTATTAGTTCGCTACACCATGTACTTTTAAACGCCCCCGTAAAAATCCTCCAGAACGATTGTTTCTAACGGCTAGAATTTCCGCAAGAATACTAATGGCCACCTCTTCGGAAGATTCTGCGCCTATGTCAAGTCCTATCGGATTATAAAGACGGACGAATCGGTCGATATCTTCTTTTTGTGAGACTTCCATTAATCTCATGCAGCGAGAATTGGGACCAAGAACACCTATATATGGAGCGGTGGAGTTTAAGGCAAAGGAAAGACAAGCTCGATCTCGTTCAAGATGATGGTTCATGATAACTACATACGTTCGAGAACTAATGTTGACACGTTCTTGCAACGATCCTGAATCTGCCAAAATGATATTTGCCCCAGGAAAACGTTCATGTGTCGCATATGCAGGTCGAGGGTCAACTACAGTGGTTTTAAAACCTAATTGGATAGAAAAACTTGACAAAGGGATCGCATCATGACCCGCACCAAATATTATTATTTCAGCAGGAGGTACATTCACATCCAGAAAGATATCGATCGTCTCTCCAGTCGAAAGGTGGCATGAACAAGTTTCCGATTTGGGATGCAGACTCTTGATTTTCTCACCGGCTAATTCCAAAACCTTGCGATTTAATTCGTCGTGACCGAGACTCCCTATCGGATCACCATGTTCGGGTATAAAGAGGCGACTACCCAAGGAAAGACCAAGCTCAGGTGGAGCTTTTAAAATGGTGCTTAATACGCCCATCTGTTCTCGTTTGAGACATGTTATCCAAGCTTCTAATGGACTTGAAAAACGTTTTTGTTTAGAGCCCGTACCTTTATTCATCTTTTCGTCAGAAACCTGATCGGTTTCAGTCATTCCTGAAAATGTAACGGGTTCAATATAAACTTCCACGATTCCGGGACAACCGAGTCCGAGTCCCCACACCAATTCTTCATCCATATCGTACCGCTTTAGTACGGGACAACCATCTTCCATAACCTTCTTAGCTACCTCGGCGACATCTTCTTCTAGACAACCACCGGAAATTTCCCCTAAGGTATTCTTGTGTTCATCAACGAGCATTTTGGCCCCTTCCCGCCGATAAGCGGAACCTGTAACACGTACCACCGTAGCCAAGGCAATCTGTTTACCCGCTTTTCTTGCATCTTCTATTGCACCAACGATGACTTTATTGTCTCCCATCGTTTTACACCTCCGAAAAAAATGTCCGGTTAGGGGATCCTTCCCCGACATCATGTGCACTAGGCAAGAACTACTGATTTTTCTGATTGGAAAACTGTATGTAGTGCCATTTTATTCTTTCATTTCCCAGCGTGAACAGGCACTTCTGAGTATTTGGAGGAAGAACCTGAGTGGCATAAGAATTATTTCTTAAATAAATAAATTTATTTTTGGACAGAATTCCGTTAATTCCCAGATAGTTAATGGCACCTTCGGTTACATCATTTATCAAAATATCGGAAGCTACTTTCGCACGTCTTAAACAGATACCTGAACCCATATCTGAATGTGGGCGGGAGTTGATTGATTCATTCAGTAATAATTCTGTGCTCCGTAACAGTACATCCATCTGACCTAACCATTTCAAAACTTCGACATTTTTACTATCATAAAGTTGCTTTTCTTTTTCGATAAATAATTCTATTCCTAAATCGGCCATACCGACGTTAATGGCACATATTCCGAGCGTGAGGATGTCAGGATTCATTAAATGAGTAATTTCTCCGGGCTGTCCAACCAATTCTGTCTGAGATAGTTCATAGTGATTAAAACGTACACTATGAGTGGAGGAAGCAACCATGGAATCTAAACTGTTTGATTTTATCACTTCAACTGCAGGATCCTTTCCGTTAACGATACAAACTTGTAAAGAGTCCATAGATGGACTGTTGACTTCAGTTTGCGCAAATACCACATAATAATCAGCTAAACCCGCAAGGGTACAAAAATCCTTTTGACCACTTAGTATCATTGAAGATTTTATCTTGGATATTCGAGTAGAAAAATCATATCTGTAATCTCTTCCATACTCTGACCGAGCGAGCGCAAAAATGTTTCCTTCGTCTAGCCAAGTTTTTAAACGATACTGAAGAGTTTCGTCCCCCAATTCATTGATAATTTTTGCGGCAATATTATGAATATGAACTGATAAGGCCAATGCTCCGTCTCCATAAGCTAATAGTCGTATAAGGTCAATGTATCGTTTAAGACTAAGTCCCCAACCTTCCAAACGGGATTCAATCAACAGACGGTGAAACCCGACTTTGACGAGTAGTGGCCAAATTTTTAAAAGAACTGGTTCATCATGTGCCACATGGTCAACATGAACCCGAATAACATCGATGAGGTCTCTTGCGATATCAAATAAGTCTTTATTTAACTTGTTTTGTTGTACCACTTCCCTTCCCACCTTCCATATTAGCCTTTTGTATAAAAAACGTTGTGGCCCTGTGTGCCCCCCGGCTTCCAAGCACACGTTATATGATCAACGTCTGCTTTGGGAAACCGGGAGATAATAAACCCAACAAAATAACATAAATCTCAGATGGAAATTAACTTCATGTTATCAGTGGATTTGTATATTAAATCATACATTAATTTTAATAATTGACACTTAAAACAATAGCTTCTTTCTTAAGAGCTTTAAAAAATTGTCCCATTAATAAACTCGCAACACCTGAAATCACTCGCTGCCCTACTCCCGCAATTTTTCCCCCGACCGTCGCCTCCCCATCGCAATTCACTTTTGTTTGATTTTCAGAAATTTGTTCGAGTTTTACTAGCATATCTTGCTGCACAAACCCTAATGGTCCCTGACCATCCATAATTAATCTGAATTGTTCGCCTTTAACCGCGTCAACCAGTTTTACGGTTCCTTTATAACGTCCTTTTATCGCCTTTATCCCAACCTCTAGTTCAGCGCCGTACACATTTTCTTCAATTAAATGTAATGATTTCAGTCCTGGTACTGTACGCACCAAAACATCAGGATTTGTAAGTAATTCAAAAGTCGTAATTGAATTTGCCGGAATCTCATGGGTAACAGAAATCTTCATGGAATCTACTCTCCTTAAGTGTTACATTAATATTTTTTGTATTTTTATTAATCTTAATATTTAAATTTCATTCAATGCTTTCCATATCGATTCTGGTGTTAGTGGTAAATTTAATAGCTTAAATCCTGGACGATCAATGGCATCTGTTATAGCACTCGCTAAGGTAGCCGGAACTGGTGCCGGAATTCCCTCTCCTTTACCTTTGGTACCTAGAGGTGTATAAGGAGTTGGAACATTGAACTCAACCATTTCGATATGAGGGACATCAGCTGCTGACGGCATGTGATACTCCATTAATGTTGTAGCTAAAGGTTGACCCGATTCATCAAAGGAATATTTTTCATAGAGTGCATTCCCTATTCCCATTACCGCACCACCGTGAACTTGTCCGCGAACCAGCATAGGATTAATTGGAACTCCACAATCATCGACTACTACATAACGTAAAATCTTAAAACCTCCCGTAGAGGGATCAACCTCCACAACTGCACCATGTACACCAATGCTTAACATGCTGGCAATATCTGCTTCAAAGTAAGCGGTAGCTTCCAAACCAGCCTCCATACCTTGCGGAAGTTTTGTTGGAGCTAAGATAGCTACATCGGCAATATCTTCAATTTTAACTTTTTTAGTAGTATCTTTTTTCCAAACAACTTCTCGATTTGAAAAAATGAAGTCTTCTGAATCCGATTCAATTCCAAGAAGATGAGCTGCAATTTTAGTCATTTTCCGTTTCAATTTTCGACAAGCGAGAACTGCAGCACTAACAGTATAAGACGCCCCCCGATTGCCGAGTGTTCCAGAAGCGAAGGGGGTGTTGAAAGTGTCACCGTAACTAATATATATATCTTCAATATTCACTCCGAGTTCATCTGCCACTGCTTGGGCAATGGTCGTTTCATGGCCCTGTCCTTGAGGAGAATCCCCTTCTAACACCTGAATCATTCCATAAGTATCAATCTTAACCGTTGCAGAACCATATCCCGGTTGATTTTCCATCGGAACAAAGACTTGTGAGCCTAAACCGGACATTTCAGCACCCATAGCAAAGCCGACACCAATCAATCGTCCGTTCTTACGGGCCTCTTTTTGCTCCTGTTTAACTTTGTCATAATCCAAGGCCTCTAACAATTTATTGAATGCGCCTACATAATCGCCGCTGTCATGAGTGATTCCAGTGGCCGACACATACGGGAATTCCTTGATTATATTTATTTTGAAAACTTCACGGGGATCCAACTTCAGTTCTCTCGCTACCAAATGTAAAGCATAATCCATGGCAAATCGAGCAGGGAATTCTCCAAACGCCCGGCTGGGAGATAGGCAAGGTTTATTCGTTACTACACATGTTAGGTCGATGTGAACATTTGGAATATCGTACGCATTCGTTAGATAAGCAGCGCTTAACCAAGGCATTACAAATCCCATATATACACCGTTGCTTCCATCACCAGAATCGGCGATCATACGGTCTTTAATCCCAAGTATTTTGCCATCCTTACGGACAGCAATTTCCAAATAATGAATTTGATCACGTTCTTGCCCGATAGACATTAGGCTTTCCATTCGGTTTTCAATCCATTTGACCGGTCTTTTCAATTTCATTGCCAAATAACTAACGATAAACTCTTCCCGGTATATGGCAGCTTTTGTTCCGAAGGCTCCCCCCACATCCTTTGGAGCAATGACACGTACCTTGTCATGAGGTAGATTCATAATTTTTGACAAGGCCATTCGCAAAATATGGGGCCGTTGCGAATTGATATGAAGGGTTAAGCCCGTAAAATTATCATAAGCGGCTACCATCCCACGCGTCTCCATAGGAGCCGCACCCGTACGATGTCCATAAAATCTTTCAGATAATATATAATCAGCTTCACTGAAAGCCTTTTCGACATCTCCGTTACCAAGTGTCCCTTTCCAAATGATATTACTTTCCCATTCTTCATAGATCTTAGGGGAATCAGGTTTGAGGGCTTCCTCCGGATCTAAAAGTACAGGTAAGGGATCATATTCAATTTCTACTAACTGTGCCGCATCTTCTGCAATATATTTATTTTCTGCTACAATGGCAACTATAGGATGTCCTACATAATTGACCTTATCAATGGCCAATGGATAAACGGTCGGAACTTGTAATTCCCCTCCTAAATTAGGTCGAATGGCAGGAATTATAATCGGCTTCATTGCGGCAGCAATCTCTTGCCCGGTAAGTATCGCTACCACACCTGGGTGTTTTTCTGCCTTAGTTATGTCGATTTTGCGAATTCTCGCATGTGCATGAGTGCTTCGTACCAGTTCAACATATGTTGTTCCAGGAAGAGTTAAGTCGGCAATATATGTTCCCTGCCCAACTAATAATCGAGGGTCTTCCCGCCGACGAATCGACCGTCCAACCCATTTCGTCTCAGATGCAGTCGTCATAAAACGAATCCCCTCCTTAGTTTCTAATATTTACCACACTAATAGGTTAATAACTTTTCCCGTTCCTCTTTTGACATAGATGACAAACGCTCAGCTGCATACTGTACCGCTTCAATGATATGTTCATAGCCGGTACACCTGCATAAGTTTCCAACTATTGCTTCTCTAATTTCGTCAGAAGAAGGATGCGGATTGACCTTTAATAGATTATAAGCAGACATCATCATCCCCGGAGTGCAAAAACCGCATTGCAAACCATGTTTTTCCCAGAAGCCCTCCTGAATAGGATGAAGGTTATCTGGAGTTCCCAATCCTTCTACAGTCAAAATGTTGGCTCCATCCGCCTGAACTGCCAATGTTAAACAAGATTTTACATTTTCTCCGTTTAACAAGATGGTACAAGCTCCGCATCTTCCTTCCACAGAACATCCCACATGAGTTCCTGTTAAACCTAGCTCCTCACGTAAAAAGTCCACGAGTAACATTCTGATATGAACTTCTCTTTCAACTATTTGTCCATTGACTCGAACTTGAATCGTTTTCGTACCATCCGCACTGGATTTTTGTAGTTCTTTCAGCTGATTCATTAAAATTGATCCTCCTTTGCTCTTTGGATGGCTTTCGATAAAACATTGAAACCATAATGTTTTAAAAGAATTTTTCGATAAGTATTAGAAGCACGCATATCAGATTCCACTTCTATTTCCTCCGCCATGACATCCGCTGCTTTTTGTAAGATCTCCGAGGTAATCGTTTTTCCTTGCAGGAACTCTTCTGTATTAACAGCTCTCTGAGGACGAGGATTCACTCCACCAACATAGATTCGCGATGATTGACAAATGTCTTCCAGAAGGGTTACTCTGGCTCCGACGCTAATTACGGAAAAATCTCCAAAGACCACCGAGTGCTTACTATATGCTGCCCCTGTTCCCTTTTGAGGGGAAGGAATATCTACATAAGCGAGAATTTCATTTTCTTCGACAACTGTCATCATTAATCCGAGGAAAAAATCTTCTGCTGAAAAATCACGTTCCCCGTCCTTTGAAATAACTCGTAATGTACTATCTAAAACCAATATAGGAACCGGAAGATCAGCTGCTGGATCAGCATGAACTAAACTGCCGCCTATTGTTCCTCTATTTCTTATCTGAACATCTCCAATATATTTGGCTGCGTCAGAAATAATAGGATATTTCGATAACACTAACGGATGAGAGGCTAACGTTTTATGTCTTGTCAATGCGCCAATTCTAAGAATACGCTTTCCTGGTTCCAGAAATTTTTCACCAAACTCCTGTAATTCAATAATTCTGTTAATATCAATTATGATTGGTGTATCCACCATTCTTAGTTTTAATAAAGGTAACAAACTTTGACCGCCAGCTATTATTTTCGCTTGGCTGCCGTAATGATATAATAAATCTAAGCATTCCTCTAAGGTTGACGGAGCAAAATAATCGGATATAGGCGCCGGGTACATAAACTTCCCCCCTTGTATAGTTAGAGCAGCTACCGATTTTGGTTGACATAACCAGATGTAGTTGCCCTTTTAGAATTTTTCTTTGAAAATTAAGTAGAATAGATAGAACATTTGTGATATAATAGACGTAGCTCTGCGAAGTGCGGAACCATGATCCACAACATGTAAAGGTGTTTATGATCCTGGGTTTTCTTTGGAAGATTACCTTAGGTGTCCACCAAGGGAATGTCACTAATCCACCGGTGCCCTTTGTATCTGGTGTCATAGATGCTGAAATTGTTCCCTTGGCCCTCATGACATCATCTACACGCTGCCATCCGCAAGCAGAGGGGATTCTACCCCCCTACACCGATGGTCTTAAGTGTATTCCTATAGCTCGCAAGGCTGTTATTCATGAGGGTTCCCAGGCACATCCCAGGATCGTATACACCGCATCTCTTATGTTAATAAGTTGTCCTTATGCCAATTTGATGCTAATCTGAAAAATTATTAATTTTGGTAGTTATGTTCAGTAATGTTTGTAAGCTCTTCTCTTTTATTAAAAGCAGCTCCTTTAGCCTGTGCACTTGTCTGCAAAACCAGCAGACGGCCTGTTGTACCGCCAACATTATTGAAACCTCTTAACACTCCAGGCGGAATCGTAATAACATCTAAAGGACCCACTGTAACTCTCTCTTCTCCGTTCGGACCCCAGAAGAATTCCCATAACCCTTCGAGCGGCATAAAAATTTCTTCTACTTCATGATCATGCAAAGCCGCTTGAGGACCGGGTTCAGCTTCAATGATCCCCAAAGAAATTCCACTGTCCATTAAGACCGGTGGAATTTTGGTATCCGTCGCGGCCAGCGTTCCAATATATCTGTAAGTGGCTTTTTTAAAATCCGGAAATGCATCCCAATTCGCTTTGACATCCTGCCGGCGAATCACTCGTTTATAGACCTCTTTTAACTCCATTTTCTATACCTCCATATTTTTTTGTTTTAATAAACTTTAATATTAGAGCAACTTCATCTTCATTTACATATTCATCACCCCCTTAAAATTTCTATTCAGAGTTCCCAAAATATCGGGAAGCTTTTTTAGCTATCTCACAGACTTTTTCCACATATTTATCGCGATTCTTGTAATATCTTTCATGAGGCAGACTCACACTATAAGCAGCAACTGGTTCTTTATTCGCATCAAAAACAGGGGCTGCAATACAACAAATGCCTTTTTTAAACCCCTCTTCATCCAAACTGTAACCGCGCTTCCGTATTTCATATAAATCCAGCATTAATTCATCCAAGTTTGAAGGGGTTGATTCTGTTAACTTCTCAAATGTTTTCCCCATAAAATACTGTTCGATTTTTGAATCCGGCCAGAATGCAATGATCGCTTTCGGTAAAGCTCTCGCATAGGGATAATCCTTATATCCTATATATAGCTTGTTTACTTTTATCGCTTGAGGACACTCAATAATATTTTGAATAATCACTTCGTTATTATGTTCTTTACCTAAATAGGCAGTTTCTAAAGTAATATCAGAGAGTTCTCGCAAAAAATTATTCAACATTGTATCAGGAGCCAAGGATTGTAAATAGGCGTTGTTTAAAAAAGGAATTCGATATCCCAGCAAATAGATATCATCCTTTGTTTTCATCACATACCCGAGATCTAACATCGTGTTTATCAGATGGTAAGTTGTACTTAAGTTTATCTTCAGTTCTATGCTAATATCTTTAATCAGCAATCCATTTGGATTTTTTCCAAGTAAGTCTAAAATTTTAAGCGCTTTCATTACAGACTTGATTTTTGTCCCGGATTTTTGCATTCCTATCACCTAAACACATTATATAAATTCATATTATTTGTATCAATAAAAAAATTTTCATAATATGAAATATGAGATTTTTTTATTCAAAATGATCATTTTCCATAATTCGTGGTACTAATCAATACAGTAGACAGCGAAATTAGAAAGTCTTTTCAAATAAAGCTAGAGAAAAAATCCCATAAGAAGTTACTCACTTCTTATGGGATAAATGAACGCAGCTCTCATCGCCAAGCTTATCAAAAACGGGCGATACAAGGATCCAATTTCCCGACTGATATCTATGAAGAACTCCCCGTAGCCATGGTGCAACGGAACCGTCTGAATGGGGAACTGAACCGTGTTAAAAGCCGTCATTATCTTACACTACAAAACGCCAAACTGTTCGTCACGCAAATCGGTAATAAACATATGTCCTGGCGCGTGGGTGATCATTAGTTCGGGCTTAACATGCATGGCAATAGCCTGGGGCGTCACACCGCATGCCCAGAAGACCGGAATTTCCCCCGCACGAATGGTCACGCGATCGCCAAAATCCGGTTTCTCAATATCCTTGATTCCAATCGACTCAGGATTTCCTATATGAATAGGTGCACCATGCACCGCAGGAAAACGGGAAGTGACTTGAACAGCTCGGACAACGTCCTTTTCCGGAATCGGCCGCATGCTGACGACCATAGGCCCCTCAAATGGCCCAGCCTTTACACAAGGGATATTGGTCTTATACATAGCTACATTTCGACCTTCTTCAATATGTCGGACAGAGATTCCATTGTTAACCAATGCTTGTTCAAACGTGAAACTACATCCAAGCAAAAAAGCTACCATATCGTCTTCCCAATAATTCAAAATATCAGTAACTTCTTCCGCTAATTGTCCATGTTTATAAATGCGATATTTAGGTAGATCTGTCCTTAAATCTGCTTCTGGAGCTACAAGCTTCGGAATTGGCAATCCAGGTTCAGTTACATCAAGAACCGGACAAGGCTTTGGATTACGTTGACAAAATAAAAGGAATTCAAATGCTAGATCCTTTTTTAAAACAACCAAATTTGCTTGCGTATAACCATTGGCCATTCCAGCGGTAGGACATGTTAACTGATTTTGACGAAAAAGCATACGAATTTCTGATGGTTTCATGTTCGAAAGTTCTTGCATAGTCTCTTCCTCCGTTCGTATATTCTATCCTAAACTCTAACTTGCACTGTTCCTCTCTATTAATCTAGCGCCTTCAGCTCTTTTCCTTTTGTTTCAGGCAATAGTAATATCGCGATTACGCACAGTAGATACGATGCTGGACCGAAAATGGTGATCGCTTGCCCCAATCCACCTAGGCTGGAACTTAAATATCCAATTAAAGCCGGACCTGAAGAAGCGATGGCACGCCCTCCATTATATACAAATCCTTGCGCTGCCCCTCGTACACGGCTAGGAAATAATTCAGCAAGGTAAGAACCAAAGCCACTGAATATACCGGAGGCGAAAAAACCTAAAGGTAAGGATAGCAAAATCAAAATGGAATTATTTTGGATTATATAAGTATACAGCAAAATAATAATAGCGGAACCGATTGAAAAAAACAGGAAGTTCTTACGTCGACCTAATTTATCATTCAGCCAACCCGATGTTAAATACCCAATAAATGAGCCAATAACAACCATCGCAAGATACGGGCCACTACCAACCGCTGTAAGATGTCTTACCTTTTGAAGATAGGTCGGTAAAAACGTAAAAATAGAATAATACCCGAACAGTGCTCCTGTACTGAGTAAAAGTCCGACTAACGTGCGTCCGATAAGATCAGGTGCCCAAAGTTGGAAAAAGGTAAGGGATATTATTTTTTGGCGTAGAGATTCTTTATTTTCCGTTTGAAACTTTTCTTGTTTAAGTTTTCGCTTCATCTCCATCGTCTGCAGCCAAATTTCAGGCTCCTTTACCTGACGGAGAATATAGAAAATAAATAAGGCAGGTAGTGCGCCGATTATAAACAAAATACGCCAGCCGTTTTCCCCGTGAGATATGGATGAAAAGATTAAATAGACAATTAAAGCTAATCCCCATCCTAACGCCCATGAACTTTGCACCCATCCTAACCAGCGTCCCCGCCTGTCGGCAGGAGCACTTTCAGATACCAATGCTGCACCAGCAGCCCATGCTCCTCCAAACCCTAATCCTTCCAAAGCACGGTATATAAACAGCTGTTGATAATTTGTAGCCAGACCGGTCAATCCGGTAAAAACAGCATAAAGAACAATTGTTATCGCTAACGTTCGTACTCGACCTATATAGTCGGATAATGTTCCGGCAAAAAGTCCTCCAAAAGCGGAAATAAACAAAGAAGCTGTGGCTAATAATCCTGCTTGACCCGTAGACAATTGAAAGGCTTTAATGATTAAGGCCAAGGAAAGAGTAAAAATCATATAGTCAAACCCATCAAGCATATACCCGATGAAAGCTGCATAAAGCGCTTTACGGGCTTGAATATTCACCTCATTTGACATTTAAAAGCCCCCCTGGAAATAATGTTTTTAAAACACTTCACGAAACCATCTTTGATGAGATACGGCTATCTATTACATATGTTAAACAGAGAAAAACACTTCATCAATATAATTTTTCATCAATACGAAATAAATAAAATAAATTTAAAACTACTAGTAGTAAACGCTTTTAAAGCACAATGGTTAAGTCACACGCTCGCGACTTTGGCTCAAATGGGTACGAGGGAGGATGGAATGACGGAAAGCCCCGAGAGAGCGGCTTTTTTATTTGTAAAAAAAAGCACACAAAGACACAGCTTTGCATGCGTTAGTTTCCAATGTATCTTGCGTATAAAGAGCGGGCAAGAACAGGGTCGTTCGTTCCTTGGACGAGAACCCTCCCGTCGGGAAAGATCACCAGACGGTACGAATCGACATAAAAACGCAACAGGAATCGATTTCGTTCAATCCTTCCTAGAGGTGAAAGCCGTTTGGCAAATGATTCAAGATCCAGTGTCACTTGACGTTGAGGCGAGATTTGAATCGTGTCTCGACCGCAAAGGCTTGTCACATCCGAATCTTGGTGCGGTTCGAGAAACTCAAATTGATGTTTTCCACAAGCGGGACAATCGGTACGTCTCGCATGAGTAACATCTACGTCAGCGATGTGGTGATCCCAGAGTGATACATTCAGCATCGATCGACGTAAATGTGCTTGATCGTCTATCAGGATTTTCATCGCTTCAACCGCTTGCAAAGAAGCGACGATATGAATCAAAGGCCCGATGACTCCGGCTGTATCACATGTCTGCGTACTTCCGGGGGCGGGCAAAGATTCGAACAAACAACGCAGACAAGGGGTTTTACCAGGGATGATGGTCATTGTCATGCCATGGGCGCTGACCCCGCCGCCATATACCCAAGGGATGTTGTGTTTCACACAAACATCGTTAATTAAGAAACGTACCTGAAAATTATCGGTGCCGTCTAGGATCAAGTCCATGTTTGCCAATAGTTCTTCCGCATTTCTCCACGTAAGATCGGTAATCACCGGATCAATTTCTACCCCTGAATTGATCGCCTGCAGCTTCTTGGCCGCTGCTGCCGCTTTGGGGAGACCTTCCTTGGCATCCGTTTCATCATAGAGCATCTGTCTTTGCAGATTACTCATTTCCACATAGTCGCGATCGATGATTCGGACAAAACCGACCCCTGCCCGCACCATATGATTCGCCAACACGGTACCAAGAGCTCCCATACCGACGACAGCTACACGGCTTTTTAACAAGCGCCGTTGACCTTCTTCTCCGATCGGGGGAAATAAAATTTGTCTTGAATATCGTTCCATGTCGATTTTCATATGGATATCGCCTCTCTACTCTTAGAACATCTTCACGCGCAATTCTGTCATTTGTTTGACCATCATCATTGGATAGGCTTCATATTCTAAAAGAATAACATAGGTAGGAGATGTATTCCATTCCCTGGTCTGCTAGAAAAGTCTGGAGGCAAAAGTGGCGATTACAAAACTTCACCCCAAAGAAGGCGGTACCTTCTTTGGGGCCCTTTTCCTCTCTAGGCTGTGGAAACCAGATCGCATTTGAAGTGCGAGACAATCTCGTGAATGTCACCACAACCAGAATAATGATCGGTTAGGGATAGAATTGAACGCCCATAGTATTATTTGAGCAATTTGATAATTTGTTTAAAATGGTCGCCTTCTGCAATTTTCATTAATTCGAATAGGACAGTTTCGACACTAGTCCATGCGACACCGGCCGATTTCATTTTTTCGAGCCCGATTTCTTTGTTTGCTAAAGTGCGTGAAGATACAGCATCCGTAACAACCTGAACCTCATACCCCATTTTTTTCAACCCAATGGACGTTTGATAAACACAGATATGGGTTTCAATTCCTGCAACCAGTAATTGTTGCCGTCCTGTCTCCTTTACAGCCTGGATAAATGTTTCGTTTTCGCATGCATTAAAAGAAATTTTTCGAATCGGTTTGATCCCTGTCAAATATTGTGCCACTTCCTCAATTGTTGATCCCAATCCCTCGGGATATTGTTCAACCCAAATGATGGGAACCCTAAGAATACGCAATCCTTGAATCAATTTTATCAAATTTTCTATTAAACTTTCGCTGTCATGTACAATTTTCGCCAATTTCCCTTGTACATCAACCAATACCAATAAGGCCTGTTCTTTACTAAGCATGCCCTCCCCCTCCCAAATTTGATGGAATTTAGAGTGATTCTAAACCGTTAAAGAATGACTCACTTACATTCTTGCTCGCAGAGCTCGTCATTGACACATGTTTCACATTCCTTGCAGGTTCCTTCTAATTTTGCAAAACACGCTAATTTCTGCAAAATATGTTCCTTTTTACTTTCAATATCATAATTTCGAACTGCTGACATTCGCATTGCTTCTGGCGATCCTCCACCATGGAGACTGATAAGTGCATAAAAGCCACCTTCCTTCGAGGCTGTCAGATCCTCGATAAACCGAGCCATTTTTATTCGCTCCTCCGCAGTTATACCATGCTTGCCAACTAAGTACTGATCAATCAATTCTCCAGCTTCCGGTATCGCAATATCTTCGGGAGTTGGAGCCGTTGCGACGATACCTCCACTAATTTCATGGGCAATACGGAAAATATCATAGACTTGCTCCGCTAACATCAGTTTTCCAATGTTGGACTGCACGGAATCCGGCACGACATTTCCGGCCACCGTTTTGCGTCCATAAACAGAAGCCGCGACTCCCGTGGCGTAAAACCCTTCGATCATTCGGATCAGTTCGCCCAGGTTTCTACGGATATGTGGAACATCCGTGTAAGAAAGACCATTATACTCGGCCATAAGCGCCGATGCCCCGATAATCATATCCCCCAATCCAGCACGGGCACCAATACAAGAATGTCGGTGATGATTAGCAAACGCCTCGGCCAATTTCCCAGTGTATTCCCATTCACCACATAGAAAAACCCTGTCCCAAGGAATAAATACATCGTTAAATATTACAAGAGCAGTGGATTGCCCAAAATTGGAGCTAAAAGGAGCTTCTGCGTCTTCTGGTCGTCCTGCGGGTTTTGCAATGATCTTTAAGCCGGGAGCGTCAACAGGAACGGCAAAAGACACGGCATAGTCCACATCTTCTTTCTGCATGGAACGGGTTGGCAAAACAATAAATTCATGGACATAAGGAGCACCAGTTATATTGGCTTTTGCCCCGCGAACAATAATTCCTTTCTGATTCTTTTCAACCACGCGCACGTACAAGTTTGGATCCGCTTGCTCATGAGGCCGTTTGCTTCTGTCCCCTTTTGCATCTGTAACAGCCGTTCCGCATGTCAGGTCATGTTTTTGAACATGCAGCAGATAATCCTTAAACACTGAAAAATAATCAGTTTTTTTATCCGCGTCTATCATCGCGGTGATTTCGGCCAATGCACCAAGTGCATCGTGCATGAGGTAACGTTGTCCACATCCAGTCCACTTACAAATCAATCGAACCATATCCAGTTTCTTCAACAAATCGTCTGTACTAAAGTCGAGGGCATTTAATCGATTTACCTTTGTTCCATCTTCCAGGGTAGCCAACATAATATCTTGATATTTCTTTTGATGTGCTAACTCATAGGTCACAGCTATAGCGTTAATACCCGGTTTAAACAAGGGTTCGTCTGCGACACTTCTAACTTTCTTCCCCTTCACTTGAATATCAGGATTATACTCTTTTAGGCTTAAAACATATTCCCTACCGGTCATGAGTTTCATGCTCATCTCTCCTCCTAGTCATGTCACATGGAACGAGCCCGTTTAAGATTGTGGCACTCAGAACTTGCAGGAGCACTTGTTTCATCTGGTCTGTTCTCTACTGATTAGTCAGTTGGCAAAAATATGAATCACACCACAAGTCAGAAGCCTCACCCCCTTTTATATACCGATTGTTTAGTTTAATTTTTCTCTAAATATAAAACTATTATGATTTATTGCAAAAGAGTCTTTAGTAAATCAATTCTCGTTGTAATATAACCCTCTAGGGTAAATTTTTTCGATAAGGACCACCGCCGAAAAGCCCACATTTGAGCCTGCACAAGAATGTCTTCTGCTAAAAGAGAAACACATTCGGGATCGATTTTAAAAAATCCACTATCAATGCCTTTCTTAATTTGGTTCTCAAGAAGGTTGCATAGCCTTTGTTCCCGACTGAGGAATGAGCTTCGGGCCGCTTTATCTAACGAAGCGGTTTCCTGATACATGAGAACAACATAATCCGAAAGTTGATCCACAATCCGATAAAGAGCGGTAACAAATTCAGAAATCGCTTTCATTGGATCGAGATCCTCTACTTCTACTGCATACAAAGCTTGTTCAATCATTGAATGAATATGGCAACAAACAAGATACAAAATGTCCTGCTTATTTTTTACATACTGAAACATAGTCCCCACATTCATTCCAGCTAAATCCGCTATTTCCTTGGTTGTTGTTGCGTGATAACCCTTTTCTGAAAAAATTTTTACTGCAGCATCAATAATTTCAGCCCTTCTCTTTTCAACCAACTCTGGATCTTTCACTGAGGTTTCTACTATATACTCTTCTGCGTATGTTCCGCTCAATGTATTCCCTCTTTTCTTTTCTGCTAGTTGAAGCTTTCAAGCTTTCCCAACTGACTAGTCAGCTGTTATATGGATTATACTAATGACTTTTGTTTTTTGTCAACGAAAATTTCAAATAACTAGAGTTTTTTAAATTCAACTACAACATCGATGTTAAATAAATACATGTTCACCTAGAGAGATGTTTTTTGTGAATAATGCCTCCCACATAAACGTCGTCCGCTGTTAGGAATTCTTTCAAACATTCGCGTTTAGTATGATAAAATACGGTTAATGAATTGAGCCATGATGCATACCAAGATGATAAAAAGGATGAACTCCAGTCAAAAGACTAGAGCTCATAAGCAGAGGAAATCGTTTTAGACATAATACTTTAAATATACGGATTCATAATACGGATTACTAGGATCCGGCGTGACGATCTCAATCATGTGACCATCCGGATCTTTAAAAAAGAGTTGCCGCAAGCCGCTCGGCGAGTGATCCAGCTCATACCAGGGCAGTCCTTCCTCTTCAATCTTTTTGATAATGTTCTCAAATTCTTCTATACTTTCCACGTAAAAGGCAAGGTGGGCATCTTGCGCTGAAATATCGGCTCGATCCACATGTTTTGAATCCCTTGCAGTCTTAATCACGTGAATCATTACGTCACCCAACTTGTACCAAATTCCCTCGAAGCTGAAGTCCGGCCGTGGGATTTGTGTCAATCCCAAGATTCGTCCGTAAAAATCCCTAGCTTTTTCAATGTCAGCCACCGATACGCTCACATGATCAATTTTTGCCAACTTCATACTCTCTTCCCCTTTCATCACCATTTTGCTTGGATTTCGGTAACCAACCGCCTGAGACTTCAAAACCAAGACTTGCCTTTCCTATGATTTCTAGACATTTGTCATTGTTCGGAGGCATCACCATCCCTGCGCGCGCATCGCGGTGAATTCGTTCCAGCGAATATTTTTTCATATAAGCCCGCCCGCCGCAGACGCGAATGGCCATATCGGTGACTTCCAAGGCCATTTCGGTGGCAAAGTATTTTGCGAGTGTAATCGGAACCACCCGGTCTTCTTCACTGCCATGATCCCTAACGTATGCGGCGTGCATCACTAATTGATTGGCAGCTTCAATTTTCACGGCCATTTCGGCAACTCTTTGTTGAATATTCGGATAATGACTGATCGGATGTGGATCCGGTTTAAAGGTGGTATTTTTTGCGTAATGCGTCGTAAAGTCAAAGGCAGCTTCCGCCAACCCGGTATAGACGGCTGCAAACCCAAAAGCATAGACGTCCGTTACATTTTTTCGAAGCGCATCCCCAGGGGATCCAATCGCGTTTCGTTCTTCCACAAAACACTCATTAAAATGAACGGTGTTGCTGGCAGTTCCCCGCATCCCCATAGCGTCCCATGTTTCTTCCACAGTGACGCCGGCGCTCTCGCGAGGAATCATGAGCATAATGGCGCCATCTTCCATCGATTCTGCTCCATCAAGAAAACATAACGTATTATAATAATCGGCAGCGGAACTTAACGATGCAAAGTATTTCGTACCGGAAACCACATAGCCGCCTGGCACCTTCCGAGCGATTGTACTCGGTTTGAATGCTCCCCTAAGGCTGCTCGAAGGTTCACTCGTGACGGACGCAAAAAGTTTTCCATGTGTGAAGACTTCCGAGAAAAACCGTTTCTTTTGCTCGCCACTCGCCATTTCGTTTAAAATGTGAATGACTGAACAATGCATGTTAAACGTATTCGCGGTGGCTCCATCGCCTTTTGCGATTTCCTTTAAAACTTGCGCCAACAAAAGCGAATCCGCTCCGAATCCGCCGTATTCCTCGGGAATGACCAAACTCAGAATCCCGTATTCCTGCAGGTCTTTGTAATTCTCGTAGGGAAAACAGTTTTCCTTGTCGTACTTGCCGGCGCGGGATGCAAAGTTGTCGATCGCCAAACGTTTGATAATACTGATAATTTCCTGGGAACTTCTTTTTTGAAGCTTTACTGCCATGTTGAACCCTCCTGTGTTGATCAATCTTGTTGCACTCAGATAAAAGCGGGTATTCGCCTTTACAAAGTGGTTTGTTATCGATCAAAAGCAATATTCATGCCAAGGCTAACAACCCAAAGCGTAAGAAATGTAGAGCTATTCTCCTCTTTTATTGGTGAAATTTATCACCACCCAAACTCGTATTGGTGCAAAAAAACACCTCTTTTAAAAACCTTGAGTTTTCAAAAGAGGTGTCACTATTTTCGGAAAAACCGTTTTCCTAGAATGGACTTATAATCGATTTCAAGGTGCCGAATTTTTCTGACCAGTGTAGAATGATCGACTTTTAAAAGCTGTGACGCTTGACGAATCGACCGGCATTTCTCTAGCGTCTTGATAATTAACTGTTTCTCATAGTGTTTTACCGCAGTGGTCAGCGACGGTGTTTCCCACAGTGAATCCGGAGAAGCGGGACTCATACGCAAGAATTCGGGGAGATCTTCTAAGGTGATCTCTTTTTTGGTGGTGATAACCACTAATCGTTCAATCATATTCTTTAGTTCCCGTACGTTCCCCGGCCAGTGATAATTCATAAACTTATCGAAAACCACCGGGCTCATTTCAACCTCCCGGTTATAAATTCTTCCGAATTCGTTTAGAAATTGAGAAATCAACAGCGGAATGTCCTCTTTTCGTTCCCGGAGAGGAGGAATGGTAAAAGGAACAACATGTAACCGGTAATAGAGATCTTCGCGGAACAATCCTTCGGCAACCATCTTCTCCAAAGAACGATTGGTGGCGGCAATTACCCGGACGTCGACGTGGATCGTTTGTCTTGCCCCGATTCTCTGGATTTCTTTTTCTTGCAACACGCGGAGCAGCTTGGCCTGCATATTTAAAGGGAGTTCCCCGATTTCATCCAAAAATATTGTTCCTTTGTCCGCCGCTTCAAACAGCCCCGCCTTCGAGCTTTGCGCTCCAGTAAAAGCGCCTTTTTCATATCCGAATAGTTCTGACTCAATTAAGTTTTCCGGTAAGACGGAGCAGTTCACTTTTATATAAGGTTGTGAACTGCGGGGACTCATGCGGTGAATCCAATTAGCCAAGACTTCCTTTCCCACTCCGGATTCGCCCAGAATCAGTACGGTGGAATGGGTGGAAGCCACACGTTTTGCAGTTTCAAAGAGATGGACCATTGCTTGGCTCCTCGTAACCGGCGCGTTATCCAGCGTCTGAAGCTGCTCCTGTAGCTTCTTGATTTCCATCTCATAGTGATTGATTAACTCGCTCTTTTTTTCTATCTCTTTTTGAAGCTCGGTAAGCTGAGTGATATCTCGCACATTGCAGACAACGCGGGACAGCTTATGGTTCTCATCAAAAACGGGAACACCGGTTACCAGCAATTGCTTGCCGCCCATTTTATTGATGATCGTCACTGGTTTCTGGGTCTCTATAACACCTGGAATCGCCGAGTGCGATAACACACCTGCTTCAATTAATTCCTGCGCACTCCTTCCAAGCACATTTTTTGCTTTAACACCAGAAAGTCGTTCGTACGCCTCGTTGACCAATATTGTTTTTCCTTCGCCGTCAGCCACCCAAATCCCGTCAAAGCAAGAATTAAAGATTTCTTCCCATTCATGTTCCTTCAATTGAAAAGAATGCTCTCTCACTTCTGCATCATTCATCCCCATTCCCTTACTTTCAGCCATAACGTATAGCACAATCATGAGTGTGCCGAAAATCTAGTGTCTGATGTGCGAAATAGAACGCCAAGATACGATGCTTGCTATTTCTTCGATGATTTTATTGATTCAAATATACACCAAATGGTTTGAAAATGCACCATTATTCGAAAAAGTAAGTTTATCAATCATCAAGAAAAACGGGCGAATAAGCTTATGGTTGGCACTGCTCACAATTTTTTAACGTTGGTACGGTTCTTGCTTGAATTATGTAAGTAAAAACTATCCAAGCAACTGACGGGAGCACCTTCTAATGTGTTGGAAGGAGGAGCATTGAATTAAATATTGAAAGCGCTTACTGTCTTACAAATTAAAAATCACCAGAGGAGGAATTAGAAATGTCAGATGTCCAAATCGCAGCACCGGAAGGAAACTTGAAGTACAATTCAGACTTCATCAAAAACGATTCCGGAAAAAATGAAGCTAAATGGAGCCAAATCGCGTCATCACCCGAGTTTCAGTCCTTGCTTGCCAGAAAGAAAAGATTTATTATTCCGGGAATTTTGTTCTTTATGGTGTTTTATTTTCTGCTACCTTTTTCGACTTCCTTTTACACGTTTCTAAACAAGCCAGCCATGGGTTCATTAAGTTGGGCTTTTGTCTATGGACTCGCGCAGTTCATAATGGTATGGTTCATGGCCCTGCTTTATATGAAAAAGGCGAACCGATTTGATCAGGATTCGAAAAGAATTCGCGAAATTTACAAAAAAATGGAGGAGTCATCCCGATGAACGCGATTGCTTTGTTATTTTTTGTACTCGTCCTTGCAATGACTTTCGTTATCACTTGGTGGGCTTCCAGAAGAAACAAAAGCATCAGTCAATTTTACACGGCGGGAGGAGGAATTACCGCGGGGCAGAACGGCTGGGCAATAGCAGGCGATTATCTGAGTGGGGCGTCCCTGCTTGGGATCGTGGGAGCCATCTCCTTGAACGGGTTTTCGGGCTTTTACTATTCAATCGGTTTTTTGGTCGCCTATTTGGTTGTTTTGTATATCGTGGCAGAACCATTGCGCAATTTGGGTAAATTTACATTGGCCGATGCTCTGACATCCCGTTTTAATGTCCAATCAGTCAGAGCCGCCGCCGCACTCAATACAATTGTGATTTCCACATTTTATCTGATCACACAGATAGTAGGTGCCGGTACGATCATTAAATTGCTTCTAGGCTGGGATTTCACAACTTCGGTGATTGTAATCGGCATCCTTATGACAGTTTACGTGACCTTTGGCGGAATGTTGGCCACAACATGGGTACAGGTGATAAAAGCGGTTTTGCTTGTATTTGGCTCGCTGGTTTTGACTCTCATGGTTTTATACCGGTTTCATTTCAATCCGATGTTATTCTTTGATACCGTAAAAGAAAAACTGGGGAACCAACTATTGCTTCCCCCTCCGCCGTCGACGCTGGTTGCCGGCCTTGACACTCTCTCGTTTAACCTGGCTCTTGTCCTTGGAACTGCCGGTCTACCTCACATTCTCATTCGTTTTTTTACAGTGCCTGATGCACCAGCCGCGCGTAAATCAGTTGTATATGCCACGTTTATTATCGGTTCTTTCTACTTGATGACTCCTATATTGGGTTATGGCGCCGCTCTTTTGGTGGGAAAAGAAGCGATCGTACAAGCGAACGCGGCTGGAAATCTAGCTGCCCCTTTGCTAGGGAGATTCCTTGGCGGAGATATTTTTATGGCGTTCATTCTAGTGATAGCTTTTATCTCCATATTAGCTGTCATAGCCGGTCTCGTAATTGCGGCCACTTCCGCTTTTGCGCATGATTTTTACTCGCATGTTTTTCGCAAAGGGATGATCTCTGAAAAAGAACAGATTCGTGTAGCCCGTTACGCTTCGGTCGTCATGTCTTTATTGGCCATATTGTTGGCGTCGGGTCTACAAAAAGTGAACATCGCCTATCTGGTGAGTCTGACGTTTAGTGTGGCAGCTTCCGCAAACCTGCCTGTAATTATGCTGACCCTGTTCTGGAGGAACTTCAATACCCGGGGCGCTGTTTGGGGAATGGTCGGAGGGCTTGTATCCACGATTGGCTTACTTCTAATCAGCCCGAATGTTATGGGCAAAAGCTCAGCCATCTTCCCATTATCGAACACAGCGTTGGTCTCGGTACCGCTGGGGTTCTTGTTCGCCTATCTGGGAACTAAACTCTCGGCACAAAAAGAGGACGGCAACTTTGAGGAAATTCTTGTCCGCGCAAATACGGGCATCAACGCATCCGAAGCCCGTTAGTTTATCAGGGCGCTCCACGTGGGGCGTCTTTTTGTTTGCAAGCACTAGTTTTCAAGATTGAGCTTTTATTTTAGTATTCGGGATAAGAAGGTTATCATAATTTCATCGAATATTCATTTTCGATGGGTATGATAGAGATGTCATGTTTCAAAAGGTTGGCGCCAAGGTCAACCTAGTTTTTCTAAGAAATAAATCATTAATAGAGAAAAAACACAACATAAGAGGTGGAGTATGCGCGGGATTCGTATCTTTTCAATAGGATCACTTCTCGTTTCTCTCGTATGTATAATTGGTTTCATATGGGCGTATCTCGATCAAAAGATGCCTCATACGGCTGTTACCACTGCCCAGATTCCGCAGACAGCGACCGAAAAGAACGAAATGAAGGTTGTTGCCCTTGGTGACTCATTGACACGGGGTTATGGTGATGCGAGTGGAAAAGGATATGTCGGAGATGTTATCGATCAACTTCGAACGCATTCGCATTCATCGATCAGCCTGAGCAATCTGGCGATCAACGGCCAAACTTCTCGACAGCTTCTCCAACAATTGGGACAAAAGGAAGTCCTTCGACAAATTCAACAAGCCGATGTGATTTTGATGACGATTGGCGGGAATGACCTGAATCAACAAGGTCGAACCATAAACGATTTGAATTCGTCTCACATTCAAGAAATTCTTTCTTCTTACAAAGACAATCTATCACACATTTTGCAACAGATTCGGTCGGTCAATCCTCATGCTACCCTCTATTTTGTCGGTTTGTATAACCCGTACATGGACGTAACGGACGCGAATTCGATTTCACAAATCGTGCGTCAATGGAATCATGAAACGGCCGATTTGATCGCCGGTTACTCGAATACGGTTTTTGTTCCTACATTCGATCTGTTCCAGTTACATGAAGATCAGTATTTATACGTGGATCATTTTCATCCGAATACCAAGGGATATCAACGCATAGCGGATCGTATTACACCCTTGTTGATTCCATAAGTGAGGAGGGATATCATTGGAAATCACGATGGCCGTGAAAGGTCTCAAGAAAATCATCGGACGTAAAGAAATTATTAAAGGCATCGACTTCGAAGTGAGAAAAGGTGAAGTGTTTGGATTTTTAGGCCCTAATGGAGCGGGAAAAACCACGACCATTCGGATGCTAGTGGGATTGATCCGGCCGTCTGCGGGGGAAGTAGAGATTTGTGGATATAATCTGTCTACTCATTTTCCTGAAGCCATGCGGCATTTAGGGTGTATTGTGGAAAATCCTGAGCTCTATCCGTATTTGACCGGTTGGGAAAATTTACAGTTGTTTGCTCGCATGGTTCCAGGGATCACAGAATCTCGTCTGACGGAAGTAGCGGAATTGGTCGGACTCGACAAACGGATTCACGATAAGGTTAAAACGTATTCTCTCGGAATGCGTCAACGATTAGGGATTGCACAAGCCCTGTTAGGAAAACCGAAAATCCTGATTCTCGATGAGCCTACCAATGGACTGGATCCGGCAGGGATTCGCGAAATGCGAGAATTCATTCGATTTTTAGCGGGAGAGGGGTTGAGTGTGTTTGTCTCGAGTCATTTATTGAGTGAGATCCAGCTCATGTGCGATCGCGTGGCGATTATCTCGAAAGGAACGATAAAACGCGTGGATACCGTGGAGAATCTGTTGGCTGAAAGGGAACGGCTCGTATGGCGAGTCCACCCATTGGAGAAGGCACGTGAGGTGTTAAGCGAATTTACAGAGGTGCACCTCGGGGAAGATCAAACATTATGGACGCCTTATTTGGCGGATCAAGTCACACGATGGAACAAAAAGCTGAACAGTGAAAATGTCGATATTTTCGAGATGAGACGGCAGTCTCCAACGCTTGAAGATCTGTATTTGGAGCTGACAGGAGGTGAAACGATTGATTAACTTAATTGAAAACGAAATGTTAAAGCTGGTTCGCAAGAAACGATTTTTGGTTGTCACGCTGGTCGTTCTCGTCATTATCTCGATATTCACGTACGCGCAATATCGAACGACCCAAACGGCGATCCAAAGATCGGGAACGACCGATTGGCGAACGATTCTACAACAGCAAATAGTCGATGCCCAAAATCGCATGTCGAATTCAAGGAGTTCGAATGATATGCGTCAGGCGTTGAAAATCCGTATAGCCCAGGAGCAGTACTATTTGGATCATAATATCAATCCGAATGCGCCGGGTGCACCAACCTTCATGCGAACCTTTGGCGGACAATCTGTATCCTTGCTTCTTCCCCTTCTCATTATGGTAGCCACATCCGATATTGTCTCTTCAGAGTACAGTGGAGGCACGATCAAAATGTTGTTAACTCGCCCGGTTCGAAGGTGGAAAATTCTATTAAGCAAGTATATCGCCATGATTCTTTCTGTGTCGGCGATCGTCTTTCTTGTAGTTGCTGCCTCCTATCTGATTCCTGGGTTTATTTTTGGTTATGACGGGTGGACCATGCCGGTATTAAGCGGTTTTTCCGTATCTTCGGGAGACCTCAATACGTCGAATGTTCATCTCATGCCGCAGTGGCAATATCTGATCATGGAATATGGATTGGTCTGGTTTGTCTGTGTGGTCGTAGGAACCTTATCCTTTATGGTTTCGGTTTTGATTCGCAGTACGGCCGCAGGTATGGGCGTGATGTTGGCTTCGCTTATCAGTGGGGCTGTATTGAGCAACATGGTCTCCAGTTGGGAATCCGCGAAATATTTGTTTATGATCAATTTGTCCCTACCCAACTATTTAAGTGGATCGGCTCCGCCCGTCGATGGCATGACACTGGGCTTTTCCATCGCCGTATTGGCGGTTTGGGGATTCGCTGGGATCCTGGTTTCTTTTTGGGTTTTCCTAAGACGAGATGTTTATTAAAAAAGCTGTCGGCGAACCGACAGCTTTTAGTTTATGATTCCGGCATTGGGCGTAGTCTAAAGGAGATGTTTGCCGTGCATCTATTTATGAATCGATATCGTAGCATTCATCCCCGGTACCCAATCGTCGGGATAATTGCTCATTGAGATGCGTACCGGTATGCGCTGAACCACTTTCGTATAGTTTCCGCTTGCATTCTGCTGCGGGAGAAGTGAAAACGTCGAATTTGTCGCTAAACCGATTTGCTCCACTTTTCCCTTCACGGTGGTGCCCGGATCCGCATCGACTGTGATATCCACGTCCGCTCCAGTCTTCACATCCTGGATTCTTGATTCTTCGATGTTTGTGAGAATATACAGCTTCGATAGATCTGTCATGGTCGCTATGGACTGTCCGGGTGCCACCACCTGACCGTTTACCGCGCTGCTTTGTATGATTTTTCCGTTGATCGGTGCCGTAATATTGCCACGATCCCCCATACCCTCGATCCGACCGACAACGTCCCCTTGATTGAAGTTTTGTCCGATCGCTCCTTTCCAATCTGTCAACTTGCCGGGAACTGCGGCAGACAAGGGAACAAGATCCCCCCATACTTTCGCATCGTCAGTCTTCACATAGTTTAGATTCTGAAATAAATAGTAATAAAGCGCACGGCCGGCCGCAACGAAAACAAGAATTCCAAGAAAATTAAACAAGAACAAGCGAGCTGTTTTCATGTTCGCCTCCCATTCCTTCCATGAGTTATTTATGTATTTTGACGGTTGCGTTCATTCCCGGCACGACATACTTTCCTTGAAAACTATCAATGCTGATGCGCACGGGTACTCGTTGAACGACTCTCCCTGGGCTTACAGATGAAGATAGAGAGGCAGCGGGTGATAAAACATTCCCTGCCACATCATCAATTCGGGATACCGTACCGCTGAATTTCATTCCCGGGTAGGCATCGAGATACACATCGGCGGTATTACCGGTTTTTACATCTTTGATCAACTCTTCATCAATATAGGAAAGAATATATTGTTTTGTCAGATCCGCCACCATGGCCAATGGTTGCCCCTGTGAGACTACTTGTCCGGGAATGGCCGCCGTTTCCAAAATGGTGCCGCTCACAGGTGTCACGATATCGGTGGACGCTGGAGATGTAGCAGTATCCGTTCCCGGTGCAGGCGATGCGGGAGATGTTCCCCGCCTTGTGGCCGTTATACTAGCCGAATAACGGGTTTGCATGGGGGAAGCCTCTTGTGTCCCCAAGACATCCCCTGCGTGTACACGGTCTCCCGTATGGACGAGCCAATCGGTCAATTTGCTCGTCTGTGTCGGGATGATCGACACCCAATCGGCCGCCACTCTTGCATTATCTGTGGTGACATAATTCATGTTCTGGTACATCACATATGCCGCCCACGAACCCCCGACGATCAAAATGAGAATCAAAAGAACATTGGCGATCAGGATGCGCTTCAAGCTTCTCCCTTCCCTTCAATTTCAAAATTCCTACGCTTAGTATTCAAAATGATGATCATTTTATCCCAGAAGATACATACTAAAGAGCATCAGACTTGAAATGGGAAAGGAGAATGTGCATGGCCTCCGGACAACGAACGGAACTGCAGAAACATCAGGAGAATTTCTGGCCGGCACTGATCGCGATCATCTTCGGCGCTTTTATGGCCATTCTGAGCAACACGTTAGTGAATGTGGCGCTGCCCAGTTTAATGAATGATTTTAATACGGACCTTACGACTGTCCAGTGGGTTCTGACCGGATTCATGCTCGCTTCCGGATCCATTATTCCGGTCACCGGTTATTTGGGTGACCGATTCAGCAACAAAAGGGTTTATTTATTGTCTATTGCCGGTTTTACGCTCTTTTCCGCATGTTGCGCCTTTTCTCCGAGTATTTCGATTCTCATTGTTTTTCGCGTTCTTCAGGGGCTGTTTGGAGGGATGGTGATGCCCTTAAGTATGGCGATCGTCTATCAGATCGTTCCGCTTGAGAAGCGAGGACTCGCCTTGGGCGTATGGGGGATTGCCGCGATGGCCGCTCCAGCGATCGGTCCAACATTAAGCGGTTGGATCATACAGCATGCAAGTTGGCGTTGGTTGTTTCTCGTGAACGTTCCGGTGGGGATCAGCGCTCTTTTTGTCGGGATTCGCTTACTTCCCTATTACCGGCTCAACAAGCCGCAAACACTCGACATGTTTGGACTCATTACCGCCGTTACCAGCAGTTTTTGCTTCCTGCTCGCGTTTAGTGAAGGACAGACATGGGGATGGAAGTCTATACCGATTGTCGGCTTGCTGTTTATCGCCGTCATCAGTCTCCTGCTTTTTATTTGGCGGGAACTATCGATCGACGATCCTCTGCTAGATTTGCGCATTTTCAAGAAGTTTCGCTTTACAATCAGTGTCCTCACTTCCAGTCTGATTACGGTCGGCTTGTTCTCAGGTATGTTTTTGACACCCGTATTTCTGCAAAACATCCAACAGGCGCAACCGATCGATGTCGGCTTGATTTTGCTTCCCGCCGCCCTGATCATGGCACTTTTCATGCCTGTCAGCGGATTTCTCTTCGATCGCATCGGCGCCCGTTTTCTCGTTCCCATCGGTATCTTCTTTCTCGTATACGGTACGTATCATATGAGTAAATTGACCATGGATACCCCTCATTCTTATATCACCTTCTGGATGGCTGTGAGAAACATCGGTATCTCACTTTCCATGATGCCTGCCACCACCGCGGGGATGAATGCCGTCCCCGTCGCATTGGCGGGGAGGGCTTCTTCCATCAACAACTGGATCCGACAAGTGCTGGCCTCCTTCAGTATCGCGATCTTCACTGCGTTACTGAACCATCGGCAAGCCTATCATGCTTCTGTATTGAGCGATCAAGTTCAGCCGTTCTCCCTTCCCGTACAGGAGTGGTTGTTAGCAGCGGGTCAAATGGCAGGGCGGATCGGACAGGGTGTGACGGAAAAAACGGCTGCCCTTCTCCAATTGTTTATGAGAACACAAATGGAGTCGTTCACCTTGGGATTTAATGACGTATATTTCGTTTCCCTGTGGGTGATCGCGATCGCGTTACCTTTAGGATTTTGGCTAGGAGGACGCGCGAAAAAGAAAACATCATGAAAAAAGAGCCTGTGAAGAAACACATTCATTCACAGGCTTACTTCACGAAAGAAGGACGCGCGAACAAGTTTTCGTAGATCCATTCTTTGATCGTTTTGGCGCATGCAAATAAGTCTGTCGAATCGACTTGGATAAAGGATACATCATACTTTTGCAGCGAGTGTTTGTAACGGGGATCATAATAATGTACCAGAAGAAGACCGACGAAGTCCGCGTATTGTCGTTCTTCAATGTATTGCCAAGCGAGAGAACGATTTTGTGGCGAGAGCTTCTTTTCGATGGCGCGAAACGATTGCGACACTTTTTCATGAAAATCGTCCGTCCCGACCAAATATTGTTTCAATATCCTCTCAATCCGTATATGCAAGGGTGCATGGAGCATAAAGTGTATTCCCTCATTCCGTTTTTCCAAAAGAAAATCAGGAAGATTGACTCTCCCGATGCGCTTGCTTTCCGCTTCCATGATGATATAGGGTTGATTTTGCAAACGTTCCAATTCCTCCACCACCAACGATTCAAACAAACGTTGATTATTCGGTTTCATTCCAAGATGGCCGAAAGTGGAGCCGCGGTGTCCTGCGAGTGCTTCCAGATCGATGACGGGCTCTCCTGCCGCATGTAAAAGGCCAAGGATCTCAGTTTTTCCGACACCCGTCATCCCATGCAGCGTAACAAGGCGAGCCTTCAATTCATAATTTCCCAAACGCTCGACCACATCGCTGCGGTACTGCCTGTAACCGCCGATCAACCGATAGCAAGGAATCCCCATCAAATCGGCAACCGTAGCCACGCTCTTGCTGCGCATACCGCCCCGCCAGCAAAAGATCACTGGTTTTCGTTCATCCGCATATTTTCTAATTTGGGAAATAAGATCAGGCAATTTGCGCGAAGCGATCTGAAGTCCCAGTTCCTTCGCCTGTTCCCGGCCGACCTTCTTGTATGTCGTTCCCACTTCGGCCCGCTCTTCATCATTGAAAAGGGGAACATTCACTGCCCCTGGAATGGTCGATTCTTCATATTCACTCGGTGAACGGACATCGATAAAAACAACATCTTTATTTTTGCGAACATCTTTATAATAAACATCTTCAAACATCTTCGTTCATCCTTTACGCAAAATACGAAGCGATTTCACCCATGATTGTCTTTCCCGGATCTGTCTGATATTGTGCCTGACAGTCTTCAATAAACGCATCAAAAGACCCTGGAGGAATCTCGACAGCGATCTGTGCCTGTGGATCCGTCTCATCCTCTTTATAATGAATCATCAGTTGTTCGGGCTGTTGCGACAGATCGTTCCAATGCTCTCTGCGAAATAATATATCGAAACCGCGTCCTTGATGACGCACACCTATGACGATCGCCGGTTCATTGCCCATTCTTGCCAACGCCCAGCGAATCGAAAGCCCCGTATACGCCTCCCCCATCGACAACCATTTTTCGATCATCCCTGCCACTTGCGGGATATGAACATGCAGCGTATCTTGGTCCAAGCGAACCGTTTTGGGGTGTGTCAGCATACGTCGCTCCCTCCTGTTTCTCTAATAAGGATGTCCATTTATTCTTTGATTCAGTATAATGAAAGATAAAGCGAGATGGAATACTTCGAAACAAAAAGAGGTGAATCCGTTGGTAAAGCGTTCCCGTACGCATTCATCCGTCCATTCTCCATCTTCCCATGATACCGAGAAGAAACACACGCTTGCTGATGCGCTTTCCGCTTCTGTATTGCAAAAGTTAAAACAGACGAAGGAGGAATTGGAAGCGGAAGAAGCGCGAAAAAAAGAAGAGTTACGCAAACAAGAGGAAGAAAGACAACGTTTGGAAAAGAAGCGTTTAGAAAATGACTTTCAGTACTTGCTTGAAAATAGTAACCTGGATTGGAGAAAATTTAAATAAATATCATGAGGTGATCCCATGGAAGACTGTATTTTCTGCAAGATCGTCAGAGGGGAACTTCCTTCGAAAAAAGTGTACGAAGATGAACATGTCGTCGCTTTTCACGACATTCAACCTGTCGCACCCGTACATATTCTTACCATTCCGAAAAAGCACATCTCATCACTGATGTCGATCACTCCTGAAGATAAGGAATTGATCGGGCATCTTCATCTGGCTCTGCAGGAAGTAGCAAAGATCGTCGGAGTAGAGCAAGACGGGTTCCGTATCATTACAAACGTGGGTACCCACGGGCAACAAACGGTTCACCATATCCATTATCATTTGATCGGTGGCCGTCAATTAAAGTGGACGATGTGAACAAACGAAGGGCCCCATATGGGCCCTTTTTTCGTTTCGATGATTCAACACATGCTTATCTATCGAATGTTCAATTTGTACAGCGTCTGTTGCAGTTCACGAGACATTTGAAGCAAATGCTGGGTTTTTCGTGAAATTTCTTCGATATGTTCCGTTTGTTCCGCTGTCGCCGCGGCTACTTCCTGACCCGTCGCCATCGCCTCTTCTGCCACTGCCGCGATGTGATGGGACTGATCGATCACGACTTCCATTTCACGCACTTGGTTTTCGACCAAATCTTCGATTTCATGTACCGATTGGCGCATGGCCGACATTTTGGCTTCCGTCTCCGCCAGAACGCGATTCACTTCGTCCCCTTTTTCGCATTCCTGATGAGCTTGTTCATATTGTTCCCTCATCTGTGAAACGACTTCCAAAACCGCTTTTTGAATATGTTGGATGCGTTCATGGATATCTTCCGCCGCTCGTCCGCTTTGTTCCGCGAGTGTTCTCACCTCATTGGCGACAACGGCAAACCCCCGCCCTACTTCGCCAGCCCTGGCAGACTCGATCGACGCATTCAGTGCCAACAGATGGGTCTGTTTGGCGATATTTCGCACCACATCGGAGATCTGGCCAATCTCTTTGCTATGGTTTTCGAGAAGCTCCACCTGTGTCATGGAAACGCTCGATACTTCCGCAATCTTACGCAATCCTTGCACCATACCGCTGATGATGTTTCCCGAATCATGAATCGTTTCCGTCAGCGCTTCTGCTTGTGCAACACCGTCCTTCGCAGTGGAAGCGATGTTCCTTGCCAAGACGATATTCCGATCCATGGCCGTCGCCTGTTCCTGCGTGGCGATCGCTTGCTGTTCGCTCCCTTTTGCCACTTCTTCCACTGCAGTAGCCACATTCCTTGCCGTACTGGCCACGCGTTCAGAAGCTTTCGTCAAATCATCGATCGTTTCACTCACAACCAGCGAATGATGTTCCAATTCTTCCGCCAAGAGCCTTAAACTTTGCAACATGCCCGCGAAAGCTTCAAGGACGTCGCCGACCTCGTCTTTCGTACGGACCGTTGGGACTTCCACTTTCAAGTTACCCGCGCCTACCTGCTTCGCCACATCCGCCAATGCCCGTAACGGTTTGATGAGATATCTCACAGCGAGCCAACCGAGAATCCCCTGCCAGATCACGCCGGCCAACAGTGTTAAAATGACCACGCGGGATAATGAGAGAACGGCTTGTCCGTCAATGTAATGGGCCGCACCGATGATGATCACCGCACTGCAGGTGTATGTAATGAGTGAAACCAGAAGAAAACCGAGCAGCCATTTTCTTTGCATACCCCATCGATAGCGTGTGACCTGTACTTCCTGCATGATACACCCTCCCCATACTTCACCCTTTTGATTCAAATACATTTGAATGATCTCACAATGATATTAACATTAGTTTCATAGGGAGGTAAATATATGTGTTATTCGGCTTCGGTGATAGCATTCCCTATGTTACAATAAATCGGGTAAAACAAAAGAGGTGATCGAGATGGATCGATTATATAGTCAAATGAGTAAGGAAGAACTGCAAGACGTCATGCGAGAACTGAAAGAAGAAGCGATTGCTTTATTTGAGAAAGGGTTGCTTTCTGAAGTCATGGTCTTGCGAACGAAATATTATTTGGCCGCTTCCTATCTGATGGATCCGGAAAGCATCGAAGTGGGAGGCGTCTATTACGTGGAAGGGCTTCCTGAGGACACAAGATTTACCGTGACGAAGGTCGACGGGGTCATGGCACACGGAAACTTGTCTTCTTCGCCAGAACCGCAAGCGTTCCCGATCGCGATGCTTTCGAAAGAACCGACGGATATTGAACCGTAGAAAGAATCTCCGCGAAAACCCACCGAGCGGGCCTGCCAAACCTCACACGGTGGGTTTTCGATAAAAAGCGTTTCCCGAAAGAATAGCTTTTATTGCCTAAAAATAATATTCAATTCAATGGTTAAATCATCAAAAATGCCAACTTTTACAGTATCGTCTTTTCCGTAAGAGCCGATCAATTCATACTTTCCACTTTCATTTAAAACAAACACATCCACGAGTTCATTCATGGGATCCACAATCCAATATTCCTTTACTCCCGCTCGTTCATACAGTTTGTATTTTAACCAACGGTCCTGTTTTCCGGTGGCAGGGGAAAGTACTTCAACGATGAGATCTGGAGTGCCCTTACATCCCCTTTCATCCAGTTTGTCCTTATCGCAAACAACTGTTATATCGGGCTGAATCACATTGATTACTTGATCATCTTCTTTATTTTCAGCAAATAAACGAACGTCAAAAGGTGCAGGATAAGCACGACAATCCTTGTTCCTTAGATAATTTCTAAACTCAGCAAATAATTCTCCCGTGACCTCTTGATGTTTTCTGGAAGGGGCAGGACTCATCGCATACGGGACACCGTTAATTAATTCGTATCGTTCCTCTTCAGGCCACTTTAAATAATCCTGATACGTATATTTCCGTTCTGGTTCAAGAGTTGGAATCGTCATGCTATTCACCTACTACCACTTTTTCATCATTGTAACAGAAAATGAGGAAGTCATTCCAAACGGTTTCCTTCGGATATCAGAGCGAGACTCGCCTGACTTTTGCAGGGACAAGGATCTCTCCCGATTTGACATGCAGAATCCCTCGCGGCGTGAAACGCACCTCTGGCAGATGTGTCGATGTAAAGAACAACAACGTGTAGATCAGATCATAGTGAGGATATCCGCGTTCAGAGAGCAGTCGTTCCAATTTCTTGTTTTCAACTGTCAACTCTGTAAGCGGACGTTTCGACATCTTTCCGGCAAGAGGCAAGGCGAGTTCAAAGAGAACTTCTCCATTTTCGATTAACACGATCCCTCCACCGATCTGAAGAACGCGATTTAACGCCTGCTGCATCGCTGCAGGGTTCCGGCCGAGAGCCATAAAGTCTCCTGACGCAGTAAAGGAACTTGCCATTCCGTCAAGACGGCGGGCAAATCCGCGAACGGCCGAACGTACCGCATGTTTACCGTCACGGGTTATCAGAATACCCGTGAGATCGTCTGCGGTGATACCCTCCCGAATTCGCGTGATCGCAGGGTTTTCCAAGTCAATCACGTAGACCTTTTCATCCTCTTGCAAATAAAAATCTTCAGAAACGGTCAGCCAATCGAGTAGAAGTCCGGATTGGCCGTAGTATGCCCAATCGGGTTCTTTCCAGTCGATTTGCAATTCTCCCTGTGATGCGGCCAGTTTTCCATCCGCCCACACTTGCTCGGGAGTCGGAATCGTTGGAGCGGATAAGAGCAATAAATCCGCAATCCTGCCTGGTGCAATCCCTCCGACTTCCCCGTCGATTCCGTAATACATCGCCGGTTGAACAGTCACCATCTGGTATGCGCGCATCGGCTCCAGACCCGATTCAATCGCCACCCTCACCATTTCATCGGTCAGTCCGCGTTCCAGAAAAGCGGGCGTCGCCCCGTCAGTCGTCATCATCATGCGATGAAAATCCGCTTGACTCAATAACAAGTCGCGAATCAGGACAGGAAGATCGGGCCGAAGGGAACTGTAACGCAAACTTGTCCATAGTCCTAAACGCAGGCGCCGCAACGCTTCCTCTCCGGTCATCGCCTCATGGCAAGCGGTAACTCCGGCAGCCGTCATAGCGGACAAGGTTTCTATCGATGCTCCCGGCATATGGCCTTCCACTCTCTTGCCCATGTTTCCCGCTTCCCAGAGATTGAGCTCCAGCTCATCATTCGTACCCGCTAGAATTTGCGGCCAAGCGGTCAACTCACCGCCCTGTAACACGTACGGGTTGCCAAGTAATCTACGAATGCGTACGGGATCGAATAACGACTCTGATTCAGGGGAAGACGTTTGCGGATCAAACCGGGCCCACCACGTCATTTTGACCGGCCACTGTCCCGCTTCGTGAAAAAATTCCTCCATTCTCTCGATCGGCATTGTCAAATAAAGCGTCAAATTGTCATTCACAAGAAACGTGGTTCCGTGCAATAACGCGAATTGGGCAAACGTATAGGGATTATACAGTTGAAACGGATGGGCATGCGGTTCCATGTACCCGGGTACGATGTACTGATCATGCACATCGATCACACGCGTGTTTTCTCCAACCATTTGATCGGACATTCCTACATAGGCGATATGCCGTCCCTTAACGGCAACATTGGCATTGATCCATTCTCCCGAGTAGACGTTACACACCGTTCCGCCGCAAAAATAAACGTCCGCTTCCTCGATTCCTTTAGAAACTCTCATAAGGCTCCGAAATTCGCTGATGGTCAAAGGGCGAATTCGTCTTCTCCCGTCATGAACGAATCCCATTTCTATCCCTCCATTCGTCCGTCTGTTTGGTAGATATAGAACCGACTCTGCGGGGTGGGCGTATGTTTACTTACATGTACGTGGAAGTTGCTCTTTCACGCACAACATGATGCCCACCCCGATAGCAGTCTTCACGGATCGGTGCCTGAGACGCATTCATCGACTCGAACTACAATAAGGATAGCCCCGTTTTGATCGTCAAGTACTTACGTTCGTTCCTTCACGCGGGGCAAAATTTTGTCCCAATTCACCGTTCTTGTCTTCTCCCAGGTAGCAGGATCGTTTTCATCGAATCGTTCCAGCCAATCGATCACTTCCTTCGTGATCGGGGTTGGCGTCGAAGCGCCGGAAGTGACCCCTACTTTTTTCTTGCCGACAAGCCAATGAGGATCCAATTCAGACAAGTCGGCAATCCGATATGCGGGTACTCCCGCGATCTCTTCGGCGACTTGCGCCAGACGATTGGAATTATTGGAACGGGGATCACCGACAACGATCACCAAATCCGTCTCCTTGGCCATTTCGGCTACCGCTTCCTGGCGAACTTGAGTTGCCAAACAGATTTCGTTGTAAATTTCCGCTTTCGGATATTTTTCAAGACATTTATTCATCAAGTGTTTCGTATCCCACTGGCTCATCGTCGTTTGGTTCGTAATGATGATTTTGTCTGTGGAAAGCCGGATGCCTTCCAGATCTTCCTCTCTTTCCACCAGATGAACCTTGCCGGGTGCCACTCCCATGGCGCCTTCAGGCTCAGGGTGTCCTTTCTTGCCAATATAAAGGACTTCATACCCTTCAGCCACTTTTTCCGCGATGAGCGTATGTGTTTTGGTTACATCGGGACAAGTGGCATCGACGACGGTCAATCCTTTCTCCAGGGCTTTCTTGCGCACTTCCGGAGAAACCCCATGTGCCGTGAAGATAACCGTGCCTTTATCGATCTGATCGAGCAAGGAAAGACGATCGGCTCCATCTAACGTGACGATGCCTTCTCGTTCGAAAGCTTCCACTACATGGCGATTATGAACGATCATGCCCAGAATATAGATCGGCCGAGGAACGTTTAAATCCTTCGCTGTCTGTTGCGCCAAAACCATCGCATCAACGACTCCGTAACAATATCCGCGAGGAGTGATTTTTACTACTTCCATGACTGCCCCCCTGAAAGTGAAGATGTATTCATTATACATGAGTAAACGGCGAAAATCTCAATATTCTCTTGAGCCGTGTCCAAAAAATTGTAGGCGAGAATATTCTATGATAACGAAGTCTTGGAAAAGGAGGTGTCACTGTGCAGTTTGGCACTCTTTTGAAAATCGGTTCTCTCGCTATGAACGTATTGCAACATGGCCCATTCAAAGATCTATCGGGGATCATAGGAAAAGGAGTTCAACGCCGGATGCAAGAAAATCTTCCAGGGAAAACGCAGCAAGACGGTCATCATCCTTATTCCCCGCCTTATCCGGGGCATCATCCGGGTATGCATCCCTTTTCCCATCCCATGCACGGCCATTTCCCTCCATCGCCTGTTAGAAGAAGCCCATCCCGGAATGTGCCTAGCCAGCAAGGGGGTTTTACTCCTCATCCGCGTGAATTTATGAAGTATATCACGCCCGAAAATGCGCAAAAGCTTTTGCAATGGCACGGCGTCATCCAGGAATTTTCGAAAATCATCAAGCCAAAATGAAGATTCATCAAAAATGGAGAGGCGGTTGACGGAAAAGGGACAATCGCCTCTTTTCTTGTTGTCCGCCAGTAGCAAGGGCGTCCTCCCAAACACTACATTTCAAGTTCGTTCTATACATGCGGCTTTAGGATGATTCAAAACCCGTCGCTTCAGACTCTTTTAAAATATGTAAAACGTCCTGGTGGATGCGCCCGTTCGTTGCGAGAACATGACGGACCGCCAGCGTATAGGCGTTCCCCGCGGTATCAGTCACTTGGCCTCCCGCTTCTTGTACGAGTAAACATCCTGCGGCAAGATCCCAAGCGTTTAAATCGATTTCCCAAAATCCGCTTAAACGTCCTGCCGCTACATAAGCGAGATGCAAAGCGGCAGAACCTGCCGTACGGATGCTGCGAACATGCGGAACCAGCGCCATGAGGCCTCGCAAGTTCGTTTTACGCGCCCCCTCTGGTTCTCCCGCGAACCCTCCTGCAAGGAGCGCGTTCTCTAATCGATCTTCCGCGGATACTCGTAAGGGTTTTCCGTTACAAGTCGCCCCTTCTCCCCGTACCGCGCGGAAGAGTTCGTCGCGTACCGGATCATATACGACCCCCGCGATCACTTCCCCGCGATGGGCCAGAGCGATGGAAACACAGCAAAAAGGAAATGCGTGGATAAAATTGGTCGTCCCATCGATCGGATCGATGATCCACAAATATTCCGCTTTCCTCGCCTTTTCCAATGCTTCGACGGAAGCGTATGCTCCGGGAGCCACGTCTTCCTCTCCCAGGATCGTATGTTGCGGAAATACGGAAAGCACGTGTTTCTCAATGATCTCTTGTGATGCCTTATCCACCTCAGTCACAAGATCCGATGCGGATGTCTTCTCCCGGATCTCCGAAGCCTGTCCAATCTTCTCTTTGATCAAGGCTCCCGCTTTGCGAGCAGCTTCTTCCGCGCATTGCACGAATGATCGATACATATGATCTCCCCTCCTATTACGTTCACTATATCATACTTGAAAAGAGATACCAGAAACGTGAACCTGTCTTACACAACGATTTGCAAATGGAATCGCTGCTTCATGTATAATATGTTCTGTCCGCGAACCTACATACCGAAAGGAAGTGAATATGATGAGACGCACGCGCTTGATTACGTATGCCCTGCTCATCACATTGTTCTTGGTTTCCATTATGACTGGATGCGGTTCTGCACCGGGACCCACTGGCGGCAGTACATCCGGATCGGAGCAAACGGCTCTCCCTGACACTTCGTCCAAAAACAACAAATACAGCAAGCCGCCTGCTATGCAAATTGATCCGAATAAATCCTATACGGCGATCGTCAAGACGAACAAAGGAGATTTTACGATTCAATTGTTGGCCAAAGATGCGCCGAAAACGGTGAACAATTTCGTTTTTCTCGCGCGAGACAAGTTTTATGACGGTATCAAATTCCATCGTGTGATTAAAGATTTTATGATCCAGACGGGCGATCCGATGGGAAACGGGACGGGAGGACCCGGCTACCAATTCGCGGATGAACTTCCGCCAAAAATTCCGTATGCACCGGGAGTCGTCGCCATGGCGAACGCGGGCCCGAATACAAACGGAAGCCAATTTTTCATCGGTACAGGGGATGATGTGAAATCACTCAATCAGACACCGAACTACACCGTCTTTGGAAAAGTCGTCTCCGGTATGGACGTTGTGGAGAAAATCGCTAGCGTACCTGTGGGGCCGAGTCCAATCGGTGAAAACAGTGTCCCCAAAGAACCTGTCTACATAAAAACGATCGAAATCCAAGAAAAGTAAGGGGCGAGATACACCTCGCCCTTTTTGAATGCCGAACATTATTTGAAATTATAACTGATGATTTGTTGCTTCATGGAGTTTAAATTTCTTCACGGTTTGTTCCAAATCATTCGCCAAACGGGACATCTCCTCCGAAGAGCGAGCCAGTGTATGGATCGTGTTGGATTCTTCTTCCACAGATGCTGCCACTTCTTCCGAAGCCGCAGCCGTTTCCTCCGAAAGAGATGACAGATTGGCAGCCACGCCCGCCACTTGTTCCGCCGAGCGGTTCATCCGCTCGGTTGCGTCGGCTACATCTTGCGTATGGTGGACGATCTGTTGAATCGACTGGCTGATTTGTTCCAGAGACATCAATGTCTCACGAACAAATGTTGTACCTTTCTCCGCCTCCATCTTGCCTAACCTCATCTCCTCCACAGTCAAACGGGTTTCTTGATGGATCTCGGAGATGACAGATGTAATCTGTTCAGCCGCACGACTGGATTGTTCCGCCAGTTTGCGCACTTCGTCCGCTACAATCGAGAATCCCCGCCCGTATTCTCCTGCACGGGCAGCTTCGATCGCTGCATTTAAAGCGAGTAGGTGTGTTTGTTGCGCAATATTCGTAATGATCATGACCATCTCTTCAATCCGCTGGGACTTCTCCTCAAGCGCCTGGATTTGATCTGCGGAACGCCGCGTCATCTCTTGGATCGTGTCCATTTGTTTGGTCGCTTGGTTAACTCCCCCCATACTCTTCTTCGCTTCACTGTTCAGGGCGGCTGTAAGTTCATGCACTCGATTCATTTTTTCAAGAATTCCTTGAATCTCTTGACGCAGTTTTTCCGTTTCGGCAGCGACCGTTTCAACCTGCCGGCTCTGATGATCGTGAGCGGCAGACATTTCTTGCATGGTTGCCGCGATCCCGTTCGCACTCATAGAAAGCATAGCCGTTCCCTCAGAGAGTTGTGCCGATGCCGTAGCAACTTGGCCGGCATGCTCCTGAGCGATCATCAAGAGATCACGCAGTTTTGCTATCATATCGTTGATCGATTCGCGTAACTGGGAAAATTCTCTTGTCTTTGTTCGGTATGCTAAAACTCGAGTCAGATCTCCGTCGCTGACCTTCTTTGTCGTCTCGATGATCTGTCTGACAGGTTTGACAATCCAGTTGGATAGGAAATAAGAGAAAAGAATGGCGATGACGGTCAAAAGGATGCCAATTTCCACATTTCTCAGCAAGATGTTTTGACCGATCGTATATAACTCGGCAGCTGGAATTTGTACGACAACCGACCAGTGAAAATCATGCCCGGGGATGTTTATAGGCAAATATTCCCCATACATCTCGATCCCTTGTGGGTTGATCCATGTAGTTACACCGCTTTTGCCCGACAAGGATTCTGCAACCGAAATTTGATTCTTCAGATTTTTTTGTTGCAGCACGTATTCCGAAAACTTCGGATGGGCAATTGTGACCCCATTTTGATCGGTCAAGTACGCGTAGCCTTCCTCTCCCGCTTTGACATTCTTGACCAGCGCCTGCAAATCGGCCAAACTTAAATCACCGCCGATCACTCCGATGATACCGCCCGCTTCATTTTTGATCGGTAATGCAAACGTTACCGTGGGCAAGCCGGTCGTTTTGGAGATATATGAGCCAGTGACGAAATAATTCCCTTGAATGGCGGATTTGAAATCCTCTCGATCTATACTTTCCAAGTAGGTACCCGAGCTTCTTGCCGTCTGTATTCCATTTTTGCCTATCACATAGAGCAGTTCGAATTGGGGATTCATCTTCACTACTTTTTCCAATAATGCACGCTGCCTTTTTGGATCCCCCGACCGGATCTCCGGATCCTGACTTACATGTTTCATCAGGTTATCGACTTCGATCAAACGCGATTCTGTTGCATGTTTGATGTCGCTGGCAAGAATGGATAATTGCTGTGTCGCGTATTGACGGCTCGATGTGAGGTTATCTCGATAGTTGAGTATGCTAAGACTCGCGATTGGCACGATCAACACGAGCGTCATCACCGTTATCATGAGGAATTTAAGACTGATGTGTCGCTTCACCACATGTACCCCTTTTCTGTTTTTCTCTCTTCATTCGGTATGATAATGTAAAAGTTTACAAACTGCAAGAATGTTTCACAAAATAAAAATCCTCCTTCCCGTATGGAAAGGAGGAATGGATTCTGCTACTTTTTCATGACTCAACCAATACTTTTTTCAATTCTTCCGTCAGAAGCGGAACCACCTGGAACAAATCACCCACGATACCGTAATCGGCCACTTTGAAGATCGGAGCTTCCGGATCTTTATTAATCGCAACGATCACCTTCGAATTGGACATTCCGGCCAAATGCTGTATCGCCCCTGAAATCCCGCAAGCAATATAAAGATCAGGAGTGACCACTTTACCCGTTTGCCCGATTTGCATCGCGTAATCGCAATACCCAGCGTCACATGCGCCGCGCGACGCTCCCACAGCGGCTCCGAGAACGTTGGCGAGCTCTTGCAGAACTTGAAAACCTTCTGCAGATTTGACCCCGCGTCCCCCGGAGACGATGATCTTCGCTTCAGACAAGTCCACGCCTTGTGTCGATTTTCGAACCACTTCTTTAACCAAGGTACGCAAACTGTCTGCCGGAATCTGCACATTCAGGCTCACCACGTTTGCTGTCCTTGAGGAATCCGGCTCGGTTTTCGACAAGTTGTTCGGACGAACCGTTACAAATTTCAGTCCGTCTTTGATCGCCACTTTCGTGAAAGCCTTGCCCGCATAGATGGGGCGTGTGAAGACGAGTTGATCGCCATTCGTTTCGATTTTAATGATGTCCGATACCTGTCCTGCATCAAAGCGAGCGGCCAGCTTTGGAGCCACATCGCGCCCGATCGCCGAATGGGCGAGAAAGACCACGTCCGGATTCGCCTCTTTGATTACAGCTTCTAGCGCATTCGCATAACCGTCCGGCACATAGTTGGCCAGTGGCTCCTGATCGACGACAAAAACCCGGTTTGCCCCATAATGTGCGAGAAGATCCGCATGTTTTGCCACATCATGGCCGATCAGAGCCGCGGATACTTCACCTCCATCGGCGATGTTTACAGCAGCCGTCAGCATTTCAAACGTCACATTGCGAACCTTTCCGTTACGAAGATCAGCCAGTACGAGTATATGTCTGCTCATTCTTCCTTCTCCCCTTACGAAATCATTGAAACGTTCCGCTGTCAGAACAGTTTTTCTTCATTTTTTAACATGTGAACCAATTCTTTCACTTGATCCGCCAGTTCACCTTCCAGCATTCGCCCGCCCGTTTTCTCAGGAGGCAATGTCGTTTCGAGAACTTCCGTTTTGGCTGCCACATCTGATGCGGATAGTCCGAGTTCACCGGCACCAAGCACCGCGACCGGTTTCTTATTCGCTTTGCGAATACCGATCAAAGACGGGTAGCGCGGTTCGTTTAACCCCTGCTGAGCGGTTACCAAGACGGGAAGGGTTGCTTCCACAACTTCCACATCCCCTTCTGCATCGCGCTCTGCCGTTACTTTCGACCCGTCAATCGTAAGCTTTGTGATCGTAGCGATGTGAGGAATGCCAAGCAATTCCGCGAGTCGTACCGCCACTTGTCCTGAACCGTCATCCACCGCCTGGTTACCCGCGAGGATGATATCAAAAGATTTTCCTTCAATCGCTTTGGCCAACACTTTAGAAGCAGTGTACTCATCTCCGAACAACGTCTCATCGGAGATGTGAATCGCTTCATCCGCCCCCATGGCAAGCGCTTTCCGAATCGCTTCTTCTGCGCGCGCAGGACCGATCGTCAACAGTGTGACGGTTCCTCCGAATTTGTCCCTCAGGACGATCGCTTCTTCTACCGCATATTCATCGTATGGATTGATGATAAATTGAACGCCGTCTTCTTTGACCTTGCCGTTTTCCACGACAATTTTCTCTTCTGTATCAAACGTTTGTTTGAGACAAACCAAAATGTTCATCCTATAAGTACTCCTTTCACATCAACTTTACGTGTGTCACGCTTTCAAACCATTGACAAGGACGTCACAGACCGGGTCGATCAAGGAAATGAGATCATACTTGGCTCCCGAGAGGATCCATGCGGTAACCGTTTCGTCAAGCGTCCCGAAGATCATGCGACGGGCGATTCGCCGGTCGATCGTCTCCCGAAAAACGCCCTTTTCGACTCCGCGGTCGATCGTCTTAGCGATAATCTGTTGGAAAGGTCTCATGATTTCGCCGATCTTCCTGCGCATTTCCGCATCCGTCTGTCGTAAATGAACTTGCGTGACGGTCGCCAGATTCGTATCGCTCCCCAACGTTCGGAAGTATATGGATACGATCGCGTGAAGCGCATCGATCGGTTTATCTTCCAAGCGTTTATATTGAATCAGGATCTGTTCGACGATATCGCCGATCGTCACGCGCAAAATCGAGATGAGAATATCCTCTTTGTTCTTGAAATACAGGTAAACAGTTCCGTCAGCAACTCCCGCTTCTCGAGCGATGCGCGAGATCGGCGCGCCATGATACCCCGATTCTCCCATCACCTTGACAGCAGCACTTAAAATGGTTGCATATTTATCTTTGGTTTTTTTGTTTGCGATCGTTAACCACCACCAATGAATGAATAATCATTCACTTGTCTACAATCGTATGATAATTCTACAACTTTGTCAACCGGTTGTTTGGTTGAGTCGAAAAATTTTTTGCAAAAACACTGTTTGTTTCCTGATAGCCTCTCATGCCGTAAGCGGTGCCTTTGAGGAGGAAAAGTTTCTTGGGTGGGCGTAATGCTTTGCGTGAGACAGCGACTTTGGAGGTCGTCTCGCTACAACTAAACATATTCTAAGCGAGACGACCTCCACGGAGCGCGAACGCAAAGCATACGCCCGCCAAACTACACATTTTTCAAAATAGTTTCCGAATGACACGATTTCCTATCTTGTTATGGATGGAACTGTTCAATTGACACAATTAACCTATAGATGTAAAATACATATAGATGTACAATTTGTTTTTTGAAAAGGAGGATCCACCATGAGTCAAAAAGAACAAAAACTCGGAGTAGCGGAAGTAATACCAAAAGAGCAAAAGAAAGAAGCGAAGGCACCTCAATATCGCGTGGATGCATTGGTTGACACATTCTGGAACGGATATTTGTCCGCTGTCTCCCATACCCATCAATCATTAGAGAACTACGAAGACGCGTATCTACTCACCTTGAAAGAAACATTGAAACTGACGGAAAGTTATCGTCGCCAAGTCGAAGAGTTAAAAGAAGCGTCACAAACCAATTGTCATCTGTTTAAAGGTCTCTTCTCCGTATTGAAGAATGATGATGCGAAAGCGTATACCCATGCGGAAGAATTGACAAACCAGTTTCAGGACGTAACAAAGAAGCTTGGGGAAATGGCGTGGGGGCCATGGAAAGTGGCTGCGGAGTTGGCAGAGACGGCGGAAAAGTGTTTCGAAGAAAACAACAAAGAATTCATCAAGTCGTTGCGCGAGCAGCGGAAAACATTTGCCTCATTCACAGAACAGGTGATTTCCTCCGCAAAAAGTAACCATCGTACGTTTCTACGCGCCATCGAGGATACGGTTCATCCCATTGTTGTGACACAATGATCGCACGGTTCGGGGAGAGATGTTATGTTTCTTCCCGAACCGATGTCGTCTGATTTTCCATTTTTCTCTTCCTGCGCTTATTTTTCACCAAAGCAATCAGCAGCAAGCATGAAGGAATCAACGTGAAAAACAAAGTGCCATAAAAAGGAATGACTCTTTCAAGTATATGAGCCACGGCTTGCAAACTGGGGAGAGACCAGAATGAGAACAGGGTCATGATGAAACCGTATGGAAGAACGAGAGGCCGGTAATCGGAAAGATTCAACCATTGGGCGGTTCCCAAGACTAAGGCATAATAGAACGCATTCACCTTGACGAATATTCCCACGACCCATACAGCCATCACCACCGATTCCAGGTGTTCGAGAAAATCGGCGATACTCACATAACTGGCGACATTCATCACCGGATAAACGAGCATGGGAGTTATCCTCCCGAATACGAAAAGAGCCGTTAAATCCGTGATGACCAGTGTCAGCAAAATCGCAAACACGGTCGCGTATCCATATTTCCGTACTTTCACGCGGTCCGTTACGAAAGGAAGGAAAAAAGTCAACAAAAACGATTGACTGAACCAAGCTTGCGGAGTAGCCGCCCCCCTGATGGAGGGCATAATCCCGTGTTCCAGAACCGGAAACAGGTTGCTGATCTTCCATTCCGGAAGAAGCAACAGGATCATCAAGAGAAGCGGGAATACGAACAGACCGCTGAACACCTGTGCAGATCTGCCTATGACTTCCAAACCGCCGCGGACAGTAGAGGCACATACAAATGTAAGGCATCCAATCACGACAGCCATCGGGGTTTTTATGAGAAAGGAACTGGCGACAAATTCCGCATATTCTCTGAGTATAATTCCGGAAAAATGAACGAGGGCAATGAGATACAAAAAACCGATGACCTTTCCCGGAAATGGACCGAGAATATGCTGGCAATACTGAATGATCGTTTCTCCCGGGTACAGTTTATGCAATCGTGTCACGACATACACCGTGAAGAAACCGATGGGGGAAGCCCATACGGGCGACAACCAGAGGTCTCTTCCCGCAAACTTGCTCGTCAGCGAAGGAACGATGAGAATGGAGGTCGCCAGTACGGTCGCATAAAGAATGATCGCCATCTGAAATGCGGAAATCTTCCCTTTCTCAATCATCTTGATCACCCCTGTCCTACTTTTCCAAGATGTTGCTCAGGGGTTGAAAAATCGTTTCTACCACCTGTGTAGGGCCTGGCAGATCGGGAAAGAAGATGAGCAAGACTGCAAGAATCCATCCGATCAAATTGAGCGAAAGGAAAGTGATCTTTTCCTTTTTTTTCGCTTTGTCAATTTTGGGCCATTCGTAGATGAATATGAGAGCCACCAAGATAGTCATGGCCGCGACATATCCAAGTTTCACTTTTTCTTCACTTCCTCTTCCGGAATGCCCGCCGGTGATGTTGACGCTCCTGGTCTGCGCACATATACTTTGGTATCGATCTTTACTTCGATCTTGGGAAAGATTTCATCCCAGTGATCCTTTGCCTGATCCCACTCCTTCGGGTATTTCCGTTGAAACGCTTCAGAAAACCCAAAGATATCAGCATTCATCCCTTTCTGAATCTTTTTCAATGCCAACTTCATCCGCTTTTCGATTTGAACGCCCGCTGCTTTCGCTATCCGTTGCGTATGATTTGGATTCATCATGCTTAAAGATGTCGTATTTTCTACCACATCGTCACTGGTTACGGCTTCGATCCTCATGAGCCATTTTCCCTTTTCAATCTGCGGAACCAATTTCGTATGAAATCCAATCATATTCAAGGAAACCTTCCCTTTTTCCCCACTGGGTTGAACGGTAATAGTAGCCATCGCTACCTCGTTTCTTATCCAGAGGAGTCCTCTTGTGGTATAATCGTCCACATATCCCACCATTTTCCCGTTTTTTAAAATCGCCGCACCATTGAGACGTATTCTGCTTCTTTCTGGATGACTGGAACTCCATTCAACGACTTCAATCCAGGGCAAAGCGGCGGCCTTTGCGTCACTTTTGATCATCTGCGTTAAATCTTTCAGTGTTACCTCCAAGTTAAAGCGAAGTTTGTTCAGTTCTCTTATCGTTTCGGACGAGAACCGTTCAAGGTAACCTGGAACCTCCAATAGTTTGGATGCCTTTCCCTTGGAGACATATACAAATGTTCTCATCCGCGGTTCCGGGTGGCGTAAGAAGAAGTCGATATTATCGGTGATCCCTTCTTTCGCTATATCTTCCCCGATCACCAACGCTTTCATATGACCCCAGAAAATTTTGCGCGGGATCTTTTCCTGGAGCCTTGCCATCGCATCCGCAATCGTGAGACCCTCTCCCGATTCCACCTTTGTTGTCGCCTCCCCACCACTACCACCACCACCTCCTCCCATTCCCCCTGCTTGTCCTGTAAGCGTTTTCGGGATGATGTATTGAAGGGAAAGCATGAACCCGTCCTTTTTCTTGTCAATGCTTACCCCTACGACCAAAGCTAAATCATTGATTTCCTTGCGATCCCAGCAACCGGACAATAGAAGGACCATGAAACAGAGGAGAAGCAATTGGATGACGATTCTTTTCCTCTTAAAAGAACGGTTCAATTTGCCTGCCCTCCCTTCTCCTGCTTCCTTTTACGCAGGACAGCGACCGGAAGCAGTAAAACAGGAATCACAACAAATAGAAGCGTCACCTCAAAAATTTTTACCTTTGTAATTAATTCTCCCAATTTCTGATGAGAAGGGACGATCCAGAACGTGAACAAAATCATCAGGAAGCCGAACGGGAGCACGAGTGGTCGGTAATCAGACAGCTTTATCCACTGGGCAGTACCGAGCACCAGTGCATAATAGTAAACACAGACCTTCACGAACACACCCGCTACCCAAACGGCCATGACAATCGACTCCAGATGTTCGATAAAGTCAGCCAGACTTACATAGCGGGCCGCATCCATGACCGGATAGGTGAGCATCGATGTAACTTCTTGTCCAAACAGGAACAAGACGGTCAAATTGGCCATCAGCAGATTCAACATGATAAAAAAAACGGTGATCATTCCCCATTTTTTTCCGTTTGCACGATCAACGACATAAGGCAGAAAAAAGGCGCCTAAAAAAATTTGACCCATCCAACTTTGACTCACAAATGCTCCCTTTATGGTCGGCATGATTCCGTGCGCCAAGATCGGGAACATATTCCTGACGTGCAAGTCAGGGAGAAGGAGCAGTACCATCAAGAAAAAGGGAAGGATAAAAAGACCTACGAATAACTGCGCGCTTCTCCCGACGACTTCTACCCCTCCCCGCACGGCACAGGCGCAAACGAAGACGAGACTTCCTACGACGACAAGAAATGGGGTTTGACTGAGGAATGATCCAATCACAAATTCCGCATATTCTCTCAGTATGATCCCTTCTGCATAAAGGAAGTAAGACAGGTAGATCAATCCGAGCATTTTCCCCGGAAGTACGCCGAGAATGTGCTCACAGTATTGAAAGAACGTTTGCTCCGGGTACAGTTTGTTCAATCGGTCGATGACATACACCACCAAGAAGCCGACAAGAGAAGCCAAGATCGTCGATAACCACAAGTCACGTCCCGCATATTTTATGCTGATGGACGGTACAGTGATGATGTCGGTGGCCATCACCGTAGGATAAAGCATGACCCACATCTGCAATGCGGAAATCCTGCCTTTCTCAATCATTTCCTCACCTCACCCCCCGCATGCTGCTTGCTGTATGTTTCTTCTAATCGCCTCCTTTGTCAGGACCCGGTTTGAGCCCGGGAGACTGCGTGTATTTGTCATACTCGCCTGTCAAGTGTGTGCGTACGTCCCTCGCCCACACAGGTGCCCGGACGATCGTATCTAACAATCCGCTTCCTTTTAAGGGTGCAAGCGGTTTTAAATAGGGGTCGCCGAAAGACCGGAGTGAACATAAATGAACCACAATGCCGATGATACCAAGCATGATACCTAACAATCCCAGTGTTCCTGCAAGAAAGATCATCGGGAAGCGCAACAACCGCAAGGCGATTCCTGCAGTAAAACGAGGGATCATAAAAGAGGAAATCCCTGTGAGAGCCACCACCATGACCATCGGCGCCGAAGCCAATCCCGCGGAAATCGCTGCTTGTCCGATCACCAAAGCACCGACAATACTGACAGCGGCCCCCACCTGTTTGGGGAGACGTACCCCTGCTTCACGCAGCGCTTCGAATGTAATTTCCATAAGAAGTGCCTCGACGAGTGCCGGAAAGGGAACTTCCTCCCGGGAAGCGGCAACCGTAAGGAGAAGTGTCGTCGGCAGCATCTCCTGGTGATAGGAGAGTATGGCAACATACAGGGAAGGAAGAAGAAGGGAAAGACCGACAAATAAGTATCGCAAGAAACGAATCGCTGTCCCGATTAGAAATCGCTGATGATAATCTTCCGGTGATTGCAAGAGAGAAAAGAAACTGGTCGGTGCAATCAACACAGTTGGAGTGCCATCCACCAAAATCGCTACCCGTCCTTCCAATAGGTTGTACGTGACAACATCGACCCGTTCCGTATCCAAGAGTGTCGGAAAAGGAGAGAACGAATCGTCTTCGATAAATTCCTCAATCTCCCCACTATCCAAGATGCCTTGATGATCGATCCGTTTCAATCGGTTCATGACTTCCTCAACCAGCGTCTTGTCGACGAGTCCTTCCACGTAAGCCACAATGACTTTTGTCTGCGTGTACCTTCCGAGTGTCACTGATTTCATTTTGAGAGCGGGACTTTTGATTCTTCTCCGCAGAAGGGACATATTGACAACGATCGTCTCCGTAAATCCTTCACGAGGTCCACGTACGACCCCTTCGGCGATAGGTTCTTCGATCCCACGCTTTTCAAACTTGGCCAATGCCAAAGAAAGCCCTCGGTCTTCCTTATCCAGCAATAGAACCGGATTCCCTGTTGATATGTGCTCGATGCACTCGCCAAAAGTCTTGATTTCTTTGATATCGGAAACGGGAATTCGTTCACCATCCATCAGATCGTTGAATCCTGTCACCGACTCATGCATGAGCGGGGAAAGTACGTTTTGATCGATCTCTTCCTTATTGCTGAGTCCCTCAATATAAACAAGATACGCTTTTGTCGTTCCGCCAATCGAAAAGGATCGAAAAACAATATCCTCGCAATCGGAATACATCGAGCGAAGGACCTGTATGTTTTGTTCCACTTCGGAAAACAGGTTGACATCTTGTTGCGGAAATTGCTTGACTGGTTGCTGGGGTTCCCTTGATCTCCAAAGTCGCACTTGCTTCATGAGAAACAGCCCCTTCCTTCCCATGAACAACTAACTTTTGCACTTGCTACCAATGTAGGATGTGCAAAAAAAAACCTCTCCATTCCTACCAGGAATGGGTAAGCGTAAAATAATCCCCACCTTTCGAAGAGATGGGGATTTTCGTATGATTTACGTATTCTTTTTTATAGCCCGGCAGGTAAGCGGTAGGCTTTCTGACCAAGGGAGGAGCTGATCTAAGAAATCTTTGTTTTTAGTATCTAGGTTAGGTAGTTTCTTAAAGAGATAGGTAAGATAGGAATAGGGATGTAATCCATTTTCTTTCGCTGTCTCTATGATACTGTAAATGATCGCACTCGCCTTTGCACCACGCGGGGTATTGGAGAACAACCAGTTTTTGCGACCGATCACAAACGGTTTGATCGCGCGTTCACTTCGGTTGTTATCGATCTCCAATCGCCCATCTTGTAAAAACGCCTCTAATTTTTCCCACTGGTTCAGACAATACAAGATGGCCTGACCGAACGCACTTTTGGGCAGCACTTTCGGTTTCTGGGTACGTAGCCATGCCAAAAAAGCATCCAACACAGGGCGGCTGCGTTCTTGACGGATTTGGTAACGTTCCTCAGGCGTGCACTCCTTTAAGTCCCGTTCAATCGCAAAGAGTTGATTGCAGAAATTGAGTCCCTCTTTGGCTGCTACCGGTGACGAGCGCTTCGATTCAGGCAGCGCCTTGAGTGCCTCATCGAATTTGCGCCGGGCGTGAGCCCAACAACCGACCAGGGCCACATCCGGTATCCCATGGTAACCCGCATAGCCATCGACGTGCAGGTATCCTTTGAAACCGGAAAGAAACTGACGCGGGTGTTTGCTCGCCCGTGTCGTCTGGTAGTCATAGAGGATGATGGGCGGATCTTCTCTCCCGGTACGGTACAGCCATAGATAAGAAGTTGTCTGTGCGGCCCGGCCCGGTTCACGGAGCACTTGTAAGGTCGTCTCGTCTGCGTGCAAGATGTCCCGCTTGAGTAAGTGCTCGCGCATGCGATCATAGAGCAGACTCAACCAGGTATTCGCTCCGTAGAGGATCCAGTTGGCCAGGGTCTGACGAGACAACTCAATCCCCAGGCGTGCAAACTGTTGCTCTTATCGGTAGAGAGGCATGCTCTCCACATATTTTTGACTCATGATATAGGCCATACTGGAAGCAGAAGCCAAACTCCCCGGAAAGACAGGGGCAGGCATAGAGGCTGTGACAATCGGCGTGCTTGTCTCCTCACGCTCGCAACGGCGGCAGGAGTAGACGTAACGGACATGCTTGACCACTTTGACTTCGGCCGGAATAATCTTCAGCTCTTGCCGTATCTCCGTGCTCATTTCATGCAAAGAACCACCGCAACACGAACAAACCTGCTCCTCAGATGGCAGGCGATACTCGATCGTCTCCACAGGCAGGTTTTCAAGCTGGGTTTCCCGGTGGCCGCGTTTTTTCGAACGGCGATACGTAATGGTTTCGAGGGTAGGCTCCGCTACAGTGGGATCGGCCTCCACCTCGGCTTCGTTAAAAAGCTCAAGCTGATCGGCATTCGTTCGTTCGCTCGAAGAGCCAAACCGGCGCTGTTGGCTGAGGCGAAACTGCTCCTCATACCACTTCAGTTTGGCGGTCAGTTCCGCATTTTGCTTTTTCAGCCAATCGCATTCTTTTTGGAGATCTTCTATTGTAGTAGGGGTCGGGTTCAATGTATGATTTTTCATAATACTATTGATTTCGACAATGTACAACCAATTCCTTTTCCATTCAAAAAAAATAGGTGGATGTGTGGAATCATACGATTGTGCGCGCGGTCACCGCAGGGTGAGCTTGTCGCTGTTCGAGAGATAAACCATCGAGTAGCCAACGCAACTCCCGACGACTGATTTTCAACGGTACGGAGCTCGCTTCCGCTGGCCACTGAAATTTTCCTTTCTCTAACCGGCGGTAATAGAGCCAGAAACCGTTGTGTTCCCAGCGAAGAATCTTCAGTTTATCTCGCTTTCGATTGCAGAAAACGAAGAGACAGGGCGAGAAAGGGTCGAGTTCAAACTCTTCCTTGACGAGTACGGCTAACCCGTCAATCGATTTCCGTAGATCGGTGCTTCCGCAGGCCAGATACACCCGCTCTACGCTAGCTTCGCTTAGCATAACGTTTGGAGTGTTCGCACGACGTCTGCCAGCAGCGCGGGATCAAAGCCAGGCTGGATTTCTACGGTTGCTTGCCCTACTCTAACGAGCAAGGTGTTTCTAGACTCGCCAGTCTGCCCGTCCACTTCTACCGATATCCATTTGGATGATGGGTTCACAGCGGCTTCTTTGTGTTCAATCTTCCGGAGCCAATACCGGAACTGATGAAGCTTCAACTGATGAGCTCTACACCATGCTGATGCACTCTGTCCGCTAGCCCGAAAAGCAGCGATCCGTACCTCCCACTCTTTTCTCAATTCTACATGAGACATTGAAAATTCTCCTCTCCGAATATCTTGAGGAGATTATCTCAAATACAAAACGAGGTTAGTAGGTGGGGAGTATTTGACGCTTACTTTTCTCATGTAACATTCCTTCTAAATGTTAGACTTGGAATCGATCAACAATAACTTGAAGTTCTTGTGCCATCTTATTTAATGATGTTGCGGAAGAAGCGATTTCTTCCATAGAAGCCAAGGTTTCTTCGGTAGCAGCAGCCACCGTTTGTGTACCGGAAGCCGTTTCTTTAGCAATACGAGAAACTTCCGCTGCAGATGCTGTGACCTCTTCTATTCCGGCGGAAACTTCTTCTGAGGATGCGGAAACCTCCTGAATTTGTGCAGCGATTTGTTTCATCGATTCGATAATCACACGGAAATTTTCCTCTGCTTCATGAACAGCTTGATAGCCTGCATTCACTTCATTTTGCACTTTACTCATAGATTCCACAGATTTAGCCGTCTCATTCTGGATTTGTGAAATCAAATCCATAATTTCTTGGGCAGAGGAACCAGATTGTTCAGCAAGTTTGCGTACTTCTCCTGCCACGACTGTAAATCCATGCCCGTGTTCACCCGCTCTGGCCGCTTCAATAGCCGCGTTTAACGCAAGTAAGTTTGTTTGATCCGCGATACCTTTGATCACGTCCAGAATCTTTCTGATTTCTTTTGAATGTTCATAAAGACGTTGAATAGATGTACTGCAATCGGAAACGGATGAAGTAATCAAATCCATTTGATCCACAACTTTCTGCATGGAACGGTTTCCATCTTCGGCTTGTTTTGTTGTTTCCACGGATTCCTCTGAAACAGTGCTCATATTTTGGGCAATATTCTGCATACTCGTGGCCATGTCTTCTAAAGCCTTTGTATTCTCGTCTATTGCATCGGTCTGTGTTTCGGTTCCACTTGCCACTTGTTGCATAGTTGTCGCAATATGTTCTGTGGCCGCACTTGTTGATTCTGCACTCGCTGTCAGTTCTTCTGAAGATGCAGCAACTTGTAGAGAAATACTTTTCATTTGCTCTATGATGTCACGCCATTCTTTCAACATACGAGCCAATGTTTCTTCAAGCATTCCAACATCGTCTTTACTTCCTATCTTAATATTGTTAATCGCGAGATTTCCATGTGATACTTCCTGCAGAGCAATCGCTACGTTACTCAGGCGTTTCGTTAAAGAAAAAACGAAGTATGAATAAAATGCAATGCCCGCCATAATCACGACAAAAAATGGGATAACTATTTGAAGACTTCCATGACTTAGCTTTACCTGATACCAGATTAGAACTAGCATCGGTACCAATATTAAAAGAGAGAGAAAGAAAAATTTTTGACGAATTGACAGACCAGCAATTTTCTTACTCATAGAGATCCTCCTGTAACAATACGTTTACAAATACGTCTTGTATTCTGTGATTCTTGTCATTTCTATTTTTCGTAACTTCCGGATAAACTATAAGATGTTATTAGTGTTTTGAAGAAAATTTTTTCCTGAAAAAAGGTGCCGAGACGGTTCTCCTAATAAAAAACCTTGTCCAAAAGGAATACCTAACTCTTTTGCAACTGTTAAATCTTCAGGCTTTTCTATTCCTTCTAATATAATCTGTGAGTAATCTTTAGTAAAATCCATGAGAAGATTAATGAATCGTTGCTTCTTATTTGATAGAGATAAGTTTATAGAAAAATACCGATCTAATTTTATAAAATCAGGTTCAAGTTCAATTATTTTTTGTAAATCTGAATCCCCTTTTCCTATATCATCGATAGCAATTAAAAAACCATAACTTCGTAGGTGAGATACAGCTTTATAGAGTAAGGTCATATCTTCAATTTTTTTTGCTTCATTAATCTCGAATACGATTTGACTGCAACTGACTTTTAATTGTTTTGATAAGTGATCAAGGAAAGAAGGAAAGTCGGAGTTTAATAATGTAAATGGAAAAACATTCACAAATAACAGATTTTTATCCGTTTGATAGTGATCGTAAAAGTGAGAAATGGATTTAAAAATTGAATGAGTATCTAGTTCATAGAGATTGTTTGTTTTCATCGCTAATTGAAAAACATGTTCTGGATTCGAATAAATTTCTGAACGAAAAAAAGACTCAAATCCTAGTACTCGTAATTCGAACAGATTATAAATTGGTTGATATTCATGATAAAAATCTTTATTGTATACAAAATTATTTAACTTTAAAATAGTAATCTCCTCCAAATCAAATTAAGTAACCCATGATTTATTTAAAAAATCCATTAAAAGCCTCAATGAGATCAGGGGATAAACATCTTTTTCTTCATTATTTTCTACACGATATTTTCGTTAACTTTTTATTTTTTTAATTCATCGATTGAAGTGATATCTTGCAATAAGTTATTGATGTCAAATAAGATCATCGCCGCGTTACGAGCAAGCAGATTGATTTGATCCGCTATATGTGTGATTGTTTGCACCATTTCCGAGATCTGGTTAGAACTTTCATCTAGTTTCTCAATCACGTCATTTAAAAATTTGGTGCTATCTTTCACGAGAACCAAACGATCCACCACATTTTGAACCATGTCGACACCGTCTTGAGACACTTTATTCACAGCGGAGCTTGCTTGTTCATCCGACGCCTTGAAGATGGCTTGGAAAGCTTCCTCGTTTTGTTCCTGGGTACCGGCGGAAGCTTGTTCCAAGGTAAGGGCTAATTCTTGAATGGATTTTTCAGACCGATTTGATACCTCGGACAATGTAGTCATCTCTCCTATTAAGCTGTTCAAGTTGCCTTTGATATTTGTTAATAACAAGATTCAGGAGACTTTCAGTTATTCCGTTGATGGACGCGGAAAGTATCCCGACTTTACCGAACGACATAACTGAGGATCACTAAGTTAAATCTCCCTCCAAAACTGATTGTTCCCGACCTATCAATTCGTTGACCGGTTTTATCACGCAGGACTGTTATCAGGAACGAAAAATGGAGAAAGGGAAATGAGTAAAATGGAGAAACTTCTTTTCCCCAGTTATTTTCTGCACACCTTTCTTGCTAGCTTTTTAATTTTTTCAGTTCATTGATTGAATTGATATCTTGCAACAAGTTATTGATGTCAATCAAGATCAAAATACGATCGTGCAGTTTCGCTACTCCCAGTAAAAAGGGTACTTCGTGGTCTTCCACAAGAGTCGGTTTATGAATGGAATCCGAAGGTATGTCAATCACATCAGTTGCCGCGTCGACCACAAGCCCGATGGGGTTTCCGTCGATGCTCACTACGATGACGCGCGTGGATTCGTTCTCTTGCACTTCGCGCTGCAACAGCGCTTTCCGGAAATCGACGATCGGAGTGATAACCCCACGCAAATTGATTACGCCCTTCACGTGTTCGGACATCTTTGGAACCGCAGTGATGGGTTGTATGCGCTCAATGGAAAGTACTTGATCGATATGAAGTCCAAATTCTTCTGCTCCGACTCGAAAAACGACAGCTTTGAAGCTTTCTACTAACACTTCCATCCCTTTCCTTTCTTTAATGCCAAACCGGGCTCATGGATACAATCTAAATCGCAGCCCTTTGTAACTTGCATCCATGCCCATCTATACTTGTGATCCCGACTATACACTCTACGTTACTCCAAACTTCCTTTCTTAGCTGATTGCTCACGCGGACTGACCTCCCTTTCTGTGCAAAATATGCAAAAAAAAAATTAACAAAAGAGCCATTTTGTTAGATTTTCATAGAATATAAATATATTGGTCTAAATCCTTGATATCATTAGGGTTATTTATTGTTATTGAATAATCATAGTAGGATTGTTAATATAACATATTGAATTTTATTACAGATTTTATCTAACATTTTGAGGTGGCGTCAGTGTCTAACAAACTTGGAGCAAATGCAGTTGAACCAATTCGAGATATGGAAAAAATTATGGAAATAAAAAATTATTTACTCCGACGATCCTATCGTGATTATTTCTTGTTTGTTTTTGGAATTAATTCTGGGCTTAGAATAAGCGATATTTTGCCCTTACGAGTCATGGATGTTAAATACACCAAGTATTTAATAATCAAAGAAAAAAAGACTGGAAACATTAGAAAAACTATCATAACACCTGCTTTAAAAAGTGAAATTGAGAAATACACGTACAGAATGGCTGATTCTGAGTATTTATTTCCATCACAAAAAGGAAATAAGCCAATTAGCAGGATTCAAGCGTGGCAAATCATTCACAATGCGGCAAAAGCTTGTGGAGTTGAAGGAGCAATCGGTACGCATACTCTCCGCAAAACATTTGGGTATCATTTTTACCAACAAACTAAGGATGTTGCTATGTTGCAATATATTTTCGGTCATTCTAGTCCATCTATAACATTGAGATATATCGGAATCAATGACGATATGGTAGATAAAGCTTTAGAGAAATTTTCTTTATAAAAAATTTAACGAAGTATGTCGATTTTTGTACTAAAAGAGTTTATAATAAAAACTAGATAATTATGTAATAATAAATAACAAAATGGCTCTTTTGTTATATACAGGACTTATGCACTTCGTGGAATAAGTTGGAACCATCCTAATGAGATCGTTGTGGGCAATAAGATTCTCAAAGTTCTTTCGAGATAACGGGCTTTTGGAGTATACTGAAGAAGAACTTCGCCATTGGCAAGTTCTCTTATTTCGGTGATAGTTCCAAGAAATGCTCGGATCACTTGGCCGTGGGTGAGCTTTTCTTCCGGAGCTATTGTTTTATTGTGGATCTCGGCTAATAAAACGAGTAACGTGTGGGCGCACATCTGAAGAGTAAGATAGGCCTCCACATGATGTTCATTGGTCGAATGACAAGCCTCAAAAGCCAGATCCTGCTTGACTTCTCGGAAGAACGTTTCAATCCCCCAGCGAGCCTCATAGGCGGAAAGCACCTCTTCAGGCGAAGCCGACAGATCACCGGTTACAAGAAGAAAAGCTCGATTTCTGGTGGTAGTTTCTTCTCTTTGGCTGCGATGTCCTGAAACGGCAACCACCTGAACCTGTTTATAGATCGCCAACCCTGTGGACTCGTCTTCGATCTTGATGTACAGCTTCTTGGAGGCGATTTTGCGGATCGTATGGTAGGAGTCTCCTAACAATTGACGGAGAACCTGTTTTGCGGAGAGCCGCTCGTAAGCTCCTCGATCTGTGGCACGTTTCCCAGGCTTCAGGGTATAAAACACCATGTTCGACTTGGCCTTGCTGACAATGCGGAATCCCAGTTCCTCCATTGCGAGTAGAAACGGACGAACCAAATACCAACTGTCCATCGCCACAAAACAACCGCCAACATGAGGGGCAATAGCTACCAATTCTCCCAGCATTTGTAGAGCCATTTGCCATTTGTTCAACTGATTTTCTCCCGGCTTCCAGAAACGGGCGTTGATCATGTAACTGGGACCTTGAAAGCGAGCGGCGTACAAGGCGACTACGTTCTGAGCGTAGACATAGCGTTTCGTTGCGTGATCCAGAAGTTTTGAAACAAACGGGATTTTGCGAGAATGTTCATGGAGAATCATGCTATCGTCAACAGCCAGTACATCTTGGGACGTTAAACGGCAATTCGGTCGATCCTGCAGAGTTCGAAGCCGTTCTTCATTAAAGAGATCCCATCGGAACGGACGAGTCAGCAGGCGACTGAAAGCAGATTGGCTAACACGGCCTACAATTTTCGAGACTACATCATCTGTGGACACCCATTTTGCCGTTTGGAGAACAGAAGTTTTTTGAGCAAACCAACCGGCAATCAGAGCAAATACCAAAGCCCAGGTAGAAGCACCGGAGCGCTTCATGATCCCGGCGCGAGAGAGCGCCAGGGAAAGGTCGAGATCATCCCAGAGTTTTTTCAGAGCAAGAAAGCCTCCACTTCCGAGTTGACTAGTACGGTCAAACGAGAGTTTCATAATACCACCTACATCGCTTCAAGATAGGCTTTTAGAAGTGCCTTCATCGCGATTGTGGTGGTGATTCAAAAAAGTCAAGAGATCATTTGTTCTATTTTCAGGGAACAAAAAAGGTAGTTTATCTAAGTCTCTTAGATTTCTACCAGTTTATGGAGTGAACTGCATAACTCCTGTCACTTACTAATTTTATCATCTCATTAATAATTCTAATAAAGATGCAAATTCAAACTACCAAAAGCTTATTGGAGTTGCTTCGAAGTCTAAAGGCCTTCTTATGGTGCGATTACATAGAATGGTTCAAGTACAATAGATCATCGAAAAAAAGGCGAAGGTAAGAGATCTCAGCAATGAATCGACATGCCAGAATACAGGACAGTAACGGAACCCTTTCTTTCTTAGAATATACATATTATACCAAATGGACAGGGGCTACCTTTAACGTGTTCTGTCCTTATTTTGTTAAAATAGCATTAGATTAAAATGCAGAAAATTCAGTTATAATTTATGCAACACTAGTGATTCCTGAGGTATTAGATGAGATAGGGGAGAATTAGGAATAAATAAACCTACGAGTATTATCGCGGGCTTACTTTAGGTTGATGGCTTTTACTGCACTATCAATTAATTCTTGAATTTGAGTATTACTTAAGTTATGTTTTATTTTAAACTCCAATTGATTACGTCCAATGACAAAAATCTTATTTGTACGTACATACGTCTGGTACTTTAATTGTACTGGTTTGTCATAAGCGCTTCGAGCGGGATGCGTTGTACATAAACATACAATTACATCATCGGAATCGTTCGAGTCATTATGTTTCCCAACCACAAATACAGGATGGGGAATTAGTCGATTGGATGAATCAACTACCTGAGCGAAAAAGAAATCTCCTTGATCTGCGTTCCTTCTATCTTGTTCAAGTTTCTGTTTAATTCGATCGGTCCGATTGATGATCGGCATACAGATTTCGCAGCTCTTCTTCGTACCAATCTCTAAACACGTCGCCGCCTTTTTGGTCAATATCTTTGCGTACACCAGGCGAGACGTGAATAGGCTGAATTTGATCGAGTCCTAATTTACTTCTTATGAATTCTATAGGTGGATTTTTCATCAGGAGGTTCGCCCCTCTTGTTATTTTTATACGGTGCATATTTTTAGCCTTCTGATTCATAATATGCGCATCCACTACCATTTTGAACCACCTCCTTAGAAAATAAACAGAACACAGACAAGGAATTGAGATGCCAAATTGACAATCCATCTTTGAACACATATTACACCTAAACTACACAATTTGTGAATAGGAGATTGGTAGTCTAGTAAAAAAAGATAATACATAGCCTCGACCGCGATGGCGACCAAGGCTGAGTTAGTTAATTTCAACGTATAATTCTGATCCGATGGAGCCGTTTTCTTCTTATTCAAATACGCCATCACAACGCCCGCCACCATACCACTTCTCACTCATGTATACGCGGACATACGCCCCCGTCTTTCTCGCAGATTTGCGAACAGAACAGAATCAATCCTTTTTCCATCCACACGTGCGATCATGATTCCTGCCCTCTCTTCGCTGCGACGACGCATTTCTCAATCGCCTGCTCTACGATCCTCTCAATCGGTCCTATCAACCTACTGCCTCTCTTTGAGCAGGCCCGGGTTGGCGAGTACATCCTACACCGCTTAAGATCGAGATTGTCGGTTAAACCTGAGTCACTGTCTTTATGTGAATGGAATTGATAACTATGTTCCACAATAAAAGTCTGAGGAGGGATTTTGAGTTGAGTCCGATATACTGTGTAAAAATGGTTCAGTGATCTAGCAAAAATTGAGCCATTTCGCTTCCTCTTTGGTAGAATAAGGTTGGCACCCAATCTACTAAGGAGCATTCCTGTAACGAAAAAAGATTCACTTTGAAAAAGAAAAGTACCTCCTGTTAACATACTGGGTGTCAAGCCCGCAGTGCTGACCCCTAAATAACAGAGGAGGTACTCATTATGAAGTATAAAACGAATCAACGAATTCTGCAAATCACAGAATCGACGTTAGTCGTTGGGGCAGATATCGCTAAGAAAACGCATATTGCCCGCGCCATGGATTTTCGTGGGGTTGAGCTTGGTAAGCCTTGCACTTTTGAAAACACACGGCATGGACTTATGAGTCTCCTGCATTGGCTGAATACGCTCAAGGATCTCCACGACAAATCACGGATATCTACGCAGAACTCCGCGTGGTCATGGTACAAAGGGATCAACTAAATGGGGATCTAAATCGCGTCAAGGGAAGAATTCATAATTGGTTGGATCGCTTCTTCCCAGAGTATATCCAGGTCTTTAAAGACTGGGAAGGGAAAGCGTCTCTATTAACCCTGAAAAAATTCCCCCTTCCACAAGATGTGGCGGATATGAGCGCCGATGAGATTGTTTCCGTGTGGAAGACGGAAGTGAAGCGGGCCGTAGGCCGGAAAAGAGCAGAGAGTCTCATTTGGCATGCCAAGCAATCGATTGGTCTTACGGAAGGAATCGAGTCTGTTCGATTGGAGTTAAAGTTTCTCCTGGAACAATATGAAATGCTCGGTCGGCAAATGGAAGATCTGATGCAGAGAATTCAGCAACTTCTTGAACAGATCCCCGGTGCCAAGGAAATGATGACAGTACCTGGGGTGGGATGGGTGACTGTAGCAGGCTTTTTAGCGGAAGTAGGGGATCTTTCTTCCTATGAGGATGGGCGACAAATCATTCGGTTAGCAGGGCTGAATCTCAAAGAAAACAGTTCGGGCAAACACAAAGGGAAAACGAGGATCACCAAAAGAGGCCGGCCTCGCCTGCGATCCTTGCTTTTTAAGTGCGCTATGGTACTCGTCGCCAAAAACGAGCAATTGAAAACCCTGCATCAATATTTAACCACTCGCCCACAAAATCCGTTAAAAAAGAAACAGTCCATCATCGCCATATGCGGAAAAATCGCCCGAATTCTCTTTTGTTTAGGACGTAAAAGGTTGTCTTACGATGCACAGAAAGTATTAGGTTCTATACAGCAAAAATCGTTACAGAATGCAGCTTAAATTCATTCTAAGTATTTATTTTGCGTCTAACTCTTAAAGCGAACGATTTCAAATGAAAAACAAGGAAGCACGGAGAAGCCGGGATTGATTCATTCCATCAGGGCAATGACCCAGTAAAGGAGCATACCTGGCCTCCACCCCTTGATAGGTAGAACGAAGGAATGTAAGGGCCGTGAGAATGGACCCAGTGAGACATGGGAGGGTAAACCACAAGGGTACATGTGGAGATCCAATGTGCGATCATACATTTTTTAACAAAAGGGGCTCACCCTTCTGTTTCGCTACATTCTCGATGACCATTTTCCTTCATTTCTTCAAAAACATAGATAAACACAAACTACCTTAGAATTTGAAATCGTTAGAAATCAAGAGAAAACGAGAGGAATATTTAAATTATTGAGGGAGGAATGGAAAATGGCTCAATATCAGATTAACCTAAACGATGAAATTTTGCCGGTTTATTTCAGAGGGATGAAGCGGTAGCTCGATTGATCGAGCAAGTATTGAATCAGGTCCTTCAGTCCCAGGTTACAGAACAGCTGAAAGCAGCTCCGTATGAGCGTACCGAGGAATGTCAAACGGGCTGGTGTTCCTGTTTTGTCGCCTCATGCGCTACGACATACACATGCCGTCCATTTACTTGAAGCCGGTGCAAATATAAAATACGTGTCCGAGCGACTTGGACACGCGAGCGTCAAAATCACTGCGGACACGTATTTGCATGTTACAAAGAAAATTGAAGATGATGCGCTTACCCTTTACGAGAGCTATTTAGAAAACCGGGCAAAAAACGGGCAAGCTGAAATTTCGGAACCGAAAACCCTTGATGCGTAAGGGTTATCCTACCGAACCCTCCATTTCCAACTCGATCAAACGGTTGAGCTCGACCGCATATTCCATCGGCAACACTTTCGCAAACGGTTCGATGAACCCGGAAACGATCAGGTTGGTCGCTTGTTGCTCGGAAAGACCGCGGCTTTGCAAATAGAAGAGCTGGTCTTCCGAAACTTTGGATACGGTCGCTTCGTGTTCGATCGCTACACGGTCATTGCCGATCTCCATGAAAGGAATCGTGTCGGAAACCGATCCGTCATCGAACATCAAGGCGTCACATTTGACGTTGACTTTGGAACCTTTCGCGTTTTCCGCTACTTTCACCCAACCGCGGTAGGTCGTTTTTCCGCCGCCTTTCGAGATCGACTTGGAAACGATGGTACTTGATGTGTTCGGCGCCAGATGGAACACTTTTGTACCGGCATCCTGATGTTGCCCGGAGCCCGCGAAAGCGATGGAGGTGATTTCAGCACGCGCACCTTCGCCTTTCAGGATCACGGCCGGATACTTCATCGTCAGCTTCGAACCGATGTTTCCGTCGATCCATTCCATCACCGCGTTCTCGTGAGCAACCGCGCGCTTGGTCACCAGGTTATACACGTTCGGCGACCAGTTTTGGATCGTCGTATAACGAACACGAGAATCTTTCAAGCACACGATCTCAACCACTGCGGAGTGCAGGGAATCACTTGAATATTTCGGTGCCGAACATCCTTCCACATAGTGAACAAACGACCCTTCTTCCGCGATGATCAACGTGCGTTCAAACTGACCCGCATTCTTGGTATTGATACGGAAATAAGCCTGCAGAGGAATCTCGACATGTACCCCTTTGGGCACCCAGATGAACGAACCGCCCGACCAGACGCATGAGTTGAGTGCGGCAAACTTGTTGTCCGACGGCGGAATCACCGTCGCGAAATATTTTTTCACGAGATCCGGATGTTCGCGGACGGCCGTGTCCATATCGGTGAAGATGACGCCCATTTCCTCGAGGTCTTTGCGCATATTGTGGTAGACGACTTCCGATTCGTACTGTGCCGTGACGCCCGCCAGGAAATTGCGTTCCGCTTCGGGGATCCCCAATTTGTCGAACGTTTGCTTCACCGTATCCGGCACTTCCGACCAGTCTGTCACCGATTTGTCGGTTGGACGCACGTAGTAATGGATATCATCGAAATCCAGATCGTCAAGATCTTTCGTCCACCAGGGCATCGGCATTTTCACAAATTGATCGTAGCTTTTCAGCCGGAAATCGGTCATCCAGCCCGGCTCGTTTTTCATTTCCGATATTTTCTTGACGATCTCCCGGGTCAAACCTTTTTCCGCTTTATATACATAGTTCTCCGGATCGGAGAAACCGTATTTGTAATCGGACACAATGTCAAGTGCCGGGTTGCTGTTTTGCGCTACTTCTTTTTCCAGTTTGGCCATGTTAACACCCCTCCTTTTTGTCCATGCCTTGTTCAAGTGCTTTCCATGCGAGCGTCGCACACTTAATCCTTACAGGATATTTGGCGACACCTTTCAAAGCCTGCAGTTCACCGAGGTCTTCGTAATTTCCTTCGACGCCTTTCATCATGTCATAAAAACGCTGGATCAGGTGGCGAGCGTCCTCGAGCGTCTTACCTTTCAATTTCACGGTGAGCATCGAAGCACTTGACTGGCTGATGGAACAACCGTGGCCATGAAACTTGGCATCTGCCACGCGTCCTTCCTCATCCAATTTCAGATGAATGCCGATGACATCCCCGCATGTCGGATTCGCAAGTTCCATACCGACATCGTAATCTTCGATCTTCCCTACATTGCGCGGTCGTTTATAATGATCCAGGATGATATCCTGGTAGAGACTCTCCAACATTAGCCGAACACCTCCTTCACTCTCTGAAGTGCGGCCACCAGTCGATCGATATCTTCCTTTTCATTATAAACGTAAAAGCTCGCCCGGTTGGTAGCAGGCACGTGCAACCATCTATGCAACGGCTGTGCGCAATGGTGTCCCGCACGAACGGCAACTCCCTCCGCATCCAAGATGGTCGATACATCATGCGGGTGAATATGATAGAGATTAAATGAGATCAACCCTGTCCTTGGACTGCGTGGGCCATACATTTCGATCCCTTCGATGCCCGACAAACGTTCCCACGCATAAGTGAGCAGTTCCTGTTCGTGCCGCTCGATATTCTCCAAGCCCAAATCTGTCAAATAATCGATGGCTGCCGCCAATCCCACAGCACCCACGATGTTCGGCGTTCCAGCCTCAAAGCGGGCGGGCACTTCCGCCCAAGTGGATTCATAGTAATCGACAAGTCCGATCATGCTTCCGCCCAGTTGGAACGGTTCCATCTGTTCGAGCAGATGCCCCTTCCCGTAGAGAAAGCCGATGCCTGTCGGGCCGAGCATCTTGTGTCCGGAAGCAGCGAGGAAATCGACATCAAGATCTTGTACGTCGATCGGCATGTGCGGGACGCTTTGAGCCGCATCCACACACACGAGAGCACCGGCTTCGTGCGCCTCGCGCACGATCTCTTTGATCGGTGTGATCGTTCCAAGCACGTTCGACGCATGTGAGACAGCAACCATTTTAATTTTTCCTGTCTTGAGGTGGGAGCGATATTGCTCCATGTTGAGTGTACCATCCTCAAGCAGTTCGACCATATACAATTTGGCTTTTTTTAACTTGGCAATTTGTTGCCAGGGGACGAGGTTGGCATGGTGTTCCAAGAGAGTGACGACGATCCCGTCTCCTTCTTCAAATTGGTGAAGTCCGAGCGCATATGCGACCAAATTGATCGCTTCCGTGGCACCGCGTGTAAACACAATATTTTCAGGTGCCGGAGCGTTGAGGAAACGGGCCACTTTTTCCCGTGCTCCTTCATAGGCGGAAGTGGCTCGCTCTCCCAGCGTGTGCACCCCGCGATGGACGTTCGAGTGAGCATATTCGTAATAGCGGGTCATCGCGTCCATCACCGGCTTCGGAATATGCGAACTGGCGGCAGAATCCAGGTAAGCGATCGGTTTTCCGTTCACCTCTTGGTTAAGGATCGGGAAGTCCTGTTTCACCTTTTTTACATCAAACATTTTGATCACCAAGTTTCTTCCGAATAAGGGCATATACCTCATCGCGGATCACTTCAACTGGGATACGGTCGAGCACAGCCCCGAAGAATCCTTCCACGATCATACGATGCGCTTGCGCGAGTGTGATCCCGCGGCTCATCAAATAGAAAAGTTGTTCTTCGTCGATTCTCCCGACGGCTGCCGCATGACCGGCGCCCAGAACGTCCGTCTCCTCAATGAGAAGTCCCGGAATAGCGTCCCCTTTTGCGCCTTCCGAAAGAATGAGACTCCTTTCCGCCTGGTAGGTCTTACAGCTTTTCGCCCCCTGTTTGATATGGCCGAGACCTCTCCAGATCGTGCGTGCCTGGTCTTTCATGACACCTTTCGCAACGATATCGGAAACCCCGTGATTGCCCGTGTGAATCATGCCTGCAGATACATCGAGGGATTGTTTTTCCGAACCGAAGAAGACGACAACCGCGTCAGATGCAGCTCCATCTCCTTCAAGATACGAGACACTTTCCGAACGAGCCAGTTGCGCCCCCAATTCGCTGACCGACCATTTGACTTCCGCGTTTTTTCCAATGTGCGCGCGGCGGGGGTTGAAGCTAAACACACCGTTATCAAAGTTTTGCAGCGCGATATAGGAAACCTTCGCTCCCTCTTCCGCAAAGATTTCGACTGCACCACTATGGACACATTGTCCACCGCGTAAATCGGACACTGAATAGTCAATAATACTGACTTGAGAGAACGGTTCCGCGACGACCAACGTATGATTGAATACCCCTGCATTCGCCTCATCCGCATAGGTAAAGACTTGGATCGGCTGATCGATCACCACGTTCTTCGGAATATAGAGGAACATCCCGCCGGTACGCAGCGCGTAATGCAACGCGGCAAACTTGCTCTCCTTCACATCGTACAGTTTGCCGAGGTACTTCTCGACTTTATCTGCATGCTTGCTGATCGCTTCCTGCAGGCTCATGAAAATGACCCCTTTGGCTTCCAGTTCAGGGTCGATACGTACCTGCTGAACCTCGCTGTTGTAATGAACGAGAGTAGCCGCAGAAGAGATTTCCAGTTTCTTGAACGGTTCAGTCGCCAAGGGTTTGGCTACCGTATAAGGTATGATGGAATCCAGCGGCACATCGCGCAGGCGCAGATTTCGCCATCCTTCATCTTTTGCAGGAAGCGCCATAGTTTGAAATGCCGCAAACGCCTGTTCGCGCAAATCCCTCGCCCACTTGGGTTCATTGTAGCGGTCGGCCAGGGATTGGATGGCAGTCGAATCGATCGTGGAACTGATCACTTGCGACATAATTAAACCTCCTTCCCGGCCGAAACTTCGCTCCTAATCCAGTCATATCCTTTCGCTTCAAGCTCCAGTGCCAATTCCGGACCACCCGAGCGGACGATACGGCCATCCATCATCACATGCACGATATCCGGTTTGATGTATTCGAGCAAACGATGGTAGTGCGTGATCACAAGCACGCCGAGTTCCGGCCCGCGCAAACTGTTGACGCCTTCGGATACGATTTTCAATGCGTCGATATCGAGACCGGAATCCGTCTCGTCAAGGATCGCGATCTTCGGCTCGAGCAAGGCCATTTGCAAGATCTCGTGGCGTTTCTTCTCGCCGCCGGAGAATCCTTCGTTCAGATGCCGGTTCGCAAACGATGGATCCATTTTCATCATCTGCATTTTTTCCATCATGATGTTGTAAAACTCAAAAACTTCCAAATCGGTTCCCTTGACGGCGTTGTAGATTTGACGGAGATAATTTTTCACAGGAACGCCGGGGATTTCCGCCGGATACTGGAATGCCAGGAATAGACCTGCACGTGCGCGCTCGTCCACAGACATTTCGAGCAAATTCTGATCGCCGAGCCATACTTCTCCGCTGGTGATTTCATAACGAGGATGACCAGCAACGGCCATGGACAAGGTGGTTTTGCCAGTACCGTTTGGCCCCATGATCGCGTGTACTTCACCGCCTTTAACGGTAAGCGAAAGCCCTTTTATCACTTCTTTTCCTGCAACGCTCACGTGCAGGTCACGAATGACCAAATCTGCCATAAGCTTCACTACACTCCCTTTTACGACTATAATAGTGTTTATTGCATATGTTCTTGCTACTTTTGTCCATTTGAAAATGTTTGCCCGCTTGTTTCATGAGCGGCTGACTTCATTTTATTGCTCGGAAAGAACCGCGTGACCGTCTGCTTGTACAGCGGCCGGAATCTCCAAGCGGCCATACAGCTTATCGCTTCGTTCAACGATATCTTCCAAAGTGATACTATCCAGGAAAGCGACCATAATATCGCGCAATCTCTCCCAGACAATTTTCGTCGAACAAGAACCGATTTTGCAACAACAATCTCCTGCAGCATTAAGATCCAGACATTCCACGGGGGTGATCGGACCTTCCAACGCGCGTACAACTTCGCCCGCCGTCAATTGATTGGAAGGACGGGCCAGACGAAAACCTCCGCGAGCTCCCCGAACACTGGTCACAAGCCCTGACTTTCGCAGTGTATGAAAAATCTGTTCCAAAAAAGATTCCGGAATCTGTTCTGCTACAGCTATCGTTTTAATGGATACCGGTTCTTCATTTCCGAGTTGAGCAAGGTACGTCATTGCAATTAATCCATAATGTCCACGGGCTGAAAGCTTCACGATCCCCACCCTTTCTGTGGACTTCTGTTCAACGCTCTTCTTAAATCCTGACCATATAAGTCAGGATTACATCCATAAAAGAAAGCCAGGTTATCTTTTTAATCCTGACTGATTCTCTCATCTATAGTATATACGAATCGTTCACACGATTGCAAGGAATAAACGTATAATTTGCAATGTATCGTGATCTGGGTGTGTCTCTTCGCGCTTGGAATCTATTCTTACAGGCGTATTCGTGCCCCGCGAAGGTCGTCTCGTCATCATCTATAGAGGCGAGACGACCTTACACGCGTTACGCACGTACGTGACAACGGTGTTACGGACGAATAAATTCTTCCACCCAGTAGGTTCTATAGGTTCCCCCACTGACAAATCCCACGCCGATACGCGTATAATTGCGGTTTAATATATTGGCTCTGTGGCCAGGGCTGTTCATCCAACTGTTTACGACCGATTGTGGATCCGGTTGCCCTGCAGCGATGTTTTCCCCGGCATAGGAGAATGAGATGCCGAATGTCTTCATCATCTGAAACGGTGAACCGTACGTGGGAGAGTTGTGATCGAAGTAATTCTTATCACGCATATCTTGTGCTTTGACATGAGCCATATGAGCTAAGTCTGCATTGAGCGACAGGGGCGGCAAGCCGTTTTTCGTCCTTTCCGCATTGCACAGATCAACGACTTGTTGCTCATACGATGAAACCTGGATGTTTGCGGATGGTATCGCGAGTACCTGACCTGGATAGATCAAATGAGGGTTCGGAATCTGCGATTTGTTTGCCTGCCAAATATCCTGCCATTTTAGGTGATACTTTAATGAAATCAACCACAAAGTATCTCCTTTTTGTACCGTATACCGGTCAATGGCAGCCGATGATGTGGTTGTGAAAAGCAATCCGCAGAGCATCGCCGTAGCAGAAAGTAGCCCCAGGCGACGCAATCGCTTGTTTCGTTTCATGTTTCTCTCACCTCCAGAACGTAGGATGAGCGATTTCCCGTGCGTACATGCAAAAGAATCGTCTTTTTTTATAAAGTTGGGTTGTTCACTGACCGCCCAGGAAATATCACTTGAATTTTTATTTCACATCACTTATATTTTATCAAGCAAAATATTATTAATCGAAATATGTGCAAAGAAATAATCGGGAGGTGAATCATCTTTGATCGAACATTTTGATGAGTATCTTGATCGTTTTCACGCCGCTTATACCGAGACTGCGCGTAAAATTGGATTCGAGCTGTCCAAACAGCTTGAAGCGGAGTTAGGGTTAACGGGCCCTCAGTTCTTTATTCTTCACCTCTTATCGAAAAAAGGGAGAAGTATGGTCTCCATGCTCGCGGAAGGAATGGGAGTCAAACCGAGCGCCATCACAACGATGATCGACCGGCTCTATAAAAGCGGCTTGGTTTCACGCGAACGGGATGATCATGACCGCAGGATCGTTTTCGTTGAATTGTCGGACAAAGGACAGCTTGTCCTGTCACAAGCGGAACAACTGCGTAAACAAATTCTCGGACAATTCCTCGCCCGTTTGAAACCCGAGGAACTCCGGTTCCTCGTCAACGTCTATGAAAAAATGGCACCGATCATCAAGTTGGAAGAGGAAAATGAATAAGATTTCTTGTTTGAAGAAAGGAGAAAAACCTTTGGACAATCATCACGTATCATTACCCCTGGAAAGAGAGCATGAAGAAGGTGATGCGCGACGCGGTCTCTTGATCGCCGGATTGATTGTGGCGATGCTCTTCGCGGCTTTGGATAACACGATCGTGGGTACGGCGATGCCCCGCATCGTTGGCGAACTCGGTGGACTTGAAGTCATGACCTGGTTGACAACCGCCTATATGTTGACTTCCACCACCATCGTTCCGATCGCCGGTAAGCTCGCTGACCTGTTGGGGCGTAAGGCCGTCTATGTCACCGGATTGCTCGTATTTATCATCGGTTCTGCCCTTTGCGGAACCTCCCAGACCATTTATCAATTAATCGGTTATCGCGCTTTACAGGGCATCGGCGGGGGAGTCATGATGCCGATGGCCATGATTATCGTAGGAGACATGTTTACAGGCGCACAGCGCGCCAAATGGCAAGGGGTGTTCGGTGCTCTTTTCGGCCTTTCTTCGATTGTCGGTCCTCAGATCGGTGGATGGATCGTCGATAGTCTCAATTGGCGTTGGGTTTTCTATATCAATCTTCCAGTGGGTATTCTGGCCACCATTTTGATCAGCCTCGGTTTGAAAAGCCATCGGGCGAAAGGACCTGTGAAGATTGATATCCCAGGGATGATCACGATGATTATAGGTGTTGTGAGCCTCTTGCTCGCTTTGACATTCGGCGGAAAAGACTATCCATGGTCATCGTGGCAGATTCTCTCGCTCTTCGCTCTTTCTGTCGTGTTTCTGATCGCTTTTGCCGTAATCGAAACGAAAGCCAGCGAACCGATATTTCCGCTTTTTCTGTTCAAGAATAAAACATTCGCCCTTTTAAACGGAATCGGATTTCTGATGAGTCTTGGAATGTTTGGCGCCATCATGTTCGTGCCTCTGTTCATGCAAGGGATTATCGGAATCAGCGCGGCTGCCTCAGGCACCGTTATGACCCCCATGATGATCACGATGATTCTTACAAGTATCGTCGGCGGACGGTTTGTGAGAAAAATTGGCGTTCGCACTCAAATCATCATCGGAATGGCATGTATGGCTATCGGTTTTTGGTTACTCTCTACCATGAGCATACACACCGGAAAATTAACCGCGATGAGCTATATGTGCGTCCTCGGCGTCGGGATCGGTCTCGTAATGCCAACAGTGACAATCGCGTTGCAAGAGTCGTTTCCCAAATCGGAACTCGGGGTGGTCACATCTTCCAGTCAATTTTTCCGGCAGATCGGCGGAACGTTCGGCATGACTATCTTAGGAGCGATCATGAACCAGCGGTCGACCGATCTGTTGACTCAACAAATGGTTCCTTTGCTGCAAAAGCTCCCTCCCCAAGCTCATGGGATGGTCGAACAGTTCGAATCCTTGATTCAAACCAACCCGCAAGGGGTCTATTCCCTTCTGTTAAATCCGGATGCTATGCAAAAAATTCCGGCCGCGATGTTACAAAGGGTAGTCCCCATCTTAAAATCTACGTTAGTGGATTCCCTGCACAGCGTCTTTTTGTACGGTTTGGTCTTTGTTCTTCTGGGAGCGTTTCTTTCCCCGCTCTTGAATTCCATCAAACTGTCTGACAAAAAAGAGAAGAGTGTGTCATAATCCATCACAAACATGAAGCCTCCAACTCGTTTTGGGGGCTACTATTCCATACCTCTCCTTTCGTCTCACAGATCTTGATGACCTCAGTCTTACATTCGTTATTAAAAAATTTCCCATGAATAATTCGGAAATCATCATCAAATGATGATAGTTACATGGAATCTCTGTGCAGGAGTGTTTTTCTTGGCAACATTTTGGCAAACGATAATCATTACTTTCATCTGTGTGATTGCAGGACTGATGATTTTTTCCATCTTACTTGTTTTAGTGAGCCGATTCATGATTTCCCTTCTCGTTCATCGAACCCTCGTACGATTTATGTCCGATCGGTATGCAGAGAATTTATGGGAACTTGCTTCCGCCTTGACCCGCATGTCTCCGCAATTGGTACTGGAAAACGCCCTTCGCTCTCATAAAGGGGGAGTGATTGAACGGCCTATGGGGAGTCCGCGCAAGTTTCTTCATCTCGATGGACTTGTTTTTTCTCCCGCTCAGCTCGCGGTTCTTCCCTGTCCTGAAGACATTCCCGTCGAAACGACCACCGTCATCGGTCCGTCAAGCGAGAACCCCCTCGTACTGGATATTCCTCTTCTCATATCGGCTATGGGCTGTGGAGTGGGAGTGAGTGAACAAACGAAGATCGCTTTAGCATTAGGGGCGACCATGGCGGGAACGGCGACGAACACCGGTGAAGGCGGCTTTCTTCCGGAAGAACGAAAACTCGCGAAACACTTAATTATTCAATATCATTCCGGAAAATGGACGAAGAGTCCAGAAATTCTAAAACAGGCAGATATGATCGAAATCCATTTCGGACAAGGGGCATCCGTCGGTGCCCCCAGTCTGATCCCGCCGGAGTATCTACAAGGACGTGCACGTCAAATCATGGGTCTCAAGCCGGAAGAAACAGCTGTCCTGCATTCCCGACATGAAGAAATACAGGAACCTTCGGATCTCAAAAATTTGGTTGATCATTTACGCACTCTCACAGGCGGTATACCGATTGGAGTCAAGATCGCCGCAAGCGGCATGATCGAAAAGGATCTCCAAGTCGCATTGGATGCAGGGGTTGATGTGATTGCAATCGACGGTGGACAAGCGGGAACCAAAGGGAGCTTGCCCATCTTGGAAGACGACTTTGGACTTCCAACCGTATATGCATTATCCCGTGCCGTTCGTTTCCTTGAACAAAGCGGGCAGCGGGAAAAGGTCAGTCTCATCATAGGAGGAGGCCTTTTTACTCCGGGCCATTTTCTGAAAGCGCTTGCACTCGGAGCGGACGCAGTTTATCTTGGCACATCCGTTCTTTTTGCTATGACGCATACGCAAGTGACAAAAACAATTCCGTGGGAACCACCGACACAATTGGTGTTCTACTCCGGAAGCCACAAAGAAAAGTTTGATCCCGCCCGAGCAAGTTTGTATTTATCGAACTTTTTGAACTCTTGCATGGAAGAAATCAAAATAGCTGTCCGTGCCTTGGGTAAATCAAGCATAAAAGAAGTAAATAAAAGTGATCTTGTTGCACTCGATGACCTAACTGCCAAAGTAACAGGAGTGCAATCCGCTTACGAACCGGCCTTGCATGTACACCCATCCTTTCGACAAAAATCTTCCGTGCTTGCCTCCCGTCCTTTCTATAAAACAAAAATTGTGCGATGAAAGAATGAATTCACAGGATGGGAAGCAATATAAGTGTGTAATCGTTATCTTGCGGAAAACGCAGTTTAGACATGTCGAGGTGATCTTGAGATGAAAATGGAAGCCATACAGGAACAGTTGAAGGAATGGGGAGAACTCATCATTACGACGGACGCCGGAGACAGTTATGAAATTCATCTGGGTGACACGAAGTTTGACATGACGAGCCGAGTCATTACAATTTCCACCCCGGAAGCGGAATATATTCTTGACGGGGATTCAATTGAAAGTATTAAGAAGCATTACAGCCACAAGATGGAGCAGTAGTATGTACTTTCTGTTCAAAATGCAAGAGGAGCTAGCTCACTTTAAAGCTGGCTTCTCTTTTTACTGTCAACTATCTTATTGATCAGATCATCATGTATAATAGATAAGTGCATCCAAATATCGGAGAAAGATCTGGAGTGAGATCGGTTGAATTCGTGGAAACGAAATCTTTATCTCATGTGGTTCGTACAATTCGGGGCCGGTATATCGCTGAGTTTTATCTTCTCGTTTGTTCCTTTATACTTGCCGCATCTCGGTGTAACTGGCACCCGCCAAGTCGGGATCTGGTCCGGCATCCTCATGGGAGCTGCTCCGCTGTTTGCCGCGCTTCTCGGGCCTTTCTGGGGGAATCTTGCCGATAAACATGGACGCAAGATCATGGTGGAACGGGTGCTTTTGAGTAACATCGCTGTCGTCATCGCCATGGGATTTGTCACAAACGTGTATCAGTTCCTCGCGTTGCGTATCCTTCAAGGCATACTCGGGGGATTTACCTCGGCGGCGATCGCGTTGGTGACTTCCTTTACCCCCAGAGAAAAAACCGGGTATGCACTAGGGATCTATCAAACCGCACAAATCGTGGGTTCCGCTTCAGGCCCAATGATCGGAGGCTTTCTGGCGGATGCGTTCAACTACCGCTTTCCTTTTTTCTTTATGAGCGTCGTCAGTCTGACTTCTTTTCTCGTCGTCTTTTTTCTGGTGAAGGAACCTCCTCTCCGAGGAAACGTCAAAAAGTCGGAATCCTTTGTCCGAAGTCTTTCCGCCGTTACCCATATACCCGGTTTAATGCCCATGGCCTTTATCAACTTTCTCATCCAATTCGGACTGATGATCATCGCACCGATCGTCCCTCTCTACATCAAGTCCCTTTCCCACGAAGGGGCTTATGTCGCAACGATCACAGGAATCATCCTGGCGCTCGGTGGAGCGGCCGCCGCACTTTCCTCCGTCATAACGGGAAGAATCGGCGATCGCGTGGGACACCGCAGAATTTTGCTCACATTATCGATGGGAACCGGTATCATGTTCGGATTGACAGCTTTGGCCTCCTCGATTTTCACATTTGGACTGGCAAGAACAGCGACCGGGCTCTTTCTTGGAGGGTTAATGCCGACGAGCAATGCGCTGATTTCACAGTTTGTTACGGAAGAAAAACGGGGAGTAGCTTTCGGTGTCACCACAAGTATGACCTTGCTGGGTAATGTTCTTGGCCCATTGGCAGGCGGTTGGTTATCGGGCGTCATCGGGTTGGCCGAAACGTTTTTGGTTACGATGGGATTGTTTCTCATCACAGCACTCTGGGTCTGGACGCACAATCCACAAAAAATGCTCAAACAATCGGAAGGATGATCCATCATGCAAGAGCTTTATTTTTACGCCTTGCTCTTATTCACGAGCATGCTTTGGGCAGGAAACTTCGTCGCGGGAAAATTCCTGGTGGGCCACGCATCGACTTTAACACTGACGGAAATGCGCTGGGGACTCGCGGTTCTCTGCCTGATTCCTTTCGTTTGGCTGCGAGAAAAGCGCTTATTTCCTTCGCGAAAGGCGCTTCTTCCCCTTTTTTTCATGGGCATTACGGGTGTCGTCTTGTTCAATATGTTCATGTTCCTCGCATTGGAAAAGACGTCTGCTGACAACGTGGGTCTACTGTCAGCGTTGAACCCTGTTTCGATCGCGCTTGCCTCTTTTGTTATCCTGCATGAGAAATTGAAATGGCAACAAGTTGGCGGCATGTTGGTATCTCTGCTCGGCGTGATCATCGTCATTACGCACGGGGACTGGCAGAAACTCTTGCGCTTTCACTTCAATACGGGTGATCTTTTCATGCTCGCGGCCGTAGGTACATGGGGACTTTATTCTGTCGCAGGGAAAAAAGCGATGCAATATGTATCTCCCTACATGTCAACGTTATGGTCGGGGATTATTGGCTGTCTTCTTCTCCTCCCTTTCGACCTCTTTTCATTCGAAGTGAAAAACACGAACCCGGCCTTCTGGATCGCTACCTTATACGTGAGTGTAGGCGCCACCGTTTTAGCGATGGTGTTTTGGAATCTCGGAGTCCAGAGAGTTGGAGGGACGAGATCAGGGGTGTTTCTCAATTTCAATCCCATTTTTACAGCCATTCTGGCTTTCTTTTTCTTGAAGGAGCACATGAACCTCATACAAGGAATCGGAACCTTGTTGGTCATCGGCGGCGTGTATTGGTTTACCATGCAAAAAAAGGAGCGAGCGGAAACAGTCCATGCCACGTCTTGTGAGATCAACAGATGAGCCGTCTTGCTTTGTGTGATTTTTGAAAATGAGTGCTTGGGTGGATGTATCGCTTTGCGCTTGGGTTCAATGAGAATCTTATAAAAACCGGAGTGCCTGCAAGCACACCGGTTTTTTATTCATCAGAATGAGTATTTTTCTTGTGATTCACACATGCTATTAAAAAGTTGGTATCCATGAAAAGGATGATCGACATTGCGCAGAACAGCAAAGTTATTCCGTAAAAAACAACCAATCGTTATCGATCGGTTGGAAGAGGGAACGGCCAAGTATCGCGGGCAACCGTTGCCCAGTTGTATCGAGCAATCGATTGATTTTCTACAAAACGTCCTGGGGAAAAGCAGCGATGTGATTATCCACCGGTTTGAAATACCAAGTCCTGCTAAGCAACGTGCCGCACTGGCATATATCGATGGACTCGTCAAACAAGAAGCAGTGAATGATTTCATTTTGCGACCTTTACTGCGAGCAGATGTTCCTTACGAGGAGAATCGCTTGCAGACACCCGTGTGGGAGCGCATTCCCATGAGCGATACCCGCTTTCTCGACGACTGGCAACAGGTCCTGCGTGCGGTGTTATCGGGAGACACGGTGATCTTCTTCGATCAGCATGAACGTTGTCTCTCAGTTTCGACAAAGGGATGGGAGAAAAGAGGCGTAGAAGAACCTAGCACGGAATCGGTCGTCAGAGGCCCTCGCGACGGTTTGACAGAAACGTTGCGTATTAATACGGCACATATCCGCAGGAGGGTCAAAGACCCGAATCTGCGAGTGCAAAACGTGAAAGTCGGTTATCGCACAGACACCGATGTGGCGATTCTCTATATTGAAGATATCGCCAATCCAAAGATTCTTCAGACCATTCGTTCCCGTATTGAAAACATCGAAATCGACGGGGCTTTTGAAAGCGGGTATATCGAACAGTTCATCGAAGATCACCCGTGGTCTCCTTTTCCCCAAATCCAAAATACGGAGCGCCCGGACAAAGTGGCCGCCTCCCTATTGGAAGGGAAAATCGCTATTCTCGTCGACGGAACACCTTTTGCTTTAATCGCACCCGCGATCTTTTCCCAGTTTTATAACAGCCCGGAAGATTATTATGAACGGTTTCTGATAGCCACATTGATCCGTTTTATCCGGATCATCAGTATGTTAATGGCTCTGATGCTGCCATCTTTATATATTGCATTTTCCTCTTTTCACCCGGAGATGATTCCATCGAAATTGGTCATCGCCATGGCTGCAGGTCGTGCGACTGTTCCGTTCCCGTCAGTACTTGAAGCATTCTTAATGGAGGTAACGATGGAGATCTTGCGTGAGGCGAGCGTACGTCTGCCGGGGCCCGTTGGACCGACCATCGGCATCGTAGGCGCCTTGGTCGTAGGAGAATCTGCCGTCCGCGCCGGTATCGTCAGCCCTATCATGGTGATTATCGTAGCCTTGACCACGATCGGATCGTTTGCGTCGCCAAGCTATAGTGCAGCCATCTCTTTGCGCATGCTTCGTTTTCCCATGATGTTGTTTTCCGGAACATTCGGGTTGTATGGCGTCATGTTGTTCCTGATTATCATTATCATCCATCTTTGCAGTATTGAATCGTTCGGTGTCCCCTATTTAACTCCATGGGCGCCTCGAATGTTTTCCGGTTGGAAAGATACTTTTTTCCGCACACCTTTGTATCGATTGTTGAAGCGTCCGCTATATACGCTGCCTCAAGAATCCAACCGAACGTCTGATACTGTTACACGCAAAGGAAAGAAGAGGGGCAAGAAAGGAGACACCAATGAACAAACAGAATCTTTCGATCGAAACGGATAAATTTACGCCGAGCCAATCCATGTCTTTGATTATCAGCTCGATCATCGGTGTGGGGATTCTGCTTCTTCCGCGGACGACCAGCAAGTATATGTTCCAGCAAGGCTGGATAGCTATGGTAATCGGCTTGTTCGCGACATTATGCTTCACCTGGGCGATCACAAAGCTGATTACCCACATGAGAGGGAGGATATTTGCCGATTATGTAATCCATATTTTAGCACCGACACGGTATCCCTGGATTGGAAAATTAATTGGAATTCCTCTCCTTTTCGCTTTTGCAGGGTTATGGTTGCTCTTGACCGCTTTGGTCTCTCGTGCGTTCGGAGAAGTGGTGATCACAGCTGTTTTAGTCAATACGCCGCTCGAAGTGATTGTTACCAGCATGCTTTTGGTAAGCTTGTATTTATGTATGAAAAAAGAGATCGTTGTTGCCCGGGTGAATGAATTTCTCATTCCCGTAATGATCGTACCCCTCTTGATCTTGGCTCTTTTATCTTTTCAAAATGCAAATGTTTATCATTTAATGCCTTTGTTTCCTCTCGAGACAAAAGGAATTCCGAAATCACTGGTAACAACCATTTTTGCATTCCAGGGATACGATATCATTTTGCCGTTTGCCTCACGTTTTTCCCAAAATGTCAAGTATATGCGGGCCAATCTGTTGGGGATCTGGGTTGTTGGCATTTTGTATATTTTAGTCGTCATTGCCGGATTGCTCGTATTTGGATATGAAGAATTGCAACGACAGACATGGCCGACTTTGGAATTGGTCAAAACGGTGAACGTCCCTGTCTTTATTCTCGAGCGAATGGAAGCCGTCTTTATCGGCGTCTGGGTCGCCGCCATTTTTACGACAGCAGCCAACTACTATTATGCGGCATCGAAACTGATTTGTGATATCTTTCATATCCGAAAGTTATTTTACGTGGCATTGGCCTTCGCGCCCCTTTTATATTTCGTCGCGATGCATCCACGCAATCTTTTCGATCTGCTTGCATACCTCGATCGCATTTCATGGATTTGGTTTTTTATGGGCAGCGTTATCCCTGTCTTTTTCTTAGGGTTATCTTTTTTGCGGACCGGGGGACTGCCAAATGAAACCGTACGCAAAAGTCTTAAGTCTCTCCATCCTGATCGCGATGTTTCTCACCGGATGTTGGGATCAGGTGGAGCTGGAAGAACGGACCTCTGTTATCGCATTCACTGTGGATATCAATCAAAAAAACCCCAAACTCCTTGATGTATCGATACAAATCCCTATTCCGATCAAGATCGTAGGAGCGGGCGGTGGAGGAGCGGCAGAAGGCGGTCGAGAAGCAGTGAAAGTGATGACCGGATCGGGCTCAACGATTTCGGAAGCCAAGCAAAACATTCAGAAGAATCTCAATCAGCGATTATTTTTCGGGCATACACGTGTGGTCGCTATTAGCTCAGAAGTGGCGAAAACGGATATCTCCGATTTTGTCGATAACATGCGTCGTTTTCCTCAGATCAGACGTCTGTTGGTTCCTGTGATTGTTCCGGGACGTGCATCGCAAATCCTTGAAAAAGACCCGAAGCTAGAACAGATCCCCGTCATGTATATCAAGGAAATGATGGAATCAGGAGCAAAAATACAACTCATTCCCGATATCAGTTTGGGAGAATTTTTCATCAATATGTCTGATTCCTCGATCCATCCGATCATGAATATGGTAACTCCAACAGATAATGGGTTTAAATGGTCAGGTGTGGCGGTCTTCAATGGCCCGAAAATGGTAGGACAGTTGAATGATGAAATGGTTTGGGCGTACATGAATCTGCATGAAAATCATCCAGGCGGGGATATCAAAATTCCGTGCTTTGATGAGAAAGGGAAATATTCGGTGTTCCACGCGCGTAAGGCAAAAACAAAGGTTAAAGTGGAAAAGAAGAACCACCAGATTCACGCCTATTATCAGGTGGATGTCGAAGGAGATATCAGAGAATCGGAATGCAATCTCGACTTTAACAATGAAGAGATCATCAACAAGATTCAAAAGTCTGCCGCAGAGGTATATGAAGCACGCGCAAAAAAAATGATCCAGTATGTGCAAAAAGATATCCGTGCGGATGCAATCGGTCTCGGATTCATCGTCCGAGCCCGATACCCTGAGATTTGGAGAGCGGTCAATTGGGAACAGGAGTTTCCAAACGTTCAGATCCATGTAACATACAAAGTCAACATGCGGAGGTTTGGCATGGTCATCGGAAAATCGCGGTAGCCCCATGTCATGAGGAACGCCATCGGATGGACGAAAAGCGATTCACCCATCCGAACGGATCACCAATTGCTGTTGTTCATTAAAGAGGGTAGGATATGTTAAATAGCCGAGCGCAATGCTCGTCAATGCGGCGGAAGCGATAAAAGCGAAAACGATGAGCAATTGATACCGCACCGCTTGTACGGGATCCGCTCCAGCGATGATCTGTCCCGTCATCATGCCGGGGAGTTGAACGAGTCCCATCGTCTTCATCCCATCGATCGTCGGGATCATAGCCGCGCGAATCGCTTGTTTCAAAACGAAGCGGCTGGATTGCCTGGGGGTGGCACCAAGCGACAAGAGGACGAGGATCTCGTTTTTGCGCGCGTTCGCTTCCGCTTGCAGTCGGTTGAGCAATAAACCGGAAACGACCATGGCATTTCCTATGATCATGCCGCTGATCGGGATGATATATTGCGGTGTCCATGAAACCACATGGAGCCCTACTAATAATCCCTGCGTAATGAGTTCCGTTAATGTGATGGCGGCAAGCACGCGCCAAAATACTTGCGGCAATCCTTTTCCGCGTTTGCTGGCATTTTGGGCAGCCACAAGAATCATGACCGTGACGATCAGGAGGATGAACCATACATGTTGCGCGGAAAAGACGATTTGCAAAATATATCCGATCACAAGTAACTGTACCGCGGAGCGAACCGTCGCGATCAACATGTCTTTTTCCACGCCAAGCTTCAACCCAATCGACAAGAGCATCGCCAAAACGACAAAAGTAAGCGTCACCCCTAATGAGAAGAGACTCACCTTCCTTCACCTCCTGACAATTCTCCGGATAGAAAAAGGCGCGTCGTTTCTGTGGCAGGATTCTCAAACAGCGACGTTGTTTCCCCTTGTTCGATTATTTGTCCTTGTACAAGAACCCACGTGATATCGCCGACGCGTCTTGCCTGTTCCAATTGATGGGTAATCCAAACGACTGTGGTTCCACGCTCGCGGTTCCACTCACAGATACACGTCTCCACTTCGCGTGCGGATGTCGGATCAAGCGCGGATGTCACTTCATCAAGCAACAGAATCGACGGTTGCGTGACCAGTGTCCTGACCAATGCCACCCTTTGTTTCTGCCCGCCGGACAATTCTTGCGCGTCCCTATGTAAAATCTCTCCGGGCAATCCGACTTTCTCCAGATATTCTTCCGGTCTTTCCACCGTTTTACCAGAAATCTTGGCGCCAATTACGATGTTGTCATACACGGTTCCGGGAAGCATCGTCGGCGTTTGAAACACCATGCCTACATGTCTGCGTAATGAGGGAGTCGCCCAGTGACGAATCTCTTTTCCATCCACGAAGATGCGCCCTTCATCCGGAGTTAGCAGGAGGTTGCATAACGAGAGCAGAGTGCTTTTGCCCGATCCCGAAGGTCCGATCACGGTCAGAATGCTTCCGTGTGGAACCTCCCCGCAGATATCATGTAAGACCCGAACTGCCTCCCCCTTCGTGTGAATCGTTTTGCTCACATGCTCGAAGCGAAGGGCTGCCGACGGTTTTGTACATGCATCCATAGGAAACACCTCAACTAACGGTTCCGTATCTTGCTTTTTCGCCTCATCCAGGAGACCAGCATATTCATCGTACCCGTTCCGTTTCGATTCTACAAGCAAAAAAGCCGTGATCTGCTTGAACAGAACACGGACTTTTACAAACACTTCGATTAAAGGCCTTCAAATAACAACACGCGGGCGGGAGCAGCATCTGTACCGGTCAAATGTAAGGGTGCCGCCACCATAAAATAATTTCCTTCCGGTACATGGCGTAAGCGCAAACCCTCGATGATCACAATATCGTTTTCGAAAAGCGTTTTATGCGTGGGATGTCCAGGCTGGCTCCGTTCGATTCCGAGAGAATCGATCCCGACTCCCCTGATTCCCTTCTCGGCTAAAAAGCGGGCTGCATCTTCCTTCACATAAATAAATTCGAAATTGAATGCTTCATCGAACGAATTCTTCGTTTTGAAAAGTAAAAATTCCCCTTGTTGAATGTCGATCTTTTCCAAATCCTCGCGCGTGATTCCATCTGTCACTTCCGTGAGATCGACAACTCGACAGGAACCTACGAGGCGTTCGAGCGGAATGGTTTCAAGCGTCGGCCCGTCCTCAACCATATGTAAGGGGGCATCTACATGTGTCCCCGTATGAACATCCAAACGAACGCGCGATTCGCTGACATATCCCGATTGTACCCTCTCAAAGGAAGGTTGTTTTTCCGGTTTGTTCTTATAAACAGACATTCCGGAAAAAATGGGCATGGTCACATCGTAAATTTTATACATTATGAAAACACCTCAACTGCTTTATGAACCTTCTGTACACTTTTTAATTCTTCCGGTGATTGGCCTGAAACAGGCCACCAGTGAAACCCGTCTTTTCGCAACAACTGATTCGCTTCCTCGGGTCCCCAAGTTCCGGCCGTGTAGTGCGCGAGATCACTGGTACTCGTTTCCCAAGCGGCGGAAATCGCGTCGACAAACTTCCAAGCCAGTGAAACTTCATCCCATCGCGTAAAAAATGTGGAATCGCCGTGCATCGCATCATAGAGTAAACGTTCATACGCTTCCGGCGTACCTTCCGCACAATTTTGACAGAAATCCATAGCAACCGGAATGATTCCTCCCTCTGTTCCCGGTCGTTTCACATTTAACATGAGATGCATACCTTCGACAGGATGGATACGAATCACGAGCAGATTGGGCCCAAGAGTCCTTTCTCTATTAAAATAGAGATTTATGGGCATCTCCTTAAACTGTACAACGATCTCCGTCGATTTTTGGGCCATTCGTTTCCCGGTGCGGATGTAAAAAGGTACCCCTGCCCATCGGAAGTTATCGATATACAATTTGGCCGCGACGAACGTTTCGGTTGCGGAGTTCGGATCCACGCCAGGCTCCTCCCGGTAACCAGGCACGGCTTGTCCTTTGATTCTGCCAGCCGTATATTGCCCGCGAACGACATGTTCTCGTACTTCCTCCGGGGTATACCTGCGCAAGGAACGCAAGACTTTCACCTTTTCGTCACGAATGGCCTCTGTCTTTAAGCGGCTGGGTGGTTCCATCGCCATCATCATGACCATCTGCAACATGTGATTTTGTACCATGTCGCGTAACGCACCAGATTTTTCATAATAGGCAGCCCGCTCTTCCACACCGACCGTTTCACTCGAAGTGATCTGGATATTATCAATATATCGGTTGTTCCACACCGATTCGAACAACGTGTTAGCGAAACGAATCACTTCGATATTTTGCACCATTTCTTTTCCTAAATAATGATCGATCCGGTAAATTTCATCTTCCGCGAACGCTTCGCTGATTTGTTGGTTGAGCTGTTGCGCAGACAATAAATCGTGACCGAACGGTTTTTCGATAATGAGCCTCTTCCATCCTTGCGTGCTGGTGAATCCGGTTTTTTTCAGATTGGAAGCGATTGTTCCGAAGAACTCGGGGGCCATAGCTAGGAAAAAGATCCGATTACCGGGTATCTGGTAACGATGATCCAAACGTTCCAACAAGGCTTTTAACCCCGTGTAACCTTCATGCGACTTGACATCGAGTGGATAATAGTAGAATCGGTTCTTGAATGCATCCCAATCTTGCTGATCTTTCACATCAAAACGCGCGTATGTTTCAACGGCGGAAAGAACATCGGAGCGAAACCCTTCATCCGTGTTTTCGCCGCGAGCCACGCCCACAACCGCGAATCGCTCAGGAAGCAAACGTTCTTTATGTAGGCTGTATAATGCAGGAAACAGTTTTCTTTTTGCCAGATCACCCGTTGCGCCAAAAAGTACAAAAATTAACGGATGATGTTCATGGCTTTGCTTCACGATCCATTCTCCCACAATGATCATCCTTGCTTTCTATAAGTTTAACCTAATAAATTATACATATTTTATCCCCTTCTTGCGATTCTATAACGAAAATATCTTTTAAAAAGGAGGTTCTCTTCAAAAAGAAAAAGTTCCCGCAAGAAGCGAGAACTCTGATTTCTCTGTATGAAAACGTCTACAAGTCACACCAGGCTACAAATCCCGCCAATGCCGTCGGACAACATGTTTCACGAACCTGCTCTCGCAGGTGGGCGACTCATCATCGTTTCTGCCTTCCCACTTATCACCCTTCGCACGTGGGCCTGACATAGACGATGATATCTGTCTCCCTCATATATACTCACGGTTCGAAACATCCGATGCCCTAACGCACATCGCAGGATTAAGGATCGTTCTTTGTATCCATTATTATAAGTGAAATATGCTCTGCTTGCAAATACACTGTTTTCCAAAAACGTACTCGCGGTAACGTTCTGATATCACTTGTCCTTTTTGAAGAATCGTTATTCTTTATCCGACTCATCGTTTCCACACGTTTGATGATTTTCGCCCGCATGCAATGAACTTGGATGACTTGCGGAACACAGGGCTTCCCGTACCTTTCCGGCGAGTTCTGTCAGTTGATCGAGATCGCCGCTTTTATCGTGGAATTCCTTTTGGAATGTGATCGCTTCAACCACCCGTCCCAAATCGTATAAACGTTCGATATCGCGCAGAAGCGTGAGAACCTGATTGGATTTCATCTCAAAATGACGCTGCGCTTCGCGGATTTCTTCTCTGATCTGCGACATCTCTTCATCGAGGCGAAAAGCCGCTTCGGCCGCATTGCGCAGTCGGTCTTTGATGTCCTGAGGAATATTCCCCTGGTATTTATAACTCAATGAATGTTCGATCGTTGCCCAGAAATTCATCGCCAATGTGCGGATTTGAATCTCTGCCAAGATACTTTTTTCCCCGTTGGCTGTCTGTAAGGGATAACGAATCACGATATGATAACTCCGATAGCCGCTTTCCTTCGTATTCTTGACGTAATCTTTTTCTTCTACGATTGTCATATCTTTGCCGTTCCGCTGGTGGATCAATTGGACAACCCGGTAGATATCATCGACAAACTGAACCATAATGCGGATTCCGGCGATATCCGGAACTTCCTCCGGCCGTTCTTGAGGGATCCCTAATTTTTTGGCTTTCTCCAAAATGCTCGAAACTTTCTTCACTCGGCCGGTAACAAATTCAATCGGCGAGTATTCCATCTTTCGTTTCAACTCGCTCCGAATACTGCGAAACTTTACTTTCAATTCTTCAACCGCTTGCTCATAAGGAATCAAAAATTGATCCCAATCCCGTCCGTGCATCAGTTCCCCTCCTTAATGGCCCAGGGGAATATCGTATAAAGGTTTCCATGGATGTCCTTTTTCTAGTTGTTGATAAACGCGAACACTCTTCGCGTGAAACGGCGGAAAACCGCTTAACTGCTCAGCGGCCAGGATGAAAGCTTGCTGCATCTCATGCTCCTTCAATCCGAACGATTTCATCGCGATCGTGAGATGCGGGTGGTAATCATCCCCTTCGAAACGCCTTCGGTCTTGCGGCGGACAAAAAGGACGCAAACATGCCAATACCGCTTTGTGAAAAGAGAGAATGCGTTCCGAGTGTATAGAAAGATACAAGACAGCTGACCTCCCAAAAAACATAGGGGAGCCTAATTGTATCTCTACAGGTTCTTGCCGTTCACATGTCTCTTTGAGCATTGGCATCCAAAGTTTGGGATCCCCGAGATATTCAGGAGATTTTACGGTAATATGCGCTTCGATGTGGCGGAAGTGTCTCTCATTCGTGCGTTTGCGAAAATCTTCTATGCGTTTGTAGATCTCTTCCGGAGGAACGAAGCCAAGGAAATATTTCACATATTCATCCTCGCTTTCAAGCCTGCAGCCGCCTCTTTCGGATTGGCAGCGCTCATGACGGCAGAGACCACCGCAACTCCTGCCGCACCTGTCCGCATCGTCTCCGCCACATTGCTTGCCTGGATTCCCCCGATCGCAACAACTGGGATATGTACAGCCTTGACGATGTCACGCAATCCATCAAGGCCCGTATATCCCGCGTCCGCTTTCGAGCGCGTCGGGAAGACGGCACCTACCCCCAGGTAGTCGGCGCCGTCCCTCTCCGCGGCAATCGCTTCCTCCACCGTATCCGCCGAAACGCCGATCAATCGATCGCCTAGAATACGTCTGGCGTCGCGACAAGAAATATCATCCTGTCCGACATGTACGCCGTCAGCATCGACCAGCAGTGCCACATCCACGCGATCGTTGACGAAGAACAGGACACCATATTCTCTCGTCAGTTTTCTGACCGCCATTCCCAGTTCCACAAATCTGCGCCCCAATTCCTGTTTGCGTCGCAGTTGAATCGCGGTCGCCCCTCCTTCGATGGCGGAGCGTATAATCGGCAATAATTCATCCCCATTGGGCCGTTCATCTGTAACCACATAGAGTTGCAATGCTTTTCCTAGTTGTTGCCGATCCATGTTCATTCACAATCTCCCATTTGAACGATTTTTGCACGCTGTTCAACCAGTGAAACATCGAGGTTGTATAAAGCATCAAACAAAGCCGTCAGGAATGATCCCGGGCCCACCGCTTTTTCTGCCGCGATCTCTGCCGCAACGTTGTAGCAAGCGAGAGCAGCAACACAGGCTTCAGCATAAGTCCTCGTATCCGCCTTTCTCCCTGCCGCACCCAGAAATGCACCGAGAATCCCTGTCAGCATACATCCAGATCCGGTGATGGCCGCGAGAAGCGGATGACCGTTTTGCAATTGCCAAAGTGTGTATCCATCGGTGACATAATCGGTTTCACCGGTCGCAATCAGTACACAGTTGTTTTTCCGGGAATATGCTCGCATGTTCTCGGGGAGGTCTTGGGCCATGGAAACGGCATCGACCCCTTTGACCTCTCCTCCAGTCCCCAATAGGATACCCATCTCTCCGGCATTACCGCGCAACACCGTGATGTGGAGTTGATCGATCACACGTTTCGCGACTTCATTTCGATAAGGAGTTGCGCCGACTCCCACCGGGTCGAAAATCACGGGTACGCCTTCCTCATTTGCTGCACGTCCCGCAAGGAGCATGGCTTCCACCGTAGATTCATCCAGCGTTCCCATATTGAGCGCGAGCGCGTTCGCAATTCTGGCCATGTCACCCACTTCCTGTTTCGCGTACGCCATAACGGGCGAAGCGCCTACCGCCAACAAAGCGTTGGCAACGATGTTGGTCACCACCAGATTCGTGATGTTATGTACAAGAGGACGTATTTCCCGTACTTTCTCCATCCATCCCTTAATATCCAAATCATGCATCTCGTATTTCCCCTCCCGCTATTTCCAGAAAATTATGCAGGATTCTCGCGGTTAATCCCCATATCGTACGCCCTTGATAGGAAACAAAGTACTCTGGCATTGTACCTTTACTCCAATTATAATATTTTCCTCTCGGGATCCGTTCAAAGGGAAAATCTTCTGGAGGTTCCACTTTCAAATAAACGTCATGCCGTTCAAATGACTCTTGCTTCAAAACATGTAAAGGCACATAGAAAACTTCCTCGACTTCATCGGGATTCGGTGTGAGAATCGCATGCTCCGCAATCGTACAGACATAGGGATGGATCATCTCTTGAAACGGTGTGACGAGAATGTCCAACGCACCGATCACCTTGATCAATCCGCGCTCGATTCCAAGTTCCTCGCTCGTTTCCCGGATTGCGGTTTCTTCCGCGCTTCGGTCGCCGGGATCCACCCTCCCTCCAGGAAAGCATATTTCCCCCGGCTGTCTTTTTAAATGCTTAGCCCTCACTTCGAACAAAACGCACCATTCGCTTTCGTGCCGTACCAGCGCGAGCATGACTGCAGATTTTCGCATCTGTTCCTGCCCTAATATGTGAACGTGTCGATTCATGAGCTTTTTTTGTAAGGAGGTAAACATCGCACACCTCAATGTCAATAAACGCTGTTTTCAACATTCAAATTGTAACATAAAACTGTCATTAATTTTCATGATTCCTGACCCAGTTCGCGGGAACGTTCCGCCGCCCGTAAAATCGCACGTTTCATCCATTCATTGACTTCACCGGTACGGAGCACTTCCAGACCGGCCTGTGTCGTGCCATTGGGGGAAGTGATCTGACGACGCAATTCGGCAGGCGGGAGTCCTGTTTTCATGAGCATACATCCTGCACCGTAAATCGTTTGCACCACTAATGTTTTCGCGATCTCTTCCGGCAGTCCCAGCATCACTCCCGCTTCTTGCATGGCTTCAACGATGTAGTAAAAGAAAGCGGGGCCGCTTCCCGACAGCCCTGTTACCGCATCCATGAGCGATTCTTCGATAACGGAAACCGTCCCGACGGAAGAGAGCAACTGGTTGGCCAGTCGTTTCGCGTTTTCGTCACATCCGGAACTAAAGCTGACAGCGGTCGCCGATTGCAGGACGGCACACGACGTATTGGGCATTGCCCGTACGACGGAAATGTTGCGCCCCAACTGATCCTCGATCGTCTTGATCGTCACACCCGCGGCGAAACTCACCACCACCTGATTTTCTTTCACATCCTCAGCGATTTCTTGTAAAAGCGGCACTACATCACTCGGTTTGACCGCAATCACGAGAACGTCCGCTTTGCGAACCGCTTCCCGTTTCTCTTGAAAGGGAACGACTCCATACGTTTCTACCAACTGTTGCAATCTTTCTTGGTTCGAGCGATTCACGACAAACATCTCTTCAGCCAGAACGTTCCCTTCTGTAATCAATCCGCGAATCAATGATTCGGCCATCGAACCGGCACCCAGAAAAGCGATTTTTTTCCGCAACATTTGCCGCACCCCCAATTTTATCTAGTGATTCTTTCTTCCAACCTGAGAAATAAGCGATAGATCCGTATTCGCTGTTTCAAAGTCTCACGCTCCATCCAGGCGACCAGACGAAAAAATAAAAACCTCCCGTCCGTGAAGGACGGAAGGTCAGCTTCCGTGGTACCACCTTCGTTGACGCATGCGCAACCCGCAATGCGCCCACTTCATCCAATAACGGTCGAACCGTCCCCAGTTGTGACCTTGGGGAAACTCCGGAGCGGGTTCCGCTTCCGTCACGCGAGGGCCTTCCAGCCGATGAGCCCCTTCTCTGTACGTTACTTGAAGCGTACTGCTCTCCATCATCGTTATGGATATGAACATGTTAAGATTATTCATAGTTATACATCGAAGATCTTGTCCAAGTCAATATGATTTATGTATGATCAGTACGTCAGGAGGTAGGTATCGTGTCTCTCATTCGTCTTATTCCTTTCCGTACGGAATACGCGGCCGATATGGCGGAATTGCTCGCTGACCAAGCTGTACATCAATATCTTGATCTTCCGTTATGTACAACAGATGACTGTATCTTCAACATCACGAACGCTATGGCCATGGAGGCTCTCGGATTCGCGCTGCATCGTTTGATCCTCGATTCAAATGACAGACTCGTCGGCGGGATCTCTCTCGTCAACATCGATCAGGAAGAAGGGAGCGCATTCATGGGAACTTGGCTGGGTCAGGCGTATTGGGGACAGGGATTTAATCAAGCGGCAAAAATGGAAATGTTACGGATCGCGTTCGAACAATTGTGTCTTACACGCATTTTCTTCGTCACTCCCCGGGAACATACACGATCCCTGCGTGCTCTCGAAAAACTTCCTTATGTTCAGGTACATGTCAATCGAGACTACCCATCCTTATGCAAACGGATCGAATATCAATTAGGTAGAGAGATCGTTCTCTCTGTGGTCACGAAAGAGCTATGGGAAACAAAGAACGGCCCTCTCATGTAGGCCGCTCACTCTATTCTTCTTCCACGGTTTCATCCATGTCGGAAGTTCCAACGTTTTCCTCATTCGCAACATCAACGACAAGGTTCGCTCTTTCTTCGAGGGAACGCATTTCGTTTTCATATTCCTCCTGAGTATACGGGATGACCCTTTCGACATTCATTCCGTTTTCCATCAATTCACGAATCAGTTTCCCGGGTGATTCCGCTTCTCGGAACATCGTTCGGACCGTTTCTCTATGCATCAGTTCCTCTGCCGGCCAATAAAAGATCTTATAGAGTTGCATCGGGAAATCCTCCTTCAGTTGTCAAACCTGATGTTAATTATACTCAGGGGACTTTGTTTTTCAACACAGGCGGTTTCACGGGCAAACGCCCACGTTCACGCATAGGATAGTGCGAGGTGAGATCGCGTGAGTACCTATAAAATCGTTGTGTCCTTTAGCCAACGCCGACTGTATCTCTACGAAAATAATCATCTGAAAAAATCCTACCCCGTGGGTATAGGAAAAATCTTGTCGCGGACACCTGCGGGCGATTTTATTATCGTCAATAAACAGCCCAATCCCGGCGGCCCATACGGTGCCATGTGGATGGGACTTTCCAAGCGGCATTACGGAATACACGGTACCAACAATCCCGCATCCATTGGCAAGAGGGTTTCGAAAGGGTGCATTCGCATGTATAACCATGATGTGTTGGAACTTGCTTCGATCGTCCCCCTTGGCACACATGTATTTATCCGTTCATAAAACCTCTTTGGAAGCTCCCTGATTTCATCCCTTGCGCTCGATCGCTATGACAGTAGGAGGAGAGTTTTTCTGATTAATGTATTGGTACCAGAGGACATGATACATCTTTTGGTCCAGGTGTTTTCCCCATTCGATGACAGCATCCGCTTCGGCTTTTCCTTCTTGATGTCCACTGTACAGCACGACGGTAATTACGCCTCCGGGCGCGAGCAACTGTAAACCGCCTTCAAGCGCTGCAATCGTGGAAGCGGGTTGGGTCACGATCGATTTGTCTCCTCCCGGACGATAACCAAGATTAAACATGATGGCTTGTACATTCCCAATGACCGTATCAGGAAGAGAAGAGGCCATGTACTGATGGCTTCCGCGGATCAGATGAACTCGATCGATCACATGGGCTTCTTCCAGGCGTTGACGCGTGATTTCCAATGCTTCCTCTTGGATGTCGAATCCGTATACGATCCCTTGTGCACCGACAAGCTTGGCAAGGAATAACGTATCATGGCCGTTCCCGACGGTTGCGTCGATCGCGATTCCGCCTACTGTCACATGGTCTTCAATCACGGAACGCACAAAAGGTAAAATCGGCAATAAACTCATGAAAATCCCTTCTTTGACTAACCTTTATAAAACTTTCCTTGCCACGAGTTGCGTCGTTTCAGTTCGTGGTCGATTCCGTTGAGAACCTGCCATTTGTCCAAGCTCCACATCGGCCCGATCAGAAGATCGGGAGGACCGTCTCCCGTCAAACGATGGATCACCATCTCGGGCGGAAGGATCTCAAGGATATCGACAACGAGACGGATGTACTGATCCATCTCCAGGAATGTCAATTCACCGCGTTCATACTCTTTGACCAGAGGAGTATGTCTGAGAAGATGAAGCAAATGAATCTTGATCCCCTGTACGTCCATAGCGGCCACGGCTTTAGCCGTTTCCATCATCATCTCTTCCGTCTCGCCCGGCAACCCCAGGATGATATGGGAACAAACGCGGATTCCTCTGTCCCGCAGCTTTCTCACACCATCGAGATATGTCTGGAAATCATGACCGCGGTTGATCCGCTCAGCCGTGGATTCATGGATCGTCTGAAGGCCTAATTCCACCCAAAGATACGTGCGTTGATGCATCTCCGCCAGTAAATCAACGACATCATCGGGCAGACAGTCGGGACGTGTCGCGATGGACAACCCGACAACATCTTCAAGCCCGAGAATCGTTTCATACATCTCACGCAGTTCACCAGCAGGTGCATACGTGTTGGTATACGCTTGAAAATAGCCGATATATTTCGCTTTCGGCCACTTTTTGTGCATACGTTCACGAACTTCCTGAAATTGCGTAACCAGATCGTCACGTCGGTTACCGGCAAAATCACCGGAGCCACGCGCACTGCAGAACGTACAACCGCCCGTTGCCACGGTCCCGTCTCTATTCGGGCAGGTAAATCCCGCATCGAGCGGTACTTTGAATATCTTTTCGCCAAATACATGGCGCAATTCCCAATTCCAACTATGATACCGTTTATCCCCCCATAAGAGGGGCTTATGTTGTTCGATTGTTTGGGCTTCCATCTCGTTCCCCTTTCCTCTTTTCCTAACTCTTATTGTACCGAATTTCACGCGAAGATGCGCAAGAGAAAGCATGATTTCTTTCTCCAAAAAATTTATCTTATTAAGAGTATTTAAGGGGTTCACCCCATTCACTCAATCTGAGATAATAGGAAGAAAAATTGAAATTCACTGAGAGGGATCTTCATGGACAAAAAACGCAAACTTGAGATTCTGCATCTTTTGCATGAAAATTCCCGCCTGTCTGTGGAAACGATCGCGGATATGTTGGGGGAAGACCCACAAGAGGTTGCCCAGGCGATCGCCGAGATGGAACGGGATCATGTGATACTCCGTTATTCGGCCGTGGTGAATTGGGATAAGGTAGAATCCCAACGGGTCACTGCGGTCATCGATGTAAAAGTAACCCCCCAACGAGAGGTCGGTTTTGACGCGATTGCCGAACGAATCTACCGCTTTCCGGAAGTATCCGCTGTATACTTGATGTCGGGAAGTTTTGATCTGCAAGTGATTGTGGAAGGCCGTCATATTAAAGAGGTGGCACAGTTCGTCTCGCAAAAATTATCGACGATTGAACATGTGAATTCGACCACAACCCACTTTTTGTTAAAAACATACAAGTCTGACGGGGTTATTTTTGACGATCAAGAAGGCGATCAACGGCTGGTGATTTCACCGTGAGTACAATACACGAACGCCTCTCACCTGTTGTCAGAAACCTGCCGCCTTCAGGGATCCGGCGATTTTTTGATTTGGCGAACCAGATGGAGGATGTCATCTCCCTCGGCGTGGGGGAGCCTGATTTTGTCACACCGTGGCGTGTTCGTGAAGCCTGCTATTATTCATTGGAACAAGGCTATACCTCCTACACGTCCAATCATGGTCTTCCCGAGCTGCGTGAAGCCATCGCCGCCTATTTAGAGAATTTCCACCTGCAATATGATCCTATGAAGGAACTGGTGATCACCATCGGGGGGAGTGAGGCGATCGATATTGCCTTACGCACACTGATCTGTCCTGGGGACGAGGTGCTGATTCCAGAGCCCGCTTACGTGTCTTATCGCCCATGTGCCATACTTGCGGGTGCGGTACCGGTTGGTGTCGAGACGCGTGCGGATGATGATTTCCGTCTGACAGCCGAACTTTTACGCGAACGGATTACTCCACGTTCGAAAGTCTTGATCCTTTGTTTTCCGAACAATCCGACAGGCGCGATCATGTCGGAGGACGATTTGCGCTCCATTGCCCAGGTGGTCATCGAGCATGATCTTTTTGTCATTTCCGATGAGATTTACGCGGAGTTGACATATGAAGGGAAACATGTAAGTATCGCGTCTCTCCCCGGTATGAAAGAACGTACCATTCTCGTCAGCGGCATGTCAAAAGCGTTTGCCATGACCGGCTGGCGCATCGGGTATGCGGCCGCTCCCGAGGAGATTCTCAGCGAGATGGTCAAGATCCATCAGTACACGATCCTTTGCGCACCGATTATGGGACAAAAAGCGGCACTGGAAGCATTGAAACATGGACAAGTGGAAAAAAAACATATGGTGGAGCGCTATAATCAACGCAGGCGTTTGATCGTGAAAGGATTGCGTGAAATCGGACTTGCCTGCCACGAACCCAAAGGCGCTTTTTACGCGTTCCCCGATATTCGCTCAACGGGCCTCACTTCCGAACAATTCGCGGAGGGCTTGTTACGATACGGAAAAGTAGCGGTCGTGCCCGGGAATGTGTTTGGCGAATGCGGCGAAGGGTTTGTCCGTTGTTCGTATGCGACATCTGTCGATCAGATTCAACGCGCGCTCGAACGCATCGACCGGTTTGTCCAATCTCTAAAGTGATCCTCTCGCTTCATATACTGGGTGTAGATCGAAACGAAAACGGTTCAATCATCGGGGGAATGTGAAGTGAAGATCACTTTTGTCGATGATTGCCAGATCTGCGATCGAAGTTTCACCTGCTTCGAGACGGTCTATTATCTGCCAGACAATGATTGTTACATTTGCGATGACTGTGTGAGTAGCGTGTATGCCGTAACCAAAGTAACCGTTGAACCTCGAATCTTTCTTGGCGAAGATGCGGATGAGTCAGGGAAAAACATCCTTGAACTCCTTCGAACCTTTAAGAGAAGCGTTGATCGTTCCGTTTGGCTTGATCTCATGGACAGAATCAATTACGAAACATAAGATCGCGCAGCATATGAAAATTGCAAAGAAAGCCCCCACCACAAGCAACGAGGCGGGGGTTCCTAAAGCCGTAATTCTGATGGCTGTAACCATACCCATTGGTAATCGGCAACAAACTGACATGGATAAATCCTTTGTCGATATTATTGATACCCGTGCGGCGGTTGAGGAATCCCTTGTTGTCCCGGATGCGAAATATACATCGGACGAGGCGGCATATACGGAGCGGTTGTTCCTTGAGTACTGGCTACCGGTTGATGGCGATGCAACATCGTTTTCGCTGTATGGGTTTCCAAAGTAGGTACTTGATACCAACCTTTTTGATTCATATACTGAAACACTTCAAACGCTTGATGTGCACACGCATTTGCACTATTCACCATCAATTGGCGCAGATTCGGGTCGGAACACTCTAGTGCTGCTGACATGTGGTTCTTTGCCGAATTCTTGTGTGCACAAAGCAAAGCCACCGCAATTTGCTGGTCGGTGAATCGTCCCGTATTCATCTGAGGTGAAGCGGGGGCAGGATTGCGCAGGCCGTATTGAATCGATTGCGGGTTTGCCACCTGCGAGATTTGGGCTGCTTGGGGACTCACTGCGTGATAATCGTGTGTATACGAAACCAATTCGTTGTAACTTTGAATCGCGTATTGAAGATGGCGATCGATCATATTTCGTAACACAGGATCTTGGCATTGTTGTGCATACATCGAAAAATGATCGATCATACAAATTTTTTCACCCAAGATTTCATGCGCTTCCATCGCTTCATGCGCACCGTACGGCATACACATTCCTCCTAATAGTAAGATGCTATAACATGAGGCATATCGTCAAAGAGGTTAAGCGGAAGTTTTCTTCCGAAGCCGATATTTAGCATCTCCAAGACATGACTTGATCATCCATGGAATCAGAAAAAAAAGAAGGGTTCACCGAACGGTAACCCTTCTACATATTCATGTAGTTTTTTTACATGTTGTACAGAACTTCAAGGAAAACACGCTATTATACCCATGCGCGCCGGTTGACTTCTCGAATGAAGTCCCTTTGCGACATATTTTTTGGCTCCTCTTGATCTTCTTTCTTCTTGCTTCCTACAAGCTCGTCGAACAATTCTTTATTTCTCGTGCGCAACGCATAATCGATCAGCGCATCCCGTTGCGCTTTTGCCGATGCCTTTTTGATGAGCACTTCTTCCTGTTCAATATCCGCTTCGGGAACATAAAATGTTTTATCTAACTTCGGAACACGAATAACAAAATCGAATGCGCTGTCCGGGTTTTTATCATATGCAAGTATATATGCATATTCCCCTATGGGAAGATTCTGTTCGAAGCGATCCCCCTGAATGATCACTTTCTGCCCTAGACGAAACATTGTAACCCCCCTCGCCTTCTTGCAAGAGATGTTATTCCTCTTCTATATGAGATCAACGATTCATAGACAACCCAGCCATTGACTGAATTCTTAAGCAGTAAGATACTGCAGTCCCAGGCGAAAATCAAGGGGCAATTATGCACGAATTTGTCCACTACCTCGCCCTATATACTTATAACTGGTTAGTTCTCGGAGTCCCATAGGCCCACGCGCATGCATTTTCTGTGTACTGATTCCGATCTCAGCTCCAAAGCCGTATTCGAAGCCGTCGGTAAAACGGGTCGACGCATTATGATACACGGCGGCCGCATCGACTGCACGCAGGAATTTCTCAGCAGTGGCTTGATCCTGTGTAACAATCGCCTCCGTATGTTTCGTACCATACTTGTCGATATGTTCAATCGCTTCATTGAGATCGCGAACCACTTTTACCGCCAAAATGAGATCCAAATACTCGGTCTCCCAATCCTCCTCCAGTGCGGCCGGCAAATCAGGCAACACTCGGCGTGCCTGTTCACATCCACGCACTTCCACGCCCGCCTGGCGCAATCTTTCCACAACATCGGGCAACCAGTTTGGAGCGACCGACTGATGCACAAGGAGGGTTTCCATCGCATTGCATACGGACGGACGCTGCGCTTTTGCATTGACAACGATTTCGGTAGCCATTTGCAAATCCGCATGTTGATCCACATACACATGGCAGTTTCCTACCCCGGTTTCAATGACAGGCACAACGCTGTTTCGGACAACGCGCTGAATCAAGCCTGCTCCTCCCCGGGGAATCACAAGATCGACATACTCTTTCAGTTGAATCAAGATATCGACAGCTTCACGCTCCGTGCGTTCTACAAGCTGAACGGCTTCTTTCGGAAATCCAGCCGCCGCCAACCCTTTCTGCAACGATCGAACGAGGGCGAGATTGCTCTGCAGCGCTTCTTTTCCTCCGCGCAAAATCACTGCGTTTCCGGTTTTGAGGCATAATCCCGCGGCGTCTACAGTAACGTTTGGGCGTGATTCGTAAATGATGGCGATCAGTCCGAAAGGTACCCGTACTTTTTGCAAAACAAGACCATTGGGGCGGGTCCATGATTCATCGATCTCACCAACGGGGTCAGCCAGCTCTGCGACCGAATAGAGTCCTTCCATCATGTCGCGAATTCTCTTTTCATTGAGAATGAGGCGGTCGATCTTCGCTTCCGGTATCCCCATTTCTCTTGCTGTTTGCACATCTTCTCGATTGGCCTGCAAAATCCGCTCCATATCTTCTTCCAAAGCGGAAGCCATCGCCTTCAACGCCCGATTCTTTTCTTCCGTTGTTTTCATAGCGAGAATCTTCTCTATCCGTTTCGCAGATTTCGCTTGCTCGACAATCGCTTCATACAACTCTGTCATTTATACCACTCCTTCCAGTAATATCATGACATCGCGATGGACAACTTCCCGCAAATGATGTTCGCTCGAACCGCAGATCATCCGAAGATCGGCATCACTGTAATTGACGATCCCTTTGGCGATCACCCTTTGATCTAACTGTACGATTTCCACCGCGTCGCCCTCCGTGAATGTGCCTTCGATGCGAACAATTCCTGGGGCCAGGAGACTTTTTCCACCATGAACGAGTGCATCCGCAGCACCGTCATCGACAAACAAGCGCCCTTTCACTTTCGATCCGAATGCGATCCATTGTTTCTTTCCGGAAAGTCTTTTTTGCGGCAGAAAACGGGTGCCCAAAGGTTCTCCGGCAACAACCCTTTCAATGACACGTTCTGTACGGCTATGCGCGATCACCAGTTCAATTCCCGCTTGCATGGCGATCTTTGCCGCTTGCAATTTCGTTTTCATGCCTCCCGTTCCATGGACGGATCCTGTTCCTCCGGCAGCCTTTTCCAGTTCGGGGGTTATCTCCTTTACCACTTCGATTCGTCGAGCATCCGGATGTTCTTTTGGGTTCGCCGTGTACAATCCATCGATATCGGTTAACAGGATCACGAGATCCGCTTCCGCCAGGATCCCTACCCAACTTCCCAATGTATCGTTGTCACCGAAGCGGATTTCGTCGACCGCTACGGTGTCATTTTCATTGACAATGGGTATGATTCCATAGTGAAGCAACGTCTCAAGGGTGTTACGGATATTCACATATCTCTTACGATCCTCAATATCTCCTCGCGTCAAAAGCAATTGTGCGATCATTTCTCCGTATTCAGCGAATAAATGTTTGTACGTTTCGATTAAAAGACCTTGTCCCACGGCGGCTGCAGCCTGCTTTTCCGGCATGGTAATCATTGTACGCGACCATTGCAAATGACCGAGTCCTGCCGCAACAGCACCCGAAGAGACGAGAAGCACTTCCGTATTCGCTTCCTGCTTGAGACGCACCAAGCTCTCCACCAAGGTTTTCATCCGTTCCATACAGATGATGCCTCGCTCATCTGTCAGGCTGCTGCTGCCCACTTTCACAACGATTCTTTTTTTCTGCCGGCTCAATTCACACCCACCTTTCGTCGAAATGTATCTTGAAAAAAGTGTAGATTGGTGGGCGTATGCTTTGCGTTCGCGCTCCGTGGAGGTCGTCTCGCATGGAACAATGATCAAATGTCGCGAGACAACCTCCAAAGTCGCTGTCTCACGCAAAGCATTACGCCCATCTAAAGACACTTTTCATTATCTGATGGCTCCTGCTTGCGGTATGGAGGGCCACTTTGAAAACTTGTGCTTGGGTGGGTATATCGCTTTGCGCTTGGGTTCGATGAAGGTCGTCTTTGAGGCATATGCTTTGCGCTCATGCTCCGTGGAGGCCGTCTCGCACGGAATATGATCAATGTTGCGAGACGACCTTCAAGGTCGCTATTACGCGCAAAGCATATGGCCCTCTTGAATGGTTTAAGGAAGCGGAACGACCCTCATCTCACCTCTGCGCTGCAAAGCGATACAACCCACCCAAAAGCCACTCTGTTGATTATGGCAGATTAAAATCTCTTCTGCTGGTGCCGCCCATGCTTAGTCAAAGTGATGTAGCGTAACCGTTTTATAAATACAAAAAAACCCCTCGTCCCGAAGGACGAAAGGTTTCACTTCCGTGGTACCACCTTCGTTGGCAGCCAAGCACATGTCGATGCTTCTCTGCCCACTCATCATCGGATAACGGCCGATAGCCGTTTCGTCTTTTCAACGAAAATGCTCGGGAGGCGGGATCGGCAGACTTTAACGACAGGGTCTTTCAGCCTATGAACCCTGTTCTCTGAACGCAAGTGACTGCCTTTACTCTCCGTCATTGCATGATGTATATTCCTTATTTACTTTATACCGATTTCCCCGCTCTCGTGTCAACCGAACATTGCATAGCAACTCCATCCTGAACATTCACAGCTGATAATGGCAAACAAATATGAACAGCCGTCCCCTTACCTTCTTCGCTCTCGACGGTCATATGACCGCCATGATTTTGGACGATCTGAAGCGAGATGGGTAATCCAAGTCCGGTACCTTCATCTTTCGTTGAATAAAATGGATTAAAAATCTGATCGAGAATTCCTGGTGGAATTCCGCTTCCATCATCACGAACTTCTATATGAATATGATCTTCCCTGCATTCTCCCAACAGTACGACTTTTTCTACGCCTGTGGCTTCAATCGCATTTTTAATCACGTTCAGAAGCACTTGTTTCATTTGTTTGGCATCGATATTGACCACGGGTAATGGTGTTAATTGCGTATAGGATAATTGGACATTGTGTAAGAGTGCTTGCGGCTGTAAAAAGGTAATAACATTTTGTAAGACGTCAGACAATGCAACCGCCTTTCGCATCGGGGCAATCGGTTTTGACAGCATAACGAACTCTGTCAGAAGACTGTTAATCCGCTTCAATTCATGAAAAATTAACTCTAGGTATTCCTTCTTGCATTCGAGGTCACCGCTAGTAAGTAATTGCAGAAATCCAAGCGAACTGGTTAAAGGATTGCGAATTTCGTGTGCCAAACCGGCGGCCAATTGTCCCAAGGCGATCAATTTTTCGTTTTGCAGGATGTGTCGTTCCAACTGTTTTTTCTCCGTGATATCTCGCATCGTTCCAACGACGCCCGTTAGATTTCTGTGGTTGCGTATCAGTCGAGTATCGACGGTAAAATATTTTTTCTGTACAGGTATTTGTTGAACAACAACCTGGATTTCACGATCCACATATTCTATCTCTTTTTCCATACTTTCCAAGAGAATCGTGGCGATCGATTCTTCTTCATCCGGAAACAATTCGGATATGTGTTTCCCTACAATGTCGGGGATTTCCTGCATCATCATTTTATTCGCGCGCAAAACTCTTCCGTCACGTGAAACCATTAGCATATACCGGTAGGAACCTTCAAATAGAAAGTCATTCAGGAACTCCAATTCCCGATTCTGCTGAGTGAGATGGAGTTCTTTTTCGATCGCACGTGCCGCCGCCTTCACCATGTTGATGACGACCGGATCCAATTCCTTGTCGCTTCCTACCGACAAAGCTCCCATATAGTTTCCTTGTCCGTCACAGATCGGCGCGGAGAAACAAATAAAAGAACGTTGTAAACGATGATAATGTTCTTCCTTCCTGATGATAACAGGCTTATTAAGGACGATGCCTGTTCCGATCGCATTGGTACCTATTGATTCTTCCGTCCACACGGCACCCGGACGTATATGAAACGCCGCCGCTTGGCGAACGAGTTCCGATGAACCGAAGACCTCCAGAATGCAACCGTTTTCTTCATTAATCCCCATGATGAAATCTTGTTCAGGCATTAATAGGGAATTGATAAAAGGGATGGATACTTGTAGAAACGTTTGATTTTTTTGGCGTAAGTGTTCTAATTCTTGATCGGATACACATAGAGGTTCCCCATCCGGGTCTACCCCTGATGTCAGACACCTTTTCCAGGAATCTTCCACCATCTGACGCCTACGATCATGAAAATCCATTCTCATTTGGAATTCCCCGTATACTTGTTTTCTTTTACTATACCACATAGGGACATAAAGTGTCAGTACAAGCGCGATTTTGCTAAATCGTTCGCCATTTTCACAGTGGCGTGTAACCTCATTCGTAATTTGGTAGGATAAATATTGAGACTTCGTATTTGAGGTGATAGATGTGCGTCCAAAAAAACCTTCTGAATCAAAGATCGAAATGACAGATATTATCCTACCGCCGCAGACCAATCAACACGGAACCGTGTTCGGTGGTGAAGTGATGTCATATATCGACCGTATCGGCTGTATTGCCGCGATGCGTCATGCTGGAAAACCTGTGGTTACCGCTTCTTTTGACAGCATGGATTTCTTGGCGCCTATTCACGTAGGGGAAGCGATCTGCTTGCGAGCGGTGGTCACATGGACAGGCCGTACTTCTATGGAAGTACAAGTGGTTGTAGAAGGAGAGAATATCGCTACTGGCGAGCGAAGAGTCACCGGCGTTTGTTTTCTAACATTTGTTGCCGTTGATGAGGAGGGCCGTCCGGTACCCGTGCCGCCCCTGGAACCGGAAACAGAGGAAGAAAAGTTTCAATTCGAACGAGCCAAAGAAAGACAGGAGATACGCAAGAAAAGACGGAAGCGCTGGCATTCCTGATCACCTCTTGACGTATGCAACATTTTTTTGGTACCCTCCTTACCAATACAGAATATTCTCGCGTCACAAAAGTTTTAAACCGCCCAATGCGGCTGGTAGCCATTTTCCTTCATGGATGATGGTTTTTTTATGTGGGGAGGGTGTGTGTTGAACACAAGAGCTTTAGTAACTGTAGTGGGAATCGATAAAATTGGCATCATCGCTCAAGTAACGAAAGTATTGGCCGACAACCGAATTAATATCGTAGATATTCGGCAAACCATCCTCAAAGATTTCTTCACCATGGTCCTCGTTGCCGATTTGAAGGAATGTCCGCATTCTCTTGGGGAAATACAGAATCAGTTGGAACAACTCGGTCGTAATATTGGAGTTAAAATCACCTTGCAAAATGAAGAACTTTTCCGTTCGATGCACCGAATCTAAGGAGGATTTTGTATGAGTTATTCTGTTCAGGAAGTCGTAGAAACGATTCGCATGGTCGAAACGGAAAACCTGGATATACGCACGGTGACGATGGGCATTCATTTGGAGGACTGTCGAGCAGATGCACTTACGGAAACCAAACGAAGAATCAGGGAAAAAATTATCCGTCATGCAAACAGGCTCGTGGAAGTCGTGGAAGAGATCGAACGGGAGATCGCGATCCCGATCGTTAACAAGCGTATCTCGGTAACGCCGATCGCCCATGCCATCGCCGGGTTGTCTGTCGATGATTATATTGAAGTGGCTGTGTTGCTTGACGAGGTGGCCAAAGAGGTGAGAGTGGACTTTCTCGGCGGATATTCGGCTTTTGTACATAAAGGAATGACGCCGTCCACCTCCGCACTGATCGAATCGCTTCCGCAAGCATTAGCATTGACCGAACGCGTCTGTTCATCCGTTTCTGTGGCTTCAACGAAAGCGGGAATCAACATGGATGCGGTTTCACTCATGGGCAGAAGGATTAAAGATATCGCCGAAGCGACGAAAGATAAACAAGGAATCGGCGCCGCCAAGTTGGTTGTTTTTTGCAACCCGGTCGAAGATAACCCGTTCATGGCAGGAGCTTTTCACGGATTCGGAGAACCGGATGCTGTCATCAACGTGGGGGTTAGCGGACCCGGAGTTGTTTTGTCTGCCGTCAAACGCCATCCGGATGCAGATTTTGGTACTTTGGCGGAGACGATTAAACGCACCGCTTTCAAAATTACACGCGTCGGAGAGCTTGTTGGACGTCAAGCGGCTGAAAGACTCGGCGTTTCCTTCGGTATTGTCGATCTCTCTCTTGCCCCTACTAACGCTATCGGGGACAGTGTAGCGGAAATTCTTGAAGCCATGGGTCTTGAACGATGCGGGGCACACGGCACTACAGCCGCTCTGGCTCTCTTAAACGATGCGGTGAAAAAGGGAGGCGCCATGGCTACTTCCTACCCCGGCGGCCTGTCGGGCGCATTCATCCCTGTGAGCGAAGACAATGGCATGATCGCAGCGATTGAGGCGGGAGCGTTAAGCCTTGCAAAACTGGAAGCGATGACGAGCGTTTGTTCCGTGGGTCTCGATATGATCGCTGTACCCGGAGATACATCTGCTGAAACGCTCACCGGACTGATCGCCGATGAAATGGCGATTGGTATGATTAACAAAAAGACGACGGCCGTCCGCATCATTCCTGTCCCCGGCAAACAAGCGGGGGATCATGTGGAATTCGGCGGATTGTTGGGACGTGCTCCCATCTTGAATGTGAATCCTTTTTCATCGACTCTCTTCGCAAAACGCGGGGGGCGGATCCCTGCTCCCATTCAGTCACTCACGAATTAACGTTGAATTTCTTATGAATGCAAACGGATGTGTCGCATAAGGTACATCCGTTCTTTTGGATCCTCTTTCGAAAATTCTCACTCCACCCCATTCATAACTTTCTGTATAATTGAATTGATATTAATCATTTGGCGGGAGTATTATGATGAACAAGAAACTTCAAAGCATATTAGATACTTTGGAAATCTATCAGGCAACCTATCCGGAAGATGCTTGTCTGGTTCTTACAGACACGGAAAAAATCATCGGTTATTTACCCGGTAAGAAGGTAGATTTGAAGCTCCGAGTCGGAGAATCTATGAGTAAATATCCCGGAAGTGTAACGTGGCAGGTCATGCAGAAAAGAGTACCCTTACGTGCAGAGCGGGGATCCGAAGGTCACGGTTTCGCTTATATATCTTCCGCAGTACCGATCTTTGACGACCAGGAATTTGTGGGGGTATTGGGTGCCATCGTCTCGAACAAGAGATTAGATACCTTACGCACCGGCGCGAACGAGCTTTCCGCTGTCATTGAGCAAATCTCAGTTACAACGGAAGGGATTGCACAGTCGTCCAACCAAGTGGTTTCTGAAGTTCAGCATCTTGCAGAAGAATCTGAAACCGTTATGCAAGAGACCAAAAATATAAGCTCCGTTCTTTCCTTTATACAGGACATCGCCCACAAATCGAATCTTTTGGGTCTCAATGCAGCGATTGAAGCTGCCCGAGCTGGGGAAAATGGGCGTGGTTTCGGAGTTGTCGCCACAGAAATCCGCAAAATGGCGGACGATAGCAAACAATCGGTACAACATATTCAAAAACAGCTTGACCATATCATAAAAGCCATCGAACGAATTGACTCTTCCATTCAACAAATTGCAGCAAATCTGCAGGAGCATTCCGCCAGTCTGCAAGAACTACATGCTGCCTTCGGGCAGATCGCGCAAACATCCGAAAACCTTCGCAACGCCGCTTCCATCGATGTATGATGATTGAAAGCGATTACCTGTTCGACCATTCCGTACATCATGAGGGCTCTCGCTCATCGCGAGCGAGAGCCCTGACCTCAGATTACGCTTTTGCTAGCGTTCATTGTGGCGGATTCCAATCGTTCCGTCAGTTGAATGTACATAGAACCCCCCCATGCGAGAGGAGTATTGGGATTGGGAGTATCCGTCCCCCCGTAATAGAGCTCGGGCAGTATACCCGGTCTGATCATCAACGATTCTGTCCAGTCTTTGTACATCTTTGCTTTCTCCCAATTCCCCAACTCCAGGTGACAAAGCCCGAGCCACGGAATGCCGAAGCACCATTCCGCTTCCCTTCCATGATCATTGTAATAGAGATCCCCTATATAGCGAATGACGCCCCGAGCGCGTAACAGACGCTGCTCGACCATTGTAACGATTTCGTTTGTCAGTTCTTTGGGCAACAGTTGATAGGGGTAAATGAGACTTAAAAGAGCCAGATCCACCTCTTTGCTGTCACTCTCATTGGGCAGACGTTGGTAGAGAGTTCGCAGCCCCTTCGTGATCCATGCATCGGGAACAGCCGCCAGGTCTTGTACCGCCCGAAGTCCGGCGATACAAGCACCTACGCTGCTCGCATGCCATTCCCTATTTTCTTCCCAAATCCCGTTATCTTCATCATTCCAGTATTCGAGGGTATAAAGATACTCGCAGATTTTTCTCACAATCGCAATGTCTTGATCATCTCGAAGCACACGTTTGCCCGCCTTATATCCGTAACCCAGACCGTATAAGAACAAGCCGATCGCATCATTCTGTGCATTCCCCCAAGGTGACGGCAATTCCTCGCACGTCTCTGCGGAATATCGGGGATGAATGTATTCATATACTTCTATAGGACGTTGTTTCCGGTGAATATCGATCTTCCATTCGTAACGTCTGAAAATATCGAGCATGCTCCAGTACGTTTGTTCATACTTCCCGTTGTCTTGGTGAACGTAAGGAAAAACCGTATAACATGTGTCTCGTATCCAGATATGTCGATAGTCATGGGACAAGCTGGCTACATACAAACCGTTTGGCAATCTCATTTCGTCGAGTATTGCATACGCCTCACGCTTCATCGCCCATTCCCCCTTTCCCCTAACCATTCTCGACGACCTCGGATACGAATTATACGTTTCAAGAAAAACCATCTGTTATACATCTCTTCTACTGTTAACTTTCTATCCACCGGATCGTTACGTGTAGATGATACATTGTATGCCAAGCTCGCTTGAATGACACTTGACTCGAATTATCATTTGTGTTTAAGCGGCTCAATAAAAAATGGCTGCAAGCGATTTTTATAACCGCTTGCAACCATAGCGATGAAAGGATCTTTTTTATGACTTGCTTAGATCGTCTCATTGCTCATGAAGAAAGAAGAATTCTCGTCTTCTTTATTCATCGGACGGATCGTTGCCAGGAAGAAGAGCACAGACAGGGCTGCGGCAACCATCATGACACCGCCTAAAACAAGCGCGGAGGCAAACCCGAAATGTTGGGCCATATAACCCGTCAAGGCGGGTGATACAATCGATGCGATCGCTCCGGCTGTGTTCATCATTCCGCCTAACGTTCCAGCTGTTCCTCTCGGTGCCAGGTCAGATGGCAAAGACCATAAGATCGCCGTGGAAGCAGATTCAGCCGCCATCGTGATCACGAGCAACCATGCGGCACTTATAGCTGAATCAGCGAGTGCAGCGCCGATGACCGAAACGGAGATCATCTGCATGACGACAAGCAATGTTTTCTTGACCTTCGTATGATCATAACCGGCATGAATCAAACGATCGCTTAAAACACCGATGAGAGGTTGAGCGATCATACCCGCAATCCACGGCAAAGTGGAATAAAAGGCCACATGCTTCAAATCAAGGTGACGAGCTGTATCCAGATAGCCAGGCAGCCATGTGAGAAATAAGTAATAGAGGTAGTCCTGGAAGAACTTGATGAAAATAATCGCCCAGGTATTGCGATATTTGAGCAAACTTTGTACGGAAGCTTTCTCTTTCAACTCAATTGCGTGTGAGAAAGAACCATTTTCTTTGCTTTCACGAAAAGTAAGAAACCATAGAACAACCCAAGCGAGACTCCCAATACCCGTTATATAGAAAGCCATCGACCAGTCAGGATGCGCTTGTGTACCGAAAGCCAACATCAGCCCTACCATGAGCGCTGGAGTTAACGCATATCCGAGACGCAAACCTGCCAGATAAACCCCCGTCGCTGCCCCTCGTTCATGATCCTTAAAATGTTCCGCAATCACTTTGGTTGCCGCAGGAAAATTCGCCGCTTCCCCAGCTCCTACAAGGATACGACTAAACAATAACATGGTAAGACCTTTTGCCAATCCTGTCATTGCTGAAGCGACCGACCACAAAAACGCGGCAAATCCGTAAACCTTTTTCGTGCCGAAACGGTCACAAAGCCATCCGGCCGGAAGATTAAATACGAGATATGCCCATCCGAAGGATGAAAGTACCCATCCCATCGTACTCAAATTCAGGTGAAGATCTTTCGCTATATATGTGTTGGCTGTTGCTAGACTTGATCGATCGATCGCGTTGATCAAAGTTCCTGTAAAAAGAAGAAACAAAATCCACATTCGCATCGACTTGCACTCCTTCCCTCAAAAAATTTGGAGTTTCATCCGTCGATATTTCTTACAGAAACATTCTAATTTATTGATATTTCAAACTATAAGAATACATTATTCTATTGATCAAAAATTCAAATGATAACGACAAAAACAAAGCGTTTCCCTCCATCATTTCCGGAAGAAAACGCTTGGGTGCATTTGAAAACTCACTCCGCCTGATAGGTATGAATTTTCATCGCGTAAGCGGCCGCCATTTCCTCCGCCGCTTTCAGCGTCTCCGCTTGTGTAAACACGCGGAATACGGGCGCATCCGAATCCGGCAGCACGAGCGCCCATCCGCCGGTATGATGAATCTTGATACCATCCACCAACTCTACATACTCCCCTTTTGTTTCTTCAATTAATCTTCTCATGACCTTACCTTTGTCTTCCCAGGGGCAAGGAACCTGTCTATGCAATAAATGGAAATCAGGAATCATCGATAACACTTCAGAAAGTTTCTTTTCCTGAACCGCCATAAGCTCCAGTACCAAAGCGAGTGTATACAACGCGTCAAAAAAGAGAAAGAAAGGCTCATCACTGCATGGCTCCATCAATGCGCGAGGATTCGCTTTTGTCCGGACAATCTCGCCTTCCCATTGATCTGCCAACATCTCGATAATCGATGGGGCCGAAACGGGCACGGCGATTTTGTTTTTGCGACCGGTCAGTAAATAAACGAGAACTTGCATGACCATCATCACATCTTCTTCAATCACGAACCCATCTTCCGTTACCAATATGATTCGCTCGCCATTCTTGTCGATGCGAACCCCAAAGTCTGCCTGGTTGGCGGAAACCATTACAGGCAGTTCTCCTTTTGCCGCATCTTCAAGCTGAATCGAGAGTACTCGACAGCCCAATTTTTCCATGAAATTAGGTACGATTCCCGACAAATTGCGTTGATCATATTGGACGACCATTTTGTAGCGTTTCTTTTTGATACTGTCATTTTTCACCGTGTTCATCAGTGCAGATAGATATGCTTCCTTCATATTGAGGACACAATCCTCCCCACCAATCTGGGAAGAATTGGCGCGTCGAAAATCTTCCTGCCAGTATGCGTTTTCGATTTTACGTTCGATCCCTTTTTCGATATTCATTCCATTCTTGTCGAGGAACTCGATGAGTACCCGATTGTAAGTCTGTTGGCCCACCTGTCTGACATGGATTCCCCCGTGCGCATGCAACTTACGAGTCGCATACCGTAGCACAGGTGTTGTCATCTCTCCCACATCTAAAGTATGGACTCCTGCCGATTGAAGTCCGGACATGAATGCACGTTTGATTAATTGAGAAAAAGGATGTGCATCGGAAGAAATGGCAATACGCGCACCGTATTGAAGAGTGGCACCAAAAGCGGCTGCCAAACGCCCGGCGAAATCAGGTGTAATATCGACATTACAAACTCCGGCCACGCCTTTTCCGCTAAATAAACGTTTTTCCAACTTTTCGCTCCATACTAATGATGTATGCACAATGGTGCTTTCCTGAATGATCTTATTGGGCCACACTTTGACATTTGGTTTCACGATCGATTTCATGCCGACCGTACATTCATCACCCACGACCGCTCCTTCAAAAAATGCGGAATGTGAACCACAGTATACCTGTGAACCAATCGTTGCTCCCCTAAGTTCCGCACCGTGATCAACATAATTTTGATTCCATATGACGGTACGGCGCAGAGAGACTCCCGGCTGAATTCGATTGTTTTCACCGATCACCGTATACGGCCCCATTTCGACTTTCTCTTCTATCACAGAGCGACTGCCAATGAAGACTGGGCCTTCCATGCGAATGTCATCAGCCAATTGTACATCCTGCCCTACCCACACTCGCGGATACAGTTCGTTCCCTTCGATTTTTACATCCACTTTGCCGTCAAGCATGTCGAACTGCGTCTGTCTGTACTGATGCAGATTTCCAATGTCGGACCAATATCCGGAAGCCACATAACCGTATAGAGGCAGCCCCATTTTAAGAAGAATGGGGAACAGGTCTTTTGAAAAATCAAATTCCGTATCGTGGGGAATATATTCCAAAACCGATCGATCAAATATATAGATTCCGGTATTGACTGTGTCCGAAAACACCTCACCCCAACTTGGCTTCTCCAGAAATCTTTCGATGACTCCGTTTTCCCGGGTAATAACGACACCGTATTCCAAAGGAGCGTCAACGCGGGTCAACACGATGGTTCCTAAAGCACGCTTGGTTCTGTGGTAATCGATGGCCGCCCGCAAATCGAAATCGGTGAGTGCATCACCGGAAATCACAATAAATGTATCATCAAGAAAATCCTCAGCATTCTTTACAGACCCGGCTGTTCCAAGAGGAACGGTTTCCTCAAAATAATGGATGTTAACACCATACTCACTTCCATCGCCAAAATGGTCTCGGATGATTTCCGGTAAATATTGTAGCGTTACCGCGATTTCTCGAATTCCGTGTTTTTTCAGCAGGTCAATGGTATATGCCATACAAGGGCGATTTAAAAGAGGAACCATCGGTTTTGGTTTATTGCATGTGAGCGGACGCAAGCGTGTTCCTTTTCCACCAGCCATGATGACAGCCTTCATACGATTAGCACCCCTTTTTCCGAAGATGTCTTTTCACACTCGCTCTTGGTGTGAAGCAACTTCCTTTTCGGCAAGTTGCAGCGCACATTCGCTTAAAATCCTTTCATAGACGCGGGCGGTCTGCTCTGCTATCGTTTCCCAACAATACTGGCGTTCGATTTTTTTTCGGGCTCGCATGACTATTTGCTCGGAAAAATGAGGATCCTTCAGCAAATGTATTACCTGCACAGCCAAGGAATGAGGATCGCCGGGCAGCATCTTGCATCCGTCTTCCCCATGGTTGACAATGTCTGACAATCCCCCTACATCCGATACGACAACCGGCACACCGGCAGCCATAGCCTCTAACGCTACAATTCCAAACGGCTCGTATAAACTTGGAAACACACACACATCCGCGAGATGAAAGAGGTGGTTACGCGTCTCGTCATCAACAAACCCCACAAACATCACTTTTTCAGAAAGACCGCTCTCCTTGACATCGTTTTGCCATTTCGCAAGCATAGGTCCCCTGCCTGCAATCAAAAATTTCGCTTGTGGACATGCCTGCAAGATTTCAGGGATCGCCTCCAGCAACAGATGCACCCCTTTTTCCTGAACCATCCGTCCGATGAAAAAGACGATCTGTTCGTGCGGTTGCGCATATTGTTCCCGGAGTACGGATGAATCCCCATGGGGTTGAACCTTATCCCCATCAATTCCATTGGGAATGATATCAATCTTATCTTGCGGTAATGAAAAAATAGTTTTTACTTCCCGCTCCATATACGGGCTACAAACGATCACCCGCCACGCTTCATACGTCAGTCGCCATTCCATGTGATGAATATAACGCTGCAAGTCGGTATGAATACCTTGATTGCGTCCGTACTCGGTCGCATGAATCGTAGCGACAAGCGGCCATTGATACTTTTCTTTCAACGTTTTGGCTGCATAAGTAACCATCCAGTCATGAGCATGAATCAAATCGACTCGCAATCCCTGTTCATATAACTGTTCACAGCGATCAAGGATTGCTAAATTCAAGGAAAAGGCCCAATGTATGAACTCGTCTCCGTCCGGTTGCAAAACATCAACGCGGTGAACATGGACCCCTTCCATGATCTCGTACTCACGAGTGCCCTCCGGACGAAACGTCACGACATGGACTTCCCAATTTTTCTCTGTCAAATGTCGTGACAGATCATAGACTGCACGTGACAACCCCCCGACTGTTAACGGTGGATATTCCCATGCAAGCATGAGTACGCTTGGGAATCTTCTTCTTCTCTGGAGTGAAAGTGTTTCATGATGTCTGCCTGTACGATACAGGCGGAAGTCTACATCGGGAAAGATATTGTCTCTCATCTCGATGACTGCCAGCCATTCCGTGTCCACATCTCCAGCCATCAACGATTCATATAAGCGCGTAAAACGATTGATATGAATTTTCGTGCGTTTCACCGCATAATCGACCATCGTTTTGTTATCCATGATGAAAGCGAAATCGCTGCTTTGTGCCAGCATGAGTTCACGTGCAGCCTGATTTAACGCACGCACTTCAACTTCGTTTGCTTCCGTAAACCGATCAGCCAACTGACTCATCCGCTCTTCCGCTTTGTGCAACGCGCGATAGATCCAATCATTTCTCCCGTTGAGCCAGACATCGGCATACCCTCCGCGTCCCCAGGATGACATCGGCAGGCGGCAGACTTGTTGTTCCGGGTACTCCCTGAGATACTCACTCGGGGTGATCGCTTTGACCGTATGTTGATCATAGTGCATTTTTCGGAAGAATAGGTCCAGCCAGATGGGCCCTTCGAACCACCAATGTCCAAACAATTCCGCATCGTAAGGCGCGACAACGATCGGCTTCCTTCCCATGTTCTCGAACCAATACTCGACCTGTTTTTCCCGGTTAAACAGAAAGTGCCCGGCATGAATCGCCGCTTTTTCACGCGCCCATTCAGGATTGTATAACTCCTTGTGGTCGCCTTTACCGGTGATGCGGTAGTATTTAATTCCCGTATTCACGCGAATCCCGTCGGGATGGATGTAGGGGGCGATGTACTCGAGTTCCAGATCGTAACCGATGTCCCGGTAATATTCGCGATAGTCATAGTCTCCGGGATAACCTTCATGCGAACTCCACACTTGTTTGGAAGATTCGCGATCACGGGCAAAAGCGGCAATCCCGTGCGGTGTTAAAACGGGGGCGTATCCCCCAAATACTGGACGGGGAGAGGCCGCTTCAAACGCATGACTATCCACGAAAAAATATTTCAATCCGTAGTCTTTCAAAATACCGTCAATCCCTGGTTTATAACCGCATTCCGGTAACCAAATTCCGTTCGGTGCTCTTCCCAAAATAGTTTTGTGCAACTGTACCGCCGTCTCGATCTGTGCTCGAATCGACTGTTCCCGATTGACGAGAGGAAGAAACGCATGAGTGGCAGCAGAAGTTATGATTTCAATCTTTCCTGCATCTTCGATTTCCTTGAAAGCGGTGATGAGATTTCCGTTATACGCATCGAAAAATTCGAGTGTCAATACAAACCGTTCGTGATAAAAATGAGCCAAACGGTTCATTTCCGGATGGTTTCTCGTGCGTATCACTTCTTGTTCCGCCAGTCGGATCAAAAGGATCAGATGTTGCCGGTAGCGGTCAAGCAGAAGACCGTCAGATAGCATCGAGAGAAGTGTAGGAGTCAAAGTCATGGTTAGGCGAAAATCGACCCCATCTTGGAGCAATCGATGGAATACGCGTAAAAGAGGAATATAGGACTCTGTAATCGCCTCAAACAACCAACGCTCCTCCAAGTACTTCGAATTTTCCGGATGACGTACGAACGGTAAATGTGCGTGAAGTACCAGTGCGACATAACCTTTTTCCACTACGATTCTCCTTTTTGCATGTGAGTTGTGAGCGAATAACCGTTAAATAAGTCAAGCCATGAAGCGGTTGCAGGGGGATGGGAAAGGCGATCATGCGCGATGGACGAAATGCCATCTGACGGTTTGACACAAGCGAAGCGAACACTCGGATCGAGGCCTTCTCCAGAAGGTTGCGGTGGCAACTCTACCAAATTCGACCGCAACACGGTAAAGAAACGCCCATGGATGGTTTTCGTACCCAGATCCACAAAGTAATTGCGCCCGGGTTCTAAGCCATGGATATACCAATTGTCCGCTTCCCATGGTATGGAGATTTCCCAGTAGCGATGCGCGTTGTACCCATTAAAATAAAGAGCGGTCACATCATAAACGCGCAAGAAAAGAGGCAAGTTTCCGATTTCGCAACAGAAGTGTTCGTTTAGCAAACGTTGTCTTTCTTCTGATATTTCCCAATAGACGTACACACATTGGTAATCTTTAATCAAAGCAACCAGACGGTTCTCTTGATAACGCGTAACCCAAGTCTCATCTTCTAACGGATACGGATATCCTTGGGTCAAATCGCAAGATGTTCTGTTTTCTCTCCTCATGAATGCCTCCTGCCTGAGCGATTGAATCGTTTCTGTATGAATCCATTATGCAGGTATATGTTTCTTCCTCTCTTCTTATTCTCCTTTGTCGAAAGGATAATAATCTTTCGACGGATTCATTCGTGTTTTTTCATATTTTTTCAATTTTTCCAGGGAAATAGAGGAGTTTCTCCATGATTTTTGTCAAAACGAGAAGGTTCTTGTAGAAATTTTTTCATCGATTTGTGAATCGGTGCAGTAACGCAGCTTGTGACAGGGGATGACAAAAAACCCGGACACCTGTCCGAGTTACGTCGACTTTACATACTGAATCATATCTTCTAATGTTTCTTCATCCAAACGTGTCATGAAACCAAAGAGTAGTTTTCGCAGTTCCTCGTCCTTCAAATGGCGGTACATGGAACGGGAAAATCCAATTTCTTGCAGCATGTGCTCCACGCGGTTCCGCGGCAACGAACGGATCGATTCATTCCATGTAGCTTGCAACAATCGTTGACGATTCACACCCCATCCCTCCCCTTCTTAGTTTAAAAAGCATGTCACAATTTATACTTTCCTCACGTTCAAATCCCCACATAAAAGTATGCGAAGAAAGACAATGCTAGAAAGGAGAAGAAAAGGGGGCGTTACCTTGTTCGCGAACTGGAAAGCTTTGAATCGACCGATGTGGATATTGTTAAGCGGCATTCTTGTTTTCCATTTTTCAATCTATATGATTCTACCCTATATCCCCATTTTGTTTGGCAAACATTACGGGATTCCGCTATCGATCGTGGGTGCCATCCTTGGGACACAATCAGCTTCCTATCTGGTCGGGAGTCTCTTGGGCGGATGGTTCACCGATCATTGGGGACGGAGAACGATCACAACGATTGGCATCCTTCTTCAAGGATTCAGTCTCATCCTGTATGGTTTCGTACATACCCCCTCTTTGCTTATGGCTGTGGCCATCATCAACGGAGTAAGCGGCGGATTATACACGCCCGCAGCTAAATCGGGCATTGCTGCACTGGCATCAGACGAGACGAGGACGACCGCCTTTTCGATGCGTGGAATTGCGGCAAATATCGGAACGACGCTCGGCCCTCTGCTGGGGACGTTTTTGTTTGCTTATTCCTATCGTCTTCTTTTCGTGGTATCCGGACTTCTATGCGTTGTACTCGCACCTGTTCATGCACTGGGCTTGCACAAAGAAAACGTAAAAAACGAGAAAAGACGGACAACATTCTCTGCAATTCGAGAGGTATTACGGGATGCCCCGTTTCTGGTATTCAGCTGTATGACCGTTCTGATCTGGGCACTTTATACCCAGTTGACTCTCGCTGTTCCATTGCGGGCATCGGAAATCCTGACGAGTACAACGGCGGTCGGCATGCTGTGGACGATCAGCAGTATTATGATCATCGTTGCACAAAATCCTGTGATCCGTCTAGTCACACGCATGTGGCATCCGCTCACGACCCTCGCAGTGGGTACTCTTTTATTGGGAGCTGGCTTAGGCACCGTGGCATTCTCTTCCCAATTCATTCACCTGATGATCAGCGTACTCATAGTCACTGCAGGTGAAATGCTCATCATGCCTACCGTTGACAGTGTCGTTTCCAATTTTTCAAAACCGGAAACATTAGGCGTTTATTTCGGGATCGCCTCATTCGTGTGGGGATTGGGACAATCGTTAGGGAATTTTGCGGGCGGGGAACTCATGCAAAAAGCGGAACAAACGGGAACACTGGAAATGCCTTGGATTCTCTTTTTCGTGGTGGGCTTGGTTCTGGCAGGAGTCACATTTTACTTGCGCTACTGGGAGAACCTCTATAAGATTATGGTAGAACCATCGCGCAGGATGGGAAATCCCCCCCTCATTGTGGAAACGGGGGATAAGCAAACAAAGATAAGGTTCTCCTTCTTTCGCAAAAAAACAAAGCGGTGATCGCCGACCGTCCGTTTATTCCACACGATCTGACTTATGAATGCGAAACGTCTGATATTCGCGCGTATGTAAATCGGGCCAGATATCCGCGATATCTACGTCAAGCGCTTTGGCAATCTTTCTTGCCGCCGTGGTCGTGGGATAATTTTTTCCATTGTAAAGAAATTCAAGCGCGATTATCGATACTCCGCTTAATTCGGCCAATTTTTCGAGCGTAAGATTCCTTTTTTTCATGAAAGTATCTAAATGATTTCTAATTTTCATGTGATATATCCTTCCATAGAAGAAGTGAACTCTTTTATTTAGTATGCAGGAAATACGCTCATCTTACAACCACCATGAAAGAAGGCTTTCTATGATCTTTTATGTAATGTTGGCTCTTCACGGTATCGCTGTTTTGGTTAAACTTGGACTCCTCTTGTATATTCCGTTTTTGAAAAATGTGACACAAGTGCAGTCATTCTTGGAGAAATACCGAAAGATCGACCGGGCCGCAGATCTTTTCCTTTGGGGGACAGGAGCCGGAATGCTTTTCGTCACTTCCTGGTCACTGCTTTTGCAAACCTGGCTCTGGCTATCGATCCTCTTATATGTCTTGGTATTTTTACTGATCAAGAAAGTGTTGATCCGGCGATTGCAAGAAATCGCCGCATCGAAAAAAATTTACGCGCGCGACGAGATCAAGACGTTACGCACCGAAAACTTGTGCGTCGGTCTCGTGATCGTGGCCTTATTGGCTTCGATTGGTACATTGATGGTGACCAAGCCGTCGTTTTAATATTCAGATGTATGAAACATGCCGATCTCTTCTTATCTTTGAGAGATCGGCATGTTTATAAAATATGGGTTTAGCCCCGTTTCTTCGCCCATCGCTTCGCTGACTCGATCGTATTATAGAGAAGCATCGTAATCGTCATCGGTCCGACACCACCGGGAACAGGGGTAATATAACTGGCCACCTCTTGTACGCCTGCAAAATCGCAGTCCCCCACTAATTTGCCGTCCACTCGGTTGACCCCCACATCGATCACGACGGCGCCCGGTTTCACCATATCTTTTGTGATGATACCCGGACGTCCAACCGCCGCGATCAAAAGATCCGCCTGTTTGGTGATCGCCGAAAGATCACGCGTTCTCGAATGGCATACCGTCACGGTAGCATTTTCGTTGAGCAACAATTGTGCCATCGGTTTCCCCACGATATTACTCCGCCCGACAACGACGGCATGAGTGCCTTCGATCGAGATCCCCGTACGTTTTAACATGTGAATCACGCCATGCGGTGTACAAGGAAGGAAACATTCCGTTCCGATTTGCATCTTCCCAACGTTAATCGGATGGAATCCGTCCACGTCTTTGTCAGGGTCAATCGCGAAAATGACTGCTTCCTCATCGATATGCTTAGGAAGAGGCAGTTGGACTAAGATTCCGTGAATCGCCGGATCTTCATTCAGCGTACGGATCATTGCCAATAATTCTTCCTGGCTCGTTTCAGCAGGCAAGCGGTGAACCACAGAGTATATCCCCACTTCGTTTGCGCCTTTCTCCTTGCCTTTTACATAACTATGTGAAGCAGGATCATCCCCGACAAGGATCACAGCAAGCCCCGGGACAATCCCTTCCGCGCGCAAACGTTCCACTTCCCGTTTGAACTCTTCTCGCATAGCTGCGGCGATTTCTTTTCCGCTTATGACAATGGCATGGTTTTTCGTGGTTTCTAAATGTTCCATCTAGAAAGCCTCCTTCTACCATATCATGCCCAGGCGGAAAATAAAAAAACGCCTGAGCATGCGCCCAGGCGGTCGGCATTCACTGATCACACTCCCCTGTGGTAACCCACTTCCGCCAGTCATGTGATCTGTCAATCTTATTATATAAAGGTTTGTGTATCGATACAAGATTGATTGTGTTCGTATTATTTCGTTAACACGTATACTTCGGGATAGGACTCTTCATATTTCTTGATCGCATCTTCATATTGCAATGTGATGCCGATATCATCCAATCCTTTCAGCAACAGTTCCCGTCGATACGGATCGACCGCAAAGTCGCAGGCGAACCCGTGGTTGTCATATATTTTGTTCTCTTCTAAATTAACCGTCAGCTGATAACCTGCTTCTTGGGCACGCCGGAACAACTCGTCTACCGTTTCTTCCGCCAAGCGAATCGGCAGAATCCCATTTTTAAAACAGTTATTATAGAAAATATCAGCGAAGGAAGGTGCGATGATCACGCGAAAGCCGTAATCAAGCAAAGCCCATGGTGCATGTTCGCGGGATGACCCGCAACCGAAGTTATTGCGTGCAAGAAGGATCGTTGCCCCCTTGTATTGTTCTTGGTTTAGGACAAAATACGGATTCGGCTTTCCCTCTTGATCGAAACGCCAATCATAAAAAAGGAACTGTCCAAATCCTGTTCGTTCGATCCGTTTTAAAAATTGTTTCGGGATGATCGCGTCAGTATCGACATTGACACGGTCAAGCGGCGCGACAATTCCTGTATGTTGAACGAATGGTTCCATAACAACTCGTCCTCCTCGTTTTGAAAATTTGTGATGTAAGGGCATATGCTTTGCGTTCATGCTCCGTGGAGGTTGCGAGACGACCTTGAAGACTAGTGCTTGGGTGGGTGTATCGCTTTGCGCTTGGGTTCTTTAGGCCATATGCTTTGCGCTCATGCTCCGTGAAGGCCGTCTCGCACGGAATCATTAATCAAATGTTGCGAGACGACCTTCAAGGTCGCTATTACGCGCAAAGCATATGGCCTCTTGATCGATTTAAGGAAGCGGAACGACCTTCAACTCACCTCTGCGCCGCAAAGCGATACAACCCACCCAAAAGCCACTCCGTTGAAGATGGCAGTTTTAAATCCTTCTTCTTGCACAAGAAACTTGAGACATGAGTGGCAACTTTCAAAGTCGCTGTTTCACACAAAGCATATGCCCCATCAACGTGTCAAGAGTAGCGAGACGACCTCCTATATTCGCTAGCTCACGGGATGACGGACGACTCTTGGCTCATCAGTCAAGCCACTCGCGCACATCGACAAAATGCCCGGCAATCGCCGCCGCGGCGGCCATCGCAGGACTGACGAGATGCGTTCTTCCTCCTCGTCCTTGTCGGCCTTCAAAGTTTCGGTTGGAAGTGGATGCACAACGTTCTCCCGGTTGCAAAATATCAGGATTCATACCGAGGCACATGCTGCAGCCGGCTTCGCGCCATTCAAAGCCCGCTTCGATAAAGATACGATCCAGGCCTTCTTGTTCCGCTTGGCGTTTCACCCTTTGCGAACCTGGTACCACCATAGCTCTCACGTGAGGAGCCACTTTCCGCCCTTTCGCGATCTTGGCGGCAACACGCAAGTCTTCGATGCGGCTATTGGTGCATGAGCCAATGAACACGCGATCGATCTGAATCTCTTGAATCGGTGTCCCCGGCGTGAGACCCATATACTTGAGTGCGTTTTCGACGGCTTTTCGCTCGTTTTCAGAGGCGAAAGATAGCGGATCCGGCACCCTGTCGGTAATACCCACCCCCATGGAAGGATTGGTTCCCCATGTGACTTGCGGCACGATTTCGGAAGCATCGATTTCAACGCGGAAGTCATATTCCGCTCCCTCATCTGTGGCCAGCAGCCTCCACTCTTCGACTGCACGATCAAACGCTTCTCCCTTCGGTGCATATTCCCGCCCTTGCAGGTAGTCAAACGTTGTGTCATCCGGTGCGATTAATCCTGCTTTGGCTCCCGCTTCGATCGACATGTTACAGATCGTCATCCGCTCTTCCATCGACATGGCACGAATCGCTTCACCCGTGTATTCGATCACCGTTCCCGTTGCAAAATCGGTACCATATTTAGCGATAAGAGCCAAAATCAGATCTTTCGCCGTCACTCCGCGTTGCAGTCTGCCGGTAACATGCACCTCGAGAGTCTTGGGTTTGGACTGCCACAAGCATTGCGTTGCGAGCACATGTTCCACTTCACTCGTACCGATACCGAATGCCAATGCGCCAAACGCACCGTGTGTAGAGGTGTGGCTATCCCCGCAGACGATCGTTTTTCCTGGAAGTGTCAATCCCAATTCGGGACCAATCACGTGGACGATTCCCTGATCCGGACTGTTTAGATCACACAGAGGAATGCCAAATTCCTCACAATTGATCGCCAACGTTTCCAATTGTTTCGCGGAAATGGGATCTTCGATCGGCAAGGAACGGTCGGTCGTAGGCACGTTGTGATCCACGGTGGCGAACGTCAGATCGGGCCTCCGTACGCGCCGTCCCGCCAAACGTAATCCTTCAAACGCTTGAGGTGAAGTCACTTCATGAACCAGGTGCAAATCGATATATAAGAGACTCGGTTTTCCTTCTTCTTGCACGACTACGTGTCGATTCCAGATTTTTTCGAACATGGTTTGTGGTTTCATCGTCTCTCCCCGCCCTTCTCTGTTTTCAACTATTTTACGTAATTATCAGTTAATAGTGAAGTGATTATCTTTTCTCGTAAATCAAACCGTTTCGTTATTTGTATCGTACATGATCGACAACTATACGTCAAAGATATATAATCTATAGAATCAATAGGTTATATCTATAAAAAATGAGGAGAATTCCATGGAGATGCGGTTGTTGGAGTACGCCATTGAGGTGTATCGAAAGAAAAGTTTTACGAAAGCGGCACAAACTTTGTGTATCGCCCAGCCTTCCTTATCGCAACAAATCAGCAAACTGGAACGGTCACTCGGGGTGACTTTGTTTTATCGAGGGCACGGTGGGGTGGAAGTAACTCCGGACGGCTTACGTTTTATCGAACAGGCGGAACAAATCGTACGTATGCGCGATGACCTGATCCGGGAAATGAACGAACGCAGAGAAGGGATCGGCAGGGAACTGGTAATCGGGATTACGGCGATTACAGGCGGGCACGTGTTGCCGCCTCTCCTAAAAGCCTATAAAGAACAGTATCCGCAAGTTCAAGTGCGTTTGGTGGAAGAATCGACTGCGACTCTGGAAGAATTGACCGCAAAAGGGTTGGCTGACGTGTCGATCCTGTCATTGCCGTTGGATGATTCGCGTTTGGCCACCCGGGTGATGTTGACGGAACCGATCTTCGTTGCGGTACCACGCGTGAAAAAGGATTGGATGCCCACAGAAGTGCAAAGACGCATAGAGTTCGCAATACTGGAGACCGATGAAGAACCGATTTCCCATATAATTTCCTTGGCGGATCTGTCGAACGCTCCATTTATCTTGTTGAAACAGGGATTCGGTTTTCGGCGCACCATTTTGGAACTCTGTGCGAAACATGGATTCCAACCGCATATCGCGTATGAGACCAGCAGCATTGAAACCGCACAATCGCTGGTCACATATGGTCTAGGTGTAACGCTTGTACCTGACATGGTTCGACGGCATGTCCATCCCCACCCGTTGTATCTCTCATTGGATTCGAAACCGTCGCGGACATTAGTGTTTGCTTATCGCGCAGAGAGATATCTCAGCTTGGCGGCACGAGCGCTGCTAGATATATACGAGAAACTCTCCTCCGGGGAAATACCGGTCGATCTTGGAACGGGTTAAGCGTTGCAAGTCTATCCGTCACGCGGTGTATAAAGATAAAGAGATGACAATGTACATCGATGGTATCGAGAGAAAAGGAGTGGGTCAAGTGGATCGTGTCGAAAAAGGATTGAGAGAAATCGCGGAAGATCTGTGGAAACGAGGGGACGGTACCTATACGGTCGATGACTATTATGAAATGGTGCGTGCGACTTATGAAAGCATGCGACGCCATCACGGGGAAGCTTTCGCCCAATTTTCGAATGAAACGATTCTTGCAGTTATCCGCAAACAGATGAACGAATTAAGCCGCTTTCGTAACGTGGAAAAGTTAATGAAAAAAAGGCATCATATCTGACCCCTTCAACAGGTGGAAAACACCATGGCTGGAGGTAGGTCTAAAGACTCATTCTCCTGTCAATCTTTCATGATAGCCACCCATGACGCAAGTTTACGCCATCAGAAGATGAAAAGTTTCTTGTGAGGGAAGAAGTATAAGGCTATCTCAAGAAACGGAGTGGCTTTTGGGTGGGTTGTATCGCTTTGCGGCGAAGAGGTGAGTTGAAGGTCGTTCCGCTTCCTTAAACCGCTCAAGAGGCCATATGCTTTGCGCGTAATAGCGACCTTGAAGGTCGTCTCGCAACATTTGATTAATGATTCCATGCGAGACGACCTTCAAGGTCGCTATTACGCGCAAAGCATATGGCCTAAAGAACCCAAGCGCAAAGCGATACACCCACCCAAGCACTAGTTTTCAAGATAGCACGAATTGTCCATATGGGCAGTTTTCATGGCTAAAAAGACATCTCATCCTGCCTTTACAAGCAATTTTAGAATTCCCCGAATCACCGTTTCTTCGGTTTGTTTCTTCACTTCCGATCTCACCGTAAGCAATCCGCCTGACTTACGCTCCTGCTTTTCCAGTACTTCCAGTTCCACATGGATCGTGTCGCCGATAAACGTCGGCGCAGTGAAACGAAGATGATCGATTCCATAAAACGCTTGAATGATTCCGGGTACAAACTCCATCAAACCGGTGGAAATCGATAAAACCAACAGACCATGAGCGATTCGCTGACCAAATGGTGTTCCTTTCGCATACTCCTTGTCCGTGTGCAACGAAAAGAAATCCCCGCTCACACCGGCAAAGTTCACAATATCCGTTTCAGTGATCGTTCTTCCACGGCTCACCCATGTTTCCCCAACCTCGTACAGATCAAACGTTCGGTTGAACATGATTGCTCCCTCCGATTTATAAGTATTTTACAAAAAAGTATGAACTTTTCACAACAATTATACCAAATGATTTTCATGATGTGTTTATCGGCAGTCGAATCGTAAAGATTGTCCCTTTATTGATTTTACTTTCAACCCATACTTTCCCTTGATGGGCTTCCACGATCTCTTTAACAATGGCCAATCCCAACCCATTTCCCGGAATTTTGGAATTTCGCGATTTATCCGCCCGGTACGATCTCTCAAATATGTAAGGCAGGTGTTCCTCATCAATGCCCGGACCTTCATCACATACGGCCAAATGGAGAAAACGATCTTTCAGATACATGTTTACAAGAATCGGCTTGTCCTTATCCCCATACTTCTTTGCGTTTTCGATCAAATTATCAATCGCACGATGCATATATTCCACATCCAGGCTGATGTCCGCGTCACGTTCCGCCCCGCTCACGTGATCGAAAACGCATACAGCCTGTGCATGAAGTAAATCCCCATGTGTAACATGCCATTTTTCTTTCACTTGATCCAGGAAACAGCCAATTTTTATATTTTGGTAATGTAAAGCTTTGTTCTTCGTTTCTAACAAGCTTAATTCGTATAAATCACGAACCAAGCGATTTAAAGACTTGACCCGGTGGCGTATTTTCTCCAAATAATCGCTCACCTGATCTTTCTCGATAACCCCGTCACATATAGCATCGATATACCCTGAGATCAGGGTGAGCGGAGTTTTCAGATCGTGAGAAATATTCGCCAACATCAGTACGCGTGAATTTTCCATCTCCTCCAATTGCCGATTTTTTAACAAGAGTGTCTCATTGGCTTTGCTTAATTCTTCCGTCCGTTTGTTTACCAGGAACTCCAACTGACGGTTAAGTGACAATAGTTCTTGCTGAAGGATCTCTTTCTCTTGTAATCGTTGATCCAGCACCTGTACCAGGTGATTGATTTGTTGAGACATTCGATTAAAAGATTGAGAAACTTTGTTAAACTCAACAATCTCGTTTTCTGGCATCTCGATGTTCAATCGTCCGGCACTCACTTCAGAAAACGCTGCTATGAGTTTCCTCATCGGTCTCATCAGTCTATTCCAAACCACAAACGTTATGGCCACACATAAGAGAACAAGAAAAAAAGACATGACCGTCAGTTGATTGATGATTCTTTTCCCACTCTCTAAAATATCCTGATTGGTCTGATCGTAAATGGGAGATATCATCTCATTTCTGGGGATTACATACCCAAGATACCACTGGGTTGCGGGAATAAATGCACTTAATAAAACCCGATGATCTCCCAAGTCGGTGACTTTCTCTTTACCTTTATCGTTTACAATCTGCGAAAGGGGTAAGTTGTTCACATCTTTAGCCCCCTCCTTTTGCACGGCAATGATACGACCATCTTTGTTCATAAGAAACGCATAAGCGTTTGACAAATGAAATCTCGTATTGAGTACGTTGTTTACTAAATTTTCGATCGTCACATCGGCCCCGACGACTCCAAGGACTTTATGATCTTTCGAGAATACAGGAGCGCTCACGGTGACCATCCAATCGCGATGAGTGACATCATGGTAAGGATCTGTCCAGATCGTATCCCCGCGAGGATTATCCGTAGGAAGCGCCTTTGTGTAAAAAGGATACGAAGTGATCGGGATGGAAGGTAAGAAGTACTTTTTATCCACTTCTTCTTTAAGATTGATCGCCGGATAAATTCGCCATGCGTTATCCGGTAAGATATAATACATGGCGACCAAGTTCTGATTGGCAAGCAAACTTTGTCGAAAAAGCGGTTCGAGATACTTGCTTCTCGCTAGGCGATCCAGCAAATCCGGGGTTAATTGGACAGAACTATTCGTACCGACATTCGATGTTTCCGGTGATAAGGGTTTTTCCCAGTAGTAACCCAGACCTTCTTTCTTTAGCTGGATCGGAGTCAACTGGGAATATCGCTCTGGTGATGTATAAATTTCTTCCGCAAATCTTTTCACGGTTAAAACATCTTTTTGTATGCTCACGAATTCCAAATTCATGACATTCGCTTGACTGGTGAGATTCGACTGGTATAACGCAATTACATGCTTTGCGATCATGTCACCCGTTTGTTGAGCTGTTAGACTCAAGGTCGTTTTCACCGATCGTATCGAAAAGAATCCAAACAAAAGGAAAGGGATTAATGATACCAGGAGAAGTGTCATCAATATACGGAAAGATAATGTTCGGGGAAAAGTTTTAATCCATGTAAGAAGTATATTTGGTTGTCTCTTCATTAAATTTATAGCCAACTCCTTTAACCGTAATGATTTTTTCAGGTTCTTTTGGATCGTTTTCGATTTTCTTCCTCAAATTTGCGATATGCACTTTCACCGTTTTTGTATCGATTGCTACTTCATACCCCCATATTTTCGAAAGAAGATGTTCCGTACTCAAAACTTGTTTCGGATGGTTCATAAAAAATGCCAGAAGTTGAAACTCCTTTGCTGATAGATCGAGTTGTTTATTATGGAGAAAAGCTTCGTGTTGCTTTAAGTCGATCTTCAGCGACTGCGATGACAGAATACATGGTTCCGCTTGAATCATCGATACATGTTGTTTTAATTTTCTGTTTCTACGTAAATGCGCCTTGATTCTTGCAATTAACTCATTGGCTCTGAACGGTTTGCTGATATAATCGTCCGCACCTATACTGAGACCAATCACCTTATCCCATTCACTATCCTTACAACTCAGAAATAGAATGGGCACGTCTGTATATTTCCTTAATTCTTTGCAAACTTCATAACCTTCCAGATCGGGTAAGAAAACGTCGAGGATCACAAGATCGGGTTTTTCGTTTTGTACCTTTACGATCGCATCCTGACCAGTAGAAACGACATCGTAAAGAAATCTTTCTCTCTTCAAATACAACGCAAGCAACTCGCCAATTTCCTTTTCATCATCAACCACAAGTATGTATTCGCCTGCCATGCTCATTTCCTCCCTTTTTCACTCTCGCAACAAACCAAAATATATTATTTAATTTTATTTTTTCTGATATTTTACTTTCATTTTACCAAGCCTGCAATCTCTTTTTACCCGATTCAAGTAAGATGTACGCACAAAAGTTTAACTTTCAGGAAATGAGGGGTCATATGGTCAAAAGGTATCAAATGTTTATAGGCGGACAATGGAGAGATGGAGTTGAGGGTAAAACGTTCAAATCTTACAATCCCGCAACGGGAGAGGTGAATGGAATTATAGCGGAAGCTGACGAGAAAGATGTAGATCTTGCAGTGAAAGCAGCCCGCAGAGCGTTTGAATGGGGAACATGGGCAGAGATGACTCCAAGTGACCGCGGACGCTTATTGTACCGCGCCGCACAAAAAATGTGGGAGAAAGCGGATTTTCTTGCAAAAATCGAATCGATGGATAATGGCTTACCGATCAACGAGACCAAATGGATCGCCCTCCCCGCTACGATCGATGTATTGGAGTTCTACGCCGGGTTGGCGAACAAAGTACAGGGGGAAACATTGGCTTCACCCGGAATCCGCTTGAATTACACGCTGCGCGAACCTTTAGGAGTTATCGGTGCGATTGTACCGTGGAATTTCCCGCTTATGTTAACGATGTGGAAACTAGCACCTGCACTTGCAGCCGGCAATACGATTGTCATTAAACCCGCAGAGCAGACACCTATCAGCGTTTTGGAACTTGCGAAGATCTTTCAAGAAGTTGGTATTCCGGATGGCGTGATAAACGTCGTGCCTGGCTTTGGCTCCACTGCCGGTCAAGCATTAGCTTCACATCCTGATATAGATAAAATCGCATTCACAGGTTCGACATCGACCGGCCGTATCATCATGCAGTCTGCCAGCAAGCATTTGAAGCCGCTTTCCCTTGAACTTGGCGGCAAATCACCGAACATCGTGTTTGCTGACGCGAATCTTGAAGATGCGGTTAACGGGTCTATGTTCGGAATTTATTTTGCACAAGGACAGGTCTGTGCTGCAGGTTCACGCCTGTTCATTCAAGAATCGATCTATGATAAATTTATGGATCTATTTGTAAGAAGAGCCCAATCGATTCGCATAGGTAACCCTCTTGAAACGACAACGCAAATGGGTCCGCAGATTTCGGAAGAACAATTGCAGCGAATCGAAAAATATGTGGCAACCGGTCTTGAAGAAGGCGCTCGTTTGCTCACAGGCGGTAAGCGTTTTACCGATGCGGGAAGCGGTTACTTCTACACACCCACCATCTTCGAGAATGTAACGAATGAGATGACGATCGCACGAGAAGAGATTTTCGGTCCCGTTGTATCCGTCATCCGTTTTAAAGATGAAGAAGACGCTTTGGCAAAAGCGAACGATTCGATCTACGGATTGGCTGCAGGAGTATGGACAAATGACCTGAAGAGAGCCCATCGGATGGTACGACAATTGAAAGCAGGTACCGTATATGTAAACACGTATAGCATGTTAGACAGTGCGTGCCCGTTCGGAGGCACAAAGCAGAGCGGCTTTGGTAGAGAATTGGGGATACAGGCAATGGATATGTATACCCAGATCAAACATGTATGGTTGGACTTGAATAAGGAAGGATTTAATTGGTACGGATTCTAGTCTCGTTGATTACGATTCGTGTATTTACGCAAACCTATAAGGTTTCACATCAATAAGTAAGATAACACAATACGGAGGCCGATCATGAAGAAACGTAAAACCTTACCTGTGATTGTCATGGCTACGTTAGCGCTTTCAACAGCACCTGCTGTTTTTCTTAATCCCCATGCAAGCGCAGAAGAGCCGTCATCCAGTATAGCAGCACAATCAGCCCAGAAGGAAATTCCGTATGATCCTCTTAATCCTTTAAGTGCAGATGAAATTAATCAGGTACACTCGATTCTTCAAAATGAAGGGTATATCAAACCGAATACCCGATTCCAAGAGATCACCGTAAAAGAGCCCAAAAAAGAAGATGTTTGGAATTGGAAACCGGGAATAAAGCTACCACGACAAGCTTCTGTGGTCGTGCTGCAAGGGAAACAAGTCATCGAGGGCGTGGTCGATTTAGACAGCAAGAAGGTAATCTCTTGGAACGAAGTTAAGAACGTACAGGGAATGATCTTGCTTGATGATTGGACCACTGCACAACAAGCAATTACCAGCAGCGACGAGTATAAAAAGGCTCTTGAAAAGCGGGGAATTAAAGATATCAGCAAGGTTATCGCCACTCCGCTCACTGTCGGCTATTTCGGCCCGAACGATGTAGATCCACACAAGCGATTGCTGAAAGTAGTAGCCTACTTGGACACTGGGGACGGTAATTTCTGGGCTCACCCAATCGAAAATCTCGTTGCGGTCGTTGATTTGGAACAGAAGAAAGTAATCGAGGTTCAAGACAAAGGCGTAATACCGATTCCCATGAAAAATGACGGTTATGCGAACGGGGACAAAGACAGCAAGAGAGAACCTCAGAAACCTCTTGAAATTGTTCAACCGGAAGGTCCCAGTTTCACGGTCAATGGAGATGAAGTGAAATGGCAAAACTGGACTTTCCATGTCCGCCTGGATCCACGTGTCGGTCCAGTCATTTCGACGGTCACCTTCAATGATCACGGCAATATCAGAAAAATCATGTACCGCGGGAACCTCGGGGGTATGACGGTTCCCTACGGTGATCCCAGTGTAGGTTGGTATTTTAAGTCCTATATGGATTCCGGAGAATACGGAGTTGGCAATTTGGGAAGACCTCTCGCTCCCGGGACGGACGTGCCGACAAACGCCAAATTCTTCGACGCGACTTTGGCTGATTACCAAGGAAAACCTTACGTCGTGCATAATGTCATGGCATTGTTCGAACGTGAAGGGGGGCCGGAATGGACACATAATGATTTCGTCACCGGAAATACAGAAAGCCGCGACCGGCGCGAGTTGGTCTTGCGCTTCATCTCCACGGTAGGAAACTATGATTATATATTCGATTGGGTCTTCCAGCAAAATGGTACCCTGCGTATCGACACCGGCGCTTCGGGAATTGAAGCGGTCAAGGGCGTCAACAGCAAAACGATTCATGACCATCATGCCGAAGAAGATACGCGAAACGGCACATTGATCGATCAGAATCTTGTCGCGGTTTATCATCAACATATTTTCAACTTCAGGCTCGACATGGATGTGGATGGACAGAATAACTCAATCGTTGAGATGACGCCAAAAGCTCAGCCACTAAATAACGACGGCCCGCGTAAGAGTGAAATGATCGTTGATGAAAAAATCGATAAGACTGAATTGGAGGCGGCACAGAAGTGGACCGACCCAAGCAAGATCGTGCTGGTTACAAACCCGGAAAAGGAAAATAAACAAGGGTATCCAACAGGATATCAGATCATTCCCTATGCAGGAGGCACACAGCCATTTGCCGAAAACCCGCTCTTCACCGAAGACGACTGGCCTATAAAACGGGTACAATTCACGAAAAATCATATCTGGGTAACGCCCAATAATGAAAATGAGATGTACCCGGAAGGCAAATATATCAATCAAAGTACGGAAGAAAGAGGCTTAGGCCTGTGGACTCAACAAAATCGCCCGATCGTCAACACGGACGATGTCGTTTGGATTACGACAGGTATCACCCACATTCCGAGAGCGGAAGAATGGCCGATCATGCCTACGGAATGGGTATCAGTCATGTTGAAGCCGTTCAACTTCTTTGATCGTACACCGACCCTCGACCTTCCCAAGAAATAGAGCTGATGAAGAGAACTCAGTTGGAAATGAATCTGTCATTTCAGGACATCCATCGGGATGTCCTTTGTTTTCTTGATCTCCCCTCCCTCCTCAAGCTTTTCCCCTTTCTTGTTTCATTCCGAGGATCCTTTCTCAACCAATTAAAGATTTTTTTCATTCAATAGGTTTATAATCTCCCATTCTTGGCAAATCTAGTAACACATCTACTTGAAAGGGAGATGAAACGATGCGAAAATGGTTGATTCGAATTCTACTTATACTATCAATCCTGTTTGTTCCCGGTTATCAGTCGGTATATGCCGCTACCCTAGATGAACATGCGAACATGGTTGCACCCGAGTTTGTCTTTTTTGGGTTGACGCCTTTAAAACAGCAAAATCAATTACCGGTTACAAACCCTCAACAGAACCTGGCATTGGCAAAGGGGCCTATCAACCCGGATCAGGCAATCGCCTCTCTGACAAATCACGAGCCATCGGCTCTTCAATCATCTGCAACCGCAGAAGAAACGACAAACGCGGGTACAAACCTGTTCATGAATTACACGGTGAAACCGGGCGATTCTCTGTATTTGATCGCAAACATGTTCAACACGGATGTACAAACTCTCATGTCAATTAACTCCATCGCGGATTCAGGGCTGATCCACGCCGGGCAGGTTTTGCAAATACCTGTGAAAGAGGCTGAAATGCCCCAAGCGCTGTCCGGTCAGATCTCCACTGTCATAACAGCAACGTTGACGGCTTATACCGCAGGCCCTGAATCGACGGGGAAACGTCCGGGTGACCCTGGTTACGGGATTACCGCATCCGGCACGACCGTGATGGACGGACGTACGATTGCCGTCGACCCCGAGCAGATTCCTCTCGGTTCAAAGGTGTACATCGAAGGCATCGGTTTTCGCGTGGCTGAAGACACCGGCGGAGCCATTAAGGGAAATCGCATTGATGTATATATGAGCAATTTGAATGACGCGATCCAGTTTGGGGTCAAAAAAGGAGTCAAAGTGTACGTGCTTTCCACCCCGAAAAGCAGGTCTCTCTGATACCATTAAACAACGTCTATTGGAGCACTCTCAAATAAGATTGAGCGAGTTACGGAGAAGCTTTTTCGGCGACGGGAAGTATCAAACGTGGTATCAAGTTAAAAAATGCTGTCGCAAGCATTGTGGCGTGCGACAGCATCATTCACTTGTATTCTATTCGTGCTTTTGACTTACCAGATGGATTGATTGGAAGAACATGTGCCCAATCTTATAGAGAGATCCGCCGATTCCTGATTTTTTGATACGTGGTCGCCGCGACATAGATGAGGGTTTCTACTGTTGCGATATAAAACGTCACGGGTGCATTGGTATAATACCCCAAGAAGAGTCCTACCCAGACCCCAATCAGTGCGAGGAACGCGGCATAAAGCATCATCCTTGGGACGCGGTGCGTCAAATGGCGCGCGGACGCGGCCGGAATAATCGTCAACGTAAACACCAGGAGCGTACCCATCAATTGCGCGGCTCCTACGACCGTGATCGATAACAGAAACAAAAAGACGGTCGAAATCATACGAACAGGCAATCCTTTCGCTTCCGCCCCGGCAGGGTCAAACGTATCAAAGAGGAGCATGCGATAACCAAGAAAGAGCACGACGAGAACAGCGGCTGAAAGACCCATCAGCTCATAAGCCTGCGAGCGACTGATACCAAAAATACTGCCGAAGAGCAAATTGATGACGGATGAAACCTGCTTCGTCGCTAAAGATAAAAACAGGATGCCAAGGCCCAAAAAGAAACTTAACACCACGCCGTTTGCCACATCCCGGCGAAAAACCTTCAGGCCGAGTTGGGCTAAAACCATGGCGCTGCTGACCGTAAAAAGAAGGAAACCGTACAAAGGATTCCAACCCAAATAAACGGCCATCGCTGCTCCTGAAAAACCGATGTCCGCAAATGTATGTGTAATGAATGATAACCCCCGTGCGATGACAAACACGCCAACGACTCCCGCGAGGATCGCCACTATGGAACCGGCAAGAAACGCGTTTTGCATAAAGGGATAAGCAAAAATATCCACAAGCATATCTCCTTACTTTACGAAGGATAATGAACGCAGATGGGAGGGGCTTTTTCGTCCTCATCTGCCATGGAAATCATGATCTCTCCACTTGCATAAGAAACTTTCATGGGTGTTCCGTAAAGTCTTGTCAAAACCTCCGCGGTGAGGACTTCCTCAACCCTACCGTATGCGTAGTGTCCATGAGTCAAATAGAGAATTCGGTCGGCATAGCGTGCCATCAGATTGATATCGTGACTGATGAAAACCACCGTCATGTCACGTTCCTTGCGCAGCTGATCAACAAGAGCGGTCAGCCGCTCCTGCGCGCCCGGATCCAGATTGGAGGTCGGTTCATCCAACAGAAGACAACGGGGATTTCCTAGCAACGCTTGTGCAAGGAACAAGCGTTGACGTTCACCTCCCGACAGTCGGCCGATGGGTTGATCGGCAAACACTTCCGCACCCACCTTTTGGATCACTTCATCGACAGCTTTTTTCTCTTTCCTTGACAACCACGGACGAAACGATTTCGGCAAACCGAAAGAAACAAACTCCCTCACGCTGATCGGTGTTTCCGGATCAAAATGGCGGGCTTGCGGCACATAACCGAGCAGGGAGGCGATTTTTTTTCTTCTCGTTTCCCCCAAGACAGTCACAGTACCCGCTTGCGGTTGGATCAAACCTAACAACAGGCGCATGAACGTTGTCTTGCCCGCTCCGTTGGGGCCGATTACGCCTAAGAATTCACCGTGGGGAACACTGAAGGTCAAATCCTGCAGAACCTGCCGCCCACCTAACCAGACATCAACATCTTTCACTTCAATATCATTGACCACGGATCGCACGCTCCAATTCGTTCAACTGATCCATCATCCATGTGATATAGTCTTTCCCTTCCGGTTCCTGTTCCGTCACGGAAACGACGGGTACACCGCTTGCTTTGGCGATTTGTACAAAGCGATCGACATCGCGGTTCTTCGTTTTCTCATTGTAAATAAAAAGACGTACCCGTTTCGTTTGCAGATCGTTCTCAATCTGTTGCACATCGGCCGGGGACGAATCCACCCCATTGAAAACGGCTGTTTCGAAACGCGTATTTTTCGGTTGCAAATTCAGTTCTTTCGCCATGTAGTCAAAAACAGGTTCCGATACGTGAATCGGCAACGGTGTCGCTTGACGCAACGATTGAATCTTTTTCTCTATGGGCTCTAATTTTTTCTTGTATGCATCCGCATTTTTGCGGTATTCTTCGCGGTGCTGCGGATCCAATGTACCGAATCGTTCTGCCAGCGCGTCAGCCAACTTGGGCATCGTTGACGGATCGTACCAGATGTGTACATTATCCCCTTCTTTGTGACCTGTTACATCAGTGCCTACCGCCATTTGCATACGGTCATCTCTTTTTGAAGCGTCCATCAGTTTCGTGACCCAATTGTCGTACCCCAATCCGTTATAAATCACGACGGAAGCCCGGCTGATCAATTTTGCATCCTCCGCTGTCGGTTCAAACGCTTCCGGATCGGCGACTCCGTTATTTAAGATCGACGTGACCTGCACGTACTCCCCGCCAACCGCTTGTGCCACTTCCCCATAAAAATTTTCAGCAGCTACAACCTGAATTTTACCATCTGGCGCAGCAGGCGATGGTGTTGACTTCGATATCGCACACCCGACTCCAACAGTACATGCGAAGGAAAGAAGCACAAACGCCGCAGCGGCCTGTTTCAACTCTTTACGCAACAAGATAACACCCCTTCAACCATCACCCTACCATGTATATCATAATGATTCCGATTTATATCGAACAACGTATATAGTAATCGTTACGATTTATGCAGTCAATCCGATCCATACGTAACACAAAGGCTCTACTTCCCATTCTAACCGTATTTCTTCTTCCTACTCTTTCTAAATAAGAATCCATATGATTTTCGAAAAAGAAATAGGCTTACATCAGATGCAAAGATGTAAGCCGATTTCCATTATTTATATTCCCTTACGCGATCTTTTTCTCATCCAGCAGGGAATGGTTTTTCATTTTGTTTTTGAAGTTCATATAGAGATAGAACGGAATACCTGCGAGCATCATCAGACAACCGTACATCACCGTTTCCGCTCCTGAACCGTATATCGTCCATGCGGCATATATGAATCCCAAGAGCGGTACGAAAGAACTCTTGATAAAGCTCCACAGGTTCAATTTTTTCACTCCCTGTATATGCAACAACACATCGGAAGCTGCCGTCATCGCGTATACAGGAAGATAAGAAAGTGTAGCCAGCAAAGTAACAAAATTAAATGCGGCATTCAAGCTCTTCGTATAGTTCATCAAGAGCATGACATTGACCAATATAGAACCGATGATCAGTGACATATAAGGCGTCTTAAATTTCGGGTGCACTTTTGCGAAAATCTCGGGGAATATCGCATCCTCCCCAGCAGCATAAGCCAACCTTGCCGTGGATAAGAGCCAGCCGATCGTGGTGCCCAGAATACTGATGATGGCACCGACCGTAATGACTGTGGCCATTCCGCTGCCGAAGTAACCGGAAAGAATATCGGCGATCGGTGCTTTGCTGTTTGCCAACTTGTCTTGCGGCATGGCGCCCATTGCGAAAAAGTTGATCGCGAAATACATGAATGTTGAAATCAGAATTCCCAGGATCGTGCTTCGTTTCACGTTCTTTTCGGGATTCTTGATCTCTCCCGCGGCGATCGACGCGCTTTCAAGCCCCAAAAAGGCCCACAAAGTGGATGCCGCAGCCGCGGAAATCGTTTCGGTTCCTTTCCCTGCAGGGAATAACGGAGTGATATTCGCGACATTGAAATGTACTGCTGCCGCGATGACAAAAAACAATAAGAGAACGATTTCAAACGCAGTGATCGCGGTCTGTACCTTTCCGGCCACCCGGACTCCCAGGATATTGATGATGGTAAAAATCCATAAGACCGCACTTGTGAATACAAATCCTGCCAGATGATTCTCGCTGATCACCGGAAACAGGCTGCCGACATAACTGGCGACAGCGATCACGACGGCTGCATTTCCGATCCACGACCCGTTCCAGTAAAGCCATGCGTTCATGAAGCCGACAAAATCTCCGAATGCCACTTTCGAATATTCATAAGGCCCACCCGTCTTCGGGATCTTCGACCCCAAGTTCGCGAAAGACAAGGCCAGAAAAATCGAGCCCAAACCTGTCAGGATCCATGCGATCATGCTTGCGCCTGGGCCCGATTTTTGCGCGAGCGTCGCCGGAAGCATAAAGATACCGGAACCCATGATATTACCGGCGACAAGTGCTGTTGCTATGAACAGTCCGATGTCTTTTTTTAATTGTGTTCTCTGTTCCATGTTGTCCCTCCCGCCGATATGTTCTCTCCCGAAAGCGAACGCCTAAGATGAGCAAACAAAAAACCCCAGGCAGTCACTCAGGGTACTGGAACCAATATTTTAATACTTTACCAAAATAAAGCGTCAGAACATACTTATACTCTGACTTAAATATCAATGAATGACATTGACAACTTATTATTAACTAAAATTATAAATGAGTCAATAGATCCATTTAAATTTTAAAGGTGTGCCGTCAGATCGATCACACACCGGCACACCTTTATATTCCGTTCTATTTTACCAAGCTCTTATTTATACAACCTCTTCTCCAGTTCCGCTTTTTGCGCCTCGAATCCCGGCTTCCCGAGAAGCGCGAACATGTTTTTCTTGTACGCTTCTACACCCGGCTGATCAAAAGGATTCACTCCCATGAGATAGCCGCTGATTCCGCACGCTTTTTCGAAGAAATAAACCAGGCTCCCAAAGCAATATTCATTGATCTTAGGCACGCGGACAACGAGGTTAGGTACTCCTCCGTCTGCATGAGCCAACAACGTTCCTTCAAAAGCTTTCTTGTTGACAAAGTCCATCGTCTTGCCCGCGAGAAAATTCAGGCCGTCGATGTTGTCTTTGTCCTCTTCGATGGTGATATCTACTTTCGGTTCTTCCACATGGATGACCGTTTCAAAAATGTCAAGGCGTCCTTCCTGAATGTATTGGCCCATCGAGTGCAGATCGGTCGAAAAGTCAACGGATGCAGGAAAAATTCCCTTACCATCTTTTCCTTCGCTTTCTCCAAACAATTGTTTCCACCACTCGGAGAAGAAGTGGAGAGATGGCTCATAATTGACGAGAAGCTCTGTCGTATATCCTTTCCGATACAATGCATTGCGGACCGCCGCATACTGGTACGCCGCGTTGTTGGCGATGTCCGGTTCCGCGTACAAACGGGAAGCATCCAAAGCCCCTGCCATCATCTCTTCGATATTCGCCCCGCTGACAGCGATGGGAAGAAGACCTACAGCCGTCAATACGGAATATCTTCCCCCTACATCGTCAGGGATCACAAACGTTTCATAACCTTCCGCATCCGCCAGTTTTTTGAGAGCGCCTTTTTCCCGGTCTGTCGTCACATAGATCCGCCCGCGCGCACCTTCTTTGCCGAATTTCTTTTCTACAAAATCTTTGAAGATACGGAATGCAATCGCCGGTTCAGTCGTCGTCCCCGACTTAGAGATCACATTGACAGATATGTCCATGTCCTCCAAGAGTTCCAAAAGGTGTGTGAGATACACGGGACTGATTTGATTTCCTGCAAAATAGATGGCAGGTGTCTTACGCTTCCCTTTAGGCAATAGATTGTAGAAAGAATGGGACAACATCTCGATAGCCGCACGCGCCCCGAGATAGGAACCGCCGATACCGATGACGACGAGCGCGTCGGAGTCTTCTTGAATCTTCTTTGCCGCCCGCTGAATACGCGCAAACTCGTCCCTGTCATAGTTGTCCGGAAGGTTGAGCCAACCGAGATACTCATTTCCGGAACCCGTTTGATTATGTAGCATCTCATGGGCCGTACGAACCGATGGTTGCAGATAAGCAATTTCATGTTCATTGAGAAAAGATAACGCATTCGAATAGTCAAAGCGAATCTTTTGCATATACGCTCTCCCTCCAAATCGATGGAAATCAAACTTTATTTTACCTCATTTTTATAGTCATGTTCGCTTATTTTCTCATGATCTGCGAACCATTCTGCTTCAACCACAATTCACATTCTTTATAATTGGGACATCTCAATGCAACGAGGTTCCAAAATCGCTGCGAATGATTCATCTCATTCAAATGGCAGAGCTCATGAATGATAATATAGTCGATCACTTCAGGCGGGCACATCATTAACCGCCAATTAAAGTTAAGGTTCCCAAGTGTGGAACAACTCCCCCACCTCGTTTTCTGCCCCTTGATAAAGATTCTGTTAAATGTAAGCCCTTCACGCACCGCCAGTTCGTAGACGCGCTCGGTGATTACTCTTTTGGCCTCCATACGATACCAATTCTCGATTGCCTCCCTGAGCACGACGGGCATCTCTTCGTTTGAGACCGAGAAAGGCACAAGAGCTTCCAATCTTTTTCCATGCAAGCGGATCAACGGCCGCGCAATCTCATCGTGCGAAACTTGGAGTAACACCTCTTCCCCCATGTACAAAAAGGGTTCTCCATTTTGGTACGTGTGTTGCCAATGTTGAGTCGACTCCTGTTTGAGTTGTTCTCTCTGGAAAAGGATCCATTTTTTCTTTTTTGATAGAATGTCTTCAATGGTTGAGAGAGAAACATGCGCAGGTCGCGTTACAACCAGGGAGCCGTCGGGACGGATCTCGATGCGTACATATTTGGCACGTTTGCTTTCTTTCACGAGATATGGGATCGTTTGTCCGTCGATTGTCCAGACATGTTCGTGATGAGCTTGAGAATATTTGCTGAAATGTGACACTCTCTTCACCTCAATGATGGCGGTGTGTCCATTGAATCACCACCGTGTCAATCTTTTATCAGGATAATATAAAAAAGGGGTTCCCTTAACCAGGTTCCCCTTTACAAATACGATTTTTTCTTGGAGTCATGTCTTCCTTTTTGGAAAACGCTTTAACAACAAGCAGTTGAACGAAGAGTTGGAATGGGAGACAAGCAACGTTTACCGGAAGAAGTGAAAATGCGTTTGTATTCGATTTCACCTTCAACCTCGATGTTTTCACCGACAGCCTTCGTCATCGTGGAATCGGTGCATAAAATCGGGATGATTTTAATCGACTCGCCATTGATGATTATGGAATTCTCAACTTCCAGAAATGTAATGCAATTAATGCTTCCATCTTCATGATCAAAATAAGGCCTTTTGCGTACGATCTTGCCTTTGATCTTCATTCTGTCTCCCCCCCTTCGGAATCTACAAGAGTTATAATATTCTTTTTATTCCTTTCTGTTTTAATGTACCTCAATTATTATAAATCAGTCAACTCAAAAACCATATTCTCTATATCTATAGCATCGAAAACTTGATTTCATCATAGAGTTCATACAAGGATTATATGATAGCAGAGTTCGTGAAAAAAGGAGTATTCAATGAAGAACCTGACGTTTCTGCGCGGAACGATTCTACTAACAACTTCCGATATCGTGAACCGAACGCTCGGGCTCTTTTTTCAATCGATGATGATTCGCCACGCAGGAGCGGAATCACTCGGTCTTCTCCAGATGAGCCTCCCCTTACTTTCCTTATTAGCGACATGTATTTCAGCAGGTTTTCCAACAGCCATTTCCAAATTGATCGCAGAAGCGCATGTGACAATCGACCGTGCGAGAATCCAGCGGATTTTGCTGGTTTCTTTCTTCTCTTCCACCTTCTTTGCTATATGCACTGTATTCGCGGTATACGTCATGCGGGATTGGCTTCTGCCCATGTTCTTTCATGATCAGAGGGCGATCCGCCCATTTCTTGTCATGCTTCCTGTTCTTCTCTTAACCGGGTGGACCGCTATTCTGCGCGGTTATTTTTACGGCTCGCAACTCTTTCGCCCGCCAGCCATCGCTTCTGTATTGGAACAGATTGCACGCATCCTATTCACCTTCTTTTGTTTTCATGTGGATAAGCCGAATCATGTGATCACCGGAGCGATTGAAGGAGCACTGAGCCTTGTCATCAGTGAATTAGCAGGCTGTATCTATCTAGCGTACAGTTTCAGCAAGTCTATGTTATGGAAGACCAAGGGAAATAAGAGATTAATGACTTTTAGATGGCTGCAAACATTTATTCAGTTATCTGAGCTATCCCTCCCTATGACGGGCAATTCTGTTGCAAGCGTCCTCATGTATACTTTCGAGGCATCATTGATTCCGGACAGCCTGCAAAATGCGGGATGTATGCCCTCACAGGCAACGGCTTTGTTCGGTCTCTATACCGGCGTCGTCATTCCCGTCTTTTTCTTTGCGACCGTTTTTAGCGATTCGCTCGGAATGACGCTCATTGCGTCCGTAACAGAAATGCTTGCGAGCGGGCAGCATTTGTTGGTCAAACGCCATCTATGGCGGATCATTCGCATCGTGGCGGCATTTTCGCTTGCTTATTCGAGTTGCTTGATGCTGTTTGCAACCCCGCTCACCCGTATTCTGTACGACACACCTGAAGCAGGAATCCTTTTGATGCACATCGCCCCTTTTTTGTTTTTTGTTTGTATGCAATGGCCTCTTGCCAGTGTACTTCAGGGATTGCAACGTTCAGGGCTCGTCTTGGTTCATTCGATCATCGGGGATTTCGTCCGCCTGATTCTGATCATACTCTGGGGATCGCGCCCATCACTCGGAATCTATGGAGTCCTTTGGGCATTCAACGTGGCAAACGTTTTGATCACTTGTTTACATGCAAGTGCCGTCCGCCGTTTGATCATGATCAGGTATGACTCGAAGAGAATGTGATATCTGTACAGGGATATTTTCGATGAGGATAAAAATTTCTTAGCAAGGAGGCAATTTCACTCATGCCGCTTAATTGGCATAATCAGAGGATGAATACTTTCTTGAAAATCTGTAGTTTGGCGGGCGTATGCTTTGCGTTCGCGCTCCGTGAAGGTCGTCATTGCGGGCATATGCTTGGCGTTCATGCTCCGTGGAGGTCGTCTCGCTTGGAATAAGTTTAGTTGTTGCGAGACGACCTCCAAAGTCGCTGTTTCACGCCAAGCATATGCTCCTTTAACATTCCAATGGAAGCGAGACGATCTCCAAAGTCGCTGTCTCACGCAAAGCATTACGCCCACCAAAAGACACTTTTCATCCTCTGAGGGCGCGGCTTGATGCATAGTTAGCTTTCTTGTATACTTCTGTGGTTGCCACAAGAAACTGAGTAGCTTTTGGGTGGGTTGTATCGCTTTGCAGCGCAGAGGTGAGTTGAAGGTCGTTCCGCAAAGTCTGGTAAGAATCCGAGCGGAACGACCTTCATCGAACCCAAGCGCAAAGCGATACACCTACCCAAGCACTATTTCTCAAAGTAGATCCAAGCCTAGCGACCGTTGTCTTCTTATGACCTTAACACCATTTCCTCCATCCGACCTGCCGTCACATCTTTGTACACCCGATCGATCATACCGCTCCCCAGACACACTTCCCCCTGGTAGAAAACGACCGCCTGTCCCGGGGTGATCGCCTTTTGCGGTTTGGCAAAAATCACGTCACACGTATTCCCGGATTTCAAGTGCACCGTTACCTCTTGATCCGGCTGGCGATAACGAAACTTCGCCGTACAGGTAAACGTGGACGGTTTTTCCCGTTCGCTGACCCAATGGACGTCTGAAGCGAATAAGCCTTGTGAATAAAGGCTGGGATGTTCGGCTCCTTGCTCTACGTAGAGGATGTTTTTTTCCACGTCCTTTCCTACCACAAACCATGGTTCACCTGTACCGGAACCTCCGATTCCCAATCCGTGCCTTTGTCCGATCGTATAATACATGAGACCTTCGTGTCTTCCTTTGTATTCGCCCGAGAGCGTTCTCATCTCACCCGGTTTGGCCGGTAAGTAATTTTTGAGAAATTCCTTGAAATTCTTTTCACCGATAAAACAGATGCCCGTACTGTCTTTCTTTTTTGCCGTTGCCAAACCCGCTTCCGCAGCGATTTCCCTCACTTGCGATTTGGTTAAGTGACCCAGAGGGAACATCGATTTGGACAGTTGATACTGACTCAATTGACTCAAGAAATACGATTGGTCTTTGTTAGGATCGAGTCCGCGCAGCAAGCGGTATTCCCCATCGACAAAATCAATCCGTGCGTAATGGCCGGTCGCTACATAATCGGCTCCGAGGCCCAATGCTGCATCAAGAAATTCTTTGAATTTGATCTCTCGATTGCACAACACGTCGGGGTTTGGAGTGCGGCCTTTTTTATATTCATCGAGAAAATAGGTGAATACTTTCTCCATATATTCCTTCTCAAAATTCACCGAATAATACGGGATGCCGATCTGTTCGCAAACTTTGCGCACATCATTGAAATCATCAGTAGCTGTGCAATGTCCGAACTCATCGGTGTCATCCCAGTTTTTCATAAAAACGCCGATTACGTCATATCCTTGTCGTTTCAATAACAATGCGGTTACAGAAGAATCTACGCCGCCGGACATTCCTACGACAACACGAGTTTCTTCCGGCCTTTTGTTCATCTGCGTAATCCCCTTCCTTTCTTGCGTCTCTATTCATTTATAAGAACCCATAGTTTTTGAATAGGTGTTTCTCTTCATGGCAAGAAGGTTCCCGATCGTTCCGTACCTTGTCTTCATTGAATCCGAGAACCAAATTTTATCCCCACGCATCGATGTTATAAGCAGTAAGCGTGTAATAAGTAATTCTATACTATCATTCCCTTCACTTCAACAGATCATGAAAGACGCAGGAAATGAACGTAATCAAGGTGTATTTTTAACGGCATTTGAAGCGATTCAGAAATTTTCCTAACCGAATTATCTTTCATTTCTGTCATATACATGCTACCATTTATAAAAATAACCTACATCGTTTAAGTTCCATGTAGTTTGCAAAAAGGAGAAAAGAGTTATGCGCAGTGACATGATTAAAAAAGGGATTGATAAAGCACCTCACCGCAGCCTTTTAAAAGCAACAGGTTTGCGTGACGAAGATTTCGACAAACCGTTTATCGGAATTTGTAATTCATTTGTTGAAATTATACCCGGGCATATTCATCTTCAGGAATTTGGGAAATTAGTAAAAGAAGCCGTTCGAGAAGCGGGCATGATCCCGTTTGAATTTAATACCATTGGTGTCGACGACGGGATCGCAATGGGACACATCGGCATGCGCTATTCCCTGCCCAGCCGCGAGCTGATCGCAGACTGCTTGGAAACAGTCGCACAAGCCCATTGGTTTGACGGCTTAATCTGCATCCCGAACTGTGACAAAATCACTCCCGGTATGATGATGGGCGCCATGCGCGTGAACATCCCAACCGTCTTCATTTCCGGTGGACCGATGGCCGCGGGAAAAACGAGCAAAGGAGAAGTCGTCGACCTCGTTTCCGTGTTTGAAGGCGTTGGCGCTTATCAAGCGGGCAAAATCTCTTTAGAGGAACTGAAAGATATTGAAGATCACGGTTGCCCCTCCTGCGGATCCTGTTCGGGGATGTTCACAGCGAACTCTATGAATTGTCTCAGCGAAGCGCTCGGGATCGCATTGCCCGGCAACGGTTCGATTCTGGCAACTTCTGAGGAAAGAAAAGAACTGATTAAAAAAGCGGTACAAGCATTGAAACATCTGATTGAGATCGATCTCAAACCCCGTGATATCGTTACGATGGAAGCGCTGGACAATGCGTTCGCGCTCGATATGGCGATGGGCGGATCGACGAACACCGTTTTGCACACGCTCGCAATCGCTCGTGAAGCAGGGATTGAATACCCCATGTCCCGTATCGATGAAATCTCGCGTCGCGTTCCCTATCTCTGTAAGGTAAGCCCTGCTTCCAAATGGCATATGGAAGATGTGCATCGCGCCGGCGGGATCAGCGCGATCCTTAAGGAACTGAGTCGCAAGGAAGGTGTCTTGAATCTCGACTGCATGACGGTTACGGGAAAAACGCTTGGAGAGAATATTGCCGATGCGGAGATTAAGGATCCGAAAGTGATCAGAACGATTGAAAATCCTTATACTCATGAAGGCGGTCTGCGCGTTCTCACCGGAAATCTCGCTCCCGACGGCGCCGTTATCAAGAGCGGTGCAACGGAAGTCAAACGCTTCGAAGGTCCATGTATCATCTTTGACTCTCAAGATGAAGCGTATGATGGAATCATGAGCGGGAAAGTGAAACCCGGCCATGTCGTGGTCATCCGCTACGAAGGACCGAAAGGTGGTCCCGGAATGCCGGAAATGTTGGCTCCCACTTCGGCGATCACTGGAATGGGACTTGGAGCAGAAGTCGCTTTGATAACCGATGGCCGTTTTTCAGGTGCCACCCGCGGGATCAGCGTCGGTCATATCTCACCGGAGGCGGCAGCTGGCGGTCCCATCGGTTTGCTGCAGGACGGTGATATTGTCGTAATCGACGTGGAAGAACGCCTCCTGGAGGTTCAATTGGATGATGAAGAATTGGAACGCCGTAAAGCCAACTGGAAACAACCAGAACTGAAAGTAAAAACAGGCTGGCTTTCCCGTTACGCAAAATTAGTCACTTCTGCGAATACAGGGGCTGTCCTGAAAGTTTAAAAATCTCTTTGGAACCTTGTATAGGATAGACTGAACGAAAGGAACAGTCTATCCTTTTTTAACGTTTGCGACAACAAAACCCCTCGTAGCAAAACCTCGAATCTGTAAGCAAGAAAAGCTTGAAAGCCCTTTTTTTTCGGATATCTTTCGCGAATCGAACGTTTTTCAAGATTGCTCCTCTATCGATAACGAAGTAAACTGAATGCAGCCATTCCATATCGGGAGGATCACTATGACATCCGCGTATTTGCTGCTTTTGATCCCCGTTTTTATCTGGGGGAGCAATTTTGTCGTCGGCAGTTGGCTCGTCGGTCAATTCCATCCCCTCGCTCTGGCGGCGATCCGAATTCTGTTCACATCTTCGTTCCTGCTCGGCTTTGCTTACTTCACACATCGATTGGTACGCATTAATAATCGAGAATGGATCTATCTCATTCTTATCGGATTGATAGGGACAATGCTCAACCAGACGTTTTTCTTTCAATCATTGACCTATACGAGTGCGACAGAAGCCGCTCTGATCATGTCTCTAGCTCCTATCGCCACTAGCATTCTCGCCTATTTCTTCCTTCGTGAACCTCTCACGATTCGTATGATCCTTGGTTCCATCATCGCTGTGATCGGCGTTTATATGCTCGTTGCCTTTGGCAAACAACAAGTTGCCATAGGATTGGGCGATGTATTGGCTGGGGGTGCGATGCTCACGTTTGCGATCAGCTTGATCTTGATCCGTAAACTCACACAGACATTGGAGTCGATACCCACAACGGTATATTCCACCGTTTTCGGGGCCTGCATGTTCGTACCTTTTGTTCATGTCAATGATCAACATCCTTTGCTCGCACATTCCGTGTGGCCTTGGATTCTCGCCGCTTTGTCCGGTATTTTGTCCCAAGGCGTGGGTGGGTTATTGTGGAACAAAGGAATCACGATCATCGGGGCTTCCAAAGCTTCCATTTTACTCAATCTGCAACCGTTCGTTGCCATGATTATCGGATATATCACGTTGGGGGTTCCAGTCACTCGTTCGCAAATCATCGGAGGCACGCTCATCGTACTCGGAGTGATTCTCGCCACTTTAAAGCTTCAGTCACTCAAGCATAAATCGAACAGTCTGCCAATGGTTCATCCGTTGAGTCAATCCAAGCGTTAAGTTAACGAATTCGTATGCGCAACCGGCTCAAGGATCGGTTGCGCTGTTTTTTTATCGTTTTGGAATAAATAAAATGTTGTTTTGGAAGGAACCTTTTTAATACTCATGGGATGGAATGGGTTTCATGAGGTATTATAGACGTGAATTTTACTCATAAAAGAAGGCAGGTATACAGTATGAAGAAAATATTAGTGATTACGACGGGCGGTACGATCGCCATGGCTGAGGACGAACGAGGAACGGTTCAAGTACAAGAGAAAAATGTCCTTCTCAATTGGCAACGGCTTTTGCACTCGACTGCTGACGTCACGTTTTACTCCTTTCGAAACAAACCCAGCGTTCATTTGGATACACAGGATTATACAGAACTGCTTACGATTTTGCAGCGAGAATCCTCCCGTTATGATGGATTCGTCATTACACACGGAACGGATCTTCTCGAAGAAACCGCTTATTTTATCGATCTTACGTTTGCAATGACTGAACAGATCCCCGTTGTCTTTACTGGTGCGATGCGTTCATCCAATGAAATCAGCAGCGACGGTCCCTATAACTTACTTTCCGCCGTACGTGTCGCGTCACATGAAGAGTCGGCAGGCAAGGGTGTCCTCGTCGTGTTGAACGGCGAAATCCATGCAGCCCGATATGTACAGAAAGTACATACTTCCGCAGTTGACACATTCCGTTCCCCGGAAATCGGACCTGTTGGTTTCGTACGTAAAGACGGGGTACATTTTGTGTTTGAAACATGGAAGAGAGATTCTCTCGCATTTGCAGGGAAGTTTGCCAAAGTCGGCTTGGTGAAGACTGCGTTCGATATGGATGCCGATCTGATCGACTGCATGATTGGCGCTGGATATCAAGCGATCGTGATCGAAGGAGTTGGACTCGGCCACGTAACGCCCAAAATGACCGAAGGAATCGAACGGGCCATCGCTCAAGGAATACCTGTCGTGATGACCAGCCGATCCCCCGAAGGAGCAACAGCTCCCGTTTACGGATATCTTGGCGGAGGGCAAGACCTCCATAAACGCGGCGTCATTTACACCAACGGATATCCTGCCCATAAGGCGCGGCTCAAATTAATGATCTATCTGGGAAATCGTAAGAGAGCTACATCTGATGAGTTGAAGGAATTGTTTCAGTGAAAAAACAGCGGACTGACTCCAGCCGAATGAGCAGTTCCCGAAAGAAAAATTTTACGGGAGGGTGTACCCTCCCGACTTATTCCCTAACTTCCCTTACGTGCACGGGCAGAATAATGTCAACGGTCGTCCCCTTATCTTTTTCACTGCTGATGTGAATACACCCTTGATGTGTTTCAATGATTTTATAGCAAACCATTAATCCCAAGCCTGTACCCTGTTCTTTCGTGGTGAAAAACGGATTCCCGAGTTTGGGAATCAGTTCTTCCGGAATCCCGCACCCCTGATCGACAAAGCGGATCAGTACCTTTTCCGAGCTGTACATTTTCATTTGAATCATCAAATCTCCGCCATTAGGCATCGCTTCAATTGCATTCTTCAGAATATTAACAAAAACTTGTTTTAATTGATTTTCTTCACACGTGACCAAAGGGATATCACTTTCAAATTCCGTCCGTATTTGGACATCATTCATAATCGCTTGCGTTGTCAACAGGGCAACGACATGTTGCATCAAAATTCGAATGTCTTTCGGTTGAAAATTTGAAACCTGCGGTTTTGCAAGCAGCATAAATTCATTGACGATAAAGTGAATACGGTCGAGTTCGGATAACATGATTTCGAAATACTCCGGTTTGTAGTCCGGATGATTTTCTGCTTTCGCCTGTAACAATTGAACAAAACCTTTTAGGGCTGTCAACGGATTACGGATCTCATGCGCGACTCCCGCAGCCAATTCGCCAACAAGGGAGAGTTTATCCGCCTTGCGCAACAGTTCCTCTGTACGCTTTCGCTCTGTAATATCTCGCGCCACAAATACGATCTTTGAAACTTCTCCATTTTCCTCGATGACAGGAGCACCGTTGGCTTCCATAGTGATCCAATGTCCGTCCGCATGTTTGTACCGAAGTTCAGCTTGACGCGGCGTTTTCGTGCGAATCATTTCATGAAATAACCTCTTAGCTCGCGGGAGGTCTTCCGGATGAACCTTTTCAAACAAGAACTTACCCATACAGTATTCTGGAGGATCTCCAAGAATCGTTTGATAGGAGGGTGAGATATATGTAACGATACCATGAATATCGAGAACACCGATCAAATCTGTCATGTGCTGTTCTATGATACGGTAATTGGCATCCCTTTCACGCAGCGCTTGTTCCACCCGTTTCCTTTCCGTAATATCCCTGCAGATCAGCAGAACAGCCGGTTCTCCCATGTAGGTGATGCGTACCGGTAAAACTTCAATATCGATCACCTGTCCGTCCGAGCGTATCAATTTCTCTTCAAGAATTTCAACCGTTTCATTTTTTTCGATTTTCCTCACTCGTTCGGCAACAACATCCCGATAACCCGGATGAACAAAATCTAAAATCGGTCTGCCGATGATCTCCTCCTTGGAATCGGATCCCATTAATCGTAAACCGGCAGGGTTTATGTAAACGACTCTTCCCTTTTGGTGAACAGCTATCGGTTCAGGAGAAAACTCAAGTAAATTACGGTAGCATTCTTCGCTTTCTCTCAATTGTTGTTCGATCTGTTTCTGTTTTTGAAGATATTCTTTTAAACTCTGAACTCGAAATCTACGCCCTTCTGTATCCCTTGTACTCATTCCTCTTAACCTCTTTTGTTTTCATGCGTTTACATAACCCCTATTAATCCTACTTATAATAGTAGCAGTTTTTTTACATTTCCCCAATATCTATCGTTCACATTCCCATACATTTTTCGTAAAAGGGATTGAAAAATGTTAGACGATCACGAGCCATTTCCTTATAATAGTCTAGGGTGAATGACGTTGACTTGGGACGTTTTCAATATCATTGGCACGATCGCATTTGCTCTTTCCGGTGCGATCGTGGCAATGGAAGAAGAATATGATATTCTTGGCGTGTATGTTTTGGGATTCGCAACAGCTTTCGGCGGAGGCATCATTCGCAATTTGCTAATCGGTGTACCCGTAACAAATATTTGGAATCAATCGACTTTATTTACCATTGCTCTCTTATCAATGACCATCGTGTTCTGTTCTCCCGGATCTCTGATACATCGCTGGAAACGGTGGCTTAACTTTTTCGATGCGATCGGTTTGTCCGCTTTTGCTATACAGGGGGCTTCTTATGCCCACTCCATGCACCATTCGATCAGTGCCGTCATTATTGCAGCCGTTATGACGGGGATCGGTGGGGGTCTGATCCGCGACCTCTTGGCCGGGAGAAAGCCGCTCGTTTTGAGAGATGAAATCTATGCGGTATGGGCCATTTTCGTAGGACTTGTGATCGGCCTTGATCTGGTGCAAAATGCATGGCACACGTATCTGCTTTTCGTCATCGTCGTGTTGTTGCGATTGCTTTCCATCATTTTCAAATGGAACTTACCCCGACGGGCCTTGTCACGTTGAATGCTTTTCAGGGTTTATTTTTGCTTGATCGTTCGACCAAGGCCCACCCACTCACTCGTTTTCCCATTGTAATAGACCCATAGGGCATTGAAGAAAAGGAGGGCGCTTGTTGAAAAAAACACGTAGTGGATCCCCGCGTGTGCAGCCATCTGCCCTCCCAAGATAGGCCCCGCAATATTGCCCATATACTGAGCGGACTGGTTGTATCCAAACACCCTTCCGGCGAGGGAGTCCGGTATCATCCTCTTCATCAAGGCGTTCACAGACGGAAGCAAGCCAGCGGCCGCTACGCCGAGAACAAAACGGAGAGCCATGAGTTGCCAAGGATTTTGAACATAGGCTTGCGGAATGAAGACGATCGCGGCTACAGTCAATGCTGCAACCAATACCTTTTGCGGGCCGATGCGGTCCGCCAGTTTTCCCAAACGGGGAGCGGCAAAGACATTCGCAAAACCGGAGGTGGCCACCACGACACCGGAGATGAACGCTACATGTGACGTATCATGAAGCAGTTGTTTCACATAGACGGTGATGATCGGTTCGATCGACAAATTGGCCAGTTGCAACATAAACGAGGTAACAAAGAGAGCCAAGACGAAACGACGCTTGGGTAGGGACTGCCATACTTCCCGCCCCGATAAGCGTGCGGTCTTCATCGGCTTGAAGTTTTCCTTCACAAAAAAAACCGTGACCAGAAACGCGAGGAACATAAACCCGCCCGTTACGAAAAAGATATGACGGATACCGATGATTTCCGCTAGATAGCCCCCGATCAATGGCCCCAATAATGTACCGCCCACTTGACCGGTGGATAACGTGCCTAACGCCCACCCGGCGTGCTCCTTCGGGGTTTGTGTGGCGACCAGAGTGATCGATGCGGAGATATACCCTGAAACAGCCCCCATGAGAAAACGCAGCCCCACCAGTTCATAAACATTTCCGACCAGGCCCATCGTAGCCATGACAAGCGCCATTCCGAGGCTCGCACGGATCAGCATCAGTTTTCTCCCGTGTATATCAGCCAGCCGCCCCCAAACCGGTGAAACGATGGCAGCTAAGAGAAAAGTAGCACCAAAGGCGACACCTGCCCACTGCTCCACACTCTCTGTCACATGGACACCGAGTTCTTCAATATATAACGGCAAAAACGGTATCACAAGACTCATTCCGGCAGTCGTGATAAACGATCCAAACCAGCAAATATAAAGATTTCGTTTCCAAAGCGGCATATCCATTCCTTCATTTCATCGATTCTTTCATTCGTATAACATATATTCAGTGACACGAATAAAAATGTCAATGGAAAGGACTGTACGGTCGACAGTCCATCCACTTAGCTTGCCATACGATACCGAAACAAACGCGTACTTAAAAATAACATGACAAGAATCGCACTTGTGAGAACTCCCCAATCCAGTATGAGATGATAAGGCATATCAAGGAGAAGTCCACGTAATGCGTCTACAAGATAACTCATTGGATTCATGGTGGCTACAACTTTTAACCAAGTGGGCATGATGGATATCGGATATAAGGCGTTCGAGGAGAAAAAGAGCGGCATGGTAATCAGTTGGCCGATACCCATCATTCGTTCACGCGTTCGCATTAAGGAAGCGAGCACCATCGACAGCCCTGCAAAAAAAGCAGCACCGAGAATCACTGTCAGTATAACACCCACGATATGGCCTATTTTCCAATCCAGATGAACGCCGATTCCCATAGCTACGAAGCAGATGATCACCGCCTGGGCGAATGCCCGAACGGAGGCGGCCAGCATTTTACCCAGAATGAAAGCAGAGCGGGATATCGGAGTCGAGAGGAATTTTTGCAACACCCCCATATCTCTCTCCCAGATGATTGTTATTCCATAAAAGATCGAAATAAAAGTGATCGATTGCGAGAGAATGCCGGGCGTCAAAAATGCCAGGTAACTGACATGTCCGGTGGGAACCGCCCGCAAGCGACCGAACGCCTCACCGAAAACCAGCAACCAAAGTATAGGTTGCACGGCCCTCATGATCAATTCGAAAGGATCTTTACGAAGTTTCCGAATTTCAATTTCCGCGATTGTCCACACATGCAAGGAGTAAAGCAGTACGGCGTTATTACGCTTACCCAAGTCGTCTCGCCGTTCGACGGCTTTGAAAAACATCTTTAATCTCTCCTTGTTGGTTTTCGAAGGATCCGGCAAAATGAGCAAAGATGTCATCCATACTCGCTTGCTGGTTTCCCATTTGTTCACGAAGCTGCTCAACGGTTCCCAATGCGGCAATCTGACCTTTGCTCATAATCGCAATCCGTCCACACAACGCTTCTGCTTCTTCCATGTAGTGGGTTGTTAGAAAAATCGTCATTTTGTGTTCCCGTCTCAACTCTTCGATATGATTCCAAACTCCCCGACGCGCTACTGGATCCAGTCCTACGGTAGGTTCGTCAAGAAATAATACTTGCGGTTTGTGAAGGATCGCCTGGCCGATCTCCAAACGTCTAATCATTCCTCCCGAATAGGTTTTCGCAGGCCGGTCAGCCGCTTCTTCGAGCCCCATCATCACAAGAATCTCCTGTATGCGGCGCTCCCGTTCTTCTCGCCCAAGCCCGTAGAGCTTGCCGAAAACGAGCAAATTTTCATACCCCGTTAACGTTCCATCGACCGACAAAGCCTGCGGGACGTAGCCGATCGAAGCGCGGATACGGCTCGCATGTTCGTTGAGTCGAAATCCGCAAATTTCAACATCTCCTCCGTCAGCAGGTATAAGTGTTATTAACATTTTAATCGTGGTTGACTTGCCTGCACCATTGGGACCTAACAGCCCAAAACATTCACCCTTGCGAACAGAAAAATCGATACCTTGAACAGCATGAACTTTTCCGAAACTTTTCGATAATCCTTTGACCTTCACCGTATATTCGGTCATTTTTCTCCCTCGCTTTTGGAGAAGTAATTCGCGACTTTTCTCAATAACTCGATAAAGATTGTCTGTTCTTCATATGTCAGTTGATCAAACGGCTCAGATAGCCTTTCCATCCACAAGGCTTCGACCTGTCGAATGAGTTCGGCACCTTCTTCCGTTAAACGAACGATTTTCGCGCGAGTATCGGTTACATCGGTGACACGATAGACTAAACGCTCTTTTTCGAGCCGATCAAGCATTTGCGACATCGTGCTCGGTCGAACATTTAAATGTTCTGCCAGTTGCCCGATGGTGCATCGGTCACTCCGCTGTATATGTCGCAAAATGAGCCATTGTACTCGCGTCAACTGTTTTTCTCCCTGAACAAGGGATCCTCTTCTCAGGTGACGATTGATGGTTTGTAAATAGACTAAAAATTGTTCGAGTGATTTTTTCTTTTCCAACATCCTGTTCCTCTTTTTTATATTTATTTAGCGACACTATCTAAATTCGATTTACTATCATTATATAACGATCCTTTATAAAAAATCACCAATTATTTTAATACATTAAAGCATATATGCGACAACGCGCATTCGTGCATACCTTTCCCCTCCATGTTATATTTATTCACATGAATACGGAGGAGGCAGTCGTGAAAATGATACGCAGCTTGTACGTAGTACTAGCATGTCTATTGGTCGCATTCGGTGTCATGATTCTAAATTTTTCCCATCTCGTTACAGGGGGAACAGCTGGTCTGGCTTTATCTCTCAGTTATTTGTTACATGTACCGTTTTTCATTAATTTCTTCTTGATCAATATCCCTTTCTACATGCTCTCCGTCTTACGCATGGGATGGAATTTTACCCTTTCCACGATTTTTTCGGTTACTGCTCTTTCAATACTTACAGGTTTTGGAAAGTTGGTTCATCCGATTTCGATTCCTCCCTTTGTTGGCGCAATCGCAGGCGGCATCGCCATTGGGGTCGGATTAATCGTACTCTTTTATAACCAATCGTCTCTCGGCGGTGCGAACATTCTAGCGCTCTATTTGCAACGTAAACTGGGCTGGGATCCTGGGAAGACCAATTTTGCATTTGATTTTGTGGTCGTATCGATCGGGTTTTATAGCGTGGGATTGTGGAGAGGACTCGCTTCGATCCTCAGTATTGTTGTCATCGGTATGATTATCAGCCGCTTCAAGAATCTCTTTGCGGGTGAAGCAAGAAAACGAAACCCCGATCAATTGGCCGTTAAAATATGAGAAAAAGCTGGTTGGCAAGATTTCCAACCAGCTTTTTTCGTCGGCTTATATCATTGATTAGGCTCTTATTCTTTCGGAGCATCGTTAATGACTCGAAACCATTGATTCAATTCCCCTGCCTAAAGCATGTGCCAATTGTTTGAGTTCCTGCATCAGGATATGGAACTGTTCCGGATCGAGGGATTGTGCCCCATCGGAAAGCGCTTTGGACGGATCCGGATGCATCTCCATGATCAAACCGTCCGCGCCTGCTGCCAATCCCGCTTTAGCCGCCGGCGGAACATAGGCGCGCACGCCTGTCGCATGGGAAGGATCGACGATGATCGGCAGATGGCTGAGATGTTTGACAACGGGAACCGCATTGATATCCAGCGTATTCCTGGTCGCGGTTTCGAATGTGCGGATCCCGCGTTCACATAAGATGACGTTCGGGTTCCCTTCTGCCATGATATATTCAGCGGACATTAACCATTCCTCGATCGTTGCCGACAACCCGCGTTTCAGAAGGACAGGTTTTTGCGTTTTGCCGACCGCTTTTAATAAGGGGAAGTTTTGCATATTGCGTGCCCCAAGCTGAATCACGTCGACATACTCTTCAAATAATGGCAAATGTTCGATATCCATTAGCTCTGTCACCACGGGCAAACCCGTTCGTTCTCTCGCTTCCGCAAGAATTTTCAAACCCTCTTCTTTTAATCCCTGGAACGAATAAGGGGATGTACGCGGTTTGAATGCGCCGCCGCGCAACATTTGAGCGCCAGCTGCTTTGACGATTTCAGCTGCGGTAAACAATTGATCACGGCTTTCGACCGAACAGGGACCCGCGATCACGACAAGCTGATCGCCCCCGATTTCCACATCTCCTACGCGAATCCGCGTGTCGTCCGGATGGAAATCGCGGCTTGCCAGCTTGAACGGATGTGTAACATGCACAGATCTTTCCACGCCTGGCAGCGTTTCTACGGGAAGTTCTTTCAAGATTTTCTTGTCACCAATCATTCCGATAATCGTGCGTTCTTCCCCTTTTGAAAGATGTACGCGCACGTGATGGGACTCGAGAAACGATATGACCGCTTGAATCTGTTCCTCCGTAACGTTCGATTTCATGACCAAGATCATGGCTTCCACTCCCCTTTTATCGTGTTAGGATGTATGGTTTGGCAAAATGAGTGCTTGGGCGGGTGTATCGCAGCAATAAAAAAGAGTTTCACATCCTAAAGGACGAGAAACTCGCGGTACCACCTTTATTGGTTCCAGAAGAACCCACTTTCACGCATGAGACTCATGCGGCTTGATTTGATAACGGGGCAAGACTCCCGGCTGGGTCTACTGCGATTCGACCTGCTGCTCCGAGGGGTAATTCGCATGATCGGCCGTCCTGGTTTCCACCAACCACCAGGTCTCTGTACAACGGGAGCGATCTGCTACTGATCCTCTTCATCGCTTTTATGCATATATGCTTTTTAGTGTGAAAGATTGTTTGTATTTTATAACGATTGAAAATAAAATGCAAGCCCCCATCTCCAAATAAAGTTGGTTCCATAGGGGTATACTTGCAAAGAACGAACAAGCGGCCTGCCATGAAGAATGACAGGAGGGATCTTGTTTTGTCTTTTCGTGAATTGCCTTACTCGCTCCGTGTCCTTCTCGTGATCAGTGCTTTGTTTACATTGGCAACGGCCTTATCGAGTGCCTTCGTTAACGTGTACTTATGGAGGCAGAATCAAAGCCTCGTCATCCTTGCAGTCTATAACGGATTGCAGTTTCTGATGATGCCCCTGATGTTTTATCTGGGGCGCATCCTTCGTCCGAAACGCATGGAACCCTATCTTCGCTTAGGTATTTTCTTTCATGCGCTCTTCTACGCGTCTGTCTTGTTTATCGGTAACCGCTCCCTTTCTTATTTGCTCGGACTTGTTTTAGGGATCGGAGCAGGTTTCTACTGGTTTTCCTTCAATCTCTTGGTTGTGCGTATCGCACGCGGAAAATGGCGAATCGTCTTCAACAGCTTCATGGGCGTTCTCAGTTCATTGGCCAACATGGCTGCACCCTTGCTTTCAGGATTTCTTATCGCAAGGATCCATAAAGAAATCGGATACAGTTTGATTTTCGCCTCATCTCTCACATTATTCGCGATCGCATTTTTTATCAGCGCCCGATTACGAGGTGAACTCTTTGAAGAAAGGCCTGCCCCTCTTTTTTGCAGACGCCATCCCAACTGGAATCGTGTATTGATCGGCAGTTTCTTTCAGGGGTTACGGGAAGGAGTGTTCACTTTCCTGGCGGTGATTCTTGTCTATCTTGCGACAAAAAACGAAGTATCGCTCGGACAGTACGCCGCTTTGACGTCGCTGATCTCTAGTTTATCGTTTTTCTTTGTGGGAAAAATCCTGAAATGGAACTGGTACAACGAATCGATGCTCATTGGTTCCTTCTTCTCAACGGGAGCGATCGCATTATTCGTACTGAATATGAACTATTCCACGATTTTGTGGTACGGTATCATGACCGCGTTATTCACTCCCCTGTTTGCCGTTCCTTTCGGTACTCGCGTCTATCAGGTGATCGATGAGGCACATCATCTGTTTGAACGGGAGTACATCGTTGAACGCGAGATCACATTAAACCTAGGACGCATTTTGAGTATCGCTAGCTTTATTGCCGCTTACACATTTTTGCGCAAGGAATGGATTCCCTTGTACCTGGTCATCATCGGGTTCATGCAAATCGTGGCCGTTTTGATATTAAGAACGGTGCGGATGAACGGTCCGAGCGGACAGGATCATTGCTTGGGGGTAGACATTCCAAAACGAAAAAAAGGGACTCTTTCATAAAAATACTTTCATCGAGTCGTACGTTAAAACTAGTTGCGTTTTTTCGCTGTAACGTGATATGGTAGTAGTGGCAACTGAATCATAGCGGGAGCTTGGAAGAGCCAGGCTGAGAGGGTAGCCGCATCTGCTACCGACCGTTGAACCTGAACTGGGTAATGCCAGCGGAGGGATTGCTTATACACCCATCGTGTATCCAAGACCGCATATTACCCTTTATGCGGTCTTTTTTGATCTCCAGCTGGAGGTTCTGGTACAACGTCTAGAGCGAGCAGACAAAAAGAGTTGCCAAAATGTGAATCGATTTTGGGAGGGAATACCATGTCACTGCGCTCACAAGATGTACCGAACATTCCGTTGATGTCCTCTTTTCCAGGAAGCAAAAAAGTTTACGTTCAAGGTTCTAGACCCGATATTCGCGTCCCGATGCGTGAAATTTCACTCAGTCCGACGAAGGGCAATTACGGCGAAGAGGAAAATCCGCCTGTCCGCATATACGATACGAGCGGGCCATATACCGATCCTGACTATCAGGCGGATATCCGCAAGGGTTTACCTCTGAATCGCCTCGCATGGATTCTCGAACGCGATGATGTCGAAGAATATGAAGGCCGGGAAATCAAACCGCAAGATAACGGCTATCAAGAAGGAGATCCGCGTGCGAACCTAGAAGTGTTCCCGGGCTCCAAACGCCGCCCGTTGCGAGCGAAAGCAGGCCGGAACGTAACGCAAATGCACTACGCTCGAAAAGGAATCATCACTCCCGAGATGGAATATATCGCCATCCGCGAACAAGTGGATCCAGAATTTGTGCGTCAAGAAGTGGCGGCAGGCCGTGCGATTATTCCCGCCAACATTAACCACCCGGAACTTGAGCCCATGATTATCGGCCGAAATTTCCATGTAAAAATAAATGCAAACATTGGGAATTCTGCGGTTACTTCGTCCATTGATGAAGAAGTGGAGAAAATGACTTGGGCCATCCGTTGGGGTGCCGATACGATCATGGATCTTTCCACAGGGAAAAACATTCACACGACTCGGGAATGGATCATCCGTAACTCCCCTGTTCCCGTCGGTACGGTTCCTATTTATCAAGCACTTGAAAAAGTTGGCGGAAGAGCGGAAGAACTCACTTGGGAAATCTTTCGCGACACATTGATCGAGCAAGCGGAACAAGGTGTTGACTACTTCACGATCCACGCGGGTGTGTTGTTGCGCTACATACCTTTAACCGCAAAACGGGTGACAGGAATAGTGTCCCGCGGGGGATCGATCATGGCCGCATGGTGTCTGGCACACCATCAAGAGAATTTCCTCTATACACATTTTGAAGAGATTTGTGAAATCATGAAAGCGTACGATGTTTCCTTCTCATTGGGAGACGGATTGCGCCCCGGATCGATTGCCGATGCAAACGATGAAGCGCAATTCGCCGAATTGGAAACACTCGGGGAGTTAACGAAAATTGCTTGGAAGCATGATGTCCAAGTCATGATCGAAGGTCCCGGGCACGTGCCGATGCACTTGATTAAAGAAAACGTGGATCGCCAACGTGAAGTCTGCCATGACGCTCCGTTCTACACGCTCGGTCCCTTGACGACTGATATCGCTCCAGGCTACGACCATATCACGTCCGCAATCGGTGCGGCGATGATCGGATGGTACGGAACAGCGATGCTCTGCTATGTGACGCCGAAGGAGCACCTCGGGCTGCCCAACAAGAATGATGTGCGCGAAGGGGTTATCGCCTACAAAATCGCAGCACATGCCGCCGATCTCGCAAAAGGTCATCCCGGCGCACAAATTCGCGATAACGCGCTCTCCAAAGCGCGCTTCGAGTTCCGCTGGCGCGATCAGTTTAACCTGTCGTTGGATCCGGAGAGAGCGATGGAATACCATGACGAAACGCTTCCCGCCGAAGCGGCGAAAACCGCTCACTTCTGTTCGATGTGCGGTCCAAAGTTCTGCAGCATGAAGATCACGCAAGATATTCGCGAATACGCGAAAGAAAAAGGATTGGACACAGAAGAAGCTCTCCAAAAAGGTTTGGAAGAAAAAGCCCAAGAATTCCGTGAAACGGGCGGCAAGATTTACAGCTAATAAGGAAACCCGGGGACGACTTCCTCCCCGGGTTTATATGTTTAATCATCCTCAAACGTAACATCTTCCTCTGTGATCATGATCAGCGATTCTTTGTCTACCTCTTGCATCCCGTTGATTCGCGTCGACAGATTCATTTTGGCACGTTCGAATACCCGCTCTGCAAGTCTCCCGTTCCCGAAACTTTCATCCGCCTCCGAACACTTGTGAATAAAATATTCCCACAATTTTTCCTCGGCCGCGTTCGTCAAACGATAATCAGACATGTGCGCTTTCCGCTTTACAATTTCAACGAGTTCACTGGCTGAAAAATCGGGAAACTGGAGAGTAAAACGGATCCTGCTTTTCAAACCCGGATTGACCTTCAGCAATTCTTCCATTTCATCGGTGTATCCGGCAAAAATGACTGTGAATAGACCTTTTTTCTCTTCCATTTCTTTGATGAGCGTCGCCAGCGCTTCGGCACCAAAATCCTCTCGGTTACGCGCGAGGGCATACGCTTCATCGATAAAAAGGATCCCCCCTAACGCTTCCTTCACCTTCTCAGCGGTTTTTAACGCAGTTTGCCCCATGTATCCAGCAACCAGATCTTTGCGCGTCGCTTCGACGAAATGCCCTCGAGGCAAGATGTTCATGACCCGCAGGATCCTTCCAAGTAAACGGGCCACCGTTGTCTTTCCGGTTCCCGGATTTCCTGTGAAGGCCATATGAAAGGTGAGCGGTTCATCTTCCAATCCATGTTCCAGGCGCTTTTTTTCCAAAGCAATAACATCGATGACCTGTTTCACCCAACGCTTGACTTCGTCCAATCCCACGAGTCGTTCCAATTCATCCAATACACTTTCCAATGTCTCACCCTTGGCATCGCCTTCTTCCACAAAGTCTTCTGCCGTCAACGTTGTCCATGTGTCTTTCGACTTCCCTAGTTCCTTGGCGCGAACGGCATGGCGGATCTTCGCTTTTTCCATGCAATTCCGCACGGTTCGCGCATTGCCAAACGTTTCATCCAGCTTATGACGAAGCACTTGTTTCAACAACGCGTCTTTGGCGTCATCACTCAAGACATATTGATCGTTCTCCGCGAGAAACTCGGCAATCTGGATCAATTCTTCATTTGTATAATCCGGAAACTCGAGATGAAACGGAATACGTTCGCGGAGTCCGGGGTTGTACGACAGAAACTCGAACATTTCCCTCTTATAGCCCGCCAAGATCACGATCATTTGATCACGATAATCCTCCATCAGCTTGACCAACCCGTTAATGGCAGTGAGACCGAAATCTTTGCCCGAATCTTTTTTGTAGAGGGCATACGCTTCATCAATGAAGAGAATTCCTCCCATGGCACGTTTCACGTATTTGAGCAGATTGGCTTCCGTATGTCCCATATAAGCGCCTACAAGAACTTGCCGATCTACCTCTACCACGTGTCCTTTGGCAAGTACATTCAGTTCCTTAAAGATATTCCCAAGCATGCGCGCCACCATGGTTTTCCCTGTTCCGGGATTCCCAAGAAAGCACATGTGCAATGTAGGGAGTTTCATTGGAATTCCAAGGATGCCCATGCGTTCCTTTTCAAAAATGGCAAAATCGGCAATCTCTCGAATTTGCTTTTTTATAAGCGAAAGGCCAGGGAGTTTCTCCAGCAAAGCCAAGGTTGTCTCTTTCTCATTCGCTGATATTTGTTTTTCTATCGGTTCGCTCTTCTCTAACATAAGCTTCCATGGTTCGTCGGAGTCGGACAGTTCGTCGATACGAAGGTCATGGAGATTCTCTTCCGGATCTCCTGACAATGAATCTTCCGAATCGATGGGATAAGAGGGGCGGTTTTCTTTCTTCTCTTTGACAGGTAGGAGAGAAGCGTTCGACCATAATAGATGATCCCTCTGACCGGGCTTTATCCCAGCATCTCCTTTCGAGATATAGAGAGTCGTTGCGGGAAGGGGTTTCAACAAAATCTCCCTTCCCATACCTAGGGAAACTGACTTTCCTTGCCATTGCAAACTTGAATGAACGGCCAAATAGACATGACGATTCTCGGTAAACACCACATCGACCACGGCTTCCCCGGGCAGTTGGGAAAGACGCTGATACAACGCTTCATACGGCCACAGGTAGACACCAGTTCTACGAGAGTCCGTAGGATATTCAACATGATGAATGCGGACTCTGCCGTCACTGACATGAACCTTGACTGTCGTATCCGGGTAAACTTTTAATGTATCCAGCAAAGGGGCGAGAGCGGGAATCGTGAATCGGACGACACGATCGGGATCGTAATGGCGCTTGTAAAAAGAGATCGTATAGTCTTTTTCACAATCCGGCGCATGGATGATATGATTGGGTATGAGGAAATGTTTTTTCCCATGGGTAAAAGACAGAGTTGTGCTGCGAAAGCCCAATGTGATCTTTCCGCATACCGTGTGAAAAAGTTCGATCATGTTTTTGAGTTTATGGACGAAGACACGACAATACAAGGCGGAAACGGCGGGAGATTCCCTGTCTCTCCGTTCGATCGGGATCGTTGCCCGATACACACTGTCCGAATCTTCATCAATGACCGTTAATGTCTCCTTCGTGAGATCGAGACGTAAAAAAATCGTTGTTTCATAAACCGGTTCTTTCACGTTCATGATTTCTTGCAAAGCGGACAACCAATGTTTTGCATCCACTGTGACTTTTACCGCTTGCATAAAATCCTTCCCTTCGACAATCTTCCAACCTCTCTCCTTATACCATATGCAAAAATGGAGACCCGTGCCCAAAAAGAAATCCGTCTTCATCACTCGTGAAGACGGAAGAGTGCTTGGGTGGATGTATCGCTTTGCGCTTGGGTTCGGAGAAGGTCGTCCCGCCCGGATTCTATACAGAGGTTGCGGAACGACCTTCAACTCACCTCTGCGCTGCAAAGCGATACAATCCACCCAAAAGTCACTCTGTTGCTTATGGCAGCTTCAAATCTCTCTTCCTGCACAAGATACTTTTCATCCTCTGATGGCGCCGCCCATGCGGCATGGAGGGCTATTTTTCCTTTGACTCCGACTGTAATAGGGTCATGAATTGTTCCACATCGGTGGTCGGCGACTTACAAGCGTAATTTTCACAGACAAATGCGGTTGCACGGCCTTCAATCGCTTTTTGTTCTTTGATGAATGGCACGAGCCGTTCGATTTCCCGCGCTTCCGGCCCCTCCGGACGGAAGAGCCGGACAGCCTGCGGAAGAAAGACTTGATGAACCGCCCGTAACATCCGCTTTGTATCTTCCGCATCGCGGCTTCCCGCCACGACGATTTCTTTTCCCGGATAATAGGCAAATTGTAAGGCCATGAGAAAATGGGTATACCCGGGCGGATACGATCCGACGTTGCCTGAAAACGCCTGTATCTGCTTCTGCGCCAGTTCTTCTAGACGGGTTTCCCCTGTGATCCTCGCCAGCCGCAAGAGATTCAATGCAGCGACAGAATTTCCGGATGGAAGTGCCCCATCATACACTTCTTTGGGACGCGCCAATAGCTGTTCCGCATCCGATCCGTTGAGGTAAAATCCTCCTTCCCTGTCATCCCAGAATAAACGAACCATTTCTTCCGTATAATGTTTGGCCAATCCCAGATACTCGGCTGAAAAAGAGGCTTCATACAGTTCCAGAAGTCCCCATGTGAGAAACGCATAATCATCGAGATAGGCCAAAAACGCAGCCTCCCCGTCCCGATAGCGGGCCAAAAGCCGTCCGTCATCACGAACAAGGTGTTTTTGGATAAAAGAAACCGCCCGTTTTGCCGCTTCCTCATATGAAGGATCCTGCAAGATCTGTGCACCTTTGGCCAGCGCGGCGATCATGAGGCCGTTCCACGCGGTGAGAATTTTATCATCTTTATGCGGATGAATCCGCTTCTCCCTGTACGCGAAAAGTTTTTGACGGAACCCTTCCATTTGCGACTCGAGTTGTTCTACGGAAAGTCCTGCCTCTCGTACAATGGATACCGGGTCTGTATGGATGATGTTCAAGATGCTCGTTCCTTCGAAATTTCCTTTTTCCGTTACATCATAGTAACGACAGAACAAAGTCCCTTCTTTTTCCCCCAAAACATGTTTGATTTCAGCGGGGGTGAATACGTAAAACTTGCCCTCCACTCCTTCCGAATCGGCGTCCTCCGCCGAATAAAATCCGCCATCGGGTGATGTCATATCCCGTAAGATATACGTGAAAATCTCCCGGGCGATGCGTGCATATGTCTCCTTCCCCGTAACCTGAAACGCCTCCAAATAAGCGATGGCAAGGAGAGCGTTATCATATAACATTTTTTCAAAATGAGGCACGAGCCATTTGTCATCCGTTGAATAACGCGCAAATCCATATCCCAGGTGGTCATAAATTCCCCCGCGGTGCATCGCCTCCAACGTTTTCTCGACCATCGCGAGCGCCTTTGTTTTTCCCGTTTGCTTCCAGTATCGCAGCAAGAAAGTCAGGTTATGAGGGGTTGGAAATTTGGGGGCATCTGAAAACCCGCCATATCTTGTATCGAAATGATCGCAGAACATCTGAAACGCTTGATGCAGAATCTCTTCCGACAGTTTTCCTTCGTTCGATGCTCCGAATCTCGGCTGCAACGCTTCCGTCAGGCGCTCACTGGAACGGATGAGCCGCTCACGATCCTCTTTCCACAACTTTGCGATTTGTGTGAGAATCTCGATCAGACCACTGTGACCGTAACGCCCATGCTTGGGAAAATACGTCCCGGCGAAAAACGGCTTCTTCTCCGGTGTCAAAAACACAGTGAGAGGCCATCCTCCATGACCGGTCATCGCCTGGCAAACGGTCATATAGATATGATCCACATCGGGCCGTTCTTCACGATCCACTTTAATGGCCACAAAGTGGCGATTGAGTAGCTCTGCGACTTCTTCGTCTTCGAACGATTCTCTTTCCATGACGTGACACCAATGACATGTGCTGTATCCCACACTCAGAAATATCGGCTTATTTTCCCTTTTCGCTTTCTCAAAAGCCTCTTGACTCCATGGGAACCAGTCTACAGGATTGTAAGCGTGTTGAAGCAGATAAGGAGACTTCTCATGAATCAGCCGGTTAGGCTTTTTTCCCTGATTCGGAGCACCCATTCTTATATCCCCTTCCAATAATTTCTGTCGATAGTATACACGAAAAGAAGGGAACAGTATAAGTCAATAATCTCTAGAACGTGCTTAGAAAAATACATTCTACTTGAAAGGGTTTTAACGAATATGATCCCTTTACTTCACGAGCAGGTTGCAGTCCCCTATTCAATTCCTTCAATCGCTTCCTTTAACCACTCTTTGATCTGTTCATCACTCGCTTTATATCCACTGAAGGTTGTCTATTTTAAACGCAAGTGAGGGATACCGGCGGCGGCGGTCGGCGGGTGGCTTTCTTATCGTCTCTTTCGCTTCTTTCTTCGTTTTCTTTCGCATTGAATCTCTTTATTATCAATTATTACTTCGTAATTTTTAGTGTAATAGATTAGTATATTTATCCATTTCAATATAAAAACTTGCAATAAAGCGGATCAGTCCCTGGAATCTACCGAAACGGAGATTCCCGTTTTGATCGTAATCTGTTCCCCCGGAGCCAGCACCCGCAATCCGGTCAAGGACGGCGGGAGATCCAAATGCGGGGCATTGGTCACCCATGTGTAAGGTTCCGGACAAACAAATCCCTGCTTGCCATCCGCGTTGTAAACCACCCAATGCTTGAAGTTTTCATCTGCCCAATAAGTGATGCGCAAACCCAGTCTCTCATTCGCAATGACCGCTTCATTCCTTCCCCTCGGGGAAGCGGAAGAAAGAAACGCGTCGTCCAACGCCCGCTCTTTCAGTCGGATCCCTTTTTGCCATTGCTCCCGATCTTCTATCTCCTCCAACTCACCCGTCGGCAACAACCGTTCATTCAAAATCCAGCGCTTTTCGGCTGTCAGCGAAAAGGTGCATGCATCTTCCGGGAAGAGAAACGTTGTATGGTAGCCCAATCCCCAAGGAAAAGCCTCCTTGTCCCGGTTCAGGATCGTCGCGTTTTGTTGGATCCTCTCCCCTTCCAAAAGATAGGTCATGCGCACGGTAAAAGGATGCGGAAATTGACGAACAATCTCCGGGTGAACGGTGGAATCGATTTCCGTTTCCAGAACGACGCGATCGTTCTTGACCTCTGCCCGCACCCGTTCCCACTTTTCCCGATAGAGGAATCCATGAAGGTGGTTTCGTTTGTCTTTTTCGTTCATATCAAAATGATAGGTGCGTCCGTTGAATGTAAACCTTCCATCACCGATCCGGTTGGGAGGGAACAAAATCGGCGTGCCGTATAAGACGGGATTCTCCCAAAATTCTTCCCGCGACTTTGGGGTTCTCAACAGGCTGGCGTTTTTCTCCTTGTGAAAAATGGAGATCAGATTGCTTCCCCACCCCGGAACCAAAATGATTTCCATCCGCTCGTTTCCCGCCCGAATCGCCGGTTCTCCCAAATAGGTCATGTTTTCTACATATGCCGTGGCCATCGGTTCATGAACTCCTCTTCAAAAATTCTGTGTCTGTTGGCTTACACCTATGACAGAATTCTGATGGAGATCCTTTTACTTTCTATATTTCGCCAATTTTCGGCTCAGCTCCTTGGTTTGATGGTAAATCTCCTGATAGATCGGAAAGAGATCCCGATAGATCTCTACCTGTTCCCGGCGCGGCGCAAATTCCATAGATGGCCGTATCCATTGTGCGGCACATTCCTCTAAAGATTCGAACCATCCGCATCCATAGGCGGCCAACATGGCCGCTCCCATCCCTGGGCCCTGTTCATTTTCCAGTTTCACGATTTTTGCATTGAAGATGTCCGCCTGGATTTGCAGCCAAACCGGATTTTTCGCCCCTCCCCCGATCGAGACGATCGTATCGACCGTTTTTCTTTCCTGTCTGAACCATTCGATCGATTCATGAAGGGAGAATGTAATTCCCTCGATCACCGCTCTGACAAAATCGCTGCGCTGGTGGGAACTATCAACCCCGATAAAACTGCCACGAATGGTCGAATCCGCATGTGGCGATCTCTCGCCGAACAGATACGGGGTAAACAGCAACCCGCGGGAACCGGCGGGGATCTGCGCGACGCCGTGGAGGAATTCATCAAAGCTCTCCTCTTTGGCGAACGTCTCCTTGAACCAGCTCAAGCTGTACCCGGCAGAAAGCGTCACCCCCATGGCATAGAAGGCATCTTCTTTCCCATGGTTAAAGAAATGCACCTTTCCTTGATAATCCCGCTCTTTCTCCTCATAAGACAAAATCACGCCTGAAGTCCCGATGCTGCAAAGCGTTTTTCCGTCCGACAATATCCCCGCCCCGATCGCGCCGCAAGCGTTGTCGGCACCACCGGCAAACACTTTGGTGGTTTCCTTCAGGCCTGTTTGCCGGCAAATCTCAGGCAAGAGCGTTCCGACGCAATGAGAGGACTCCACCAAAGGCGGACAAATCGTCAACGGGATCTCCAACCGCTCGCAGATTTCCTCGCTCCACTGTTTTCGGGCTACATCCAGCAGCAGGGTTCCTGCCGCATCGGAATATTCGCTATTGACCGTACCTGTCATCCTGAATCTCAGATAATCTTTCGGGAGCATAAACACGGCTGTGTCCGTAAAAACATCCGGTTCATGTTCTTTCACCCACAACAGTTTGGGGAGCGTAAACCCTTCCAGCGCAGTATTTTTCGTGATTTGCACCAGCCGTTCTCCCAATTTCTCTTCGATCTCCCGGCATTGCCAGGTGGTCCGCGTATCGTTCCAAAGGATCGCGGGCCGCAGAACCTGATATTGCTGATTGAGCAGGACAAGACCGTGCATCTGTCCGGAAAAGCTGATCCCTTCGATGTCTTCCGGATTTACCTTCCTGGCTGAGACCAGTTCCGCCAAGGCCTGCACAGTCATTTTCACCCACTCTTCCGGAACTTGTTCACTGAAGCCAGACTTCGCCTGGATTAAAGGGTACGATTTGGAAACCGCCTGACATACCTCTCCCTTTTGATTAACCAAAAGAACTTTCACCGCACTCGTTCCCAGATCAATCCCGATAACATATTTCATCCGACGTCCCCCTTTTGAAAGAGGGGTATTGTGTTTGTGCTTGAAACACAATACCCATTTCGGTTTAAACCTCCAGGATGTATTGATTCAGAATGGCTTTTAGTTTCTCTTGCCGGCCCGATTCGTTTTTGATTTCCCGGTTTTGCAACGCATAGGCTTCTAAAGTGTGGAAGTTCGCACGTCCGGAAACGATCTCCAAGCCGATCCCTTCTTTGAAACTGCGGTAACGATAATCGATGAAATTTTCGAATACGCGGTCTTCGATCAGTTTGGCGGCCACTTTTAATCCTCTGGCAAAGCTGTCCATACCGGCAATATGGGCGTAGAATAAATCTTCCGGTTCAAAGGAACCCCTTCTCGTCTTGGCGTCAAAATTGAGTCCCCCCTTGCCTAAACCTCCGTTCTGCAGGATTTCGTACATGGCCAGTGTCGTTTCATATAAATCGGTAGGAAATTCATCCGTATCCCATCCCAGCAAGGGATCTCCCTGGTTTGCATCCACCGAGCCCAACATCCCGTTGATCCTGCACCATCTTAATTCATGCTGGAAGGAATGACCGGCAAGAGTCGCGTGATTGGCCTCGATGTTCAATTTGAAAGAATCCTTGAGGCCATATTTGAATAAAAACGCCACCGCTGAAGCCGCATCAAAATCATATTGATGCTTGGTGGGTTCTTTCGGTTTCGGTTCTATCAGGAACTGCCCTGCAAATCCGATTTCCTTCGCATAATCATTCGCCATGTGCAGGAATCGGGCCAAGTTGTCGAATTCCAGCTCGAGGTTGGTATTTAGCAGCGTTTCGTATCCTTCCCGTCCTCCCCAGAATACGTAGTTTTCCGCCCCGAGTTCTTTGGCAATCTCGAGTCCTTTTTTCACTTGGGCGGCGCTATAGGCAAATACGTCAGCATTACAAGCGGTCGCAGCACCATGAACAAACCGGGGATGGGTAAAGAGATTGGCGGTATTCCAAAGAAGCTTGACCTTGCTCGTCGCCATATATTCCTTCATGAGTGAAACGATTTCATCCAGATTTTTATTGGTTTCCTGCAAGGTATCTCCTTCCGGTGCAATATCCCGGTCATGGAAAGTGAAGTAAGGGACGTTCAATTTTTCAAAGAATTCGAACGCGGCTTCCAATCTGGCTTTTGCCAAATCCATGCCCGTATAGGATTTCCAGGGCCGAATCATTGTGCCATTCCCAAAGGGGTCAGACCCTTCCCCGGTAAACGTATGCCAGTAGGCAACAGAAAACCGCAGGTGTTCTTCCATCGTTTTTCCTGCTACGATCTCTTTTGGATTATAATATTTAAAAGCCAAAGGATTCTTTGAATCTTTCCCCTCATATTGAATTGTACCGATATTTTTGAAATATGCCACGACGGCTCCCTCCTCATTCGTTTGTTCCCCATTCCTTTCGCTACGCCCGCTTCTTGCTTGAAATGTCCAACCACACCGCCAAAACCAGGATCGTTCCTTTGACGATATACTGCCAGTAAGGGTCAATGTTCATCATGCTCATTCCGTTGTCTACACAAAACCAGGGCGATAATTAAGGCATAAGGTCCTGAGATCGAAGTTGACCCTCTTTACGAATGATTTAAAAATTACAAATATATCGTAACACCCTTTAATTAGTTTGTCTACTAAACAAACTAAGTTTTTTGTCTTTTTCTCCAATTTCTTTCGTGTTAGAATGAAAAAGTGCAGTGGATTAGGTTTTTTAACTCCGTATAAGTTCCTTGTCTTTACTTCGTCGTCTTCAATTTATACATCCATTAAACAAAGTGAGGATAGCTATGAAAACAACTGGCGACCAGTCTCTTGTCAAAAAAATAAATAAATCGATCGTCCTGGAGACGATCAAAAATAACTTCCCCTTATCCCGTTCCCAAATTTCGGAGATGACCGGCCTGAATAAGGGAACCGTTTCTTCGCTGGTCAATGAATTGATTGCTGAAGATCTTGTTTACGAGGTGGGGCCGGGTCAATCAAACGGCGGGAGAAGACCCGTGATGCTCCTGTTCAACAAGGTTGCTGGCTATGCGATTGGAGTCGATCTGGGGGTTAATTACATCTTAACCGTGTTAACGAACCTGCGAGGGGAAATTGTCAAGGAACATATGACTTCTTTGAACCAGACCTCCTTCGCTTTCATCTTTAACACCTTGAAGCAGTCTATTCAAACCATGATTGACCATACCCCTCCGAGCCCGTATGGGATTGTGGGGATTGGCATCGGGATCCGGTATAATCGATGACAAAGGCACCATATTGTTCGCCCCCAATTTAAAATGGGAGAATATCGATTTAAAAAGCATGATCGCCAACGAGTTTCCTTTTCCCGTCGCCATTGATAATGAGGCGAACTCCGGAGCGCTCGGAGAAAAACTGTTTGGTGTCGGCAAGGATGCTTCCAACCTCATTTATGTCAGCGCCGGGATCGGAATAGGGACAGGAATTATCATCGACAATGAATTGTATAAAGGAAGCTCAGGGTTTTCCGGGGAAATGGGGCATCTGACTATTGAGGTAAACGGAAAAAAATGCAGCTGCGGAAACAGAGGTTGTTGGGAAATGTACGCTTCCGAAAATGCCCTCTTGGAACAGGCGAAATCCTTGTCCATCCATTCTGATCGAGCAGATAAACCGCTCGATATCGAATCATTGGTAAAAATGGCTGACGACGGACACGTAGAAGTCATTCACCTTTTTAATACAATCGGCGAATACCTGGGCATCGGTCTGACCAACATCATCAATACATTGAATCCGGAACTGATTATTATCGGCAATCGTCTTTCCGCTGCAAAAAATTGGTTGATAAATCCGATCAGGAGAGTCATTGAAAATCGTGCTTTACCCTTTCACCGCAAACAATTGCGGATCGAGTTTTCCGGATTGAACATTTATTCCTGTGCTTTGGGTGCTTCATCGATTGCAGTTTCTCATTTCTTTTCGGAAAACAACATCACCGTGGAATGATTACGAGAATCGAGTAGGAAGGGGCGCATGATATTCGCGAGGATTGGGCTTAAAGGTCTGCCTTGCGGCGGAGACCCTTGCCTTGAGCAATGGCTACTGCTACCTTCGCCATTCGGGACTCCCACCCTATAGACAACGCCCATGCCGGGCACACTGAACAGCGGGCAGGCCATCGATGACCTGCCCTTTCCTATTTTACCTATTGTTCATATTGTCAAAGAACATTGTGCCTTTAAGCGCACATGTTACTTTCAGATTGCCCTGTTGTCGGACAGCGAGCGCATTTCATCTTCGAGCTCAGATTCGATCTGGGAGACCTTCGAAGTCTCCCCCATACGCCAGTAGACGATGAGGCTCATAGCAATACAGGCAGCTACGTAGTAGTAGAAGAGCGACTCGGAGCCAACGCTCTTGAACCATAACGCGATGAACTCTGCCGTCCCGCCGAACACCGCCACGGTGACTCCATAGGGGAAACCTACGCCAAGGGCACGGACTTCTGTCGGAAAGAGCTCGGCTTTCACGATCGCATTAATGGAAGTGTAACCCGTGACAACGATGAGACCCACCATCATGAGCAAGAAAGCACCGACAGGGTTTTTCGTGTGTTCCAAGATCAGGAACAGTGGCACTGTCAGCAACGTTCCAAGGATACCGAAACTAATCAATAGCGGACGCCGTCCAATCCGGTCGGACAGCATGCCGGCGAAAGGTTGAAGGATCACGAATACCAGCAGGGCAACAAAATTGATCCAGCTGACGACCTCCTTTGGGAGTCCCTCTGTATTCACCATGAACTTCTGTAAATACGTCGTGTATGTATAGAAGGCGACTGTTCCGCCGAGCGTGAGTCCGACGACTGTCAGTACCGCCTTGGGGTGCTTCATCAGAGCTCGAATCGTTCCGGCGCTAGCCCGGCTTTCAGCACCCATTTTTGAAAACTGCTCGGATTCGTCCATCGTGCGGCGCATCCACAATACGGCCAATGCCCCCATGGCTCCGATAACGAAGGGAATACGCCAGCCCCAGGACTTCATTTCGGGTTCGCTGAGTATTTGTTGGAGGATGATCTGGACACCCAGTGCCACCAGCTGTCCGGCAACTAGTGTGACATACTGAAAGCTCGAGTAGAAGCCCCGGCGGCCGCTGCTGGCCATCTCGGACAGGTACGTTGCCGAGGTTCCGTATTCTCCACCGAGCGACAACCCTTGGAGAAGGCGTGCAAGAACCAGAATGATAGGAGCCCACACGCCAATGGTACCATAGCCAGGAGTGCAGGCAATGATCAGAGAACCACCGGCCATGACGGAAATGGAAAGCGTCAGCGCAGCACGGCGGCCATGACGATCGGCGTACCGGCCCAGCAGCAGGCTCCCTATCGGGCGCATCAGGAAGCCGACGGCGAAGATTGCCGCTGTGTTAAGCAGTTGGCTTGTCGGGTCTCCCTTGGGGAAAAACGCGGCCGAGAAATACACCGCGAAAGCCGTATAAACGTACCAATCATACCATTCGATCAGATTCCCAACCGAACCTTTGAAGATGTTGCTTGCAATGCGTCGCGTATTTGAGCGCTCAATGGATGGAGTCAATGTAAAACCTCCTTTTGAAGTACCGGTGTTTGACGCTTCTTTATTAGCTTCGTCAATACTCTGATACTTTGATAGCTAACATAAACTCTATTTCCTTTTTAAATCATATCATATCTCATACGGAAATGATAGTTTTGAATTTATAGTTAATTTATTAGCCCGTTAAAAGTGAATAACCAATATAAATCGCCGCCCCCCACATCACCAAAGCGGAAATTTTGTTCAAAATCCCCATGAATCGTCCAGATTTGTCCAACTCGCCCGTAGCTCGACCTGCCACGGCCAATCCCGTGAACCAAATCCAAGAAACCAGAATAGCGGCAAGTGCAAAGGCCACTTTTTCCGCCCCGGTGTAATTGAGTGAACTGGTTCCGATGACCCCAACCGTATCCATGATCGCATGGGGATTCAGAAGCGACACCGATGCCGCAAACGCAATTTGTTTGCGGGGGGTAAAAGTCTCTGAAGCATGACTTTCGCTGTTGTCATTTTCAGGTGCGCTCTTCCAGGTACTCCATCCCATATACAGCAAAAACACAATCCCGCAACTCAAGAGAATCGTTTTGACCCAAAACGAACCCAAAATCACCAAAGAAACCCCTAGAACCGCAAGGGTTATTAAAAAGGTATCGCACAGTGAGGCAGTCAGTATAACCGGGAGCGTATGGATGAATCGTTTCTGAAGGGCCCCTTGATTAAAAACAAAAACGTTCTGGACGCCGAGCGGAAGAATGAGTCCAAACGCGAGAATGAATCCGTGAATAAAAGCTGTTACCATTCGAGTTCCTCCCTTTGCATGACGTATGAGTACAATGATACTCAGATCTCGGCCGCTGTCTCCAACCAATTGGATGGATTCCGAACCAACCAAGATGTAAAATAAAGTGGAATAGAAAACCTATGAGGGTGGATCATCGATGTTGAATCTGGATTGGAAGCCGGACAAATCCTCTCCAATACCTCTGTATGTACAGATCAAGAAATACATCAAAAACAAAATTGAAACCGGCGAATGGCCTGTAGGCAGCAAAATTCCTACGCAACGTACTTTGGCGAAAGTATGGAAAGTCAACCGCAGCACGATCGTTACGGCTATGGAAGAATTGATCGCAGAGGGATTGCTGGAAGGCAAAAGTGGAAGCGGTACGAGGATTATTAACAATACGTGGTCCTTAATGACTTCTACCCCGCCCTCTGACTGGAACTCGTATGTCCACGCGGGAATTCATCAACCGAATCTACCTACCATACAAGAAATCAACAAAGCGGAATTTGATCCAGATATCATCCGATTGGGTACGGGAGAGCCTTCCCCCGACTTATTTCCTCGTGACATGATGAAAAACGTTTTTCATCGGTTGACGGACCACATCGATTCACTTGGCTACGAAGAACCAAAAGGGTCGCTCTATCTCAGAGAACAACTCAGCAAGCATTTGAAAAGACTCGGGATTGATGCCTCCCCTTCTTCCATTTTGATCGTTTCGGGAGCCCTGCAAGCATTGCAATTGATATCGATAGGTCTCTTACAACGAAGTTCTACAATCTTTCTTGAAAAACCCTCTTACTTATATTCCCTTCATGTGTTTCAATCGGCCGGAATGCGATTATTCGGACTTCCGTTGGATGAAAACGGAATTCACGCCAAAACGATTGCGTATCAAAAAAAGAGGCAAAATGCTGCATTACTCTATACGATTCCCACCTTCCATAATCCAACAGGGATCTTGATGTCGGAAGAAAGACGAAGGGAACTTTTAGAGATTTGTGAAAAGGAACGGCTTCCGATCATTGAAGATGACGTATACCGGGAGCTGTGGCTGGATTCCCCACCGCCTCCACCATTGAAATCTATGGATAAAAATGGTCTGGTTCTGTATCTTGGCAGCATATCCAAGACATTGAGCCCAGGGTTCAGAATCGGTTGGGTTGTTGCCCCGGAACCGGTCATTGAACGACTGGCCGATATCAAAATGCAAACCGATTATGGATCCAGTTCCCTCTCTCAGTGGGCTGTAGCGGAATGGTTATCGAGCGGGCTTTATCACCAACATTTAGAAAAGGTCCGGGAAGAATTGCGAACTCGGAGAGCAGTCATGATCGATGCATTGCAAAAGTATTTATCAGACATTGCTACCTGGACGATTCCAAAAGGCGGTTTTTATATCTGGTTACGAATATTGCCTTCGCTCTCCATCCGGGATCTGTTTGAAAAAGCATTGGATCGGGGAATTCTATTGAATCCGGGGAATGTATACGATCAATATGCAACACAGTATCTTCGGCTTTCTTATTCCTATGCTTCTTTGGCTGATTTGAACAAGGGGATCTTTCGTCTTGCGGAAGTGATTCGGCAATTAAAGTCATAAGTATCATCTAGACTGAAAAATAAAGTGTAAGACTGGGTTAACCTTTTTTGCTAACGGGCAGGATAGTTTAAAAAGAGGGTTTGTTATCATTCGGATAGAAAGTACGATGAACCAACAATTATATAAAACGATAGGGAGTTTGATAACGATGCCAAAAATCACGACTTTTTTGGCATATCGATGAACAAACAAACCCATTATTTTGATTGAAAATTCTTCTTCATTTTTAAAAACAATCTTCATGAGAATTTCATTTTTGGTTGATATCCTGAAAACGTAAGGTTCAAAAATTTTTCCGAGGTGGACGTAAAATGGAACGATGCTCGTTTCCAGGATGCAATTACATGGCTGAAGTGGTTTTGAATCGTCATACCCTCACTGCACATGGCATGAAAAAATCAGACGTTATAAAAAAATTCGGTTCTTTTACGGTCAAATTTCAGGTTCTCGATAAACGAATCAACCGATGGTTACAAGAAGTAGCCCCGAGCATAACCTATAATTCCTTCAGTCGACCTCAAATTTTGAGTGTGAAATAACAAGAGAGGTGCGAGCATCATTTGGAGCAAGAAATCATACGGGGTTCACACACCAAGCAGTATGAAAAGATTATTGCATGATAAATATTGTGGGGGATTCCCCTCTTCAGACTGCGGACAAACTCCTTCGTCACAGTAGCAGAAAGGAATTTTGTCTGCAGTCTGTAAACTGTACAAAAAAGTTCAGTTTATTCATTAATTATTTTGCATCAGGATTAATCTCAGATACTCCAAAAAGAAGTCCTTGGTTATCTGTACAATACGCAAAGTATCCCATCCCAGGTACAGGCGTTTTAGGTACAACTACATTTCCACCATTTTCGACTATCTTGTTAAGATATTCATCAACAGAATGGACTTCAATGGAGTTTATAGTTCTTGTGGCCGTCAGGAGACTTCATCAATCCTCCATCTATACCTGGTTCACCACTCTCGCCTGTGATCATGAACCAACAATCATGTGGTCCAGGCATCTTTTCAAATTTCCACCCAAAACAATTAGAATAAAACTGTATAGCTTGTTCAGGATTTGGAACCTGAAACTCAAATCTTAATACCTTGCCCATTTAAATGCCTCCCTCAATGAAAGAATCACTTTTTTCGTTTTCTTCTAAATTTCACGTTCTATGATTCGAATGTCATTTTCCATTTAGTTATTGATTGAACAAATGTATAACAATAGTCAGAGAATAAAGCGGAATAGAGGATCCTTTGGTCCATTTACGGTCAAATTTCAGTTCCTCTATAATGGCAAGGCGGCTGGGTTTAAACCTGTGACCGCCCATTCACAGTCGAATGCCCTACTGACTAAGCTACGACACATTGTATTGAATTTCCACAAGGATTATCATTGGATTACAAGAATATATTTTATACGCCGAATCTGAAACAATTCCTTCCTTTCCAGTTCCGTGACCACAGCGGCTAAGATTCGGATCGTGGCGGTGTTCCCCTACCGAACGAAGTGGGGAAACCCTAAAATAATAAAGACATCTGTACTGTGTACACATTGTAAGGCGTCTACCGAATATAAGGTGTCAATAATAAATGAAGTCCATCATTTTCCAACTTGAAAGAAATGAAACAGAACCAAGCATCAACATTACCACACACAAAACTATGGTGTTTCTTACTTTGTGGGAAGAGGACTGTTCCAATAAGACATATTTGTAGATGGAAACTGAGTATATGGGAAATAATATGATTCCTGTAATAAGGCAACTAAAGTCGAATTCCGTTGGTATAGGTATCATAGCCATAGGGTCAGGTTGAGGATTAAACATAATTAACATGATTACAAGAGGTAGAGTAGCAAAGGCTACTCTCCAATAAAACCACTTAATCCCCTCTTCTTTAAATAACACTAACCAATATACAAACCACACAAAAGCATAAACACTAAAAATAATAGCACAACTAAGTATAGGAGCAATCATTAAACCTAACTGGGCGTTTCCAGAAACTTGCCAAATAAATTGTCCTGAAAAAAAACCTATAAAAAACAATAAAACACCCAAAATAAAAAGTACTATTATTTGAACAAAACTACATGCAATATTTATCGTTAAAAATTGTATAAAATTTAATGCTTTTTCCTTTTTTGTTTCCATTTTCACCATTGCCTCTTTTGACTACCTTGAAAATGTGTAGTTTGGCGGGCGTATGCTTTGCGTTCGCGCTCCGTGGAGGTCGTCTCGCATGGAACAATGATCAGATGTGGCGAGACAACCTCCAAAGTCGCTGTCTCACGCAAAGCATTACGCCCATTCGAAGACACTTTTCATCCTCTGATGGTGCCGCTTGCGGCATGGGGGACTATTTTGAAAATGAGTGCTTGGGTGGGGGTATCGCTTTGCGCTTGGGTTCGATGAAGGTCGTCCCGCCCGGATTCTTAATAGAGGTTGCGGAACGACCTTCAACTCACCTCTGCGCTGCAAAGCGATACAACCCACCCAAAAGATACTCCGTTTCATAAGGCAGCTTAAATCTCTCTTCCCGCACAAGAAACTTTTCATCCTCTGATGGTGCCGCTTGCGACATGGAGGGCTATCATGAAATATCATAGTTTGAAATTTCAATCAGGTTTCCATCAGGGTCTCGAACGTATACGGATTCAATGGGACCAACGGCCCCCGTTCGTTTGACAGGTCCTTCGATGATATCCACTTGACAATTCTTTAAATGGTTAATTACTTCGAACAAAGGCCAATCGGTGATAAAACAAAGATCAGCAGATCCATTTGTCGGAAACTGAGCTTTAGGTTCAAATTCTTTTCCTTTCTCATGTAAATTGATCTTTTGATTCCCAAAATGTAATGCTCTTCTTCCGTTACCAAAAACGACTTCTTTCATACCGAGCACACGTGTGTAAAAATCACATGTTCGATCGAGATTCGTTACAGTGAGTACCAGGTGATCTAATTGTTTAATCAAAACAGACACCCTCCCCGTAAACACAGTTTTTCACATGAAATCGCGGCCAGATCCTTGACTAAATTCTAACATAAAAAATATTACCTATTCTACCAATTTTTAATTTTATCGAATTACAACATTATCACTCTGGAATATACTGCTGTATCAAAGGATATGCACACGAAAAAGAGGTTTATTTCTCCATTTAGAGGGATATTCCGAGACAAAAAAAGTAGACCTATGACATGAAACATGCAAAGGTCTACTATACATTCCCTTACCAAGCTGCAATCTGCCCATCGGTTCTCGGTTCCGTTCCTCCGACGAGCACTCCATTCTCGTTATTTCTCCATATGATCTGTCCTCGTCCGAAACTGTCGGAGCCTGATGCCCACTTGATGTCATGTCCCATGCGGGCCAACGCCTCCGCTAGAGATGGCGGGAATGAATGCTCGAGCTCCACTGTTTTCCACTCGATCCACTGCCATCTTGGAACGTCAAGCGCAGCCTGTGGATTCAAATGGAAATCAATCGTGTTCATGATCACCTGTACATGACCCTGTGGCTGCATAAATGCTCCCATGACGCCGAAAGGTCCGACAGGCTGTTCATCTTTTGTCAAGAAACCGGGAATAATGGTGTGATACGGTCTCTTTCCCGGTTCCAGCGCGTTATCATGTTTGGGGTCAAACGAGAAATTATGCCCTCGGTTATGCAAGGCGATACCTGTCCCAGGCACAACTACTCCTGATCCGAAGCCCATGTAATTGCTCTGGATAAACGAAACCATGTTTCCATCCCTGTCGGCCGTCGCCAAATATACGGTGCCTCCTTTTGGAGGTTGGCCGGGCTCAGGTTCTAAAGCTTCTTTTCCGATCAATTTTCTTCTTTCTTCCGCATACGCATCTGACAATAGGTCTTCCACGCGCACGGACATGTTGCGTGGATCGGCGATATACTTTTTCCCATCCGCATATGCCAGTTTGATCGCCTCAATTTGCTTATGAAACGTATCGACCGTATCGCGCTCCGAAAAATCGAATCCCTTTAAAATGTTCAGTGCCATCAAAGCGACCAATCCATGTCCGTTGGGGGGAATTTCCCAAACGTCATATCCGCGGTAATTGACACCAATCGGTGTGACCCATTCCGGCCGGTAAGCTTCCAGATCTTCTTTCCTAAGATATCCTCCATGCTTCCTAAAGAAGCGATCAATCTTCTCGGCAATCTCACCCCGATAAAATGACTCGGCTTTCGTTTCCGCAATCGCCTGCAGTGTTTTCGCGTGATCGGAGGAGCGCCAGATTCCCCCGATTTCGGGTGCTCTTCCTTCCGGAGCAAACGTTTGGAACCATCCTTGAAAAACTTCACTTTTTAATATCTGTTTGTAATGATCAAACGATCGCTTCCAATTTACCCCTAGAATTGGGGTTATCGGGAAACCGCTCTCCGCATATGTAATCGCAGGAGCCAGGACTTCTGTCAGCGGCAGTTTTCCAAAGCGCTCGGACAGTGCAGCCCATGCGGAGGGAGCACCCGGAACAGTTACCGGAAGTAAGCCGTATTTAGGGATTTCCGATAACCCTTTTCTTTGCAAGACTTCAATGGAAATGCCTTGTGGAGCCGGACCGCTTGCATTCAGTCCGTGCAATTTACCGTTTGTCCACACGAGTGCAAACGCATCTCCGCCGATCCCGTTGGATGTCGGTTCCACCACCGTTAGGCAAGCGGCCGTCGCGATCGCCGCATCGATCGCATTCCCGCCTTTTTTGAGCATTTCGAGGCCTGCTTGCGCCGCCAATGGTTGCGATGTAGCCACCATGCCGTTTTTTGCAAACACGATGGAGCGGCGTGACGGATAAGGATAATGTATGGGATCATAGTTCAACATCGTTACGTGCCCCCTTTAACTCATGGTATGGGATAACACCAAACCACCGTACGCAAATGCGGCAACGATCACTAAAGCGGGATGCATGCGGCCTTTTGTCATCGCCCAAAACGAGACCGCTGCGATTCCAAGAGATTGCCAAATACCTATCGACTGGATGGATACTTCCCCCATGTCCCAGGTTAAAAGAACCATCATGATGGCAATGACAGGTTGGATGAACGAGGTCATTCCTTTAACCACCGACGACCCGCGAAAACGATTCAGAATACTCAAGAGTGCGATTAATGCGACAGCTGAAGGTGCGACTGTGGCGACTGTTGCCGCGACCAAACCGATCCATCCGTCGACTTGATAACCCACATAAGCCGCAATCTTCGTGGCAATCGGTCCGGGAAGAGCGTTCCCTACCGCAAGCACATCGGCAAATTGTTCATTCGTTAACCAATGGTAATAATTGACGATTTGATCTTGCATGAGAGGGATCGAAGAAGGGCCTCCTCCGTACCCAAGAACGTTAGCGACAAAGAATCCCCAAAACAAATCCCACCCGGTCATGAGGAAGCTCCTTTCTTTCCCCTTCTCCTGTTCATGATGGAAGCGCACAATTTCAAATGAACGGCTCCATAAGCGAGAAATACCGCTACGACAATCGCTTGATTCAGATGGATGACTGTAAGAAGGAGAAAAGCCACAAGGGCACTTACAAGCCCCCAAACTTTCCCGAGACCTTTCCACGTTTTTTCCGCGAATTCATAAGCCATGAGACCAAGCATAACCGCAATGACCGGGCGGACGGCGCCGATCATCCCCGCTACCACTTTTGAATGTTTGAGCGCATAAAGTGCACCCAGTAAGGCTACCATCGCTACACTTGTGGGCAAAATGTGAGCAAGTACCGCCACGATGGCACCAGGAGCCCCCTTTTTTCGATACCCAAGATACGCTGCCATTTTCGGTGCAATCGGCCCTGGTAGAGCATTCGCTAATGCGAGGATTTCGCCGAATTCCTCATCTTTCACCCATTGGTATCGGATCACTGCCTCATATCGTATGAGCGGGATGACAGAAGGACCTCCTCCATATCCCAATATACCCGTTCGCACCATCCCCATCACGAGCTCATTGTACAGGCACATTCCCTTCGACATGGATTTCACCTCTTTACAACTTCATGCCCATCCGGCTTTTATAACGTTTCAGCAACATTTGGGTCTCTACACGAATGATCCCCGGCATTGTGTAAAGTTTTTCTAGCAAGAAATTCTCCATATCTTTCATGTTTGCAAATATCCCATGCATATGTAATGTGCTTGGGCCCGTCATGTGATACAGACTGGTGACAGCCGGTTCCATGGCCAACTTTTCAGCGACTTCATGAAGGTATTTCGGTTCAATGTCCACGTTAAAAAATGCGGACACATTCATTCCAACCTTTACGGGATTGATGACGACAGTAAACCGCTCGATAACCCCCTCCTCGATTAAAGCACTGATACGAGACTGGACAGCCACGCGTGATAATCCGATTTGTTTCCCCAGATCCGTATAGGATATGCGGCTGTTTTCGTGCAACGCCTCCAGGATGCTACGATCGATCTCATCAAGTGTCATCTGTGGAAGTTCATTCGATTCGGTATAGACGTAAACCATACGCACCCTCCGTTTTTATCATTTCGAAGGTTAAAAGAAAAAAATACTTTCGTTTTGTATAAATATATCTGAAATTTACTTGCATATCAACAGATAATTCAATTATATCCAAACGTTTCTTTCTCACTTTCATTTGATTGAAATCGAATACTCCTTCCCTGAACGGTGTACCCTATGTCTGTGTTTATCATTCCCTGTTCCTCGGATAGGAGGCCTCGTATGACAAATCGTGAGATTCTTGAACAAACGTTGCGTAGCTACGAAGCGGCCAACAATGCTTTGCTTTCCGTATGGGACCAATTGAGTCCGGATACATTGGACTTTATTCTTGAAAAACAGCAACACCGTTTGGAACAAATCGCAGACCGGATGTATCATGAAGAAAAATTGGAAAGCGAGAACGAATTGATCCAGAATACTTTAGCTCGTTATGAATGGGCGAATCAGTATTTATTCGAACATTGGGATACGTTACCTCCCGAGGAGCGGATATCGCTTATGCGAAAACAATGGAACCGTTTGCAGGAATTAAGAAACCGCAATGTACAATAAGCGCCGTGAACGCTAACTTACCATCCAGTCGAGGATGGCCGGTTTCGAAATCCTTCTGCCTGTTCTCCATCAACCAAATTTTCAGCAAACGAACAAAAGTTTATGCCAGGAGAGCCGGACTTGCATAGAATGGGGACAAGGAAAGAAGGTGAACTCCATGCCATCGTCTGTTGGAGCTTTTAGAGTCAATACGAACTCTGGCCAGATCGTAATCGGTGATTCGTTTCTCATTAGTCCAAGATCCGCATCGAAGACTTATAACGGGGCTGGAGCGGGGAATACAGGGGATTTTGCCGCATCGTTCAACTATTTTAGCTGGACAAACACGATTGATCCTGATGGCAACGATCAACAAGTGGTTGGCTTACCTCTTCCTCTGTTAAGAGTCAGCCACAGGAGATGGTGAACGTTGTAGACCGATACAGACTCTTTCTTTGGAGCTTCGTTTTCCTGCGGAAGAGTCGGTATCGGTTCTTTACTTGCGGTACATACATATATACCCTCCATGAAAATAGCTCCATTGGGCTATAATAAGTTTCCTTGATTTAACTATATTTATTATGAATGATTGCCAGAAAGGGTAATAAACGAAGGTGTTGATCGATGCAATGAGCTGGATATCTCTCATTTTTGTTGCTATCGTTTCTATTTACGTTTTTCGGTTGACGACCAAACGGAAAACAGAAATGTCGATTATGACAGGGATGATAGTTGCGATGTCAAACGCGATGATGTCCAGTGTTGTCGTGGGAACCATCATCGCAATGATGATCATGAAAATGTTTGTTCCGACTGTCGTTGGGGTTCTGATGGGTATGATCGTTGGATACCTGACGGGGAAGCCTTTAGGCTTTATGGCAATCATAGATGGCATAATGGCAGGGATCATGGGTGGTATGATGGGAGCTATGCTAGGCGTCATGACCATGGATGATCATCCTCTTTATATGGTTTTATTTGTGGATCTCGTTTATATCCTAATGATGGCATTTTTGTGGGGATTTCTTTCAAAGGAATCAGCAAACAAAAGTAACGATCAGGATTCTATTCATCACAATATGGTATCTTGAAGTAAACAAAGATTTCTCGTTTCATAAAAAGGAAGTCACACATAAAAGAGAGGTGATCGATATCAATCACCTCTTTCATTTATGACTGTAACTTCATAATGTATCCGTTACGGCTCGATATCCTGAAAACTTATGAGCGATAACCACAAGCGTGACGGTTTTTCCTTCGGTCTCCAATTGATCAATCATATGAATCAGCTAGAATGGGATTAGTAAGTATGAACATATGATTCGCTATCAGGTGAGATTCATCTGTCACAGGAATACTTCGACATTTAGTTAAGCAGTATTTTTGTTCACTTTTTTGGCAGGTATTTCTTTTGGAATAAAGATTTTAATTTGGACATACTTGATAAATTATACTCCTTTTAACTGCCAGGTAATATGTTGAGAGGTGTCACAATAGATCCACTCCACATGCAATACCAAAATGACAAAGCATCATTAGGAGTAGGAGGATCCCATGGTGAAAACAAATATGGCAAAGAAAATAAAAAAACATCAGCGACAAATGGAACTCGAAACAACGAGAAAAACACAACGGTTGATAGAATGGACTCTAGCGGTTATCTTTGTTGTTAGCGTTGCACTAATCATTATGCATGCGATTTCCCGTCCACAAGATGATCAAACGGTTGATGTGAAAGAATTCCAGTATGATAAACATCCATCAATAGGATCGAAGGATGCTCCTGTGAAGATCGTCGAATTTGCCGATTTCAAATGTCCTGCCTGCAAGGAATTTGATCAAACGATCCTACCGCAGTTAAAAAAAGACTTTATAGATAACGGAACGGTACAGTTCTATTATATCAACGATCCGATTATTAGTCCCAATGCAGATTCGAGAACGGCGGCAATGGCCGGTGAAGCCGTTTACCGCCAGAACCCGGAGGAATTCTGGAAGTTTTACGAAGCGGTTTTCGCTCACCAGGGCGATGAACACACCAACTGGGCCACATCGGATTTTCTCGTTCAAATTGCTAAACAGTCCAATCTTAAGGTAGATTACGATAAACTGAAAAAGGACATCGATAACAATACTTTTGCTCAGGATGTAAAAAACGATGAAGACATTGCCGAGAAACTGGGCGTAAACAGTACCCCAACGATCTATATTAATGGAAAAGAAGTTTCTGATAACGATACGTTTACTTACAGTGCGATTAAAGAAGCGATTTTGAAGGCCAAAGGAGAAACCGGTCAATGATGCGCGATCGAGCAATCCGATTCTTCAGAACGTATAGCCTGTATCTGGCATGGTTAGTATCCGTCGTTTCGCTCTGTGGCAGTTTATATGTAAGTGAGATTATGCGGCTCGAGCCTTGTAAGTTATGCTGGTTCCAGCGCATTTGCATGTATCCGCTCGCCATACTGCTGGGGATTGCCTCTTACAAAAACGACCGCGGAATTATCCCGTATGCCAAAACTTTAAGCGTCATTGGGATGTGCATTTCCCTGTTTCATTATTTGGAGCAGAAAATACCGGGCATGCAGAAAGTGCTTCCCTGTACCGTAGGAGTTCCCTGCAGCAGTCAGTACATGAATTGGCTGGGGTTTATTACGATCCCGTTTTTGGCACTCCTCGGTTTTTTCGTCATTACGATCCTGTTGTCGATCGGGAAGGAGGATGAATAAGGGATATAAAATCCTCCTAAATAAGCAGGGTAGGGCTAAGAAGCCCTACCCTCGGCATTTGATTTGAAGTCATTAATCACGAGTTTTGACAGAATCTACGTTTTCTTTTGTGACAAGATCAGCTTTTAAGATTACATCTTTTTCTAACTTTTTGCCATCGATTAAGTCTTTTGCTGCGTTCACAGCATCTTTACCCAAAAAGTAAGGAGGATTAGCAACAGTTGCCTGAGCTTTTCCAGATTTAATCAGTTCCTTCATAGGATCGGTATCATCCGTTCCAACGATCTTAACTTTACCTGTCAAGTGAGCAGCCTCTAAAGCCTGTTCCGCTCCAATCGCCATTTCATCGTTGGCTGCATATACGCCATCAATATTTGGATTCGCTTGGATAATATTTTCCATGACTTTCAAAGCCTCACCGCGATCAAAATTTGCAGTTTGTTTAGCAACAATCTTAATATCCGGGTAATTTTTCATTACTTCCGTAAACCCTTTATCACGATCTTGAGCTACGTTTGTTCCCATAATACCCGTGATTTCAACTACATTTCCTTTTCCATTTAATGCTTTCGCTAACCATTCACCCGCCATTTTCCCTGCTTCTACAGCGTCGAATCCGACGTGTGCAATAACGTTCCCGCCATTCGCTCTTCGGTCAATCGTAATAACCGGGATATTTGCGTTGTTTGCCTCTTGCACTGCTTGAACTACGGCATCAGAATCAGCGGGGTCAATAATTAGAACATCAGGTTTCTGTTGGATCATGCTCTCAATATTACTCAATTGGGTTCCTACATTGTTCTGAGCATCAGTAACAATAAGATCTGCTCCGATTTCCTTCGCACGAGCTTCAGCCCCTTCCTTCACTGCAACAAAGAAAGGATTATTTAATGTATTCATAGCAAGCCCTATTTTAATTTTCTTAGAAGAAGCCGGGGTAGATGCAGATTGACTGGATGTTGATTCTTTTGAGCTACCACAACCGACTAATGATGAAGCCAACACAACGCATGTTACAATGGAAAATGCCAGTGTTTTTCTTCCTTTTTTCATGTTTTATTCCCCCTAATTTATAATTGAATTTCATCACTTATCCGTTAACTTTCACTTCTTGAATTTCATTGATCTCATTTGTTTGTTCAATTTGAGATTGAGATTTATAACGAGAGAGTGCCATCGAAGAAAATTTGTTATCAGCAAATACCGCCAAAATAATTACCAAAGCTTTAACAAGTCCTTGATAATATGGATTAACATCCAAAAGGTTTAAAATATTGTCCAGAATCCCCATGATAAAGGCGCCAATTAATGTCCCTACAACTCCTCCTTGTCCGCCCATTAGACTTGTTCCACCTAAAATGACAGCTGCAATTGCATCAAGTTCAAGCCCTGTCCCCGCTGAAGGTTGAGCAGAACTAAGCCTAGCGGTATATATTAAGGAAGCAATACCTGTAAATAATCCACTGAGTATGAATGTCGCCATGATGATGCGGTGCGTATTGATTCCTGTTAGCCGGCTGGCTGTTTCATTCCCACCAACTGCGTAAATGTAGCGCCCTAGTTTCGTGTGCTTAAGCATCACATATAGAAGCGCAAAGATTATTATCATCAGAATCACCGGTATTGGAATCCCCAAAATGTATCCGTTACCAATCTTAAGGAATGAGGCATTTCGGATAACAAGAGGATAGCCGCCTGTAAATACTAATGTAAGAGCTCTTGCGGCTGCCATAGTTGCCAACGTCACAATAAAGGATGGCATCTTCCCTTTTGTTGATAAGAAACCATTAATAACACCAAAGATGCATCCGACAAATAAACTTGCAAAAATAGCAAATACAACATTGTTTGTGGATGATAACACTTTTGAAACGACTGCACCCGAAATGGCGAGTACAGATCCTACTGATAAATCAATTCCGGCAACTAGGATAACCAAAGTCATCCCAGCTGCTACAATGGCAGTGACTGAAACTTGACGCGCTATATTAAGCAAGTTCGTTGTTGTAAAGAATGCACTACTCAACAAGGAAGCAAAAATGATTATAATTAGCAAAACCAATAAAGTACGATATTTCCTAAGCAACTCCACTCGTTTCACCCCCTGTTGCACAAATCATAATCTTTTCTTGTGTCGCTTCTTCTCTACTAAATTCACCTGTGATACGCCCTTCGTGCATGACTAGAATTCGGTGACTCATGCCAAGTAATTCCGGTAACTCGGAAGAAATCAAGATGATCGTAACCCCTTGTTCGGCGAGTTTTTTCATTAATTGATAAATCTCCGCTTTCGCTCCAACATCGATTCCACGGGTTGGCTCATTTAATATAAATATCTTAGGGTCTGTTTCAAGCCATTTCCCGATGACTACCTTTTGCTGATTTCCGCCACTTAAATACTTCACTTCCAAACTTGGATTAGACGTCTTAATTTTCAGGAATCTAACATTGCGTTCCACTAATTCTTTTTGCTTTTTTTGATTGATAAATAATGAACTCATGATTAAATCCATATTCGCAAGGGAAATATTTTCCTCAATAGACATAGATAAAACTAACCCTTCATTTTTCCTGTCATCTGACACCAAAGCAATCCCATGGCGAATAGCATCTTTCGTATTTTTTAATGTGATTTTCTTCCCATCCAATATCATTGTTCCTCGAATGATTGGAAGCGCCCCAAACAAAGCTTTGGCTAGCTCGGAGCGACCTGATCCCATAAGCCCTGCAATCCCTAAAATTTCACCTTCATAGGCTTGAAACGATACCCCCTTTACTTTGTCTCCAACAAAAATGTTATTAACTTCTATTTTCACTTTAGTTTTTGGCTCAACTAAACTTGGATAGTAATCGGTTAATTTTCGTCCTACCATTAGTGAAACGATTCTTTCCCTATTGGTTTCTTTCGTTTTCAAACGGTCTATGTATCTCCCGTCTCGCAGAACCATAATGCTATCGGATATCTCAAAAATCTCTTCCATTCGATGAGAGATATAAATGACACCAACTCCTCTTTTTTTTAAATCTTTAATAATATTAAATAAATTATTCGTTTCCTCGTCATTCAAAGCAGCCGTAGGCTCATCCATAATGATGACTTTTGATTTAAACGAAAGTGATTTTGCGATCTCAACCATTTGTTGTTCAGCAACATTGAGCGAACTTACGAGTCGTTTTGGATTGACGGATAAGCCAACTTGTTGAAGCAATTTTTTCGTGTCATCTATCATCCTTGACCAATCAATAAAGAGACGTCCCCGTTTCATCGGTTCCCTACCAAGAAATATATTTTCAGCAACACTGAGGTGAGGAATTAAGTTGAATTCTTGATGAATAATGGATATTCCAAGATTTTGTGCATCAACCGTATTTTTGATTGTAACTGATTTTCCTTCAATAAGAATTTCCCCTTCATCTGGTTGATATACTCCTGCAATGATTTTCATCATGGTAGACTTTCCGGCACCGTTTTCACCAAGAACCGCAAGTACCTCCCCCTTCCCTACTTGAAGATTCATACCATCCAGTGCCTTTACTCCGTAAAAGGACTTTTTAATACCTCGTAATTCAAGCAAGAATTCACCCATTTTTCTCAACTCGCTTTCCGTACTATCAGTAAACAACACCTGCAACAAGAATAACGTTGGCATATGGTGTAAACTCACCTGATCGTATAGCAGCTTTTGCTTCTTTCGTCTTCTTCTTAAAATCCACATGAGGCATGGTTTCAATTGGTATACCAGGAAAGAGACTTACGATTTCTCTATACATATGTGGGCTAATTTTTTCAGTCTCTTCAGCAAGAATGATTTTCTCCACCGCGAGCTCTTTAATGACTTCCTTTAAGACATCTAAGAAGGCTGGTTTACCGGCAACAAGAGAAAGATCAACACGTTCGATTTCTTGTGGAATGGGAAGACCAGCGTCCGTAACGACCAAAAGATCCTTGTGTCCCGTTTCCGCAATGACTCTGGATAATTGCGGATTTAAGATTCCTGACTTTTTCATGTGAATTCCTCCTTGACTGATTTTTTAATTTAGGCTTGGGAAAGGCTCGCTTTTATAAATTCATTTACTTCTTGTAAAGAGGGGAGAGACGATTGAGCTCCGAATTTTGTGACAGCCAGTGTTCCGACAATTCCACCATATTGAACAGCTTCTTTTAATGACATCCCTTTCGCTAATCCTACCGCCATGCCTCCGTTAAATGCATCGCCTGCTGCTGTAGTGTCTACCACTTCTACCTTACGGGCAGTTATATGATGGTAATCCTCACCGTCGGCCAAAAGGCATCCATTTTCACCAAGAGTAATAACGACATTTTTTACCCCGCGGTTCAATAATTCTTTTGCCGCAAATTTTGCAGACTCAATATCAGTTAATTTAATCCCGGTAAGAATTTCCGTCTCCGTTTCGTTGGGAGTCAAATAATCGATATATGAATACATTTCATCAGGAAGAGGTTGCGCCGGTGCTGGATTTAGAATGACAGGAATTCCATATCTTTTAGCAACTTTTGTTGCGTAAAAAACAGTTTCAACCGGAATTTCTAACTGCATCATCAGAAGCGTCGATCTAGAAATAAGTTCCTCAACCTCATCTACGTCTTGTTGATTGACATTTGCATTCGCAAGCGGAACCATAATGATGCTATTATCCCCCTGAGCATCTACGCTGATATGAGCAATTCCCGTAGCAGAGTTTTCATCGACTTTAATGAAATCCGTAACCACACCTTCGCTTCGTAAATTATCCAAGATTGGACTCGTAAACAAATCTTTTCCTAACCGTCCAACCATATAAGTTTTGATTCCCAGTTTGGCTGCAGTTACCGCCTGATTGGCGCCCTTTCCTCCTGGGACCATCCCAAAGTCTTTTCCGAGAATCGTTTCTCCTTTAATGGGTCTTCTTTGAGCGGTGGCAACTAAATCCATCGTCATACTGCCTAACACTGTGATAATCGGTTCCTTTAACATGACAGTACCTCCAAATCTAAACGTTTACATTTTATTTATGAATAATTTAAAGTAAACATTCTTTTTGTTGTATTCCAATAGAACCTTCTAATTCTTTGCGCTTTTTGTAGGTTAAATAATAATATACCAATCATTCAGAACATAGTGTTTATTAAAAAATGTAAACGTTTACACTAAGGATTAAAAAAATTTATTTACTGTTACGGCTCTCGAACTAATAGCTGAGGAACAAGCACGATCTTACGTGGTTCTGTCGATTCCAATCCGTTAATTCTATCGATGAGTAAATTAGCCGCTACTTCTCCCATATATCGCATCGGACGAGACACCACGGTTAGTGGAGGCTTGATAAAATTCGCGATATCTAGATCATCAAAACCTATTACAGTAACATCCTCTTTTAATCGAAGACCTTGATCCTGAATATATTTGAGCAAACCAAGTGTCATTAAGTTGTTGCATGAGAATATAGCAGTAGGAGGAGATGGCATGGAAAGTAATTCACTTCCTAGCCGATAGCCGCTCTCTTCCTTGAAATCTCCTTCTCGGATATAATCTGGATTCACTTGAATGCCAAAGTCTTTAAGAGCCTTCAGGTACCCTTTTGTTCGATCCCGTCCAGGAGTAACACTAGACGGCCCTGCGATTAAACCTATTTGGCTATGCCCCTCTGTTATCAAATGTTTAACCGCTGCGTATGCCCCTCCAACGTTATCTATTATAACAGCATCATAAGAACTTCCTTCGATATCCCTGTCTAACAAAACAATCGGTATTTCGTCAGATTCGAACTGTAATAGTGGGCTTTCCAATTCATTTGATGTAGTCACGATAAGACCATCTACACGTCTTTTACGAAGAACATGAAGGATTCTTGATTCTTCTGCTACTGATTCATTACTATTGGCTAAAAAAGTGGTAAACCCATGCTTCCTTGCGCTCACCTCAATCCCTTTAATAACTTCAGGGAAAAACGGATTGGTAATATCGGGAACAATTACCCCGATCGTATCCGTACGTTTCTTGACCATGCTTCTTGCTAAGTGATTGGGTAAGTAATTCATTTCTTTAATCGCTTTCAATATACGCTTCTCTGTATCAGGTTTAACTCCTCCCAATCCATTAATGACTCGAGAAACGGTTGCGATTGATACATTTGCTTTTTTTGCAACATCCTTAATGGTTGACATAATTCTTCCTCATCATTTCATTCATCTTGTTAGTTTTGCTGTATAAAAGGTAAAAATCAAAAATCTAAACGTTTATATTTTGTAATTATATACTAGTTTGAATATATATTTTTGTCAATCATTTATGATAACGAATGTATATCGTCACCTTCTGTTGTAGATCCTTTTTTACGGTATCGTTCTTCAAGCTCAAGAACGATATATGTATTTTGCAGCTCAGAAATGCAGAGTTTGGCGGCCAATTGTACAAAGTAGGCTATGGCCGCCGAAACTGGTGTGTCCCGCCGCCGCTCAACGATACACCTATTCACCAATCATAAGATAACCCCAAGGGCATATAGCTAGCTGAATAATCTGACGTGGCCTGGCAGCAAAACGCTGATTTTGTACGTTAATGATTTATTCTTTCATTAAATTCATCAAGTAAGACTCAGGACGATTCAATAACTGTTACAAATGATATCAACAAGCTTTAATTAATCTCGAACTTTCAATGCGTTCTCTACTTCATTCAGTTGATCCATCATCCATTGCAGATAATTTTTACCTTCCGGCTCTGTTTCGGTGACTTTCACAACAGGAATTCCCGCTGAATTTGCAAGCTTCACGATATTATCCACTGTCGCGCTCGAATTTTGGATGTTATAGACGAAAAATTTGACTTTCTTGTTTTTCATATCGTTTTGTAACTGAATCAGATCGGCGGGAATCGGGTCGCTCCCCTCTTCGATTGCCTTCGCAAAATTTGGATCGTTAATGTTTAAGTTAAGATCCTTGAGCATGTAATCAAAAACAGGCTCCGATACATCAATCGGCGTTGGTGAAGCTTGTTTTAATTGCTGGATTTTCTTATTTAAAGGATCCAGCGTAGCGATATAGTCTTTCGCCCTTTGATGGAAAGCTTGATCTTGGCTTGGATCGATCTTTGATAGATCGTCAGCAATCTTATTGGCCAATTTAGGCATGATTTCTGGGGCATACCAAACATGCGGATTATCTCCTACTTTTTTCCCTAATAAATCGTTACCTACGTTAATAACAGTTTTCGTATTTGTGGAAGATCCCGCTTTCAAAATCTTATCCATCCAGTCATCATACCCGATGCCGTTGTAGACGATCACCTGAGCGTCTGTAATTTCCTTCGCTACCTCAGGAGTGGGTTCATATTCATGGGGATCCACATTCGGATTGGTAAGAATGGATTTGACCTCAACACGATCCCCGCCAACCGCCTGAGCCACTTCTCCGTAAAAATTCTCGGCTGCTATGACTTTAATCTTCTTGTCAGGTGTAGTAGAGGGGGAAGATGATGCAGTATTTGTAGAATGGGTTGAACAGCCTGAGAGTAAAAGTGCCGTAGTGAATGCCAATGAACAACCGGTCATCAGTAATTTATTGTGTTTCAATTTGTGAACTCCCTTCCTCATCAATCGAAATCGTAGTCATTACAATCTAAATCGTAATCTTTACGATTTAGATTGTCAAGAATGGTTTTATATACCATCTGAAACCCACGAATCATTTTTCGTGTTCAGTTTACATCTTTTGAAGTCCCGTTGAGTAAATAGACAAACAAGTGGTCTTAATGTTTCTCTTTTATCATTATCTTTTAGTATACTTAGTGAGGGTGCAGATCTGCTGTGAATGAAAGAATTTTCAAACACCCACTTTGTTTTACAACGGGCCGCAGATCCACCGTTTTTATGAAGCGATTACCTTCAAACTGCGCAATGTGATGAGTGCTACATTCAGAAGATGAGGTGATAGCGAATGAAGAGTCAACGATTGGATTCCGGAAGATTACTGCAGGCATTGATTTTATTTGGTTTTTCGATTTATCTGATCAAGCTTTTTGAGACAGGGGAAATCCATAGATTAGTAGCCCCTCACATTGCGGTTTTATTAAAACTGACTCTGGGCGTCCTCATTGTGATGACCTTATATGCGCTCTTTTCATTCTTTACGAACCGGTCCGCTTGTGAGTGCGCCCATGATCATGATCATCATCATGGGCATACAATGAGTCCGGGAATCGTGTCGCTCTTGTTAGTTGTCCCCGTCGCTTTGGGATTGTTGGTGCCTACTCAAGCATTAGGAGCCTCAACGATGAATAATGGTCTACAAGCGTTATCCAAAGAAAGTGCCAATGGCTCCGTGATAAAGCAGGAGAAATCTACAGACACGCTTTCATCAACGAGTCATGATGAAAACAATGATAAAGTCGACTTATCGAAGGTTCCCCGCGCAGACATGAAAGGTATTCCAAAACCTCCGAAACCCAAAGAGGGAGCGGAATTATCCTTACTCGATGTGGAGGCTAATATCCTGATTGCGCCGGAGTATTATTTTAATCGGAGGTTCAAATTCACTGGGTTTGTTTATCATCCCGAGGGTTGGCCGGCAAATCGCATGATCTTGTGTCGCTACTTAATTACCTGCTGTGCCGCAGATGCCACCCCGATTGGAATTACGGTAGAGACGAATGACGCTTCGAAGTACAAAAATAACTCTTGGGTAGAAATTGACGGGACGATCTCAACACGGAAGATTCCTGAAGCCGACAAAATTGCAGCAACCAGTTGGTATTACGGGTACCCGAATAAACCTGTATTGATCGGTCATGCTATTCACCCCATTCAGGAACCAGCAGATCCTTATATGTACCCCGTTACAATGGATATTACGGGGGGCAACTAAGCATGTGGCAAGCAGCACAAACGATCTTCCTGTCCATTGTCCTTGAGTCGTTGCCTTTCATTTTATTCGGTGTATTGCTTTCTTCGTTGATTCAGGAACTCGTGCCACAAGAGAGAATGTTACGTCTGATACCGAAAAATGGCATACTAGCGGTTATCGTCTCCTCTCTTTTCGGACTGGTTCTGCCCGTTTGTGATTGCGGAACGATTCCAGTGGCTCGTAGCCTGATAAAAAAAGGAGTCCCAACGTCTGTAGCCCTGTCCTTTACACTATCAGCGCCTGTCGTCAATCCGTTATCCATGTTTGCCACTTATGTCGCATTTGGCATGCAGTCTTCCATGATGTGGTTGCGGGTGACTACGACATTTGTGATTTCTGTCGTGATCGGATGGACACTCTTATCATTTGAACAGAAGAAAAGTGAACGGCCGAGAATGAGGGGATTTGAGCTTCCGTTGGCAGAAATTGCGACCACCCGTCTCGCACCACGAAGACGATCCGTTTCACAAATCCTAAGTTCTGTCATTGGACACGCCATTCTCGAGTTTTTTGAAGTTGGTGGATTTGTCGTAGTCAGCGCCGCAGTTGCCGCTCTGTTACAAACATGGGTACCTGCATCCGTTTTATCTCCGATTGGAAAACATCCCATTGGATCCGTTATAGGGATGATGGTACTCGCGATCCTGTTATCCCTCTGTTCAGAAGCGGATGCTTTTGTTGCCAGATCCTTAGCGGGATTGACAACAAGTGGAGGAGTATTAGGTTTTTTAGTGATTGGACAAATGATTGATATGCGAAATCTGTTCTTACTCCCAAGCGTTTTTCCCCGTAGGATCGTAGTCATTACCTTTTTCCTAGCTATGATCCTGACTCTATGCGGAGGCATTCTGATCAATCACATAGGATTGAACATTTAATGGGATAACCAATAAAATTCAATAGAAAGCATCCTTCAAAAGAAGATCCCTCATCGTAATCGAAGAGGGATCTTCTTTTTGAAGGATGTATATAATTTCTACTTGCAATTATTTGCTTTCCTCAGCAAAGCGTTTGATTCTCTCTTCAATTTGATCGCGTACACGTTGAAAGACGGCCCATTTTTCTTCTTCTGTACCGGTCGCTTTTGCTGGATCTTCAAATCCCCAATGCTCACGTTTGACATGAGGAGGAGTCATCGGACATTTATCGTTCGCATCCCCGCAAAGCGTGATTACGTAATCCGCTTTGTTCAGTAAATCAGGATCGATCCTATCGGATGTCTGGCTTGAAATATCAATTCCTATCTCAGCCATTGCTTTGACCGCGTTGGGATTCAATCCGTGCGCTTCGATCCCCGCGCTGTAGACTTCAAATGTATCCCCCAAATATTTTTTCCCGAATCCTTCAGCCATCTGACTGCGGCATGAGTTCCCCGTGCAAAGGAAATACATGATTTTTTTCTTATCCGTCATTGCATATTCCTCCGATTATTTGAGTTCTTCCAAACCGATCAGTTCAGAAGAGGGAGACGGGGCGCAGCAAACGCCTGGAATCGCAGCTTCGCCCGCCGATTCAAATTCGGAATCCTCTTTGGTGTAGAAGATCTCCCAAGCGTTCCCCTCAGGATCACGCACCCAAATCTTGTCTTGCACCGCGTAGCAGCAAGTGGTGCCCATTTCGTCTATGGGTACGAGACCGGCTTTTTGCAAGCGCTCTTTCACCGCCAAAACGGCTTCGGTATTTTCCACCTGGAACCCCAAATGATTCAAGACACCTTTCTTTTCGTGCGGACGCACATTCATCGAAAAATGAAGGGGTGGATTGTTCAGTTCGAACTTCGCGTAATTCTCTTTCACTTTCGTAGGTTCTGCTCCGAAGAACGCACGGTAAAACTTCAAATTCTCCTCGAGATTTTCGACGTTAATCGCGACGTGCATGCGAAAAGTTGTCATACTCCAATCTCCCCTATTCGTGAAGAATTTTATAGACAATTGCAGCAACAATTGCGCCTAAGATCGTTGCGACAATGTAAATCCAAAGATATTCCAACGTACCGGATACAAGAGCCGGTCCTATCGAACGGGCGGGATTCATCGAAGCACCGCTTATGGGTCCCCCGAACATCGCTTCAAGTCCTACGGTCGCTCCGATGGCAACGCCCGCAAAGGATTTGTCGGCTTTTCCATGAACCGCGGATCCAAGAATCACGATCATGAGAACAAAGGTAAGTATGAATTCCAAAGCAAACGACTGCTGCCACGAAAACCTCGGCAAAGTGGCTCCCAAATTCGCCACGTTCCCAAACATGAGAAGAAGTGATCCGCTCGACGCAATCGCTGCGAGCACCTGCGTAACGATATAAAGGATCGCCTCCTGGAGTCGAATATCACCCGTTGTCAGAAATCCCAGCGTCACGGCAGGGTTGAAATGAGCCCCCGAAATATGACCAAAAGTGTAGATCATAGCCATTACCACAAGACCAAAAGTCAAAGCGATTCCCACGTGAGTCAGGCTTTTGGTGAGTTCGTTTATTACAACGGCGCCAGTCCCCGCGAACACGAGAAAATACGTTCCAATAAACTCAGAAATCAGTTTCCTTCTCATCTCTCTACTCCCTACTCACAGTTCACGAGTAAACCTTTTTCTTCAAGTTTTCTAAGTTCTTCCGATACATCCGGTAAGTTTTTTAATGCAAGTCCAATGGATTCCAAGCGCTCCCGATTTAAAGAGTAAAATACCCATTGTCCTTTTCGGTTCTCCGTGACTAATTCCACACTTTTAAGACGGCTCAGATGCTTCGAGATGGCGGGCTGTGAAATGTTAAAAATAGGAATAAATTCACAGACACAAAAGTCCCGAAGATTGAGTAAAGCAATCATTTTTAATCGCGTAGGGTCTCCAAGCGCCTTGAAACAGTCTGCTAATTTATGGATCTCCATTCGTTCTTTTTCCTCCTTTCAAAATATAATTATAATATAACAATATGGTTATATCAATATGATAGGCTTCATGAATAGTCATCCACTTACTAATTTACAAAAAAAGGAATATAATCAAGAACATACGTTTGCATAGATCGAACCCAATACAATATAATAAAGAACACAAACATTTGTTCGTATTTTAGAGAGGACATACAGGGTTAGGTGACTATGCCCATGAAGTGGATTTACGGTCTCGTGGATATGCAAAGCTTCTATGCATCATGCGAAGCCGCCAGCCGGTCGGAGTTCGCATTGACCCGCCGTGAAAATGACGATTCCACCGACCCGCTCCTGGTGGTTTCGGGCGATCCGGAAAGGAGATCCGGGATCATTTTGGCGGCAACACCTACGGCGAAGAGAGCCGGGGTTGAAAATGCGATGCGGCTTGGGGAAGCGTTACAGCGTTGCCCTAGGGCGATCGTTGTAAAACCCCGCATGCGGTTTTATCTGGAAACCAGCGTTCGCATCCAGAAGGTGATTCAATCGATGTTCCCTTTGCACGAGCAATTTTCGGTTGATGAAGCGTTTTTTGCATTTCCTTATCCGTCACTCCTGTTTCCCGATCCGCTGGCAGCGGCCCGCGAGCTGAAGAAAGCCATCTGGGATCTCTTTCGCATCCGCTGCCGCATCGGTCTTTCGTATAACAAATGGATGGCGAAAATGGCAAACAAACAAGCAAAAAAACACCCCGACGGAATCGTGTGGTGGACGGAGGAAGATGTCCCGACCCAACTGCATCCGTTATCCGTGTTCGAGATGTGGGGACTGAAGCGGAGGGCGGAGGCTTTGTATTATGAGTTCGGTGCAAAAACGATCGGCGATGTGGCGCAGATCCCGGAGATCGATCTGTTGAAAAGATTCGGCGTGTGGGGCACGGTCATTCACCGATGGAGCCACGGCCAGGACTATTCACCGATCAATCCCGGAGCCTATGACGCGCCGCACAAGGGGCTGTCCCACCGTACGACGTTACCGCGGGATTTTTATCAACGGGAGGACATCGCTGTCGTCATTTTGGAACTGCTCGATGAAGTTTGCCAACGGGCGCGGCATTTCGGGCAGAAAGGCAGACGGATTGGGCTCGGTCTCACGTACGCAGGTTTTAAAGGTGGCTTTTACAAAGCGAAAACGCTTGATTTTTATTCGGATGAAGCGGATGACCTGTATCCTTACCTGTTGCATTTACTGGATCGCTGGTGGAAAGGGGAGGGTGTCCGTGCGGTTCATGTGTCGCTCGATCAGTTGCAGTTATCGAATGCTGTACAATTGTCACTCTTTCACGATGTGGTGAAACGGAACCGCTTGTCACAGACAGTGGATACGATTCGCATGAAATATGGCGAGACGAGTATCATGCGAGCCGTAAGCCTAAAAGAAGCTGGACAATTGTTGGATCGCAGCCGTAAGATTGGCGGGCATTATATATAAACCTATGGGGTAGTCATTACAGTCATTGGGGGAGCTAGCATGAAAATCATGGACGGAAACATCTTTGAGGCGATGCGACTTGTGTTGCCGGAGCACAGGGAATTGATGAGACAGTCCCAACAGGAGTGGACCAAACAAGAGCAACCCATTCTGTCCGAAGATGAATGGACGGAAATGGGATATATTCTTGGAGAAGCGTTGCAATATCAATACAAAATTCGTGTGACAATCTTTGATCCTACTCAAAATGTTGTATGGGAAGGGGTGCCGGTCATAAAGTATGGAGAATTACGCCTTCAAACAGATGAAGGGATGTACCGAGTGCCCATGAAAAAAGTGGTGAAGATCGAGACAATTTAATCTCGTTACAAATCCTAATTACAGGATGTTCTCTGATTCTGCTAAACAAAAAAATTCTCAAATGAAGCGCGATGGGTATTAAACTACAGGTAATCCGATGGTGTCTGAACGGTTCAACTTGCCTGACCTCCTTTTCCCTGCATTCGTTTACGCAGGACAGAGAGCGGAAGCAGGAAAACAGGAATCACAGTAAAGAGAAGCGTTACCTCAAAAATATCGGCTTTTTCAATAAATTCACCTAGTTTCTGGTAGGATGGAGCAATCCAAAATGTGAATAAGATCATCAAAAAGCCATACGGGAGCACGAGCGGGCGGTGATCGGACAGCTTTAGCCACTGAGCGGTACCGAGCACCAACGCATAATAGTAAACGGAGACCTTCACGAACATACCTGCTACCCATACGGCCATCACAAACAGATCCAGATGTTCAATAAAGTCAGCCAGACTCGCATAGCGGACCGCATCCATGGTCGGATAGGTCAGCATCGATGTAACTTCCTGTCCAAACAGGAACAAGACGGTCAATTTGATCATCAACAGATTCAACATGATGAAAAGAACGGTGATCATCCCCCATTTCTTTCCTTTTGCACGATCGACGACATAAGGAAGAAAAAAGGCACCTAAAAAGACTTGACAATACCAACTTTGACTGACAAACGCTCCCTTTATGGTCGGCATGATCCCATGCGCCAAGATTGGAAACATATGCCTAACGTGTAAGTCAGGGAGAAGGAACAATACGACCAAGAAAATGGTAATGATAAAAAGAGCGAAGAATGACTGCGCGCTTCTTCCTATTACTTCTACCCCTCCCCGTACAGCACAGGCGCAAACGAAAACGAGACCTCCCACGATGACAAAAGACGGGGTATGGCTGAGGAATGCTTCATTCACAAATTCCGCATATTCCCTCAGTATGATCCCTTCTGCAAAAAGGAAATAAAACAGGTAGATCAATCCAAGGAACTTCCCCGGTAGTACGCCGAGAATGTGTTCACAGTATTGAATGAACGTTTGCCCAGGGTACAGTTTGTTCAATCGGTCGATCACATACACCACCAAGAAGCCGACCAGAGAAGCCCAGATCGTCGACAACCACAAGTCACGTCCCGCATATTTTATGCTGATGGCCGGTACAGTGATAATGTCGGTTGCGATCACCGTCGGATAGAGCATGATCCACATCTGCAATGCGGAAATCCTGCCTTTCTCAATCATTTGCTTCACGTCACCCCCCGCATGCTGCTTGCTGTTTTTTCTTCTTTTAATCGCCTCCTTAGTCAGAACCCGGTTTGAACCCGGGAGACTGCGTATATTTCACCTGTCAAGTGTGTGCGCGTATATCCCTCCAGGTGTCCGAAGGACGTATCAAGCCATCCGCTTACTTGCACTGGTGCAAGCCGTTTTAAGTCATGAACACCTAACTTTTGCACTCACTACCAATGTAGAATGTGCAAAAATCTCCTCTCCATTCCTACCCAAGAATCCGCCTCTGAACGAAAACAAACTCCCTCTGCTGCTGTGGCAACGAGGGAGTTTGTCGTTACAAGTGAATTCAAGGGATTACTGCTCGTCATCCTTTATGGGTTCGCCCGTAACCGGATCCAAGAAGAGCTTGTTATTTCTAGGACCATGGGAGAAATCAAACATGTTCTCTAAAGAACCGGCAATGGCGTCAAAGGAACCGTCACCGATCCGCCCCAACTTCCAATTATCCTCAATAAAGCGCAAGATCGATGCCTGGTCGGTAACGGTGTGATCGACGAAATTCTTCTTCGCATACGGTGAGATGACCAGCAATGGCAAGCGCGGCCCATATCCTGCACGATCTAGGTACGGGGCAATGATAGGTTTACCGGCATTTCCGGGTCCAAATAAAGCATCATATTGCGGGTCATTCGATCCATTCACAAGCGGCCCCATAACATGATCATACCAGCCGTCGGAATCATCGTATGCGATAATAACCGCTGTATCTTTCCATTCAGGAAGTTTTTGCAAATGATTGATCGTGTCTACGATAAAGTGCTGCTCATCAAGCGGATCCGAATATCCGGCATGACCGTCCTGATAGTTAGCGGCTTTCAGGAAACTAACTGCTGGAAGGTTTCCTGCCTCCGCAGCTTTCCAAAAGTCTTCAAGATCGTATTGATGATTCGCCTGATCGGTATGCCCGATCATTTGAACGGAAGTGGGCGGTAGGTGATCAGGATTCGCTGTAGACTGATAGTATTGGAACGGTTCATGATGGGGATTATAATCCGTGATCCATTTCCCCGCTATATTTTGATGCTTCGCTTGAGTATCGCGGAATCCACCTTGGAACCAGCCCCAGGTGATACCTTTCGCATTCAACAGGTCACCGATATTTTTTCCGCTCATGGCCGCTTGTGCTCTCTTTGGATCGGACGCTTTGTCATAATACGGATCCGGATCACCGATGACAGTACCGTTTGCCACATTATCCTTGATATCTCCAACCTTCACTCCATTCAGATATCCGGTGGCACCATGCGTTTGCCCGGAAATCAGGTTGAGCGCCCCTACAGTAGATGGGCCAAACGATGTGCCAAAGGAGTTATCGCTCATGGCGTAATGTTGCGCATAATTCCACAGGGCGGTTACTGTGTTGCCGTCGTAATAATCCATGACCAGCGACTTGTCTTTTCCACCCGATGTATATTCAACGAATTTATCCATTTTACCGCCGTCAAATGCTTTTTGTTCATCCGTATATTCATGATCCATATCATCGGTCATCGCTTGGGAGCGATCGAGACGTTTGGGATTATATTGATTCGGGTTCTTTGTCAAAAGCTCTTCTGTCAATCCATTGATGCGTGGAGTATCCTTTTTCGCTGTGAATTTCGGCTCGCCCGGAGGATTTGCAGCATGGGGATATGTACCGAAGTAATGGTCAAAAGAAACATTCTCGTCGAAAAGGACAACGAGGTGTTTAATGGGCGTTGTTGTAGGAGCGGAATGTTTTTCATTTGCATCGACAGAATCCTGATGATCGAATTTCTCGGAAGCATGTGTTGATACAGGTACAGCAAAAACAGAACTTAACGCTACAATACCGCTGGCAAGACCAATGGCCGTTTTCTTCGCTTTCACCTTTTCTCAACTCCTCGCTCACTCGTTCTCAGGGTTCCCTCATTACTAACCCCTCTTCCTTTTCCATCATAATCGATGATTTTTAACAACATATTAAAGTCGTGTAGAGTTTTGTTGTATAACAAGAAAGCCCTTGCCCTCACCCTTTGGCGAGAACAAGGACTGATGCACCCTTTTCGCTTTCTATCGGTCACGATCGATATTTGGTTCTCCGTTCCACTCTCTGATCATAGATCCAGCGGAGACCGCATAACGCCTCCCGCCGCAAAGATCAGTGTTGGTATGAATCGCGCAAATCTTCACGGAGAGACGCAATGATTTCCGGTGGAAGCGCAAGCTCCGCCGAGAGTTTGGGGTGTGTGAGCACGACTCTTACATTGGCTTGATCAGCCGGAGTGCTGCAAAGATAGTTTCTTGCCTGCTCATCTAATGGGAATTTAAGATAATGCACGCTCGATGTCACATCACCCGTATGTTCTTCTTCGAAGACTCCCTGTATCTGCTTATCGCCGGTTACAAGATAGAGGTGATGTTCAATCCCCCGCAAATCGGTTAATAACCTTTCCAAAAGAGCCTGATTGTCCGCTTCGATAAACAGGGTGGCGGAGAGTTCCTGTTCGCCCGGAATCATCGGATTGTATATATCGAGATACTCAGCAATTTCCCTTTGATCGGTCAGATCTTCGGAATGAACAAGCTCTAAGACCTGAAAAAGAACGGTTTGGCGATTTTCAAAGAGAAGCGAAACATGTTCGGCCAAGGAGACCCTGCGTTTCGCTTTATAAGCGATCATTTTTTTCACGTACGGATCGCGGTTTTTACGGTACGTGGACAAAGGAACGACATCCTGCAATGTTAGAAGTTCCATTCACTAAACCTCCATAGGTATGTCTTGAATTATTCGAGAGAATCAAGCATTTTTTGAAATCTTTGTGCATGTACGCGTTCCGCTTTGGCCATGACTTCCATCCATTCCCCGATTTCCGGGAATCCTTCTTCGCGTGCGGTGGCAGCAAATCCCGGATACATTTCCGTATATTCGTATTTTTCGCCGGCAATGGCCGATTCGAGCATTTCCCTCGTGTTTCTCACCTGCAGACCTGTCGCCGGGTCGCCCACTCCACCTTCGCAAAGATGGTCAAAATGGCCGAATGCGTGTTTCGTTTCCCCCTTCGAGATCGCACGGAAGAGTTCCGCAACGTCCGACAAGCCTTCCGCGTCTGCCTTTTCGGCAAAATACAAGTAACGACGATTGGCCTGTGATTCACCCGCAAATGCGACCTTCAAGTTTTCCGCTGTTTTCGTGCCCACTAAATTTGTCATGTTGATTTCCTCCATTCATCATCTTTTATAGAATTATTCTAAACTGATAATAACTCTAAATTAGTTCCCGGAATGTAAGCGAGCTTACATTTGTTGATGATTTTGCTGTCCTAATACATCTTTGAGGTGTTTAGCACTCTCATAAGGCAAGGAACAAAAAAGACCTTCCCCATGACAGGAAGGTCTCAACCTATTAACAATATGTCAAAGCAGACTGGGATACTTCCATCAGTCCCCTCTTCTACTCCACATTGAAGTATCGTGCTTCCGGATGGGAGAACACCAACGCGGAAACGGACGCTTCCGGATCCATCATACATTCATCCGTTAATTGGACACCGATGTCTTCCGGGTGCATCAACCGGAAAAGTTGACGTTGATCGTCAAGATTCGGACATGCAGGATAACCGAACGAGACGCGGATCCCTTGATACCTCGCCCCAAATCGTTCCAACATGGTCATCTCCGGCGGATCGGGGAATCCCCATGCATCACGAATGATCTGATGGATCCGTTCGGCGAACGCCTCCGCCAGCTCGAGTGCCAACGCTTGCAGAACGTGTGAGCGCAAGTAATCTCCCTGGTCTTTCCACTGGGTAGCCAGTTCACGAATACCATGACCCGCGGTAACAACGAGGAACGCCACATAATCCATGACGCAACTTTCCACCGGCTGCAGGAAGTCTGCCAGACACAAGTAGGGGCTTTTCTTTTGTCTTGGGAAGGAAAAACGTTCAATCACGCGCGAGTGATCATTCGGATCATAGATCAAAACATCATTTCCCGAAGACTGGGCCGGAAAATAGCGGTACATTCCGTGTGCGCGGATGATTCCGTTCGTCTCCGCTTCCGTGTATAACTGATCGACGATTTCCTTCAGTTCAAGCGCCTTTTCATCTCCTTCTGCCAGAAGCTGATCCACGTTTCCGCGCAGCCCGAGATGCTTGCCCAAGAGCATGCGCATATTCACATACGGCTTCAGATAGCGCAAAGGATAATCCCGCAAGATATGGCGTTCAAAATCAGGTGGCTGAAATACAGGGGCATCCCTGCGCACATCCGACGTTTGAGGCAGTGCAGCGGTATGTCCCGCTCCTTTGTCTTTGTCCGCATCCGCCAGATGGGCGTTCATACTTTTCCTGATCTCTTGAACCAAAAGTTCTTTCTGTTCCGGATCACTCAGCCGGTTCGCCAGTTCCAATCCTTCCATCGCATCTTTTGCGTAGAGGACGATTCCGTCATACTCAGGCGCGATTCTCGTCATCGTGAACTTGCGTGTGAGAGCCGCACCGCCGACGAATAAAGGCACATCGATCCCGGCAGCGCGCAAATCTTGTGCGGTGACAACCATTTGCTGCGCCGATTTGACAAGCAAGCCTGATAACCCGATCGCATCCGGCTTCTCTTCATGATACGCGCGAATCAGTTGTTCCGGCGGCACTTTGATCCCCAGGTTGACCACCTGATAACCATTGTTAGACAGAATGATCTCCACGAGGTTTTTCCCGATATCGTGGACATCCCCTTTGACCGTCGCCAGAAGGATCTTTCCTTTCACCGCCGTTTCCGTGCGTTCCATATACGGCTCAAGAAAAGCAACGGACGCTTTCATCACTTCCGCACTCTGCAACACCTCAGCGACGATCAGTTCATTGTCATTAAACAAGCGTCCCACTTCTTCCATGCCCGCCATCAATGGACCGTTGATGATTTCCAACGGCGAATATTTCTTCAACGCCTCCTGTAAATCATCAATCAACCCGTCTTTCGCCCCTTCGATCACATAGCGCGCAAGCCTTTCTTCCAAAGACAGCAACGAGTTATCTGCCGCTTTTTGGCTGACTTTCTTTTCCCGGTAAAACGCCGTAAACGTGGCGAGCGTTTCGGGGCTTGTACGGAACAACAGATCCTCCGCCAAGCGTCTCTCCTCTTCCGGAACGGAAGCGTAGCGCTCCAATTTCTCCGTATTCACAATCGCGTAATCCAATCCGGCACGCGTACAGTGATAGAGAAAAACGGCATTCAACACTTCACGGCCCGCGGGAGGAAGTCCAAAGGAGACGTTGCTAATGCCGAGAATCGTCTGGCATTCGGGCATCGCCTCTTTGATCAGACGAATGCCTTCCACCGTTTCCGCCGCCGAACCGATGTACGCTTCATCTCCAGTCCCCACCGGAAAGACGAGTGGATCGAAGATGATGTCTTGCGGCTGCAAACCGTATTTTTTTGTAAGCAAATCATAGGAACGTTTGGCAATCTCCAATTTCCGCTCTTTCGTGGTCGCCATGCCCGCTTCATCGATCGTACCGACGACAACTGCCGCACCAAACTGGTGAATCAGGGGAATGATTTCGGCAAACCGCTTTTCGCCGTCCTCCAGGTTAATGGAGTTGATGATCGCTTTTCCCTGGGAATACTTGAGAGCTGTCTCGATGACTTTCGCATCTGTCGAGTCGAGCATGAGAGGCACTTTCACTTTTTTGACGACGAACTGCAGAAATTTCTCCATATCGGCCAATTCATCACGATCAGGGTCGGCCAGGCAGATATCGATCACGTGCGCTCCCCGCTTCACCTGCGTCCGCGCGATTTCCGATGCCTCTTCATATTTGCCCGCTGCAATCAGTTCGCGAAACTTTTTGGAACCAATGACATTCGTGCGCTCTCCTACGAGGACCGGGCGGTTATCCGCCTCCACGTATACCGGTTCAATCCCCGAAACGGCGGGAGGATGGTTCCCCGCTTTCTTTCGAGGGGTATACTCTTTCATCGCCTCTGCAAGGGCACGAATGTGTTCCGGAGTTGTCCCGCAGCAACCTCCCGCAATATTGATCCATCCCTGTTCGGCAAAGCCGGCCATTTTTTTGGCCAACGCGGCGGGTGTTTCATGATAATGCCCATCCTCATCCGGCAAACCCGCATTCGGATAACAACTGACACCGCATCGGGCGAGATCCGACAATGTGCGCAGGTGATCGCGCATGAATTCCGGACCCGTCGCGCAGTTCAAACCTACGGACAGAGGGTGCAGATGTTCGATCGAAATGTAAAAAGCTTCGATATTTTGGCCCGCCAGTGTGGTACCCATCGGTTCGATCGTTCCTGAAATCATGATCGGGAGTTCACGATCCAACTCTTGAAAAGCTCGCCGGATTCCGATCGTCCCCGCTTTCACGTTCAACATATCCTGAGAAGTCTCCAGCAACAAGACATCGACTCCGCCCTGAATCAAGGCACGCGCCTGTTCATAATAACTTTCAACCAATTGATCGAACGTGATCCCGCCGGTAACTGACAATGTTTTCGTTGTCGGGCCCATGGATCCCGCCACAAAGCGCGGCCACTCGGGAGTGGACCATTTTCGGGCCGCTTCGACAGCCAATTTCGCCGCTGCCCGATTGATTTCCTCAGCACGCGATTGCAAATCGTACTCCGCCAAAACGACGCTCGTCGCTCCGAACGTGTTCGTTTCAATGATATCGGCTCCCGCCTCCAGATATGCCTCATGGATTTTGCGGATCACATCCGGACGGGTCAGGTTCAACATTTCATTGCAACCTTCATACTGCTCGCCGCCAAAATCTTCTGAAGACAGCGCTTCTCGTTGTATCATCGTTCCCATAGCCCCGTCCAAGACGAGGATTTTCTTTTCCATCTGTTTCTCGATTCGTGTAGGTTCGCGCACATGCCTCTCCCTTTCTTGCCACTTCCCTGTATAAGAAAACCCTCACCTGATCAAGGAGAGGGCTCAACTGTCAAAAGCGACAACTCTCCTATCTTCCAGAAACGCATTCTGCTGGAATTAGCACCGTATGAAAACACCGGTTGCTGTGGTTTCACAGGGCCAGTTCCCTCCACCACTCTGGATAGAAGTGTTCTACTATTCATATCATTGTACTCTAGTTTGACTGCCAGCGCGAATCTTGTCAAGAGAAAACGGTGAATTTCCGCTTTTGGGAAATTCACCGTTTCCTCAGTCAGAAGGTCGACCGATTTCCTCGCAAAGCTTTACCTATTTGTACGATTTGATCGACGAGAGCCGAGAGATTCTGTTTCAGCAAGGAATTCGTGATCTGGCCGTTCTCCACATACGCTTTATCGACAACCACTTGTCCGGGCATGACGAGCGCATAGAGTCCCCGCAGCACGATGCGCATATTATTGAGGGCATTGATACCGCCTTTGCCGCCACCGGCAACGGCCACGATACCTACCGGTTTATCACGGAAATGAGTGTTGCTCAAGAAATCCAACGCATTTTTTAAAGCGCCCGACATCCCATTATGATACTCGGGTGTGCAGATGATAAATGCGTCTGCTTCGAGGGCAATTTTGTGTAAATACTGTACATGGGGATCGTTGCTTTGTGCTTCATCTCCTTGAAAGATCGGCAACATATGTTCACGAACATCAAAGAGATCGACCGTTACCCCGTGGTTCGCGAGTTCCGTCCGAATGTATTCGGCTACCGTTTTTGTGTTGGCGCCTACCCTGGCGCTTCCGTTCATAACAACGACCTTCACATTTGGCACCTCACTCTTCGTCAAGTTATCAATTTTTTAAATCTTTTCCCTCTATGATACATATTCTAACTTTTCGTCCACAGAATAGCACGATCCATTCAGGAAAATTTTTATTTCATGTAGTAAGAAAAGGGATTGGCACTAGAACTTGTGACCCAATTCACTTATAATCTTACATAGAAAGACAGGGGGCTAGGATATGACGATTTCAACATGGATTTGGATTCTCATTCCAATCGCACTGCTCATCGGTTTATATATATATGCGTTTCGCCGGTTCCAAAAGCAGAAAGAGCAGTTCGACGTACAGTATAACACGTACAAAGAAACGAAGGAGATCTTCGTACTCGGGAAGAAAATCGTACGACAGCCCGTACGTGAGGAAGGACCTTTCCGTTTCTTGAAAGTCAAGACCTACCAGGTCGTGGCACGATTGATGATTTCACAGACGATCAAGGGTATCAATCGGAGTATGATGCATACGATGACGTTCACCCTTGATAAAAAAGAGTACCAAAAAATTGAGCCCAATCGAAAGTACCGGGTAGAATTGGCAGGCAACTATATCGGAAAAGTCTTCGCTCCCGCACCCGAAAAGAAAGAGAAGAAAAAAGGTACCGAGAAAGAAAAAGGCAAAGAGCAAGCACAAGAGAAAAAGAAGAAAAAATGAGCAGTTAGAAGTTGTTTAAAAAGCCACCTCAAGGTGGCCATTTTTGTTGTTATCTTCCTATGCTTCCCGCAACAAGATGACACTTAAGAGTACGACATGTATCATCGTAAAGGGACATTACTAGCCATGCTCGTATATAAAAATTTGCCTCTTGGAGAAAGGGTGATCGCATGAATCGGCAACTCATCGTTTATCTCGTATCATTCGCCGCTTTCCTCGGACCGTTTACACAAACGATCTATGCTCCGATTCTTCCGGAGATACAAAGCGATTTTCGTACGTCCCAGTTTCTTGTGAATTTGAGCATCTCCATTTTCACAATCTTTTTAGCACTCATGCAGATGATCTACGGACCGTTGACAGATACGAAAGGAAGACGAACCGTACTGCTTCCCGGTATCGCATTATATGTCGCCGCATCGTTCGGATGCGCTTATTCCCATTCGATCACCCAATTGCTTTTGTTCCGCATGATTCAGGCGATCGGGATTGCGACGGGCACGATCGTCGCCACAACAGTCATCAGCGATCTGTTCACGGGAAAATCACGCGGACGGGCGATGGGAACCTTTCAAATGCTAATGGCTTTGGGACCTGTCCTCGGCCCTGTCATCGGCGGGTTTGTCGGCGGCAAAACCGGGTATCACGGGGTTTTTCTCGTCTTGACGGCCACTGGGTTGCTCATGCTTGTTGCGAATGCGAGTTTGCTGCCGGAAACGAAGCCGGACAGCGCAACCGACGATCGTTTTCAGATCCGGGATTTCTATTCGATCCTCACGCACAAAACAGGTTTACCGGTAATTCTTCTCGGATTCGTCCAATATTACACGTTCTATAACTTTCTTGTGTTTCTGCCAGACATTCTCACAAGCCATTATAACCTCCGAGCGGAAGAAAAAGGGATCGTCTTTCTCCCGTTATCCCTCTTCCTGGTCATCGGAAGCTATTTGGGAGGACGCTTGCAAGAAAAAGTAGAAGCAAGAAAAAGCCTTATTGTCACTTCCTTCTTGAATGTATTCGCTACGCTCATGTTTATTCTCTCGGCCAAAATTTCATTGGCTTCACTTATCGTTAACATCGCATTGTTCGGTCTCTTTCTCGGACTTTCCCTTCCGGTACAGACGACGTTGCTGACCGAATTTTTCACTCGTCAGCGGGCGACAGCCATCGGCGTGTATAACTTTTTTCGCTATATGGGAATGGCCTCCGGTCCGTTCATTGGAAGTTACTTGTATCAACTTGGACATATCCCTCTGCTCTATGGCTTTGCCGCGCTTGTCTTTTTCGCTGTCGTCTTGTACACCCGCAGACAGTTGATGAGCGGTCACACCTTGATGGCAAGCGGTCGTGGAGAAACGAAGTAATGAAATCGGGGGGCTAGCATGGACTTGAACCACAAATTATTTTTCCGTCGTCCATGTAATCTAATTGGAGACTAATGAAAAGGGTACAGAAGAAAAGGCCGGATAAGCCTTTTTAAAACGAAAAATGTAACATGAAGTGAAAAATTCAAATATAAAGTGGGGCTATCCCCAGTAGATTTTATCTACTTTTGGGACAGCCCCTTTTTTACCATAAATATGACCTCTTTGAACGCGGCAAATTCGATTTTTATAAGCTATTTCACGTTTCCGAGAGAGGAACTTTCTTACATCACCGCCAAATGGTGTTCATGCCGATCGAAGAAAATATCCTCTAACGTTGCTTTGGCAGGTTGAATTTCAAAAATTTCTATTCCTTTACCTGCTAGGTAAAATACTATTTTCGGTATACAACCGTTATCATATAATTGATTGCAAATAGTTATAATTTGTTGTAAAATTTGTTCTTTAAAATAAAATATATCAAATTAAAGGAATACTAGTATATTAGGTTTCGTCAATAACTCGTGGATTGAAGTGATGTAGTGTATAAACGCGAAAGTAGCGGCACCCTTTGGACGTAATAGAAAACATGTATTTTTTAGGGAACAGCTGAGTTAGCGCTGTTCCCCTTCCCCTCTTCTTTTCATCATGGCAGCATGGGCAAATTCTATGATCGGCCGTAAATCTTCCGGTTGTATGCGGTTCGCCGATAGATAAACGGAGGATTTGCGTCTGCTTACAATGTCCCGTTGCACCGTGCTGCACAATCGCTGAAATTCCTCTGTATCTTCTTCGCTGCATTTCACTTCCAGCATGGATCGGTTGTATTCGAAAGTGAATGAACAAAATGCCATTTGTTTTTCCTGAACCCCATAACTCCACCCGTCATACGGATCGTTTTTATGAAACCAGAAATAGACGTTGGGGCGATCTTTCAGCACATCGTTGATGAAGAAACGCAGTTCCTTTTCGGTCATCGATCAACTTCCCCCTTTTCTGTCGGACATCCCCTAACTGATGAATATTCCGTTCATATCCTCCATATTCCGTTTCTACCGATCGTGTGGCAGGCGTAGCTTGTGCATCCGAGCTGACCTGGAGGTCTTTACGGACAATTGCTTTCTATTCGTGCTCCCTGGTAGACTCCATGGGAAAACTGTGATGTGACTTTCTTGATTCAACCCAACCCTTCCCATACACTGTAGGTAGAATCAAATTCTTCTTTGTCAGGGGATGAACGAATGGAGTTTATCACTTCAGATGGAGCCAAATTGTATTACAGAAGGGAAGGCCAAGGAGAACCGCTTCTTTTCATCCATGGTCTCGCCAGCAATCTTCAATCCTGGAACTATCAACTCCGGTATTTTCGTAATTTCTATGATACGTTGGCGTACGACTGCAGGGGCCACGGCCGTTCTACGATCCCGCGTACGTTAGACATGAGTGATCACTCTCGCGATGCATATGAGCTTTGTTCCTTGTTCGATCAACCGGTAACTGTCGTCGGTATATCGATGGGCGGTTATATTGCCCAACGCCTGCTGATTGAACATCCTCAGGTAGTCAAAAGGGCCGTATTGATCGCCACTAAATCACACGGCGAAAAACCGGCAACCGCCGCGGCCGACGATCATACGGAAAACATAGAAAATCCGAAAGAAGCGAGATTTCGGTTTATGCGCGACTATATTTTCGGCCCGGACACCTCTGATGAGAAAGTGGCAGAACTCGTGCGTTTGGAACCGACGATGCCCGAGGAGCAGTTTGATTTGGTAAAAAACGCGATTGGAGCATTTGATCACCGTCCGCAACTAGCCGCTTGCACGCAGCCGGTGCTCGTGCTTCACGGTGATCATGATCGCCTCATTCCGCCCTCATATGGAGAAGAATTGGCACATCTATTGCCGAACGCTACTTTTGTAATGATCGAACGCGGTGGACATGCTTTGATGATCGAGAAACATCAGGAGGTCAATGAGGCGATCCATCATTGGTTGAAACGTGTGTCAGTCGAGTGAGCAAGCTTGATCGCGGTAGATAATAAAACCACCGGGTTCAACACATGTCCCGGTGGTCACAAAACGATATTCAGGTACGGATTATCTTGAAAAAAGTGTAATTTGGCGGGCGTATGCTTTGCGTTCGCGCTCCGTGGAGGTCGTTTCAGCGGGTATATGCATTGCGCTCATGCTCCGTGAAGGTCGTTTCAGCGGGTATATGCATTGCGCTCATGCTCCGTGAAGGTCGTTTCAGCGGGTATATGCATTGCGCTCATGCTCCGTGAAGGTCGTTTCAGCGGGTATATGCATTGCGCTCATGCTCCGTGAAGGTCGTCTCGCATGGAATCATCATCAAATGTTGCGAGACGACCTTCAAAGTCGCTATTACGCGCAATGCATATACCCTTTTACGTCCGAAAGGAAGCGAGACGACCTCCAAAGTCACTGTCTCACGCAAAGCATTACGCCCACTCAAAGACACTTATCATCCTCTGATGGCGCCGTTTACGTCATGAGAGGCTACCATGGTTATAAAACGTGTACCGCCTTACGTATTTCCTTAGGTGGTACACGTTTATGTGATACTGTTTCCGGGACGATTCCTCATTCAAAAAGCGGGTTCCATTCACGCAGCTCGAGCGTGCGAACACCTTCTTTGATCACCGGATCCTCTTGTGCCAACGCTTTCGCCTCTTCATAAGAAGCGGCTTCATATATCACCATCCCACCCTTACCATCGGTGAAAGGCCCGGCTGCATATACTTTTCCTTCCTCTTTCAAACGTTTCAAGTAATCCAGATGAGCAGGACGAACCCGCTTGTTTCCTTCCTCGTCGATGATCGTTAATAAAGCCACATATTTCATGGTGACTCCTCCTATGAAATAATCCATTCCCCTATTCTGTATCACGATTCAAATCTTCCGACAATATCAATGAAGCTGTTCAACCGTCGGCTTTTATTTTCCGGGTTCTGTTTCTATACTGAAACTCGAACACTTCTTCCTTTGTCGGCAATGCTGGAACAGCCCCCATTCTCGTGGTGGTCAATGCCCCAACCGCATTCGCGTAGCGGATCATCTCCCGCAATTCTTCTTCAAATCCGATCGCTTGCTCAAAACTTCTACCCTCTACGTGGTCAGTCAACTGGCGTAAGAAACCGCCGACAAACCCGTCACCGGCTCCCGTCGTGTCGACGACATTCACGTTGTAAGCCGGAACGTTTCCGGAAAGTTCTCGCGTGCGATAATAAGTCCCCTTCTCCCCTCGTGTAACGAGAATGAGGTCTGGTCCCATTTCCAGCAAGCAAGCCGTACCTTTACTGAGGTCTGTCGTATGGGTCAACCATTCCATTTCTTTGAACGACACTTTCAACACATGCGCATAGGGAATCGCCAGTCTGATCTGTTCAATGCATGCTTGCTCACTCGGCCATAAGGGAAAGCGCATATTCACGTCAAAAGAGAGAATCGACCCTCGCTCGCGGGCGATTGTTGCCGCCCGGATGGTCGCTGCTCTCGCATCCGGATGAATCAAAGTGTTCGAGCCAAAATGAAAAATCACCGATGTTCCGAGCAATGACTCGTCAATATCGCTACATGAAAGCGACATATCTGCGGTCTTTTCGCGATAGAAAAGGAAGCTTCGCTCCCCGCTCTCGGTCCTCTGGACAAAAGCAACTCCCGTCGGATGATCATGGGTATGAATGAGACCGCTTGTATCCACCCCTTCTTTCTCTAACACATGACGCAAAAAATAACCGAACTCGTCTTCCCCCACTTTTCCGATAAACGATGAACGCCCTCCCAAGCGGGAAACGGCGACCGCAACATTGGCGGGCGCGCCCCCCGATGCTTTGGCAAAATTCGTGATCCCCCTGATCCGTCCTGCACGTTCGGGAAGAAAGTCAACGACCATATCGCCAAAAGAAATGACGTCAATCACGAGGAGGCCTCCTTTACGTATACATTCGTGTCCTAGGCGGGTATTCTGATGACCGGGCTCGTGAATATCATCCTGTAGCGTGTTGAAAAAGGGGCATCGCATGTAGCGAAGAACCCCGTTTTCATTTCACGCACGTTTTTGGAGTATATATTCTAACACTTGCTCGGCCGTTTTCTTCCCTTCCAGAATACAATCAGGCACTCCGAGTCCCTTGTAACCGGCACCCGCAATCAACAAACCTGGCCATCTGTTCATGATTTCCGTTTCGATTTCCTGCAAGCGATTCAGATGGCCTACTGTGTATTGCGGCATCGACTGTTTCCAACGGGTCAATCGCGTAAATAAAGGTTCCGCCGTGATTCCCATGATATCCGACAGATCTTGGCGCACTTTGGCTATGATTTCTTCTTCCGGCCGGTCTACAATCGCTTCATCCCCGGCTCGTCCCACATAACAGCGCAAGAGTTTGTGCCCTTCAGGTGCCGTGTGCAGCCATTTCGATGAAACCCATGTGCACGCGGTAATCGTACGCCCCTCTTTCCTCGGAACGACAAAACCGGTGCCATCCAAGGGAAAGGAAACCGCGTCTTGGGGAAAAGCCAGAACGATGGTCGCTACCGATACATAGGGGATCTGTTGTAAGACCTCGCTGATTGTATCCCTATGCGGAAAAATCTCTGCAGCGGAAAATGCCGGTGTTGTGATGACAACCGCATCAGCCGGAACATGCTCTCCATGATCCAGATGGATCGTATACTCGAATCTTTCCTCTCTCATGCGAGCTGTAATCTGTGTGACCTTACTCTTTGTGCGTAGCGTTTCTGCCCCCAACTCTTCTGTGAGTCTCTTGACGATGGTGCCAAGGCCGCTTTTTACCGTGAGAAACACGCTTCCGTGCTTGGTTGCGGAAGAAGGGGATTGGACCGCTCTTTTTTGCGCGAGAATTCCCAAGATTAAACTGCGATATTTCTTTTCGATCATCTCAAATTGCGGAAATGTAGCGCGGAGGCTCAATTTCCGGGCATCCCCAGCATAAATGCCCGCTAGTAACGGTTCCGCAATCGCCTCGAGCACTTCGTCTCCCAGTCTTCTGGCGAGAAATCCGCCGAGGGACTGATCCCCATCCGTTTCGTTCCTCGGCAAGACCAGATCCATCAATGCGCGAGCCTTTCCCTTCACAGAGAGCAACCCCGTTGTGGCGAACGGACCGAATTGCGTAGGAATCCCCATTTGGGTTCCAGGGGGCAAACGATGCAGTTTTCCTTTATGGAGAATATACGTCTTTCTTGCATTCGGATTGGTGCCCACCAATTCTCCTTCCAGCCCGAGCTCACGGCAAAGATCGGTCGCTGCCGTCTTGCGCGCCAGGAATGAATCAGGTCCTTTTTCAAGCACAAATCCATCGATATTCTCCGTTTGTATTTTCCCTCCCAGTTTCTCATCCTTTTCCAGAACGAGACAGCGGATAGACACACCGTCCCGTCTCGCCCTCTGTTGCAGATAGTATGCGGTACTGAGTCCCGTAATCCCGCCACCGATGATGACTACGTTCTTCATAACTCATTCGAGCCTCTTTTCACATATTGCAAAATGGTTGCAGTAAGCGCTTTAAGAAAATCTTCATCCGCATTCAACGAACGGGTTCGCACCACGTTCATTCCCAATCGTTTCGCGAGTGCCTGGCACTCGATGTCAATATCGTAGAGAATCTCCAAATGATCGGAAACAAAACCGATGGGACAGATCACTGCGGAACGAGTCCCTTCCGTATACAATTGCTTCAATAGATCCAAAATATCAGGACCCAACCACGGTTCCGGGGTCCGCCCTGCACTTTGCCATCCGCATTGCCAACGTGCATGGCCCACTTTCTCCGCCACAGCGGCTGCCGTTTCCCTCAATTGCTCCACATAAGGATCGTCCATCTTGAGAATGCGTTCAGGCAGACTATGTGCGGTAAAGATCACAGGAACCTGTGCCCGCTCTCCTTCCGGAAAAGCGTGTAACGCTTCCCGAAGACGAGTTGCGATCGCTTCAATGAAAGGAGGAACCAGATGCCATTGCTTGATAAAAGTGATCTCGGGGCCGTTCCATTTCTCGATCGCGGCCTGCGCGCTTTCCATATAGCTTCCGACGCTCATCACCGAATAATGAGGAGCCAGCACGAGGCCGATTGCCTGCCGAATGCCTTCTTCCGCCATCGTCCGCACCGCTTCTTCAATGAAAGGAGAAGCGTGTTTCATGCCGATATAGACCCGGTACTCTCGTTCGGGATCCAACTGCCGCAAGAGCCGTTCCACTCCCTGTGCCTGCCGGTTGGTGATGGCAAGGAGCGGCGAGAGACCGCCGATCGCTTCATAGCGGGAGATCAATTCCTGCAATTGCTCTTCTGTCGGCTTCCTTCCTCTGCGGATATGTGTATAATAAGCTTCAACTTCATCAAGGGTTTGGGGAGTCCCGTACGCCATGAGCAAAACCCCGAACGCTTCGCTTTTCATATCATGCCATCCTTCCCGTCTCTCTCAGCCGGTTGGAACTGTATGTGTGCACGAACTCTGTGAGCCGTTGCAACGTTTCCACCCGTACTTCAGGAAACACGCCATGTCCCAAGTTGAAGATAAACCCGGGTTTCTCCATTCCCTGATCCAGAATTTCTTTGGCTCGTTCTTCGATAACTTCCCAGGGTGCGAGCAAAATCGCCGGATCGAGATTGCCTTGGATAGCAAAAGAAGACCCTACTCGGTTTCGCGCTTCCGGAATGCTGATTCGCCAATCGATTCCGATCACATCGACAGATAATTCTCGCCAAATCGGGAGCAATTCCGCTGTGTTCACCCCGAAATAAATGAGCGGTGCATGGAGATCGCTTAATCCTTCCGCGATGCGTTTCATTGTCGGAAACACGTATCGGCGATAATCTTGGGGGGACAAGCTACCGACCCAACTATCAAACATTTGAACCGCTTCCGCCCCGGCCTCCACCTGCGCGCGCGCATAGGTGATCACCATGTCTGCCAAACGGTCCATTAACGCATTCCAAAGTTCCGGGGAACTGAACATCATGCTCTTGGTTTTCAGATAGTTGCGAGAAGGTCCTCCTTCCACCAGATAACTCGCAAGCGTGAAAGGGGCTCCGGTAAAACCGATTAAAGGCACTTTCAGCTCACGCCGCAAGATGCGAATCGTCTCAAGTGTTTTGGGGAGATCCTCTTCCGGTTCCACACGGCGAAGCTTTTGCAAATCGGACATTTGCCGAATGGGATGTTCAATGACAGGTCCATATCCGCCCTTGATATCCACCTGACATCCCATCGCTTTGATCGGGATCATAATATCGGAAAATAAGATGGCCGCATCCACTCCCAGTTGTTGTACAGGCAAAAGCGTCACTTCCGCACAAACATCCGGGATCTCACATATCTCCATTAGGCTGTATTTTTCACGTATCTTGCGATATTCAGGCTGATAACGTCCCGCCTGGCGCATATACCATACGGGAATCTGGTCCACGGGCGCTCGATTACATGCATATAAAAACCGTTCATTCCGCTCCAAACTATTCACCTTCTCTTTGCGGGAGATCACTTTTTTACAACCTATACCGTACATGATCATGAAGCCGGAATCAAGAAATTCCGGTCGTTATCCTCTTAAATTCATATCTACGCCACATTTTGTCCATAGATTCGAAAAAGATCGATACGATCCAAGACAAGGTTCACAAAAACGCCGTTTTCGAGAAAATACCACGCAGTTTCAGTGATCCGTAACTGTGTTATACTATTTTTGACAATCCTTCGCTTAACATTCATCTTTTGCGTGTCTGACAGGGTTCCTGACGAATCCTTTTCGCGTGAAGGCAGGGAAGCTTTCCCGTCGACTAAAAAAACAAGGAGTGAATCTGTATGAGTGAAGCAATACACACACTGGAGGGTTGGTTTGCCCTGCACGATTTTCGTTCGATCGACTGGTCTGCCTGGAAGGCGCTTTCTCTGGAAGAAAGAAAGGCCGCTCTCGATGAAGTGCTCACACTTCGACGTGCGTGGGGCCAAACGCAAGAACAGAAGCAGGGAAGTTCAGGATTGTATTCAATCGTCGGACAGAAGGCGGATCTCGTATTTGTACATTTCCGGCCCACCTTGCAAGAGCTGAACGAATTGGAAACGGAATTGAATAAAACGCTTTTCGCGGAGATCACCGTTCCCGCTTATTCGTACGTATCGGTCGTCGAGTTGAGTAATTATGTTGCAAAAGAAGGTGTGGACCCGGAAACAGACCCTTACATTCAAGGGCGACTCAAACCGACTTTGCCGGAAACGGAACACATTTGCTTTTATCCCATGAACAAGAAACGGGAAGGAAACGATAACTGGTATATGCTCTCCATGGAAGAACGCCGTGAAATGATGAGAAGCCATGGCATGATCGGACGCAAATATGCAGGCAAGGTCACTCAAATCATTACCGGGTCGGTCGGTCTTGACGATTGGGAATGGGGGGTCACCCTTTTCGCAGATGATCCCATTCAATTTAAAAAACTCATTTATGAAATGCGCTTCGATGAAGTGAGCGCCCGCTTCGGCGAGTTCGGTTCATTCTTCGTCGGCAATCGTTTGACGGATGATCAGTTCGTTCAGATGATGGAACTATAATCGATCCTCCTGCAGATGTTCTGCAGGAGGTTTTTTCATAGAATATTTTAGAAAGAATAACCTAATTTGAATTTTTGGAATAATGGAAGGTATAAAGGGAAATGCGGAGAATTATTTATACTACATAGTCAAATTTTTGGGTAGGGATAAGGAGTGAGATGATGTGAGCCGAGCGATTTCCTTCCCCTTCGCGATCCTTTCACTTCCGGATCTTTTGCAACAGACAGTAAGAAAGTACCCGGATCGAACGGCCGTCTCTTTTTATGGAAAGGAAATGGGGTATGTGGAATTAAACGTCCTTGTGGAACGTTTCGCTGCTGCACTCTATGAAAGCGGCATTCGCAAAGGAGACCGTGTGGCGATCATGTTGCCCAACTGCCCGCAGTATGTCATCGCTTTCTATGGGATTACCCGCTTGGGAGCGATCGTCGTGCAAATGAACACGATGTCAGTGGAAAGGGAAATCCAATTTTTCTTGTCCGATTCGGGAGCAACTGCTATGGTCGCTTTCGCCCCTGCCTACGAACACATCAGGAACAGCGGATGTATGGATCGACTGAAAAAACTCATCCTGGTTGAGTTTGACCCCGTCCATGACTCTTATGATCCGCCGGCCGTCCATTTTGATGAATTTCTGACTTCCCCCGCATTGAAAGCACTTCCGACATTTGAGATCGACCCATGTGAAGATGTTGCCGTTTTGCAATATACGGGTGGAACGACTGGTCGTCCCAAAGGCGTCATGTTAACACACGCCAACTTGACGGCGAATGCATACCAGTGTATGGATCGCATGAATGTCGCCCCTTCACATGATACTGCAGAGAGAATTCTCACTGTTCTGCCACTTTTTCATGTCTACGGGATGTGCATCTGTTTAAATATGGGGATTCTCATCGGTGCAACATTGATTCTGTTGCCACGCTTCCAACTCGAAGAGGCATTGCAAACGATCCGCGATACGAAACCCACCCTCTTTCCGGGAGTCCCTACGATGTATGTGGCCATCCATTCCTATCCGAAAGCGGAGGAATACGGTATTTCCTCCATACGCACCTGTGTCGTCGGTTCCGCTCCTATGCCTGTTCCGATTATGAAACAATTTGAAAAGAGAACTGGTTGCATTATGTTAGAAGGATATGGCCTGTCTGAAGCTTCTCCCGTCACCCATGTCAATCCGATCGATAAACGCAAGACGGGTTCCATCGGTACCGTGGTGGCAGGTACGGAAGCGAAAGTCGTCGATCTGCAAGACGGTACCAATGAGGTACTTCCCGGAGAAGCGGGAGAATTGATCATACGCGGTCCTCAGGTGATGAAGGGATATTGGAATCTGTCCGAGGAATCGAAACACGCACTTCGCGACGGCTGGCTCTATACGGGAGACATCGCCACATATGACGAAGAAGGATATTTTTACATCGTGGATCGCAAAAAAGATTTGATCATTGCAGGCGGCTACAACATTTACCCCCGCGAAGTGGAAGAAGTGTTATTTTCCCATCCGGCGATAAGGGAGGCTGCCGTAGTGGGCGTTCCCGATGATTATCGCGGAGAGACAGTGAAAGCGTATATCGCTTTGAAAGACGGAGCGAACCTTACGGCACAAGAGGTTATCGAATTTTGCCGCAAAAATCTCGCTTCATACAAAGTGCCACGCTTGGTTGAGTTCCGTCCCGAACTCCCCAAGTCAACCGTAGGGAAAATTTTACGCCGCGCACTCGCGGAAGAAGCGAGAAGAGAAACGGCCAATTGAGTGAAAATGGCGTATGGAAACCCACTTGAATCATGGGTCTCATACGCCAATTTTTCTGAAAGAAGGGTTGTCCGTTTGTCTCATGATCGGATCGAATCTCCCGCTCCTGCCGAACTTTAAAGGCAAAGGGGTTCGATATTTTCCTCATGTTACAAAAAACATAATGCTTGCCATTTTCATTTTCAAGAATCCTTCAAAAGGATGGGATTATTGATTCAGAGTGATCGTTACCGTTCGATTTTTATCATCCCATGCTACTTTTGCTCCAAGCGTTTCACTTACAAAACGCAGAGGAACCATCATTCTCCCTTTTATGATTTGGGGAGGTGCATCCAGTTGTATCAATTCATCATTTTTTAAGGCCATTTTTGAATCGATCTGTAAACTGATGGTCATGTTTCCTTTCGTAGCACTTGCCGTTCGCGTGTGAGCATCCCAATTAACTTTCGCCCCTAATGTTTCAAAAATGGCTCGTAATGGAACCAAGACGCGACCATTTTCGATGAGAGGAGACGGATCGTACGATTGTTTGACTCCGTTCACATATATCGAGAGAACGGCATTTTGATTGACTAGCGGTGAAGCATTGTTGACGGAGGCGGCATGATTTACTTGAGTTGCAGGATCGAATGCAGAGGCATCTAACTGTTTGACATAATCACCATACACCCAGCCGGTTTGATTATCGAAACGTACTTCGAACCAATTATCCATCGCTTTACTCAACAAAGTAAGTTGTGTTCCTGGTGCCAGCAACCCATACTTATCTGCTGAAATTGATGGTTGTACGCGAAAATTGACAGTGTCGGTAGTGATCCCTTTTGTGCCGGCTGGAAAAGCCACAATTTGCGTATGATTATTTGTATCGTTCGATGTATTCACTTTAATATAGTCTCCATAAACCCAGCCGATGCGATCGTTTACATTCACCAAATACCAGTTGTCGACCCCTTTACCAATGAGTAAGAGGTCGGTTCCTGAGGGTAATAACCCGAATGAATTTGCCGTCGTCGAAGGAAGGGCACGGAAATGGACATCATCGGTCGTTACCCCATGTGTCCCCGATGGGAACGTTGTTGAAAGTGTAGTGTTCAGAGATGTAGCAACCGTTGGACTCGCTTCGGAAGCAAAGACAGACTCAATACGGAACATTTGTGACATGGCTACCATGGTTATGAAGGCGCCCAAAACAAGCGAAATATTTCTTTTCCGTTTTGTGGAAACCATCGAATTCATGTTCATGGTTTTATCATTCACTCCTCCATCGATTTCACCGACAAAATTCGACGGAGTCGCTTGATTATATAAGTAATCAAAAAGTCCTAATTCCAAAGTCCCGAAATGCATGAATGTACGATCTTATGACGTGATCCGTTGAAAACTCGGCAAACGAAGTACTTGAGAAAATCGCTGCCGTTCACGGATCGCATACGAATGCTCTTCGTCTGTTAGACCTGTATCAAACACCGTGATCCTCTTCCTTTGTACAGCGAACTTGAGGCGGTGGATCACCTCATCCATGCGAAGAGGTGGAAGGAAATGTTCATTCATGCTGCGAATCGTTCCCTGCTTCACTTCGGGCAGAGGTCGGTGTTTAGGCTCCACCAGGTGAAGCCCCGCACGTTCGTACCATTCGGCAATCCTCGTTACATGCTCTTGGCCTCTCCCTTCGACCAAGAGAAACGCTTGAATAGCGATCGCACCCGCTATGCGACGTTGGGCGATACCGGAAAATTTATATCCGGATATCGCAATGTCGAAATCTCCCGGGCAATAAGAGCCGTATACCTCCCCGATCTCGACCGAACTCCACCCCTCAAGAGACATGGAAATGAGGTCTGCAAGCGCTTCAAATCCGGCTCGTATTGAGAGCGACCCTTGATCTCCGATTGGTAAGATCAATGAAACATTCAGCACTCCCTGATCGAGGATGACACACGCACCGCCGCTCGGGCGAACGGCGACGTCAAACCCTTGTGCACAAGCCCATTCGGTCGCCTGCTTAAATCCCGGCAATCGCTCATCCCTACGTCCCAACATGAACGCTTGATGGTACCGCCAAAGTCTTAACGTTGGCTGTACTTGCCCTGCTGCCACCGCATGTGCGATTCCCTCATCCAATGCATGGTTCCATAACGGATCGTGCGTGACGATTCTATCGGCGTGATTGAGAAAACGGATCTCTTTTACGAGTTGTTCCAACGTCATCATATGAGAATCTCCCGTCACATCTTTTTTGAAAATGTGTAGTTTAGCGGGCGTATACTTTGCGTTTGCGCTCCGTGGAGGGCGTTTCAGCGGGTATATGCTTGGCGTTCATGCTCCGTGGAGGTCGTCTCGCTTGGAATATGTTTAGTTGTTGCGAGACGACCTCCAAAGTCGCTGTTTCACGCCAAGCATATGCTCCTTTAACGTTCCAATGGAAGCGAGACGACCTTCAAAGTCGCTGTCTCACGCAAAGCATTACGCCCACCCAATGTCACTTTTCATCCTCTGATGGCGCCGTCGCTTGCGGCATGGTGGGCTATCTTGAAAACTAGTGCTTGGGTGGGTGTATCGCTTTGCGCTTGGGTTCGATGAAGGTCGTCCCGCTGGGATTCTTTACAGAGGTTGCGGAACGACCTTCAACTCACCTCTGCGCCGCAAAGCGATACAACCCACCCAAAAGCCACTCCGTTTCTTGAGATAGCCTTATACTTCTTCCCTCACAAGAAACTTTTCATCCTCTGATGGCGCCGCTTGCGGCATGGTGGGCTATCTTGAAAATGAGTGCTTGAGTGGATGTATCGATTTGCGTTCATGATTCTTGACGAATCTGCAAATATCTTGCATGCAGTTCGGGAAGGCGACGATCCATGCGAATGGGTTTCAAAGTGCCCGCTTCCGCCAAAACATGGTGAGTTGTCCCTTCGCAAAGCAACTCACCCTCTTGGTTATGAAATTCATACGCATAAGTCACGCGAAAACCGTTGTATTCCGCGACCCAAACGGTCGCCGTCACCCGATCTCCATAATGAGCGGCTTTCTTGAAATTAAAATTCACATTGAGAACAGGAGAAACGATCCCTCTCCTTTCCATTTCCGGCCAGCTGAATCCCACTTGTTCGACCAGGTGGGTGCGAGCTACTTCCGCCCAAATGAGATAGTTCGCGTGATAAACAACTCCCATCATATCCGTTTCTGCGTAACGTACTTCAATCTCCGTTTGAAATTTCTGCACAACGTTCCCTCCTGCATGTCTAACGAAGTTTATACCCCTACTTCGTTCTGCAGTTTTTTATACCTTTTGTACATGGCGATGCGCCATGGCACGATCATTCCGAATGCGAGAATGAAAAAGAGAGCCCCCGTTTGTTGCAAATTCACAAACTCTTCCACAAAACCACGTAATGCGATGCGTAACGCGAGTAATCCCAACAGGATCAAGGGAAACATTTTTGACCGTTTCAGGTAGACCGCCCCATCGATCACCTGCATCTGAGAAGTTGCAATCAATGGATAGGAAAACAAGATTCCTACCAATAAAGCGATGAACGCGTAAGTGATCGGTACACGAAATTCCGGGCTTATAAACATCAAGAATCCCGTACTCATCCCTAATGGCGGAATGAGAATTTTGCGAAGGGAAGTCGGCTTTTTGGCCGCCCGCATACGAATTCCGATGACGAGCAGCGCCATTCCGATCGCAACGAGCGTACTGATCCACTGCATGTTCGTCGTTCCTGTATATGGCATGTGAATCCTCCTTATCAACACCGTCTCGAGCCTTAAAGTTCACATGTAGGATCCCTTTTTCATCCTTCCACCGATATTATTTCAGTGAAGTGGGCCCCTTCCCTATACGATACTACAAATTTTTAGGCATCGAAAGAGTGCAATCGATCCATCTTTTCCCCTTATCACGTCATCACTGATGACTTGGTTGTCGTTCGAACTACCTTTAAAAGCTAGTGCTTGGTTAATTGAAAATTAATGCTTGGGTGGATATATCGCTTTGCGCTTGGGTTCGATGAAGGTCTTCGAGGCATATGCTTTGCGCTCATGCTCCGTGAAAGTCGTCATTGCGGGCATATGCTTGGCGTTCATGCTCCGTGGAGGTCGTTTCATCGGGTATATGCATTGCGCTTATGCTCCGTGAAGGTCGTCTCGCATTGAATCATAATCAAATGTTGCGAGACGACCTTCAAAGTCGATATTACGCGCAAAGCATATGCTCTCTTATCGGTTTAAAGGAAGCGGAACGACCTTCAACTCACCTCTGCGCCGCAAAGCGATACAATCCACCCAAAAGCCACTCCACTGCTCGTGGCAGACTTAATCCTCTCTTCTCGCACAAGAAACTTTTTATCCTCTGATGGCATCGCTTACGGCAAGAGGGCTTTCTTAAAAAACAAGAAAGATGCACCTATTCCGGTACAATGGCCGTTGATCATACAGCCAAGCATACCGGAAAGATTGCACCTTCGGGGTTGCCCATTTCAACTTGTTATCACGATTGGCTATAGGACGAATGCTTCCCATGAACCACAGCATGATTTTGGGGGCAGCGATCATTCGCAACCACTTCGCCGAACGGACCCGTCAAGAATCGTTGGGACACGGAAGTATTCGTCATTGAAAGCGGCAAGTGGGGGAAAAGAAGTTCCGCCACCCGGTAAGCCTCTTCCAAATGCGGATACCCCGACAAGATGAAAGTCTCAATCCCTATGTCTGCATATTCCTTCATTCGTTCTGCTACCGATTTTGGGTCTCCGACCAATGCGGTTCCAGCCCCGCCGCGAACCAGCCCAACGCCCGCCCAAAGATTGGGGCCTATTATTAATCTTGAACGATCGCCGCCATGGAGTTGCGCCATTCTTTTTTGACCGACCGAATCGTATCGGGCGAATACTTTTTGCGCGAAACGGATTGTGTCATCGTCAACATATTGAATGAGTTCTTCAGCCGCCCGCCAAGCTTCGTCTTCCGTTTCGCGCACGATTACGTGGAGACGAATGCCGAACCGGATGCAACGGCCCTGTTTCGCCGCCAACGCTCGAACCTTGTCGATTTTCTCCGCAACCTGCGCTAACGGTTCCCCCCATGTTAAATACACATTCACATGCTTAGCGGCAACTTCAATCCCCGCAGGAGACGATCCCCCGAAGTACAAAGGGGGATACGGAGATTGTAATGGCGGAAACAACACTTTGGCCCCTTCGACTTGGAGGTATTTCCCCTGCAATTCCGTCTCATTTCCAGCCAACACTTCCCTCCATATCGAGAGGAATTCATCCGTCAATTGGTAACGTTCATCGTGATCGAGAAACAAGCCATCTCCTTTTAACTCTTCAGGGTCCCCTCCGGTGACCACATTGATCAGTAAGCGGCCATTGGACAACCTGTCGAACGTTGCGGCCATACGGGCCGATAAGGTGGGTGACATGAGTCCCGGTCGAACCGCGACTAAAAACTTTAATTTCTCAGTCACCGGAATCAATGAAGAAGCCAGAATCCAACTATCCTCGCAAGCTTTGCCTGTGGGTATAAGCACACCTGAGTAGCCTAACTCGTCCGCCGCCTGCGCAATTTGGCGCGCGTACGCAAAATTCACCGCACGTCCGCCGTAACTTGTGCCTAAATACCGCCCGTCTCCATGCGTAGGAATAAACCAAAAGATTTCCATCATGATTCCTCCTTGTGTGTAAAGCTATCTCGAAAATGTGTAGTCTGGCGGGCGTATGCTTTGCGTTCGCGCTCCGTGGAGGTCGTCTCGCATGGAATAATCATCAAATGTTGCGAGACGACCTCCAAAGTCGCTGTCTCACGCAAAGCATTACGCCCACCCAAAGATACTTTTCATCCTCTGATGACGCCGCCCATGTTGCATGAGTGGCTATGGAGATTCTGCACTCTTGTAGATGTTTTCTTGAACACGAATGGATTTTGGAATCAGCCCGAATTGATAGAACGTATCGGCAATCGATTGTTGTTCGCGAATGACTTGCTCGCTTATCGGCTCGATCCCGTAGTTTCTTCGTTCGGCTGCTGTTTCAAGAGGCGGAACAGGAATCCCCAACTGGGGAGATAACAGATTGGCAATATCCTGTTTATGATCTTTGCTCCAAACATCCACCTCATTCAGTTGAGAAAACAGTACTTTTATCACATCCGGATGGTTTTCTGCAAACGATCGTGTTGCCAAATAAAATTCATGGTTGGCTACGAGTCCCTGCCCATCCTTGAGTACCCTTGCTTTTACCGAACTTTCGGCTGCCGCGAAATAGGGATCCCAAATGACCCAGGCATCAACGCTTCCACTCTGGAACGCCGCCCGCGCATCTGCAGGTGCCAGATAAACCGGTTGAATATCCTGATACTTCAAACCGGCGGATTGAAGGGCTCTCACCAACAAATAGTGAACATTCGATCCTTTGTTTAACGCTATCTTTTTACCCTTAAGTTCCTTGATGTCATGGATCGGCGAGTTTTCCGGAACCAGAATGGCTTCACTATGCGGACTCGATGGCTCATGGGCCAGGTAGACGAAGGGAACCCCGGCAGCCTGAGCAAAAACCGGCGGGGCTTCACCCGTGTGGCCGATATCGATACTCCCTGCCCCCATGGCTTCCAAGAGTTGCGGCCCTCCCGGAAACTCTGACCATTCGACCCGATAGCCCAAATTCGCCAATTGTTTGTCAAGCGTTCCTTTTGCCTTAAGAATGTTGAACGTCCCGTATTTCTGATAGCCAATGTGAATCACCTTGCCATCCTTTTTAACAGCGCCCGCATCCGTACCACATGCCGTTGTGAGAACAGATATGAAAGTTAATAAAAGGGAGAGTACGATCACTGAGAGCTTCTTAAAAATTGATTGAGCAAGCATCTTGTGACCTCCCCGTTTCTTCATCCGTTCGGTAACGTTTGTTTGCTCAGGGCTTCCGTCAATTCGTGAATGGCGTCCTCCAAGCGGACTTGAATATCCTCGTGCAGTTCTGCTTTGTCTCCATCTCGTTGGACTTGAGACTCGAGGACATACACGCCTTGTAGAATGGTCCTTGCCCCCAGTGTAGAAAGTACAGGTTTTAGTGCATATTCAATGGCGAGTAGATGAGCCGATGTTCCGCCGATCAATAGCGGAAGAACGATCTTGTTCCGAAGTCCCCCTTGAGGAATAAGGTCCAAAAATGTTTTCAAAACTCCCGTATACGATGCTTTGTAAACCGGGCTGGCAACAATGACTGCCGATGCTTTCGAGATGAGCGCATTGGCTTGTTCGATGGCCGGGCTGTCATATCGCGCATAAATTAGATCTTCCGGCGGCAAATCCCGCACGCGAATCCAATCCGCTTGAAATCCGTTCTCTGCGAGACGGTCGTGCACAAACTCTAACACATGTGACAGACGCGATGATAACGATGGACTTCCGGAAAGGGTTACAATGTTTTCCATACAGACACTCCTTCGAAAGTAAATAAAAAGGAGACACAACAACACTCGCGCGTCGTTGTGTCTCCGGTGGTCCGGTCGACCAACAAAACCTATACGAATAGTAGGTATTAATTATGACCTTATATTACCATCGGCACAAACCGAATGTCAATGACTTTTTCGAAAACGATTCAAAGTTTATTTATAATTCTTTCTTTAAATGACGGCAATTCATCGAGTGGAAAACGAAATGTCGTTAAGACCATATCAATCCCCGCTCGTTTCAGTTGATCGATCCTTTCTGTGACTTGCTCGTACGAACCGATGAGACCTGTACGAAACCCCTCGTTGTTCGCCACAAAATCACTGATCGATGAGGAACAGGACCACATTCCTGTCGCACCTTTGGCATGTTGTTTAAAATTTTGAATCGTAGGGAGATCCGCATGTTCAATGATAAAGTTGTATTCTGCTATGGCCTCTTTTTCTGTTTCCCGAGCGATGACAAAAGCGTTTACTGCGAATCGAACCTGACGTTCATATCGTGCGGCAACAGTACGGACTCGTTCCATCTGCCGTTTCAATTGCTCCAAAGGCGCTCCATTCATGAAGTACCAATCGGAGTGTCGACCCGCCATTTCCTGAGCCTCTTCCGAGTTCCCACCCTGAAAAATGGATGGATAAGGTTTTTGAATGGGGGATGGCTGCATACTTCCTCCGCGAATTTCGTAATAACGCCCCCGGAAGGAAAATTCGACATTTCCCCACAACCCTTTGACCACTTGCAAATATTCTTCTGAACGTTTATATCGTTCCGTATGATCGGCCCAGGATATTCCGAACATTTCCTGTTCTTCCCGAAACCAACCGCTGACTAAATTCATATGCCAACGACCGTTGCTGATGTGATCCAATGTAGCGCCGATTTTCGCCAATGTCACAGGGGGCATGAAACTTGGCAAAACTGCAGAGATAAAATGAATGCGTTCTGTGGTAACGGCTAAAGGACCTACAATCGTCAGAGAATCCAGTTGTCCTCCGTGAACATGACTGCCCCCCAATCCTCCTTTATAGCGGGTAGGAAAGAGGATGAAATCGATGCCTAATTGATCGGCCAATTGGGTTAAACGAAGGTTGTAGGCGAAACTGCCATCAGTCTCCTGTTCAACATGGGAGCGAAGGAATCCTCCTGAAATGTTGGAGCCCCATATGGCAAATTTCATCTTCATGACGATTCTCTCCTTGTGTTCGATTTCGCGAGTTGCCATACTTGTTCCACCAGCGGGTCTTTGTCGTAATTGGCATACTGGATGGCATAAGACCGGACAGGATCTCCTGAATAGAATCGTTCATACAGCTCATGTCTGGAGGCAAATGAGCTTCCGATCAGATCCCAGGCCAATTTAAACAGCTTGATCCGTTGCTCAGCTGACGTTTCCGTCCCCCGGTAATACCGTTCAACAAAAGTTCCGATCGGTCCCGAAAGTTCGGATAGGCTTGAAGGCACTTGGATAAATCCGCCGGCTCCAATTTGCTGCAAGATTTCAATAGCACGAGGGTAATATCGTGAGCCCAGGTTGCGGGCCGTGGTGAGAGGTTCAACCGCAGGAATCCAAACGCCGTCCACAGTCGGTTGCGCCTGGTCATGAGCGTACAAAAGCAAAGACTTGATCGTTTCAACCTGAATGATCAGTTCGCCTAACTTTTCTTGTACATGCAAAAACCGGTCGGCTCCAATCGTTTTCGCAAGTTCATGACCGATGGCAGCGATGAATTCTAACTTGCTAAGCAATCGGACAACAGTGGGTTGTTGGCTCAATGCTGTGACCACAGGGTCCTGCCGCATGGTCCAAACGGCTTCCGGATCCTCTTTAATAAACACCCGTTCCCAAGGAATCAAAGCATCATCGAAAATAACGACTGCGTCCATCTCCTCAAATTGAGAACTTAACGGATGGTCCTGCTCTTGATCAGATGCAAACGACTCCCGGCAAACGAGATGAACCCCCGGAGTGGACACAGATACAGCAAACATCGAGGCGTAACGCTCGTCGCCTTGCGAACGACGGTGAAAAGGATAAACAAAAATTTCGTCAAAATAGGGAGCCCCAGTAGCGATCATTTTTGCACCCCGTACAATGATTCCATCTTCCGTCTCTCTGACGATCCGCAGATGAGTGTACGGGTCGTCAAATTCGGAGGAGAGTTTGGTCCGGTCAATCTGCGGATCATGCAGTGCAGTCGTGGACAACCAATCTTGATCGCGGCTGATTTCATAGTAGCGCTCGATTTTTTGCGCGAATTGATCATCCTTTCCTCCGAGTCGATGACGACGGGCATACCAGCCGGTCAACAATGATCTGGAGTAATCGGATAAACGGCTCATCATGCCAAACGTGGCGTCACTCCATATTTGATAAGCGCGCTCTTTGCGCTTCAAATCTTCCTTACTGTAAGGAACCAGAAAAGCGAGATGGGCCGCCACCCCTGAGTCGGGTGTCAAAAATGTGAGTTCATCCTTCGTGTCGGGATGGTCTTGCAAATCCAGCAAGGAAGCTTGAAAGGCCGGGTGCCGTGCGATGTCCTGGACTCGCTTTCCGTTCAACCAGACATTTCTGTTATCTTGTAATCGAGATCGGTAACGCTGACTTGCGCTCAACTTGTGAATCCTCCTTTTGTTCGGTTAATTTCCAAAAATCACGCAACCGCTGTTCGAGATGCCCCTTCTTGTAGTTCACATATTGATTCGCATAGGTCCGTACGGGATCCCCCAGATAAAAACGTTCATACAATTCGTGCCGGGAACCTAACGGACTGCCGATCAGGTCCCATGCCAGTTTGAAGAGACGGATGCGACTCTCGGCATCTGCTTTCGCGCCGCGATAATATTTGTTGATCAAAGCGGAGAGTTCACCATGAATTTGCTCGATTTTCGAAGGTACCTGAATAAAGCCGCCGGCCCCGATCTGCTGCAGAATTTCAATCGCACGCGGATAGTACCTCGGCCCTAAATTCCGGGCTGTTTCAATCGGTGTCAAATCGGGGATCCATGTACCGAATTCATCCGGCTTGGCCCCTGCCTCTGATGCATGCAACAGAGATTGGATCACCTCCAATTGAATGACCAATTCCCCCAACTTCTCCTGAACATGGAGATGATGATTCGCTCCGATTACATCAGCAATAGCGAACGCCACACCCGCAACAAATTCAAGTTTCACCAGCAATCGAACCACTGTGGAATGATAGGCCAGACTGTTGGCTGTCTCATCCATACGTAATTTCCAGACAGCTTCCGGATCGTCGCATAACAATACGCGCTCCCACGGGACAAAAGCATCATCGAACAATAAAATGGCATCCATTTCTTCATACCGGTTACTCAAAGGATGGTCCTCCGCTTGATCGGATGCAAACGATTCCCGGCAAACAATGTGCAGACCCGGTGTATTCGCGGGGATGATCATCATGTGAGCATGCGCAAGATCATCCTGTTGAATCCGGTGGAACGGGAATACCAAAAAATCATGTGTATAGGGAGCAGCGGTAGCGATCATTTTCGCTCCGCGCACAATCACTCCGTCTTGTGTCTTTTTGACAATGCGCAGGACGGCATCAGGATCTATCTGTTCTGAGGTCCCTCTTGAACGGTCAATCTGTGGATCCAACAGAGCCGTCGTCACAAACCGATGGTGATCACGCGCTTGTTCATAATATCTGGTGATTTTCTCGGAAAACTGTTTGTCAAACGCCCGGTATCTCTCTCTTGCCGCATACCATCCGGTGACAAGGGAACGCGCGTACTCCGAGAGCCGGCTCATGACCCCGTTTGTTTTCCTGTCCCAAATCTCAAAAGCGGTTGTACGCCTTTTGAGATCATCTGTACATGTTGGTACGAGAAAGGCGTTATGCACGTATTCTCCTGACAATGGACTCGGAAAACCGACTTGATAACGCGTTTCACAATCATCCAGGGTATCAAACAAGTGTTTCAAGGTAGTAAGCGTTCCTTGAAAAGCTGGATGTTCAACGACATTTTCCACTCGGGTACCGTCTAACCACACATTGCGGCCATCCCGTAAACTGTTGAGAAATCGTTCGCCTGTACTACTCATTTGTCTTCTCCTTTCCAAATATAAAAAGAGACAACCGACACATCCCTCCATTTGCCAGTTGCCTCTCTTCGCAGAGTCGGCATGAACCCATTAAGGTTTAATAAATCCTTGAAATTCCTTATCGATCAATTCGTTAAATTCTTTCGACTGGTATGCCTCTACAGGGTCTTTCACAAACGGTTGATTTTTATCCTGCGTACGCACGGTTAGGACAATGATATAGTTTTTCGGTGTCTGTTCCAGTTTGATGGCATCTGTCAGCTTCCACCCGGATGCGAGCGCATAGTTCCCGTTCACAAGCGCAAAATCGACATCTTCCAAGGAACGTGGAAGCTGAGCGGCTTCAAGCGGTACCATTTCTATTTTTTTCGGGTTTTCTATAATATCTTTCTCCGATGCATGCAGAACATCGGCATCCGGTTTCAACTTGATCAAACCAAACTTCTGCAACATGCCTAAGGCGCGGGCTTCATTCGTAGGATCGTTTGGTATGGATATTCTTGTTCCTTCCTTTACTTCATCCAGTGAATGATGTTTTTTGGAATATAACCCCATCGGTACGGTCGGGATGGGAATCACCCCCGTCAGATCCACATGATGTTCCTTAATGAAATTCTCTAGATAAGTCGTATTTTGAAAGACGTTGGCATCAATCGAACCGTTTACCAGCGCGAGATTGGGTTGAACATAATCATTGAACTCTACAAGTTCTACCTTATACCCCTTTTTTTCTAATGCGGGTTGAATCCCTTTCCTGATTTGGTCACTATAAGGACCTGCCGTGGCACCGATTTTAATCACTTTTTTATCGTTTGGAACCGCTTCTTTATTCGTCGATGATATGGAAGTCCCCGTCGTCGTCCCTCCGCAAGCCGATAAGAATAGGGCCAAGGACAGGGTGGTAAGAACGAAAAGTAACTTTTTTCTCATGTAGAAGCCCCCTATCTTTTATCCAGAACATGTGCGATCCTGCTTCCGATGAATTGAATGATCTGAACCAATAGGATCAATATGATCACTGTTGAGACCATCACTTCGGTCTGGAAGCGATAATATCCAAAGCGGATCGCCAAGTCTCCGATTCCTCCGACCGTTCCCGCCATCGCCGAATAAGAAAGCATGCTGATGGTGGTCACGGTCAATGCCGATATAAGACTGGAGCGAGCCTCGTTCAGCAGTACCTTCCAGATGATTTCTAAAGGCGATGCTCCCATGGCTACAGCCGCCTCTATGACCCCTTTAGGAACCTCTCTTAAAGATTGTTCAACCAAACGGGCAAAATACGGGATTGCCGCTATCGATAAAGGAACTGCGGCTGCTACAGGTCCGATCGTAGTACCAACGACCCATCGGGTGAGCGGGATCAAAGCTACTAATAGAATCACAAACGGCATAGAGCGCACGGTATTCACCACATAATCGATCACACGGTGAATCACTTTATGTTCAAAAATTTGACCGCGATCCGTAAAGAAAAAAAGAATTCCCAATGGTGTGCCGACGAATACTGCCGAACCCACCGAAATTCCTAACATGATGAAGGTTTGACCAATAGATATCCAAAAATCGGGAAGTAAAGAAGTGAGATTGTTAAACATAAGCCGCTTCCTCCCGAATCCTTTTTCCATTCGGATCTGCCAACAATATTTGGCCCAAATAAGACTTGACCGAAATCGGTTTGTCCGCAAGGTGCAATTCTTCAATCAAATGGCCATTCTCCATAACAGCAACTTTATTACATATTGTTTTTACGACTTCCATCTCATGCGTTACCAGCAAGATGGTCACTTTGTAGATTCTGTTAATCTCTTGTAACAAGGAAAGAATCGATGTTGTCGTTTGCGGGTCAAGTGCGGATGTAGGCTCGTCGCAAAGGAGCACTTTCGGACGATTGGCCAAGGCTCGCGCGATGGCAACCCGCTGTTTTTGCCCTCCACTCAACCGTGAAGGATAACTTGAAGCTTTACTTTCCAGCCCGACCACGTGCAACAATTCCTGGACTCTTTCTTGTCGTTCCTTTTTTCCAATCTTTGAAATTTCAAGGGCAAACTCCACATTTTCCGCTACCGTTCGGTTGCTCAACAAATGAAAGTGTTGAAAAATCATTCCAATCGATTGCCTTACGCGGCGAAGCTCTCTCGGTGAAAGGCTGGTTAAATCTTTTCCGTCTACGATGACCTTCCCGTGTGTGGGCCTCTCTAAAAGATTGATCATTCGTAATAAGGTAGATTTCCCTGCGCCACTGAATCCGATAATGCCGTATATATCGCCTTCTTCCACGGAAAGATTCATGGCCGTCACCGCTTGAAACGCACCTTTCTCTGTAAAATAGGTTTTCGACACGTTTTCCAATCTGATCATGTGAATCCCTCCCTAGCCAAAGTGAAACGAAAAAGAAAGAGGCACCTGTATGCTCGCGTTTTTTCACGAAACATCAGGTGCCTTCGGATGTCCGATCGGCAACGGATCATAGACTGCTCTCACGCCTTTGTGTACATGCGAGAGCCAATCCCGCGTCTTCCTCAGCAATCGATCGGTGCTATCGATTGAAGAAAACGTATGATCCGCTTGATGAATAATCTCTTTTTCACAATGGCTGTTCACTTTTCTTAAAGCGAATAATTTTTGGTAGAGAAAGCAATACTCCACCGGAATCACTTCATCATGACTTCCGTGGATCAACAAAACATCTCCCGTAAAATGTTTTGCTTGTTGAAAAGGATGGTAACGAGACAGAGAAGCAAAAAAGTTGGTCGACAAAGAATACCCTAAATAATCAACAGCTCCGGAGCGTACCGATTCCTCATATGCCTTCTTTCCTACAATCCTGACGATATCATGAAACGGATGAGCGACAGCCGACCACAAAACGAGGGTTTTCACCCGTGGATCGACCCCGGCAGTGAGTATGGAAACGGCCCCTCCCAGGCTGTGGCCTAACAGAATCACTCCCTCCGGATCCACCCCTTCAATCTCTAAGCCGTAATCAATCACGTGACGCGTTTGTTCAATCAACGCTTCCAAGCCTCCAGCGCCATAATCCCCCGTACTCTCGCCACATCCCCCGTAATCAAAGCGCAAAACCGCAAAACCGGCATCGCTCAGTTCCCTGGCCGCTTTGACAAATAACCGGTTGACACCGATACGGCTCCCCACAAACCCATGGCATATGATGATCAAGGGGTATTGAGACGGTTGTCTGATCGCCCTGTCTCTCTTGCACGAAGGAAAATGAATCGTCGCCGCAAGATCCAAATCATGACTGTGAATCGTCATCTGTTTTTCCAATGGTATACACCTCTCTTCGTAACCAATCTGCGACTCAAGTAAGCGTCAAAAACCCATTCAGATAATCTATAAACCTTGGTTCATAAAAAAACCCAGTTCGGTCGACTGGGAATGAAAGCCCACTCGAACCTCGGCCGAGATCGTGTCTCCGGTTGTCCGGTGGACTATTTTATTATTTCGATAAGAATACTTGGTTTTATGACAGAATCGTATCACCTTTTTTCGAGAGGGTCAACACTTTTTTCATTCATTCGCAAAATGAAGCTCATACGGTCAATCACTCCGAAAAGAACAACTCTAGGTCACATAGGCACATTTTTTTCTTTCTGCATACAGTATTGTATCCTGGGCGATCGCACAGATGTGTACTCAGTATCGTATTTGAATCGATCCTGTAAAGAATTTTACAGCGGGAGGTAAAAGACAATGTGTGGAATCGTAGGTTGGATTGATTGGGATAAAGATTTGCGTCATCAACAAGCTCTCATCAGAGAGATGACCGATACACTGACAAACAGAGGTCCTGATGCATTTGGAAGTTGGTATTCCAAGTATGCCGCTTTCGGACACCGCCGTCTGATCGTCGTTGATCCGGAAGGCGGTGGGCAGCCTATGATTCGTCGGTTTGGCGACCGCACCTATGTGATGGTCTATAACGGGGAATTATACAATACGGAAGATTTGCGGAAAGAACTGCTCGCACGCGGTCACACATTCCGTTCCCATTCGGATACGGAAGTCCTGTTACATTCCTATGTGGAATGGGGAAAAGCGTGCGTAGAACGCCTGAACGGAATCTTCGCTTTCGCCATCTGGGAAGAAAAAGAGCAGACGCTCTTTCTAGCACGCGACCGTCTCGGGGTTAAACCGCTTTTCTATGCCCAACGCGGCAGTGCCTTCTTATTTGCATCAGAAATCAAAGCGCTCCTCGCCCACCCGTCCGTACAACCGGAAGTCGATGCGGAAGGATTAGCCGAGATTTTAGCACTTGGCCCCGCTCGTACACCCGGTCACGGGGTATTCCGCGGTATCGCCGAGTTGAAGCCTGGGTATAGTTGCTTCTATAACCGAAACGGTGCTCAATTGTATCAATACTGGGAGCTCAAGAGCGAGCCCCATACGGATGATTTGGAGACGACAGTAGAGAAGGTTCGCGATTTGCTTCAGGACGCCATCGTACGCCAGTTGGTTTCAGACGTTCCCGTATGTACATTGCTTTCCGGCGGGCTTGACTCAAGCACGATCACTGCATTCGCCCATCATGCGTTTCTTCGTTCGGGACAGGAACCGCTTCATAGCTACTCAGTCGACTACGTGGATAATGATATCCATTTCCGCATGAACCAATTTCAACCCGATCCAGATGCGCCTTGGGTCAAACGTGTGTCCGAGTATTTAGGGACCATACACCACTCGATTCAAATCGATACGCCAGAATTGGTAGAATCATTAAAAACCGCCGTCTTCGCCCGCGATCTCCCTGGCATGACCGACGTTGACAGCTCTTTGCTCTTGTTCTCCCATGAGATTAAAAAAGAGGCCACTGTCGCTTTGTCCGGCGAATGTGCCGATGAAGTGTTCGGCGGGTACCCCTGGTTTCACCGAGAAGAAATGTTATCGGCGAATACGTTCCCTTGGTCTCGTTTTCTACATGAACGTGTCCGTTTCTTTTCTCCTGAACTCAAGGAACACATTCATCCCGAAGAATATGTGGCGGAACGATACGATCAGGCTTTGGCCGAAGTGCCCCGATTGAAAGGGGAAAACGTAAAAGAGGCACGCATGCGCGAGATGTTCTATCTCAACCTGACCCGTTGGATGCCCACCCTCCTCGACCGCAAAGACCGAATGAGCATGGCTGTAGGCCTGGAAATCCGCGTTCCGTTTTGCGACCACCGTCTTGTTGAATATATGTGGAATGTCCCGTGGGAGTTCAAAAGTTGTGACCACCAGGCAAAAGGAATTTTGCGCAGGGCATTAAAAGGGATTCTGCCGGATGATGTGCTCACGCGCAAGAAAAGCCCTTATCCGAAGACACACAATCCTGCATTTCTGGCAGCCTGCAAGGAATGGGCGCTTCAGATCCTTGAAGACCCCGCATCGCCTCTTCTTCCATTGATCGATGCAGAAGCGGTCCGTACATTCGCCAAGGAGTGTGACAGAGAAACGAACATCCCCTGGTTCGGCCAGTTGATGAACGCACCGCAATTGTTTGCTTACCTGGGACAAATCGACACGTGGTTGAGGGAGTATCGCGTAACCATCGTCTAAACGAGAAAGTCCATTCGAAGTGGAGCCAATGATGTAAGGCGGAACATAGTGGAAGCCTTTCTTGACAACCCGAAAGTATTACACATGGCGAAACGATAAAGGGGAACCGTACGAAACCGGTCCCCTTTTTTGATTCAACAACCTATTCTTTATCAATTGAAATTCCCTTTCAATAGCCGTTTCCCCAGCTCGGTCAACCCATTTTTGAACACATTCATTGGAGTGATAAGCGAAGATCGAACGCTAAATCCTTTGCAAAAATAAAAACCTGCTGGAAAGTTTAGTCGAACGTATCTTCGAGAAATCGTTTCACAGTTTCTCCAACTCTTCCCCCAAAAATTTGGCGATTGCAAGCATGCCAAACTTTTCTGCTTTCGCTTCAGCTTCCGAATTGTAATTCGTATTGGTGTTCACATCATAAGTGAAGATTTCTCCGTCTTTATTACGGATAAATTCGATACCTGCAATGTGAATGTTGTTGTCCGCCAGGAATTTTTCATATTGTTGGAGGATTGGGTCGTCAAATCCCTCGATAATTTGAAATTTAGGTTTTGTAGGAACCTGCTCTCCTACAGGACAGAACATGTCTCCAATCTGACAGGCATCAGCGGGACACAGTTCAAAACCTGCCGAAGTATCAACTCGGACAGCATAAAGAAATTTGCCGCCGACAAATTCACACCGGGTAATATATGGCTCCGGCGCTTGAATATACTCCTGAACCAATGTAATCCCGTCCACCGGCTCTTCGAATGCAGGACCCTCCACATATTCCTTTAGGCTTTCAAAGGAGTGGAATAATTGCACTCCTAAACCTTTGCCTGCGCGGTTATGTTTGGTAATGAAGGATTGCCCTTCAAATCTTTTGGCGGCCTCCAAAATCTGCTCTTTTCCAACGGCCGCAATGGTTTTTGGCGTGCGAATTCCGTAAACATTAAGCGCCATGTATTGCGCAACTTTGCTTACTTCAAGTTGCAAAGCCCGGCTTCCGTTGAAAACCTTTCTGCCATGTCTTTCTAACCAAGCCAGAACGGCTCCTGTCAACTCAGGCGCGTACCGATGATCACGGGTATGAGAAGAGGCGCTCATACGGTTGTAGAAAACTCCCTCTGGGGGAACTGTTGTTAGATCAATGATTCCCTTGTCCAAAAACCATTCTTCATAAGGAAGCTTTAATTCATCCAATCTCCTTGTCAGATGTATGGTCCATTCGCGATTTTCATGTATGATATAGATTTTTTTCATGTAACGATTCCTCTTTCTCGACTACCGTCTATTAAATCAAAGTCATGCTACTATAAAACCGGGCGAAGAGTCAATGTATCTAACCGTGTTACGAAGGATTCCACATATTGTGCAAACGATTTATTGGTGTCTGAGCCTTTTGCATTATTCCTAGCCCTTATGCCGTAAGACATGGAACACCGTTTATCTTGCTGAGGCAGTAAAAGTATTGCAGGAATAGGGATTGATCCAAGAAGTCAATAATAATCTAAAAAGCTGGTTATTTCTTACTTAGCGTAGAAATAATCAGCTTTTTATTTCCACAATTTGTATTATCATATGTTTTCCGTGTTTTGTTGGTACTCCCCCTCTTAAATGTATGGCCAAGAACTCAATCACAGGAAGAGGAACATCTTCAGCGCTGTCAGGAAACCGGGCCTCATGCTGGAAGTATTTGAACAACACAGCAAATCCAAACCGCGTCTCGAAGTTCTTGGCTTGAATTAGTTGCCTACTGGTCGCAATAAACTAAACTATTCAATCCTTTCCTAAAGGGACGTTTTCTTTACTTATCGCAAACCAACCTGGCGTTGCTTCAATTACATTCCAAAGTTTTTCCGGAATATCGAGTTGGTTTATCTTCGAAACTTTCAACTCCGTATCGATTTCACTCTCACGTCCATTTGCGACCATTTCAACCCATTCAGGATTCATGATTAACGCTTGACCAATAGCAGCTAGAGATAACCCTAATTCTAACGCTTTTGCTACTTCATCTGGCGTTCTCATTGAACCCGCAGCCAACACAGGTACTCTGCCATTTACACTCTCAAGAATCAATTCAAGGTATGTTTTATTATCTTGACTGTCTACTGGCTTTGAGACAAGCGCATTGGCCAATGAAATATGTACATAATCTACATCAAGTTCAATCAGGCGTTCAATTAGTTCATAGGTATCTTTTATTCGTAATCCGCCTTCTTGTGGTTCGTCAGGAGATAATCTGTATCCTAGAATAAATGGTTTTGTCGCATGTTTTTCAATGACTTTCTTAACTTCTTGAACGACTGCCAGTGGAAAACGTAAGCGATTTTCTAGCGATCCACCCCATTGGTCCTCTCGTCTGTTAAAAAACGGAGACAAGAAATTTTGAATTAAAAATCCATGGGCGCCATGAATTTCAACACCGTCAAACCCTGCTTCAATCGCTCGTCTCGTTGCTTCGCCAAACGCATGAATCATGTCCAAAATTTCTTCATGTGATAATGCTCGGGGTTTTACGTTGCCCTGAGTAAATGCAGTAGCTTCTGTCTCCAATGCGCTTGCACTGACTACATCTGCATTCGGAATAAGATCCGGTACTGCTTTGTTACCTGCATGGAAAATTTGCAGTACCGCAGGAGCTCCCCCGCTTTTTGCAGCTTCAGCCAATTTCCGTAAACTCGGTATAAATTTATCATCATATGCGGCAAATTCATTCGTGAAACCAATTCCATTAGGAGTAACATGAGTACAACCTGTAATAACGAGGCCGACACCATTTACCCTACGTCGATAATATTTATCTTCAGCATCTGAGATGGTTAAATCGTCATTAGCTGACCAAGTAGTCATAGGTGCCATAACTACTCTATTTCTAATAGATATTCCATTTCTAAATGTAAAGGGTTCAAATAAGTTGCTATATTTTGCGTTCATTTTCTAACCTCTTTCTGAATGGTATTCATCAATGTTGTTAGTTTGTCCTATTTTGTAAAGACCTTTAGCTTTATTAGCATGGCTACTGAAGGCATTTTTTAATGGGCACCACCACCTTTAAAAACGAATGTTCGTTTATTTATGTTTTAAAAAAATTAATCCCATACATATGTTTCAAATTTAACGTGCTTGTTTTTTATATTAAACGATCATTCGATTATAATCAAGATATTATTAAAATCAGAGGTAGCAGGTTTTTTTTCTAACGTAACGGAGTTAATTCTTGTTCCAAAATATAACCATTTGCTCCCTCTGATGAAAAGTCTTGATGGATTCTTAAGCTTTTACAGCATCCCAACTCATTTGAATAATTTCCTTTAAATTATCCTGATTCAATTCAGATTTCCCATTAAAATGTTCTTTAGCAAATTGCATGACCGGGTTAAATGTAAAGATAACCAGCAGATTTGTATCAACTTGTTTGAAAACACCTTGTTTCTTCCCTTTTTCAAATAAGCTGTAAATCGGTTCAAACAATTCTGTTGCTTCTTTACGAGATAATTTATGAAGGAGAGGGGAATTTCCAAACTGCTCAATAAATAAAAAGTAATCTTTGTTGTTCAAGATAAAATCAACAAATTTTCTTAAAATGGTTTCAAATGCTGTTTGTAATGGAGTTGAATCATCGAAGTTATGGAAAATTTCTAGACTCATCTGCTTTTTAATACTCAAATACAGTTTGTTAATCAAATCCTCCTTATTCTCAAAATAAACGTAAATAGTTGAAGCAGATACGTTGGCTTTCTTAGCGATCTTCGACATAGAAGTTTCGGCAAGACCAAGTTCATTTATAAGCTGGATAGCTGCATTAAAAATGCTTTCGTTTTTATGTTCATCTTTATGTCTCATGCCTCCAATATTAAATGATCGTTCGATTAAAATCAAGTCAATCCCAAGGGCGCATATAGCACGAGTGTTTCAAGATCCTTTTCAATTTGCTCCTTCTATCCCAAATAGACTCATTTTGCTAACAGTCTTGACATGAAACCAAAAGGTTTCTTATTATTTGGATATGAAACCTTTTGGTTTTATTTAATTTGATGTGGAGGTTTAAAAATGGAAGGAAATCGTAAGGGTACGTTGCCTGATATTCGTAAAACGGCCATATTTCATGCGCCGATTCAGAAAGTATGGGAAGCAGTCTCGACTTCGGAAGGAATTGCCGCATGGTTTATGCCAAATGATTTTCAGCAAGAAATAGGACATGCTTTCACTTTGCAAACGCCTTTCGGACCCGTACCTTGCAAAGTGCTGGAACTTGATCCTCCTAACCGCCTTTCCTTTGCTTGGGATACATTCGGTTGGCGCGTTACTTTTGAATTAAAGGAGCTAGAAGGAAAAACGCAATTTACCCTCATTCATTCCGGTTGGGGCGAACCTTATGAGTTGATTCCAAGAGTGTCAGAAAAACATTCAGTGGTACGTGACAGGATGGACAATGGTTGGGATCCGCTTATTAACGTTAATCTCCGCAAGGTGGTTGAGGCATAGATGGGCTCTGCCTTGCCTAAGTATGACGTCTTTCAGGCAATTGCCGATCCGACCCGTCGCGAGCTATTGAGACTGCTTGCAGATAAGGAAATGTCCGTTACCGTTATAAGCAGGCATTTTCCCATGACTCGTACGGCTGTTTCCAAGCATCTTCGTATTTTGTCGGAAGCAGGACTTGTCAGGGAGCAGAAAGTGGGGCGGGAGAAGCGATACAGGCTCCAGCCGGAGCCGCTGCTCGAACTGAAGCAGTGGCTTTCCTTTTATGAACGTTTTTGGGACAATAAGATTTCAATGCTTAAACATTTAGTGGAAAACGAGGAAATAAGCGGTCTACATCTCGTGGTATCTACAAGCGATGAGGAATCGAAGGATTAATGTAAAAAGTTAAGAATCATTGGTGCTGGTCACATTGAAAATCAGTGCTTGGGTGGGTGTATCGCTTTGCGCTTGGGTTCGATGAAGGTCGTTCAATGAGGCAAATGCTTTGCGCTCATGCTCCGTGGAGGTCGTCTTGCATGGAATCATATACAAATGTTGCAAGACGACCTCCAAAGTCGCTATTACGCGCAAAGCATTTGCCTCTTTACGTATAAAGGAAGCGGAACGACCTTCAACTCACCTCTTCGCCGCAAAGCGATACAACCCACCCAAAAGCCATTCCGTTTCTTATGGCAGCATCAAACTTCTTTTCCTCACAAGAAACTTATCTCTCACGGAATATAATCAAAATTTTGCGAGACGACCTCCGTCGCTGTCTCACGCAAAGCATTACGCCCACCAAAAGCCACTCCGTTTCTGATGGCAGCCTCAAACATCTCTTTCCTCACAAGAAACTTGTCTCGCACGGAATATGATCACATGTCCCGAAACATCCTCCAAAGTCGTTGTCTCACGCAGAGCATTACGCCCACCCAAAAGTCACTCCGATTCTTGTGGCAGACTTTGTACTATCTTCCGCACAAAGAACTGTTCATCCTTTGATGGTGCCTCTCGTGGTATGGGGAAATTCCATGCACTCTTCCAGGCAAACGCACATAGGTTGGTTCTGAGAAGAAAGGAGGATCTATTTGAACAGGGATTATGTAAGCGAGGCAGCGTTTGAACATCGCTTTTGGCTGCGCGTTCTCGAGGATCACTCACGCTTTATACTCGATGGATTGTCACCAAGAGAAAACTTAGAGATACAACGCGCGGAACAATTCTTTCATCTGTTTGATTCGTTATTGAGCCAGTCCCAACAGGTCTCATCAGAGGAAGAGGTCATTGCCCTTAATGAACAAGCCCATCGCTATGTTCAGGAACTGCGGGAATTTAAACTGCATCTCATCCGCAGACATCTGCAAGGACACATCAGCTTTAGTTTACCTCCCACTTTCCTAAACCATATGGTGAACGAGCTTGAAGAATACATGCGCATCTTAAACTCCCTGCTGTCTGGACAAATCCCCCCAAGCTATCATGCCGTTCATCACCATCTGCTTTGGCTCCCCGACGCTTCCGGTCATTCCGATGCGATCGCCGCTTCACTCGATATGGCGGAGAAGAGGATGATCGAGAAGAGCAAAACGTTCACGAAACATTTTGATGAATATTATTTGAAAGCGATTGAACTTGCCAGTTATTTGCGCACACACTTGAGAGAATTCCCTGCATTAGATCGTTTTAACAAAGAAGTCGAAGTAGAGATTCTTCTGTTCAACAGGTTTTTACGGGAGATCGAAGAGACGAGGCTAAACAATCAAACATTAGGCGCATTGTCTCCGATCTTGCCCGATCACATGTTGCGAGAGGAATGTTATTATCTCACAAAACTTTCGCGCGTGACGGATATCAAACCTCCTGACTGCTCCCCTGCGAAATCGCTCCTGGATACGTAGATAAAAGGGAACCCCCGAGTTTATAGGGGTTCCTTAATGAATCGTGATATTTATATTCTGGTGTTAACTGTAGCCATTGCATGATCCTCGGGCAATCCTTCCTGATAAATCCTCCGTACGATCGTATCAATGTCCGGTTCCTCCAGGTTTACATCTGTAATTTCGTACTTTCTTGAAATCCGTTGAATGAGTTCTGAGGCACTGACTTCCTTCCGGTCAAACTGCAACCATACACGGTTCCCTTCCCGCCTAATCACTTCAGCCCCTTCAATGGAGAATACTTCCACATAACCGTCCAATTCCACAATGAGCACGCGCGAAGTGCCGTACAATTCCTTAATCTTCGCCAGCGGGCCATCGTACATGACGCGTCCTTTATCAATCAGGATCATTCGCCGGCAAAGCTTCTCGATATCCGCCATATCGTGCGTCGTCAAAATCACGGTCACCCCGCGTTCGCGATTGATCTCCTGAATGAAAGTGCGCATGCTCTCTTTTGCGACCACATCCAACCCGATCGTCGGTTCATCGAGGAAAAGAATTTTAGGATCATGCAACAAAGAAGCAGCGATATCCGCCCTCATCCGCTGTCCCAATGATAATTGCCGGACAGGAGTTTGAAAAAATTCATGAAGCCCCAGGATTTCCGAAAAGGTCTTCATATTTTCCCGATACCGTTGATCGGGAATCTGATACACCTGTTTCAGCAATTCGAATGATTCGATCGTCGGCAGATCCCACCATAACTGCGTCCGCTGACCAAACACCACTCCGATTTGCATTGCATTCTTCTGTCGTTCTTTGTAAGGAATGATGCCATTCACCCTTACGTCGCCTGATGTAGGCACAAGGATACCCGTCAGCATCTTGATCGTGGTGGATTTTCCTGCCCCGTTCGGCCCGATATATCCCACCATCTCCCCCTCTTCGATCGAGAATGAAATGTCCTCGACCGCCATCTTCGTGACATATTCCCTATGAAAGAGACTGCGTAGGGCTCCCCACATCCCCGGCTGCCTTTTGACGATGGTGAACTCCTTATAAAGATGTTTGACTTCGATCACGCCTGCACGCACTCTCCTTTTTTCAACACTCGTTTTTCAAGATCCCGCACTTTTATAACGATTCAATCCCGTCATCCATACACGGTAACACAACCAAAAGAAAACGATACCGACAAACGGGCTCAAGATCCCTAGATACAGGGAAATCTTCGTATGTACTTTGTTTAACAAAAACATGGCCGGAAAATAATTAACAAAAGCGAACGGAACCACGAGAATAAAAAACCACTGCAATAAACGAGGGTAAATGGAAAGCGGGTAACTCACCATGCTTTTGGCTGGAAACATGACGACCCAGTACAAACGTTCCGAGCGGGTCGTCCAGAAAGCTAATGCTGAAATCAAAACCAAAAGCCCTCCTTGGATTAACGTACCGCCAAACACAGTTCCGAAAAAAACAAGCCATCTCCCAACCTGCCAATGCAAGCCGAGCTTTATATAGGAGAGCCAAACCGCGAGGATACTGAAGAATAATTGTCCGAACGCACCCACATCAAACTTCAAGGCGATAAAGTGGAAAAAAGGATGAATCGGCCGCACAAGAAAACGGTCAAACGTGCCGTTCCATATATACTGGTCAAGACTGCGGAAATGAAAAAAGAAGAGAACACATACACCCCAAGAGAGAACGGACAATGCAAAAAGAAACAGCAATTCCCAAAATGTCCATCCATCCAGCGTCTTAAATTGATACAGGACTGTCCACATGGTAACTGCCGTACCTGCATAACTCATTGCCCATCCCAAAATGTTCATGACAAACGCGTAGCGGTATTGCATTTGTGCGCGAATACTGGCTGAGACCATATGGAAATAGAGACGAGCCCCTTTAATCCATGACATCATGGCCATCATCCTCCCTGAACAACAACTTTTAAGGAAGCTTTCTTCCACACGAAACGCATGATCGCATAGTTAACAACCAACCAGAACGCCTGGAGCATGATCGCGTGAAAGATCTCCGCCCCTCGCAGTTGCCCAACAAAAATCGCGTTTGGCACGAACGAATATCCATTGAACCGGGAGATAACGGGCGATGTGTTCAAACACGGGAGGAAAAAACCAAAGAGGCACGACTGCACCTGAGAACAACGAAACTGAAAAGTAGAAAATATCTTCGACCCCGCCAGTTTCTACGAGCCAAAAAGTAAACAGACCGAATGTCAATTCAATACTGTAACGGATGAGATAACCTAAAATCGCTGAGAGAATAAAGATGATCCATGTGCTTAATGAAGAAGGTAAAACTGGATGGAAGCATAAGAACAGTACGATATACAGCGGGGCAATCGCCGTAATGAAATGAAAAGCGACGCTCCCCAGATCGGAAAACAAGACGCGTAACGGATAATCAAAAGGACGCATCAATTCCATCGCGATGTCACCGTTGCGGACACGTTCCTGAATCTCCCAAAGTGAAGTCCCTGCCGCATGTAATCCCTGCAACATCTGACTGATGAGTACATAACTGAGCATCGTGTCGAAAGATTTTCCACCGGCCGTCTCTTCTCCTCCATATAGCCCGTACCAGATAAATCCCCACATAAAAAGAAACATGAGGTTGGACAAGAGTCGAGTCCACGCATCAAACCGATAGACGGCAGACCTCTGAAATGACTTGCGTGTAAACTCCAAGTACATTCGAAACTTTCGCATATCATCCCCCCCATGGTTTCGTATGACCCTTAGATTGATATTATATAACGATTCGATCGTCACAAAAAAGCGAAACACCCCCGTACTTCGCTACTCTTACAATGTTTGGATTACAATGTTCGTTATTCTTTCATGGTTTCTCTTCACCCACACTCGAATCAAGCGACAGATCATGTTCCTCGACCCTTACGATGTGGTTTTCTGTGTTCACAAACACGACTTTGGGGTTCAATTCTCCGATCTCCGTTTCATCGAAGATTCCCAGGCTTAGGATGATGACTAAATCTCCGGGGTGAAACAAATGTGCAGGAGGACCGTTAAGACAAATCTTTCCTGATCCTTCAGGTGCAGGCAAAGCGTATGTTTTCCAGCGAGTAGCATTTCTCAGGCTGGTGATCTGCACCATCTCGAACGGGAGAATGTTCGCTTCTTTCATTAAGAGGGAGTCAATCGTTATACTTCCTACATAATCCAAATCAGCCTCCGTAACAGTTGCCCTGTGGATCTTCCCCTTGCACATCAACCGACGCATGAGTCATTCGGCTCCTTCCTTATTGTAAGATCAAGATTTTCCCGAATTTCGGGACACGTATCATGAATCATCTTCATCATTTAAGGTATGTATGTCTTTCTGATTTGTTCTGGATCCCAGACCTTCCATTCGAAAATGATTCACTTATTGAACAAAAATCCGCACCTTTCAAAGGTGCGGAACACATATCTCTCCCGAATGTACGGCGACCTGTGTCGCAATTTTAGCGGCGACCTGTGGTACGACGACGACCTGTGGTGCGACGACGACCTGTGGTGCGGCGGCGTCCTGTGCTACGGCGTCCTGTGCTACGGCGGCGTCCTGTGCTACGGCGGCGTCCTGTACGGCGTCCTGTGCTACGGCGGCGTCCTGTGCTACGGCGGCGTCCTGTGGTGCGGCGGCGTCCTGTGGTGCGGCGGCGTCCTGTGGTGCGGCGGCGTCCTGTGCTACGGCGTCCTGTACGGCGTCCTGTACGGCGTCCTGTACGGCGTCCTGTACGGCGTCCTGTACGGCGTCCTGTACGGCGTCCTGTACGGCGTCCTGTACGGCGTCCTGTACGGCGTCCTGTACGGCGTCCTGTACGGCGTCCTGTACGGCGTCCTGTACGGCGTCCTGTGCTACGGCGTCCTGTGCTACGGCGTCCTGTGCTACGGCGTCCTGTGCTACGGCGTCCTGTGCTACGGCGTCCTGTGCTACGGCGTCCTGTGCTACGGCGTCCTGTACGGCGTCCTGTACGGCGTCCTGTACGGCGTCCTGTACGGCGTCCTGTACGGCGTCCTGTACGGCGTCCTGTGCTACGGCGTCCTGTACGACGTCCTGTACCGCGACCTGTACCGCGACCTGTACGGCGTCCTGTACCGCGACCTGTGCTGCGACCTGTGCGGCGTCCTCTGGTAAGGGGACCGGCAACCAGTTCGGCTTCGACCGGATCACGGCGCATATACATGTCCGTCAATCCTTCCGCATCTGCCGTACGCACGACTTCACGCAGCTCCTCTTGATTCATTGTCTTCATATCAACACCTCTTTTATGACTATTTACCTGTATAGAGAAGGTTTCGTGTAGAGATCATCAACCCCCGTTCGATCAACACTTTCCCTTCAGCTTACAGGAAAAAATTATTCGTTATATCCTACGGAAAAGCGACAGTCATTGCCATAGACATCTGTTCCCATTCGCACAAAATCAGCGTCTCTTTCCACCGCATGGTGACCAATCCATCCCTTCCCGCATTACTATAAATCACGCGATGTCTTTATAGAGAAAGGAGGAATACGATGAATACTTCTCAACATGTCGCAATTCCGAGTTATTTCCTCTACATTCATCCTTATGACCTCCAAGAACTGCGAAGAGACATTTGGTGTGATGACCCGTTACCTGCCAGACTAAAAGTGGGAAAAAATCAGTATATTATCGACATCGCCTATCGTGGTTCGCATATTCGCGAATTCCGCAAGAAATCTTATAATCTCAAATTTGTAAAACCTGAAACTTTCCAAGGAAATAGGGAGATTCATCTCAACGCCGAATATATTGACCCTTCTATGATCCGTAATAAACTTTCCCTCGATTTTTTTCGTGATATCGGTACGTTATCCCCGGAAACACAACACATTTTCCTCAAGTTGAACGGAACTCCAGCAGGTATCTATCTTCAACTGGAATCGGTCGATGATCTGTTTCTAAAAAGAAGAGGTTTACCGCAAGGGGCCATATACTATGCGATCAACGACAATGCCAACTTTTCGTTGATCAGCCCTATCGATGATGATGTCAAAAAATCGTTGGAGTCCGGATACGAACGAAAGTGCGGTACCGAAGAGGACGACGGGTATCTTCGAGAGCTGATTTACAAAATCAATACGATACCCAGAGCGGACTTTGGAAAAGAAATTACTAAATACGTGGCTGTGGACAAGTATCTACGCTGGCTGATCGGGGTGATTTGCACCCAGAATTTTGATGGATTCATCCATAACTATGCGCTCTATCGCAACAACGAAACCGGTTTATTCGAAATGATTCCCTGGGATTATGATGCCACATGGGGACGTGATTGTAATGGCAAGATCATGGAGTACGACTATGTCCCCATCGAAGGGTACAACACTCTTACCGCCCGCATACTCGATGTCTCATCATTCCGCATGCGTTATAAACAATTGCTCGAGGAAATCCTGGAGACACAGTTTACTGTAGCCGCCCTTGAACCTAAAGTAATCTCAATGTATACAGCCCTACGCCCCTTTGTTCTTCTTGACCCTTATAAACAAAAGGACATTCGCAAATTCGACACGGAACCCGAATTTATTCTTAAGTTTGTCGCGGATCGTAACCGCTATTTGCGAGAGTGCCTGGCAAATCTTAAGGCGTAAAGAAAAAGCAGATTCCTCCTCATTTTCCGCTTCTGCTCATTCCAACAGGCAAAGAGTAAGCGTAGTATATCTCAGCCAATCAAGGATATTTCCCGCCATGAAGGAAGAAGCGGCTTTCAAGCTTCTTCCTCTTTTTTTGGCTATTACGAAAAAAGCGTTCGTTCTGCAGGAACCATAGGCAGAACGGACGCTTTCTTTATTCATTGCACTTTTTTGCAGAATCCTTTCGGCGAAACGGATGTTATACATTCCATACATCAAGCAAATCGTATCTCAATGATGATACGATGCACCTCCTCATTAGTTCCCTTTTCCATCGTGACGTTGAAACGCGGAACTTTTTCAGAAGTATTACATATATTTACCGGGATTCTCTCAAGGAATGATTGTTCCTCAAGCGGATGCGGGTATGGCTTGCATTCCTGATCCTTCTTAATTCCTATGCGATTCCACGTTGGTTTGTCATCTTCGTTTGCACGTCCAGGGCTGATATTGCGAATCAGAGATTTGGGAATCGGTCGAACTTCTTCCGTTTCATCGATCACGATCACATGATCTTCAAAACAGTTGATGAGCATCCCCTCTATACGATCCGAACCGTCCCGATTGATCTGGACCCAACTGTATTTCAATTTTTGCAGGAATTCATCAAATTTGTCTTCGTCCATATGTTTCGGGTCCTTTATAGAGTCAGCGAACTTCGAACTTTCTTTTGTATCTTCAACCATGCATTTGACATCCCCTTTCATTTGACTCATGGCAATTATAATGCATGTATACGTGAACCCTGACCTAAAGCGTACTCCACTCTCACCTATTTTCTATCGATCACCTTTGAACAGTTAAACGATTGTCTTATCACTTATACGATTGTCCACTGAATATAGTAAGTTAGCTTTTGGAAAGGGGTTGACACTCATTCGCTTATCAACCCAGTCAGAACCCAGTCCCCATACTCGATGCCCGAAACTTGTTGAACTCCGCAACTGGATAACGGTAGTTCCGTCGAACCATCAAGTTTTTGGCGGATACAAAAGGTTTTCCGATTTCCTCCACAACGCAACGAGGATCGCGTAGAAGTCGTGACATCCCCTTGCGAGAACGTACGGATACCGGCACATCAAATGAAGGCGATCACCGATATTGGTTAAGTCATGCAGCGGAATCACCTAATTCATAGTATGAATGGCATCAAGAAATGTGCCTAGAGAAAACTGGGCGAATCATGTGAAGGAGGGTTATTTTATGAATTTCAGCTTCTTAATGAATTCCATTGGAAAAAAGGTACAGGTCGAACGTGGAGGCCCTGATAAGCTGGAAGGAAAGCTCGTTTTCATCCGTCCTGACTTTCTCATATTGGAAACGGAACAAAACGGGTATGTATATGTTCAATCGAGACACATCAAGACTGTATCAGAACCGGTGATTCCCGAAATCCAAGCGAATCAAGTGAATATGGAAGAAAAGAATATTCTGCCTATGGTAGAAGCGGAAGACTTCACAGAACTTTTAAGGAAATTGAGACATCGTCTGATTCGCGTCAATCATGGAGGTCCCAACGTCATCCAAGGGGTTTTGATTGAGGTCGGAGATGGATCGGTGACAATCCTGCATCAAATGAAAGATTTTGTACATTATCCGATCTACCACATTCGCAGTGTAACATGCATCTATAAGAAAAATGAGAACAAACAAAATGAAATGAAACAAGATAGCTCAAGGGATCGCGGGTTAAATGAGCTTCCGGAAAGTAATGTTTCCGGCAAAGCAAGAGAAACGTCCAGTAGAAGAAACGAGTGCTTCAAAATTGATTACTCTGGCAGAGCTAGATAAATAGATGACAACATTACAGACCAAACGTCTGCGGCTTTAGCAAACACTTTACGTTCAAACACAAAGACTGAGAAAGACAAACGGTAAACCATTCAAAGTGTGCGCGGCGTTCGCAGCAAGTCACACTTTAAACTTCAACAATTGTATCGTTCAAAACGTAAATCGAAAAAGAGTAGCTGCTCTTGAACCTAAAGTAATCTCAATGTATACAGCCCTACGCCCCTTTGTTCTTCTTGACCCTTATAAACAAAAGGACATTCGCAAATTCGACACGGAACCCGAATTTATTCTTAAGTTTGTCGCGGATCGTAACCGCTATTTGCGAGAGTGCCTGGCAAATCTTAAGGCGTAAAGAAAAAGCAGATTCCTCCTCATTTTCCGCTTCTGCTCATTCCAACAGGCAAAGAGTAAGCGTAGTATATCTCAGCCAATCAAGGATATTTCCCGCCATGAAGGAAGAAGCGGCTTTCAAGCTTCTTCCTCTTTTTTTGGCTATTACGAAAAAAGCGTTCGTTCTGCAGGAACCATAGGCAGAACGGACGCTTTCTTTATTCATTGCACTTGTTTGCAGAATCCTTTCGGCGAAACGGATGTTATACATTCCATACATCAAGCAAATCGTATCTCAATGATGATACGATGCACCTCCTCATTAGTTCCCTTTTCCATCGTGACCTTGAAACTCGGTACTTTTTCAGAAGTATTACATATATTTACCGGGATTCTCTCAAGGAATGATTTTTCCTCAAGCGGATGGAGTGAGTATGGCTTGCATTCCTGATTCTTCGAACTTCAAACTTTCTTTTGTATCTTCAACCATGCCCTAGACATCCCCTTTCATTTGACTCATGGCAATTATAATGCATGTATACGTGAACCTATCCTAAAGCGTACTCCACTCTCACCTCTTTTCTATCGATCACCTTTTCCGATTCAGATTCGGATGTTCATCTCTAGGCAGATTCACTAACTTCTTATCTCAATAGAACTCTTCCTATATAGGTGGAATATGTTGCAGTACAAAGGAACCAGTGAGGTTTCCCTAGAGAGGGAATGTTCTCGCTCACAAGAGGAACATATGGGATCTTCCGAACCTGTATGTATAGGGAAACTGAACCTGTGATAAGTTAGACGATTGCCCTATCACTTATACGATTGTCCACTGAATATGGTGAATTAGCTTTTGGAAAGGGGTTGACGCCTCGTTCGCGCTTATCGAGCAATACTTTTTGAAAACCACTCAGAACCCAGACCGATGCTCATTGTCCGAAACTTGTTGAGCACTGCAACTGGATAACGGCAGTTCCGTACGAACCATCATGTTTTTGCGGATACAAAAAGATTTCCGGTATCCTCCGCAACGCAACGAGGATTCCGTAGAAGCGGTGACATCCCCTTGCGAAAACGTAGTAAGGATACCGGCACATCAAATGAAGGCGATCACCGATATTGGTTAAGTCTTGCAGCGGAATCGCCTAATTCATAGTATGTCTGTCTTCAAGAAATGTGCCTAGTGAAAACTGGGCGAATCATGTGAAGGAGGGTTTTTTTATGGATTTCAGCTTTTTAGTGAATTCTATCGGAAAAAAGGTGCAGGTCGAACGTGGAGGCCCTGATAAGCTGGAAGGAAAGCTCGTTTTCATCCGTCCCGAATTTCTCATATTGGAAACGGAACAAAACGGATATGTATATGTTCAATCGAGACACATCAAGACGGTATCTGAACCGGTGATTCCCGAAATCCAGGCGAATCAAGTAAATATGGAAGAAAAGAATATGAATATCTTGCCTATGGTAGAAGCGGAAGACTTCACAGAACTTTTAAGGAAATTGAGACATCGTCTGATTCGCGTCAATCATGGAGGTCCCAACGTCATCCAAGGGGTTTTGATTGAGGTCGGAGATGGATCGGTGACAATCCTGCATCAAATGAAAGATTTTGTGTATTACCCGATCTACCACATTCGCAGTGTAACATGCATCTTCAATAACCAAAACGAGAAGAAAAATGAGAACAAACAAGCCAATGAAATGACACAGGATAGCTCAAAGGATCGCGGGTTAAATGAGCTTTCGGAAAGCGATGTTTCCGGCAAAGCGAGAAGTGAAACTTCCGGCAGAAAAAACGAGCACTCCAAAAGTGATTACTCTGGCAGGGCTAGATAAATAAGGGGATGACAACGTTGCAGACACTACTAGAGTCCTTGATTGGCACGCACGTGCGATTTGATCAAACTGGTGATGTCGGCTTGGCGGGACGACTCATCAATATACAAGAGGATTACGCGACCATCTATACAGATACGGGACAATTGATTCATTATCCATTCTCCCAAATCAAATCTGTTACCGCCAACATCACAGATGTTCCCGAAACGTTACCATTATCTCATATGACTTTCCCCGATACGTTTGCCGACTTACTCGCATCCCTTCGCAAAAGAATGGTCAAAATCGAAAACGGTGAGGGCGCACGTGAAGGGGTTTTATCATATGCGACAACCGAACATGTCTGTATCGTACTCAATATGAAAGAAATGATCTATTATCAGCTGGAGCAAATAAAAAATGTCTCACCTGTTCTCGCAATCAAACAATCGATAAAAAACGAGCAAAATGAATCGTCTTCCCCCACTCAGGTAAAGCAAGAGCCTGTTCAAAGTTCCGATGGTATGCAACAGCAACCGCCGGTTCAACAAACGTCTGCGGTTTTAGCAAACACTTTACGTTTAAACACAAAGACGGAGAAAGACAAGCGGCAAACCATTCAAAGTGTGCGCGGCGTCCGCAGCAAGTCATTACAAAAGACTTCGCAAAAGGTTCCAACAGAGCCGGTCAGAAAAGAAGAGAATAGTGTCAATCCTCCTATTCATGAAGATGTTTTTACTCACGTTCAAGAACCCATTTTACAGAAAACTCCTGACATGATCTCAAAAGAAACGTCAGCGGAAACAAACGGAGACATTCGGGCTGAGAGAGAAGAGCATCAGAACTTTATCAAAGCTCAGGAAATGATTGTGGAACAAAAGGATACAGTCAATGATACAAATCGAGTCTATCAAAAGACATTCACTGAGAAAGGGAATCGTACCAAACCCATCATGATGCTTAAACACTTGAAACACCGGGAGACTTCCGCAACATTTCCTGTTCGTTCCCCGGAAGATAGCCATCAAACATTCAATCCCATACGATCAGAGATTCCGTCTGCCGAAAACTCATCCTCCTCTTTTCCTTCACACTTTCTTCAACAATTGAATCGGTCAAAACGTAAATCCAAAAAGAGAAGCAAAGCTCTCTTCTACAGTTCTCAACCGACCATTTTCAAAGCCTCTGGTTCTTGAATAAAAACCTTTCCCATTTATTTACATGTCGCCAATCGGATGGTGTAATGAATAGGGAACCATCCCAAACCATTACACCATCTTCGCGCGACATCCTCATTTTTTAAATTTGTGCAAAATGAAACATATCTTGACATATTTATTCGTTCTCCTGTCTTCGGATAAAGTCACGAAGCGTTCGCGCAATAGGAAATTTCACCTTGCAACACTTGCAATGTACATGTAAAGCGGCTGCCAAATTTTTTTCCACTCGCGGGGGCACTTTATAAGGAACCCCGCATTTGGGGCAAAAAATGATAAGACAAGTATTTTTCATTTGCTCGCCTCCGATCGAAATATGAACAGTACTTGTGGTCAGAAACTATCGAGTCTCTAATAATGTACGAGCATCCCCAAAAAATTGATTGTATTTGTAACTACATCATCTTGAAAGATGGATGATACACATACTGATTGAATAAAATGAGGCATTTGGCTAGTAAGCCATAATGCCTCATTTGGTTTGGTCATCCGTATTTGAGAGTCTCGACCGTATGAGTAAAAGAAAACCACTTCCATATCGGGAAGTGGTCTTGCCTGTTGCCCTTCCTTTCAATTTTCTAAACAACCCATACAATTATCCGTTCATTCGGCTGTAATAATCGTTGATTTGCTCAAGGATCGTCGGTTCATTTTCCGTTTGTGTATTGATATTATTTTGAATCATCGTTTATCCCTCCATAAAAGATTTTTTATTCGGAAGATTATGAATAAAATAAGCCAATTTACTCGTCACGGTCGCTTATACAACGTTCGCACTCATAGTGAGCGGATTCGCCTTCAACAGAAAACTCTGCCCCACACTGAACACAGATACAAGTGGACGAGTTTTTCGCCACAGATGGTTGAGTCCAACCATAAAATTCTGCGATCTTCATGTGTGATCCCTCCGTTCCTTGTTGTGTTTATTATATTATAACAACAAGAATTTAGTCAACATCTGTTATAATACAAAAATGAAATTGGAACGGTTATTTTGAAAATGAGTGCTTGGGTGGATGTATCGCTTTGCGCTTGGGATCATACAAAAAACCTCCGCGCGGAGTATTCATTACCCCTTTTCGCGGAGGCTTGTCTTGCTGTTTCTTCTTGGTCATTGAATTGCAGATGGTAACCCTAGCAATGAATCAATACGTTTCCAATTCTTCATCGGGAATCTCAAAGTTTGCATATACTGCCTGAACGTCATCATGCTCTTCCAATGCCTCGTACAGGAGAAGCATCTTCTGTGCCTCTTCTCCTCGCAGCTCCAACGTATTCTGCGGGATTAACGTAACCGTGGCTTCTTCAAACTTAATCCCCTCTTTGGTGAGAGCCTCTTGCACTGCCGCAAACTCTTCAGGCGTAGTCGTGATTTCATACTCGTCATCATCCGCTGAAAAGTCGGACGCTCCCGCTTCCAGTGCCATCAACATGAGTTCATCTTCAGAAACAGGAGATTGTTCCTTATTGACTGTAAGAATCCCTTTACGTTCGAACATCCAGCTTACACATCCTGTTTCCCCCAAATTGCCGCCACGTTTTGAAAAAATATGCCGGATTTCCGCAGCCGTACGATTTCGATTATCTGTTAACGCTTCCACCATGACGGCTACACCGCCGGGGCCATATCCTTCATAAATCAATTCTTCGTACGTGACACCCGGAATGTTCCCAAGCGCTTTGTCAATGGTCCGCTGGATGTTGTCAGACGGCATGTTGGCTTCTCTGGCTTTCTCCAAGGCCATGCGCAGACGAAAGTTCGTTTCCGGATTTCCTCCTCCCGCCCTTGCCGCATTGAAAATTTCTCGTGAAATTTTTGTAAATAGCTTGCCTCGAATAGCGTCTTGTTTCCCTTTTCTATGTTGAATGTTTTTCCACTTTGAATGTCCTGCCATCCCTATACACCTCACTTAAAAGTCCCTATTCTAGTCTAGGGCAGAGGGTATAATCGTGTCAAAAGGTTGTTACTGGCTGGGTGGAAAAAAAAGAGAACGAACCAACAAGGTAAGGTGAGCTCAAGAAAGCGGAGACAGAAAACGGGGAACCGATGAATCGAGCGTCATTAGTAACCGATTTCTTCACTCATATCTGTTTGTTGAGTTCATGATAGCGAAAACAATCTGTGGTATGATCCATGACCATTCCTGTCGCCTGCATGTACGCGTAACAGATCGTCGTTCCAACGAACTTGAAACCACGTTTTTTCAAATTTTTACTCATTGCATCCGACTGGGGAGTACTTACGGGCACTTCTTCACGGCTTGTCCAGTGATTCATCACAGGTTTCCCGCCAACAAAAGACCATATGTAATTTTTAAACGATCCGTACTCTTCTTGGATTTGCAAAAACGCTCTTGCATTTTCAATGGCAGCAAGTATTTTCAGTTTGTTGCGTACGATCCCTTCATCGGATAACAACTCTTCGACTTTACGGGAATCGTAACGCGCGATTTTATGCGCATCGAACCCGTCAAACGCTCTGCGGAAATTTTCCCTTTTTTTAAGAATCGTATACCAACTTAACCCTGCTTGTACACCTTCAAGAATAAGAAATTCAAACAACAAGCGGTCATCATAAACAGGAACCCCCCATTCATGATCATGATAATCGATATAGAGCGGGTCGTCTGTAACCCATGCACATCTCTTTTTCATTCTCTCACACCCGTTTCGTGCTCGTTGTTTTTAACTCTCATTGGTCGAACGGTATATGGCTTACTTTTTGTGCTCGGGTTCTGTCTAGGCGTCATTACGGACATATGCTTTGCGTATGTTTTCTGTGGGAGTCGTTCCGCCCTTGGAGAAGAGGCCATACATCCCACCTAAGTCCTTTCGCACGCAAAGGCATCCGCCTCGCATAACACCAAAAAATACGGGGGATCATACGCTCACCTCTACGATCCCCCTGGAGCCGATTGTTATCCAAAGAACAAATCCTCATTGATTTCAAAATGAGCATTCATCAGCACTTCTGCCAAATATTCTAAAGGAGTACTCTGTACTTGCCTATACATCTTCCTCGTATATAAGTGTTTCGCATGAGGCAGTTCCCTTTTCAATTGGGTGCGCAATTTGTTTCCTGCATCATCTGCGTCCACGAGAATGTAAACTTCTTCATATTGCAAGGGGATAATCAATCTCTCGATCTTCTCTTCACTGAGTGTCCCATACGTACAGATGATCTCGACTGGCTCATCAAGAATCTGGAGCAAACGCTCTTTGTCCTTTCTCCCCTCAACGATGATGAACTTCCTGGGTTGTACATATCCACTGTCCATTTCATTCATCCTTTTTGTCTAATAGGGATTGTTCAAGAAGGTTCCATACTCCTTTTGAACAATCCCTTATAGAAATCAACGCTCAAGGGACATACATATACAGAGTACATGCCGTCACTCGAAAGGGGAGTCAAACGATTCTGTCCCTTTTGAAGGTTGTTAAGATACTCGTTCTGCTCACATTCGTTTATGAAATGTATCAACGTCTTCAGAAATTGAAGTTATCAGGGTCAGGCCCGATCCTTTTGTTCTGGTTTAATCCGTCCAGTCTTTCCATGTCTTCTCGGGAAATCTCAAAATCAAAGATATTCGCATTTTCTTTAATGCGATGTTCATGAACCGATTTCGGAATCGTAACCACTTCGTTCTGTAAATCCCACCGCAGAACGATTTGTGCGGGCGTTTTTTGATATTTTGCGGCGAGTTCAGTGACAGTCGGGTGTTTCAAGACTTCCCCCCGCATCAAAGGGCTCCAAGCCTCCAGCTGGATCTTTTGCTCTCTGCAGAAACTGTGCAGTTCCTTTTGAGTCAATAGCGGATGATATTCAACTTGATTCACCATCGGAACGATTTCACAGTCAGCTAGCAGATCTTCCAAATGATGCACTTGGAAATTACTTACACCAATCGCTCGAACCCAGCCATCTTTATATAGTTTTTCGAGCGCTTTCCATGTCTCTTTATACTTCCCTTTTACTGGCCAATGGATCAAGTAGAGGTCAAGATACTCAAGCTCCAGCTTTTTGCGGCTCTCTTCAAATGCCGCCAGGGTTGATTCGTACCCCTGACGCGAGTTCCACACTTTCGTCGTAATGAAAAGCTCTTCCCTGGGAACCCCCGATTCTTTGACGGCTTTTCCTACCCCCTTTTCATTTTCATAAATAGCCGCCGTATCGATACTCCTATAGCCGACAGCGATAGCCGTTTTGACCGCAAATTCAACTTCTTCGCCTTCCTTCGCTTGGTACACTCCCAGCCCGAACCAGGGCATTTCCACACCGTTATGCAAAACTGTGCTAGCGGATATCCGATTCAACATATGTACCCCTCCGTTCATTCGAGTGTGTATACATGTATCATATCATAAAATGTGGAATTTTTTTATCAATTTTTTCAATCTTCTCCTCTCTTGTTTGTAATACCTATGTCACATAGGGCTCTATCATTCTGAAAATATATGCTCGTTAAAAAAAGGAAGCCTTCCATTCAGTTGAATCAGGTTTCCGCATGACAGCCCGTCTCCACTTTGTTTTTCCATATCTTATGCGAGTACGAAGTAACTTTAACTAGATTCAAGTTTATCGTTTGTTATATAATTTTTTGTGAGGTGGTTAGAATGTTCCCTGTTACCTTCTATGCTGCTGTGCATCTAAATCTGAATCGAAAATATTATAAGTACACGCATAACTTTGAACGGGAACCTGATGTGGATGAAATCCTTGAGATTCGCAAGGACATGTATTATCACTTGAAGAGAATCGTCAACGCCGATCATTTCATCTATGCACCGATTCCTCAGGAAAAATATGAAAAGATGATTCAGGAAGGCGAAGTTTCGGAAAAAGACTTTATTGAGGTTGTATCACTGGGGTAAAAACCGGAAACGGTAAAACGTGTTCGGATCGCGAACAAACCGTCCAAGCCTTCTGAAGAGCAAAAGTCTAGCGGAGGAGCGTAGGTAAGTCTCCGTGAGTAGATGAAAAAAGATCAAGGTGGAGTTTCGTTACATAGATCTCTTCCTTGATCTTTTTTCTTTCTATAAGACTTTATATCAACATCTTCCAGGCGATCTAACGATTCCCTGTGTAAGCGATCGCTTCAATCTCAATGAGAACGTCTTTGGGAAGACGGCTAATTTCTACGGTAGAACGTGCAGGACGATGATCTCCCAAAAATTTACCGTACTCTTCATTGACGGTTGCAAACATACTCAAGTCTTTAACAAAAATCGTTGTCTTCACAATATTTTCGAACGTGAGTCCTTCTTTTTCCAGGATCGCCTGAATGTTTCGCATGACCTGCCGGGTTTGAACCACAATATCATTTTCCACAACTTCATTGGTTTCCGGGTTCACAGGGATTTGTCCTGAAAGAAACAGAAAGTCACCTGCTTTGATCGCTTGCGAATAGGGTCCGATCGCTTGGGGAGCTTTTTCTGTGTAAACGGCTTTGATCATTTTGTTATTGCCTCCTTAGTGGTATTAATTTGTGTACGTATTTTCTGTAAGTCATTATAAATCGTAAATTTGGAAACACCAAGCGCGGGAAGCTCACGTTCGAAAAGATGCTTATCATTTAAACTCCCATAGCCTTTTGAATGGTATCTTCCGGTTGCAAGACAGGAACTTCAACATGAACCGTATCGGGGTATTTAATTCCTGCCCCCGTATTCAAAGCAACGACCGTTTCTTCTTCCTTGATCCATCCGTTTTCTCTCAACCTACGCGCGGCCACAAATGTTGCGGCTCCTTCCGGACAGATGAATGCGCCTTCCAGAGCAGCAATCTTTTGTTGCTCCTCAAGAATGGATTGATCATCCACCGCTACCGCACATCCATCCGTTTTGTAAACGGCCTCAAGAACGAGAAAATCACCGAGGGCTTTCGGTACATTAATCCCGAACGCGATGGTTGAAGAATCAGGCCAGAATTCGGAAGCCGGTTTTTTCTCTTTCCAAGCTTTGACGATCGGTGCACATCCTTCCGCTTGAACGGCCACCAATCTTGGAAGCGAACCTTTAACCCAACCGAGAGCTATCAATTCGTTAAGCGCTTTGTAAATTCCGATTATCCCCACGCCTCCGCCGGTTGGATACAAGATGACATCCGGCATTTTCCACCCCATTTGTTCTGCAATCTCAAGCCCCATCGTCTTTTTCCCTTCGATCCGGTAAGGCTCTTTTAATGTGGAAGCGTCGAATAAACCGTAATCTTTGACGGCTTGTCCGACGATTTTCCCCGCGTCACTGATCAGCCCGTTGACCAGATACAGGTTTGCGCCGGAGACCGCACATTCGTTTCTTGTAATCCTCGGTGCATCAAGCGGCATCACGATACTCGTTTTGATGCCGGCTCTCGCGGCATATAGCGACCAGGCTGCACCGGCATTCCCATTGGTCGGCATCGCCAACTCTTTGATTCCCAACTCTTTGGCTTTTGAAACACCAACGGCTGCACCGCGCGCTTTAAATGTCCCGGTCGGGATGACCCCTTCATCCTTCATAAACAAATGGCGAATGGACATGTCTTTGCCTATATGGGGCATCGGAATGAAAGGAGTCATGCCTTCTCCTAATGATACAATATTTTCCTTGTTTTCAACCGGAAGCAATTCATGATATCTCCATAGGCTTGCTTCCCTGCCCAATAGATCACTCGGCTTGAGGACTTTTTTTATTTCATCGAGATCATAGTCGACCAACAAAGGAGAACCGCAGACACATAGTTGATTCTTTTCCCTCGCGCTGTATGTTTTACTACATGTAGGGCAATGTAGATGGGACACGTAGCTGAATTTCATCCAACCAACCTCCTTGCTTTGCTAGCTTCATCATAACGGCATCGCCGAGTCGATTACAAAACGAAAAGTCATCCCTAGCCGTAAAAGGTTAGGATGTCTCTTCATGATTCAAGCGTCAAGGACGGGCATTCTTCTCCCCTATATATCTTTCTTTGAGCGTTTCCGGATCTACGCGAATTTGTGCCACTCCGGTACTCATCGCTGCTTGCGCGACTGCGGCCGCTACATGTGGGACCACCCTTGGATCAAAGGGATCTGGAATCACATAGTCTGCGCGAAGCTCACTGTCAGGAATCAAATGGGCGATCGCATACACGGCTGCAAGTTTCATGTCATCATTGATTTCTCTTGCTCTGACATCCAGTGCTCCCCGGAATATTCCAGGAAAAGCAAGCACATTGTTTACTTGATTGGGGAGATCCGAGCGACCTGTCGCTATGACCTTGGCGCCGGCAGATGCCGCTTCTTCCGACATAATTTCCGGTACAGGGTTCGCCAGTGCAAAGACGACAGGATCCCTATTCATGGATAAAATCATTTCCTGATTGATAACACCTGCTGCAGAGACACCGATGAAAACGTCTGCACCTTTCATCGCGTCAATAAGCGTCCCTTTTTTCCCTTCCTTGTTTGTGATTCGGGCAACCTCCTCTTTGATCACATTCATCCCGTCAGGACGCCCCTCATAAATGATTCCCTTGGTATCACAAAGGATTGCGTCTTGAACACCCATATGAACCAGCAGTTTAATAATGGCAACCCCCGCTGCACCTGCCCCGTTCACGACCACGCGTACTTGATCGATGGTCTTACCGACCACTTTTAAAGAATTGATGAGTCCCGCCGTGGTCACGATGGCGGTTCCATGTTGGTCATCATGAAAAACAGGAATGTTGCACTCTTTCTTCAGGCGTTCTTCAATCTCGAAACACTGAGGGGAGGCGATGTCTTCCAGATTAATACCGCCAAAAGTTGGTTCCAACAATTTAACCGTTTCAATAAACGTATCTGCATTGGATGTATCAACACTAGTGTTGCATTAATTAATTCAGAATATTCTTCTATTATTTTTTTCATCTCTTAAATAAAAAAATCCTTTACAATGGAGAGGTCAGGTAGTCCTGTCCAAATCCATTGAAAGGAAATACACTTATGGACAAGGATAAGGATACCCTACTTTCGGCATTTGGTAAATGGGTTGAACCACTTTTTCAGTGTAATTTTCAAGAAAAAGTAGATCAAAACCAACAAGATAAATACGCTAAGAAGCTTACTACGAAATCTTACGTCCTGTTATTTCTGCACGCCATCTTGCAAAAACGTGAAAGTTTACGTGCCGTTGCGGCAGATATCTTGAATCCTCATATGCAAGAATTCTTGCAATTAGATTCCATCAGCTATTCGCAACTTTCACGGAAACACCGTCAGGTGGATACCGATCTACTCGCTCATCTGTTTTTTTCTTTAGTTGGAAAAATCCAATGCATGGCTGCTAACCCTGCCGGGCGGAAGCCATACAAAATCATAGACTCAACTACGATCAGTTTATGTTTATCAAAATACCGCTGGGCGAGCTTTCGGAAAACCAAAGCGGGAATAAAAATCCACGTGAGCTTGGCATTTGTCGATCATGATGAAGTCTATCCTGAACAGATTCGTCTAACGACGGCGAAGCCTAATGACATCACACAAATGGATTCCTTGATTGATGATTCGGAAGCCATCTATGTGTTTGATCGTGGTTATGTCGATTACAAGAAATTTGATGATTATTGCCGTAGGGGAATAGGCTTTGTTACCCGTTTGAAGGACAATGCAACGTTCTACCTTCTGGAATCTCAAGTGCTTCATGAGAGTCCTGTCCTTGCGGACACAAAAGTGTTGCTAGGATCCCCTCAAAAGCCCATGGATCACGTACTTCGACTGGTCGAGGCAAAGGATTCACAGGGCAATGACATAAGAATTATTACCAACTGTTTTGATTTGTCAGCAGAAGAGATCAGTGACATATATCGTACACGATGGGCAATCGAATTGTTTTTTAAATGGATGAAACAACATTTGAGAATCAAAACGTTTTATGGTCTCTCCGAAACGGCGGTTTGGAACCAAGTGTATCTTGCTTTGATCACCTATTGTCTGATGATTCTAATGAAGATGCAAATTCAAACTACCAAAAGCTTATTGGAGTTGCTTCGAAGTCTAAAGGCCTTCTTATGGTGCGATTACATAGAATGGTTCAAGTACAATAGATCATCGAAAAAAAGGCGAAGGTAAGAGATCTCAGCAATGAATCGGCATGCCAGAATACAGGACAGTAACGGAACCCTTTCTTTTTAGAATATACATATTATACCAAATGGGCGGGGCTACCTTTAACGTGCTCTGTCCTTATTTTGTTAAAATAGCATTAGATTAAAACGCAGAAAATTCAGTTATAATTTATGCAACACTAGTGATGTATCAAGACAAAGGGGAAAAGCATCGATACCGGCAAATGATTTAAAAAGCAGTGCTTTTCCTTCCATGACGGGCAAGGCTGCCCGCGGCCCAATATTTCCCAATCCCAAAACGGCCGTTCCATTCGTAACTACGGCGACAAGATTCCCCTTTATCGTATAATCATAAATCATGTTTTCATCATCAAAAATAGCAGTACAAGGCTCGGCAACGCCCGGGGAGTAGGCAAGTGCCAGATCTCTTGAATTACGCAGCGGTACTTTCGAATATACTCCCAGTTTTCCTTGATAGTCTTTATGCAATTTTAGCGCTTCTTCATTGACTTTAGACATGTTTCCTCACTCCTTCAACAAGGTGTTTCGTTTGATCAATCAAAATAAAAAACTAAATACAGTTAACTTTCTGTAAATTTTTGCGACATTACCCTGGATCCCAAAAAAGTTTTATGTATGTCGAGCGGATAATTTTCGTATAAGTATAGCACGTTTTTTTCAACGGAAAAAGGAGAGGGGCGAACCTCTCCGAAAAAATCCCGTAACATTTCTTCACCTAATTCCGATTAAATACGACCAATTTCAATTCCGTCATTTCTTCAACCGCATATTTCACACCTTCACGGCCTAATCCGCTTTCTTTCACACCGCCATATGGCATATGATCGACGCGGAAGGTGGGGATATCATTGATCATCACACCGCCCACATGTAAGCGTTCGGCAGCTTCCAGAGCCGTATGGACATTGTCTGTATAGATCCCCGCCTGTAAGCCGTACCGCGAATCATTCACCAATTCAATGGCTTCTTCAACGGACCTCACCTTGTTAATCAGAACGATCGGCGCAAACACTTCCTGACAGGATACTTTCATCGTGGGATCGGCTTCCAAAATGACCGTTGGATACACGATATTCCCTTCCGCGATCCCACCCGTCGCAATTTCGGCCCCATGCTGTCTTGCTTCTTCGATCCAGCTGAGGGTACGTTTCACATCGCCCGGTGAAATTAAAGCTGAGATCTCAGTCTCTGGATCAAGCGGGTCGCCGATTTTCAGCTTCTGGGTAGCTTCTACAAATTTCGAGACAAACTCCTCGTATACATTTTCATGAACATAGATCCGCTGCAAAGAAATGCAAACCTGTCCCTGATAGGAGAAGGCGCCTGTCACACAGCGGGGAATCAGTTTGTCCAGTTGGACTCCCTGATCCACGATTACGGCTGAATTGGATCCAAGCTCCAACGTCACACGTTTTAATCCTGCTTTATTGCGGATACCCATGCCGACAGCGGGACTTCCTGTGAAGGTGATCATTTTCACCCGATCATCCGTGACAATCCGTTCACCGACCACGCTCCCCCGTCCTGTCACAATGTTGAGAGCTCCGGCAGGCAACCCGGCTTCCTGTAATAATTCGGCCAGGAAGAATGAAGACAATGGAGTCTGCAAGGCCGGTTTTAAGACAACCGTATTTCCGGCGGCAATCGCAGGACCTACTTTATGAGCCACTAAATTCATCGGAAAATTGAACGGGGTGATCGCTCCAATGACCCCAAGCGGTTCACGTACCGTGTAAGCCATCCGATTTTCCCCGCCCGGTGCCGCATCCAGCGGCAGGGTCTCACCATGAATCCGTTTCGCTTCTTCAGCGGCAAACTTGTACGTTTGGATGGTGCGTGCCACTTCCCCTTTTGCCGTGGTGATCGGTTTTGCGGCTTCCATTGCAATCATGCGGGCAGCTTCATCCGCACGTGTCTCCAAGAGGCGGGACAATCTCTCAAGAATGTTCGCTCGCTGATGAGCAGGCATTTTCGCCATGGTTGTTCGCGCTCGATAAGCGGCTTCAATCGCTTGATCGACATGTTCAATTGAGGCTTCCGGAATCTCTGCAATGAATTGCTCATTATAAGGAGATAAAAGGGGAATATAGCTGGCTGCATCGATCCATTCCCCATTAATAAACAACCGTTTTTTCATCGTTGAAACATCCTTCCACTGTTCGTTCTCCTTGTACAATTGTTGAAAAAACGCTTTCCATGACTTCCAGCCCTTCTTCAAGTTGTTCATCTGTAATAACAAGCGGCGAAAGGAGGCGGATCACATTTCCATAAAGACCGGCACTCAGGATGATGACTCCTTGTCGATAACACTCTTGGACAATGCGGGCGGTGAGCTCTTTATCAGGTTCCTTGGTTTGGCGGTCTTTCACCACTTCTAATGCGCACATGGCGCCTAATCCGCGTACGTCCCCGATACAGTTGAATGTTTCCTTCATCTGTTGAAAACGGGATAAAATCTTTTCACCGATCACATTCGCCCGATCCACCAAACATTCTTCTTCCATCATTTCAATCACTTGTAGAGCCGCGACACATCCCAGAGGACTGCCGCCATACGTTCCGCCGATTTCCCCGGGATTGGCTGCATCCATGATCTCGGCTCGGCCGGTGACGGCGCTGATCGGCAATCCTGCGGCGATCGATTTTGACATGGTCATCAAATCCGGTACAACCTCAAAATGTTCCATAGCAAACATCTTTCCTGTGCGCCCAAAGCCTGTTTGAACCTCATCGGCGATGAAGAGAATTCCGTATTTCTCACAGATATTTTTCACGCCCTGAACGAATGCTTTCGAAGGGATAACGAATCCGCCTTCTCCTTGCACCGGTTCCATAATAATCGCTGCCACATCTTCAGCCGGTACTTCCGAAAGAAAGAACTCCTCTAACTGAACTAAGATTTGTTTATCGAGTTCTTCATGTGTGATCCCGTAAGGGGCACGATAGTAGTAAGGATAGCGCATTTTATACGTATCCGGTGCAAAAGGACCGAATCCAAACTTATAAGGCTTCACTTTACTGGTCAACGACATGGCCAACAATGTACGACCATGAAATCCTCTGTCAAACGAGATGATCGCTCTTCTCCCCGTGTATTTTCGTGCAATCTTTACCGCATTCTCTACAGCTTCCGCGCCGCTGTTTAAAAAGAATGTTTTTTTCGCATGTGAGCCGGGAGTGATTTGATTTAACTTCTCCGCCAATTGTATATACGGTTCATACATCATGACATTAAAGCCAGGGTGTATATATTTATCGAGTTGTTTCTTTAACGCTTCTACCACTTTGGGCGGGCAATGTCCGGCGTTCAAGGTACCAATCGCACCGGCAAAATCAATAAATGTATTGCCGTCAACATCTGTTAAAAGAGCGCCTTCCCCTTTTTCGGCAAAGGACGGAACGGTATTTGAGACACCTTGCGGAACATTTTTTACCCTTCTTTCTAATAATGCTCTTGCATTGGGACCAGGAATCTCTGTATTCAACTTAATGAATCTTCTTTCAACGGTTAGCATTCGATACGCCTCCTGTAGAATTCGTACGATTCGATGAATCATTCATAAACGTGATTATTGATCGACTCCTCTGATTCTTCCACCTCTCACTCTCCCTTGTTCTCTTTGAAATAGAAAATACGTAGCTATAATGAGAACAGCTATGAGTAACGTGAGAGTCACTTGCGAGCGAAGATCTTCAAAAAAGAGCATGGAGATGAGAACCAATAGAATCCCCAGAATCGTTAAGTAAGTAAGATAGGGAAATCCCCACATTTTCACTTGCAGTACATCCGGGTTTTTGCGTTCAAATTTTCTTCGTAATTGTATATGCGAAATACAAATCACGAGGTAAACCAAAAGGGCGATTCCCCCAGATGCATTGACCAAGAACAGAAATACTTTGTCGGGTGAAACGTAATCGAAGATCACAGCAATGTAGGCAAAAAACGTACTGAAAAGAATTGCACGAACAGGGACTCCTTGACGATTTACTTTGAGAAACTCCTTTGGAGCATCTCCTCTCTGAGCCATTCCATATAACATTCGAGAGCTTGTGTATAGTCCAGAGTTCAAACAAGAAAGGACGGCAGTTAATACGACAACATGCATAATTTGCGCACCTGCGGGTATCCCTATATATTCTAGTACAGCGATGAATGGACTCTTCAAAACGTCAGCGGAATTCCAAGGTAAGAGTGTTACTATGACTGTTATGGAACCAATAAAGAAAACCAAAATCCTCCAAACAACACTATTTGTCGCGATTCGAACAGCTTTTGATGGTTGAGCGGATTCCCCTGCTGCTACCGCAACGATTTCCGTCCCAAAAAAGGCGAAAATAACGGTCGTAATTCCAAAAAGAACAGCTCCAAATCCATGGGGCATAAATCCACCGTGTCCCGTTAGATTCGAAAGGCCAGGAGATGGAATCCCCGGAACGAGTCCGCAAATAACAGCGATTCCCAACCCCAAGAACAAAATGATGCTTACAACTTTTATCAAAGAAAACCAATATTCAAATTCGCCGTATGCTTTTACCGAATATAGATTTGTAAGCGTCAAAAGGACAGTTAAAATGAAACTGTACAGCCAAACGGGAATCGAAGGAAACCAGTCATGGATAGAAGCTGCTCCAGCAGTTGCTTCAATCGCGATGACGATGACCCAAAAGAACCAGTATAACCACCCAATCGTATATCCCGCCCACGCACCGATCGCCTCATTAGCATACGTTGAAAAGGAACCGGTGGTAGGATTAACAGAAGCCATTTCCCCAAGCATCCTCATGACAAACACGACGAGCAATCCAGCCAACAGATACGAAAGGATAGCACCCGGTCCTGTCGTCTGTATCACAGAACCGCTTCCCACAAAGAGGCCCGCACCTATGACTCCTCCAATAGAAATCATCGTAATATGTCGAATTTGTAAATCCTTCTTCAAATGTGTCTCTTGTTGAATCAAACAGATCCCTCCTGCATGAAAATGGCCCCGCATGTCACTCACTCGCTCATTTGATATGAATTCACTGGAGTTGATGCCGACTGTACGACATCGTTCTCGAACATCACCCCTTCGTAAAAAATTTTCATAGAACATTCGGTACATTCTCCTTATAGCAAATATTATTCCAACTCTTTCGTTCTTATTTTTTCTAATAATTTCTTAGTACGAAGGAGGGAGATCATTCAAAATTGAATACCTGTTATTCATCTTTGAATGACATGCGCGTTTACGTTCTCTTTGTCTGCTTCAAAAGCCAGGATTTATTGCAGGTATTTCTTATACCGTCTACTCATTGTCGGCTGACTGACTTGCAAGACTTCGGCTACCTTTGTAATCGTTTTATATTTGGAAAAAGCCATTTGAATCAATTGCGATTCTGTCATTTCAACCGCTTGTTGCAGAGGGATAATCGAATGAACCTGTACTGGCAAATGACTTGTTGTTCTGTTTTTTAAAATTTTGGCCAGATCATTGGCTGTGATCAGCTGATCGGACGTAACCACCATAGCCCTCTCAATCACATTTTGCAGTTGTCTGACGTTTCCCGGCCAATGATACGCCTTCATCATCTCAATGGCATCTTCAGAAAAATGTTTTTTGAATGAGAATTTATGATTAAAAAATTCCAGGAAATAATAAACCAATGGTTCAATATCCTCAATTCGCTCCCGCAAGGCGGGTACATATAGAGGAATCACGTGAAGCCGATAAAAAAGATCCTCACGAAAAGTTCCCTTTGATACCATCTCCTCCAGGTTCTTATTGGTCGCAACTATAATTCTCACGTCGATCTGAATCGTACGGGTTCCTCCCACCTTCATGATTTCCCGTTCTTGAATCGCTCGCAGCAGCTTAACTTGTAAATTCAACGGTAATTCCGCGATCTCATCTAAAAATAACGTCCCATGGTTCGCGAGTTCGAACAAACCTGTTTTCCCTTGGGGGAGAGCGCCTGTAAAAGCTCCTTTCTCATAGCCGAAAAGTTCACTCTCTAATAAATTGTCCGGTATGGAACCACAATTTATTTTCACAAAAGGTTGATGGGCCCGGGGACTGAAATGATGGATCGCATATGCGATCAGTTCCTTACCTACACCCGATTCCCCGTATATGGCTACTGTGGATTCTACTTTTGCTACCCGTTCTACTTCGCACATCAATTCTCTCATTCGATCCGATTGAAAAATAATAGGCTTTTCACCCGCTTGTTGATGCTTGCGAAGCGTATCGATTTCCTGACGGTATTTTTCCGTTAACTGCTTTGCTTGTTTCAATTCTCTTTCAAGCCGCGACACTTCTGTTATATCCCGGGAGGCTATGACGATGCGCTTTAACTGTCCTTTACGATCGAAAATCGGGTTGCCTACGGCAAGAATTTTCCTTCCAAAGCGATTCTCTTGAATGACCGAGATTTTCTTGTGTTCCTCAAGTACTTTTCGAGTCACCGTAGGTTTAAACCATCCCTTTTCTTCTAACTCTAAAATATTCTCCCCGATGACCGTGGAAGGATCCACACCCCATAGATTATGTGCGCTCCGTTTGGACACGCGTAAAATGGTTCCTTTGGCATCCACAACTAAAATTTCATCGTAAATGGAATCAACAATCGCTTCGAGATCGGTTGTCAAATTCCTGACATCTTGAGAAAAACTTTGTTTTACATACAAAGCATCAGCCGTTCCGCTGTCCAACCACCCTATTATCTCCTTGTCATCCGTCTGAATCAGCAAGTAAGGATACAAAAGATCCGCTTCCGTTAGCATCTGATCTTGGCTTAAAATTTTAAACTCTGTTTGAAGCTCGAGAAAACTGCTCATGTCGCCCGTTTGCAAAAGTAAGGAATGACTGTCACAAACACCAACAGGCACTTCCCCTTTCAAAGCTATCAATAGACGAGCATTATTTTTTCTAAGTAATGCTAAGGCTTCTTCTACTGTAACCAAATCTTCAAGGGTTACAAAATCTGTATTCATTGATTGGATATATCTCATTGTCCCCTCCTATGGTCGAAAGAGTTTCCCTATCTTCTTTTGGGACCTTTCTGCTTCTTCTACGTGGATCCCTTTATGTTATTTCTTACATGTATCTGATATAAGACGTGCGGGGTTATATAGTCAAGAGAATATTCAAATCATTGTCATTTTACTTAAGGTACAGTTTTGATGAAAAACATGCAAGATTCCCAGGTACTGAACTGGATCTCAAAAAAACCGCCCGTGGAAAACAGGGGCTTACAAACAAAAAAGCCAGCCAAACTGCAAGACGTTTCATGCAGTCTGACTGGCATATCCGCTCATGTCACGTCTTCCAGGCAGGAAGATCGAACGAGCGAAGGCAGTCTTCAAGTATGAAAGCAAGAAAATTTTCTCTCAACCTGCAAATGTCACCGTTCTTTCTATCAGGATCATCGGGATCTTCTATCTTTGCCTAAGAGATCTTCTTCGGAACACTCTCTTCGTGCATGAGAAACGAAACAGGTTTTGATGTGGTCTCGACAGTTGCGATATAACATAGGTAGCTTAAACTGCCGAAGAAGATGGAAACAAACGTACTATGCAACAGCAATGAACCAAGGGCCATCCGCGATAAAACCACATATCCTCCACTGAAAATCTGTAAGATCATCGTTATGACACATAAGAGACTGCCGACATACAGATCGTGTCTTCCGGGATATTTGCGTTTCGTGATCATAAACAACGCGATAATCAAAATCAGTCCGATGAGCGCGCTCAATCGATGAACAAAATTGATGGCTATAAGACCAGTGAGATGATCTGGAATCAGCTTGCCATTGTTTAATGGCCAAGTATCGATTGCGAGCCCTGCACCCACTCGTCTTACGTAGGCTCCCAAGTAGAGGAGAACATAAACATACACAAAAATGCCCCAAACAAACTTAAAATATCCTTTGGAAACCCTTGTTGACATTCCATGAATGTCTTTGTCCTGGAACGTTACCAAGGCAAGCAGAAGAACGCTGGCGAATCCCATGGATGAAACTCCGAAATGCAAGGCCAGAACCGCTTTTGATTGCCCCCATATCACCGCGGTCGCCCCGAGCGCAGACTGCAAGAGAAGAAAAAAGATGCTCAAATAACACAACCATTTCACATCTTTACGCTGAGGATACACTCTCCATGTCCAGATGACCAACGCAACCACCATGAAGCCTACAATTCCAGTGATCGCGCGGTGGCTGTATTCAATGAGAGAAGCCAAGCTGTCCATGGGCCGAAATTCACCATGACACAATGGCCAGGTATGACCACAACCTTCCGCCGATCCCGTGTTGGTTACCAGTACTCCAGCCAACAACACCAATAACATTCCGATAGCTGTTAATACAGAAAATGGTCGCAATGCTCTGCTCATGGTACACCCCATCTATTCTTTATTCTAAATATGAATGACTTCCATCTATTCTATAGTATAGACGATCTGAGAGCTTGTACTTTCAACTTTTTCTTGTCAATTTCTTGAATACATCATGAAAGCAAAAACTTGTTCGATTCCCAAGGATATCTGCGCTCAACTCTTCCTTGCATGGACAGCAAAAAATTCGTTTGAAAAACACTTCCATTCTCTTGTGCGTACTCTATTATAGACATCTTCTCCCCGGAAAAAACATCCGCGCAGAGGAGGAAAACGAATGAAAATCCAGATCATACGGGCGAGACCGGAGGATGCCAACTTGCTCCATCAAATTGTCGTGACCTCTAAGGGGTACTGGGGTTATCCGGAAGATTGGGTGATGCTTTGGATAAGCGGTGTGAAGATAACGTCTGAATATGTCAGTACGAACGAGGTATTTGCAGCCGAGATTGAGGGTGAGATAGCCGGGTTCTATGCACTGAAGGAGAAAGGGCAAAGTATCTGCGAGTTAGAACACCTGTGGGTCATACCTAAGAAAATTGGCATGGGTGTCGGTCGTGCCCTCTTCACCCATGCACTTCAGCGTGCCTCTCATTTGGGCGCCAAGTACATGGAGTGGGCAGCCGACCGTCATGCAGCAGGTTTCTACGAACATATGGGGGGAAAACATATCCGTGACTATCCGTCGAGACTTGAAGGCCCTATTCCGATTTTTAGAATGGAAGTGAACAGCGAGAACCCCCCCAATTCTTAAAAATGATAGTTCCGGTACTGTCTTAAAGTCACTTTTAGTACAAAAATCCACAATGTAATTCATCATTCAAACTTATCCACATATTTATTAACAACATACACACATTATCCACAGCTTTTGTGGAAACGTATGTGACTTGAAATGGTTTCGTGAATAGAGGACAAGCCCCATAAGGAAGCGCGAGACTGTGAGTCCAAAACCACACACCATCCAAGACGAACAAATACCTATTTTGAGAATCTCGTGAAGCACAAAAAAGGAAAAAGCCAACTCCCTCAATGGAAGTTGGCTCCTGTTCGTGTTTTTTGGTTGGTGGAGGCGAGGCGGTACCTTTGATACCCCTAACATTGGAGTACATTCGTTAAAGAACGGATAATATTATCCACAATCAACAAGCACGCAACTTTTTACGAGACTAGCTATAGATACGGATCTATAGCTAGTCAACCATTCTATTATCACTACACCCAACATCATATCTCCACGTTGTATACAACCATGTCCTTGCTCTATGCTCCTTTTTTACTCGACTTGTCCACCGTAGCGACTCTAACGAGTCGCATCTATTTGCTAGTGGAAGCTCACCTTCGTTTTCACTTCCATTCGAATTGAGTTTATTTTTTTCTCTTAGTTTTTTCTTTGCGAGTTCAATGGCTTCTGGTACAAAAAAACTAAGGAATTTCTTAGTTTGTTCCTCATTGAGTTTGATCTTTTTGACGCTTTCTTTTTGCATTAAAATCACTCCTCATTCAGTTTTTCGCTGAAAAATAGTCATTCGATAAACTTATTCAAAATATCTACATTTGCATACAGGCGTTTTTCACGTTCAATAACCAATCCTCTTTCTAACATTTTATTCAAATCTCTTTGAGCTGTTTTCGCTGTTAGACCTTCATATAACATTTCGATTAAGCGATGGCGTTTGTTTCTATACTCATCACTTGTTAAACGCCCACCATCTAACAAGAAGTCAATCACAGTCATCATTCTTGAATTAATTCTTCCTAATTGAAGTTCCTCGATTACATAATCTTTGTACATAACTCTTCGAACATATTCCAAAATAGACTCTTGGACACCTTCTAACTCATGCAAAAATGCACGAAGACAGTATTTAATGAATGGAGTTAAGTTTCCGTTATAAACAAATCTTGCTTTGTTTAATTGATCGATGTAATCATCACGATGTCGATAGTGATAATTTGCAAGCGAGTAAAACCCACGCACATTGTATCCACCTGCATATAAAATGTACGCTTCCAATGCCCTAGAAGTTCGACCATTCCCGTCCCCAAATGGATGAATGGTAATGAGGTAGAAATGCGCGATAATTGAACGAATAAGCGGTCCTAAACCATATATGACTTCATTGCTGTTTATAACTTCAATGAATGCACGCATTAAACCTTCTATTTCTCCGTAATGTGGGGCTTGATAATCTCCGGCGGAAACATCGTGTCGTCGGTATTGACCGGGTATGTTGTTGCCAGAACTTAATCCTTCAGTATTAATTGCATGCATCTGTTTTATTAAATCTTCTGTAATATATTTAGCTTCTTCGCCCAGACTCTTTACGCGCTCACGTATAAATTGTTGCAAACGATGGGCATTTTCAGCTTCTTTTTCGCTTTCTAGCTTAGCTTGACCACTTTCAATTACTCTTCGAATTTCTTCTTCGGTAAGCATATTGCCTTCTATTCCTGTTGTTCCTTTAATTTGTCGAATCATATTAATTTTGTCCAACTCTCTTTGCTTCGACGGAGGAATAGGGATCCTCATGATTGATAATCGATACGATTCAATCTCAACAGAAAGTGTAATGAGTTCCTTGTCCTCTGTATCAATTCTGTGATTAAAGTTAATTTCCCAGCGCGCCATATCGGCTCCTCCCTAAATGTCTTAAATATGTCCGTGATCTAAAATCGTTGTTCTTTATATTATAAGCATTCTACCCCATAATAGCTACAGAATTATCCTCAATTATGTCCGTATTCTGTCTAAATTATGTCCAAAAAAGGGACCTATAGCGGTCCCTTCTCTCCTTAAATTTTATCTATCTTCAAGGTAACTCTAACTTTCATCAGACATCATCTGGTTGAAGAATCAAGGAGCAGATGTACGACAGTTTTTTAAATCCCACTTTTCAAACATTTACTTGGAGGTGGTGTCATTTTAGCCATAAACGGCGTCACTGTCACTCCGCCCGAACGTATTATATTGATTGCGTGGAATCGCGGTGTTTTTAATGCTTCCTCAACTGTAAACGGCGCTATTTCTTCAGCAAGGTCACGATACGTTTTCTTGCTCGACGTATATATGTGATAGTGCGGGCCTGCTGATTTTATAATCTCAGCTAAATCACGCGGTATCTGTTCCCATGAGTGAAATAGCCACGTCAACCCCAATCGCCACTTACGAGACTCAACAACCATCGACTTCCAATGTTTAGCACTGGACATGAATTGATGCGGTTCATCCATGACAAGAAATGCCGGTTTTGCATCTTCCCCTTGCCGAGCTAATGTAGCCAACCACACTTTGGCGATAAGTATCGATACGATAATATCTGTTGCTTCTGATCCTAATTCATCTTTAGGAACGTAACAGCATATTGCGTACCCATCATTCAACCATTCGCGAAAATCTATTCCGGTATCACATTGCAGGCACTCATTGAGGTAATCGTCGCCAACCAACATATCCAATCGATTCATGACCGGTTCAGTGACTTTCCCCTTCATGCCTGTGCTCAACGCCTCGTACGATTCCCATTGTTCCACTAAATCAGTTTTGCCTAGTCTTTGCAATCGTTTCATCTCGGATTGCCGATATTTATCGTTCGTGAATAGTCGTATCACATTGGATAGTTTACCGTCTCCGGTCGCGACTGTTTTCGCCGCCAATCTTATATATCGCGCAGTTTCGAGTCCTGCTTCATGCCCGTGAAGTTGGAAAAAGTTTAATACTTCTGCCGCAAATCGATTCACCGCATGACGGCTCCCTAACGCTTCACACCAGTCCAATCCAATTGGTGTATTCCCGAATTTAATGCGTATAACCTTATCGCCTTTACCCAATCGCTTACAACCTGATTCAACTTCATCACCCAACTCATCCTTTGCGACATCTATTGTAATCGCAGTGAAACCATTGCGCACCGATTCAACGGCCAGATTCGCACCAAATCCGCGTGTTTTACCCGTTCCCATCGCACCAATCGCTATACGTGGTAAACATAATTCATCGTAATCACTCAAAGGAAAGTATATTTCTTTTTGTGTCCCGCGAATTGTAATAGTCCCTATTTTTATTCCACCAGTCAACAAACGTTCGGGCAAATCTGTTTCGCGGTGTTCAATCGTTCTCATGTAATCAGCATATTCCTCTTGGAGTGATGCTGTTGGTAACTGAATAAACTTTCCAATTTCAGATGCACTCATAATGTTATTATCGAAGTCCATCCTCGGAATTTCCCATTTGTTTAGTTTAGAAATCAGTCTTGCTGGATTCCGAAAATTTATACGACGAAGCTCATTGTCTCCACTCAATTCACTGAACGCATTTGCTAAACTCCGTAGTGTAATCTCTCTCCTGAACGGATCTTTAGAGTGAGAGGTAATATATATGCGTGTCTTAAATACAGGCTCATTTCTCTTTTGCAAAGTTATTCGATTCAGTTTTCCGTCCAGCATAATTTCTCGCTTTTCAATGTCCGCTTTCCGTTTTCTCTTTCGATCCCTTTCTTTTACTTCTTGCTCAGAGTCAAACAAAGTTTCTGCTATGTCTTGAATTTCGGATAAAATTGAATCTAGGATTTTCAGACCGTTCTTTGCGGTGAAATTTCCGGAGATTCCGCGCCGAGAGGGAGTCTTTCCGGATTTGAACTCTTCAAATGCTTTTTCGTACCAATCAGCCCACGTTTTTCGGCTATATGGCTCCATACACACGATGATTCTCGCCTCGTCGTTATCTTTCAAATCCCTAACAACATTTAGAAATGATGCAATTGGAACCGTATCTTTTCGCCAATCAGCCGCCAAAGCAAAAATATTATGTCTTCTGTATTTCATCTCACAAGCGGATGTATGAACGACTGGGATTGCTGAAATCTCGCCATCATTAACGGCCGCACGCGGCCAGTATCTTGATATCCGCTGTTTTAGATAAGTTACGCATTGGTCACTAGACACCATGTAAAATGAAATGTCTGAGGGAGATAGCCGGATTATAAACCAAACTTTTTCAATAGAAGCAAGAGAGCGGTTTGTGATGTCAATTCGTTTGTGCCAAGGTTTATACACATCATGTAGTGACCGAACAAACTCATGGCCTTTCTTGTTGTCCACTGTCCGATCCGGGATAAGTTTCAAAATAATATTAGACAGCTTTACTCACCACCGAGAGGATCATTGTTGCTAAAGCACTGAATCCAGCCCAACGCCTACACCTCTCAGATCCAATCATCATACCGAGGATAGATCCCATGCAGAAAATTAGCATGATGTCAGGCGAGACGTGAATTAACCAAATCCCGAGTTTGGTAGATACCTCACAAATGGACCTGACTATACTGTCAGCGATATATTGAGTCATATCAATTGCCGCTTTTTGAACCGGCGGAAGCGTACCTGAACCGTAATCCTTTGAACCTTCCATTAAGACGGCTCCTGAGATATAAATCGTCGGAGTCATAATATCCCTCCTTACACATGCCGTAATACTTCAGGAGCGTAACGCATGGCAAGATAACCAAGTACAGCCCATTTAGCGCGACTTACTGCGGAGGCGGGTTTTCCGATCATTGCTTCTAAACACGCCCAAGCTATACAAATTGTTGCTACCGGGAACGCCAATTGTTGAAGCATCGCTATAATTGGATCAAAGGCGTGATCGATAGATGGTTGCGCTGCGTATGCGATTCGTGGAATGGTGCTTGCAACCGCACACACACCCGTTATAGTGCCGATGTTCTGTATCGATTTTTTATCCGTCCGTATCAATTCGCCCTGACAAAACGCCCGAAAGTCATAAGTTTTTACACTCATTTACTACGCCACCTTCCAAAGGATTTAAAGACCATCCAATATACGCACACTCCAATTCCACCCGCCAATATCAATCCACCGATTAATTCCATAACCCACCCCGTATAAATCGAATTGACCTTGCGCATAATTCACTTAACGAAATTGAGGAGGTACGTGGATATGCCAATTCTTCCGCTTGTAGGTGCAGCAATGATTGTTGCAGGAAAGATTATTCTCTCCTTGGCTAATTAGACGTGCATCTTTTCAGACTGACACGCATAGGCTGATAGTGCCCATCAGCCATTTGGCGATAATACACCCTTCGACTTTGAGGGGTGTTTTTATTCTGTCCATCACTTCGTTGTTAACTGGTCAATAAATTGATTGCCTCCTCGTCCGTTGCATCGACCATATCTTCATTCGCTATCTCCCCCATTAACGAATCTATTTGCCACTGACCAGTTATACCTGTTCTCATCGCTCTTACGCATTCACGTATTCGCCCCGCTTTGTTTGGATATGAATTGATGTATTCTACATCTTTACGTTGCTCCTCATCTAGCACGTTCCATGCCACGGACACGTATACAAGTTCGCATTTATCGCTGCGTTTGTACTTTTTCATACATCTTCACCCCGATATCGTAGTAAGCCCTCGCATTTGCGAACATTCCGTCCTCAAGCGGTTCAATTGGTACGTTGCGTATATATTGTCGCAGTGCGGAAGACAAAGGTTCGGCTGCACCACCCAAAACGTATATCGGGCCACAGAATTGGTGTAGCTTTCGGGCAACGCTATTAGCGACTAATCGCGCGAATTGTTCCATGGATAGGTTCCGAATATTCTCCAAGCCAAACTCTAACGTACCAGATAGACGATCCACCCATCTCCCACGTTCCCAGGTACAATAGTTCGTTGTTGCTCCGCCTGCATCGATACCATGAGCTACCGTGTGTTTTTTAGGCAATATAAACTGGGTGCTCGCTCCCTCAGGTACGACCGTGACGTTCGTGATCGTGAATCGTTTGTGTTCACCATTTACCGTTAAGTCATGTTCACCAGTGAAAAGTTGACGCATCCCCTCTTTTTCTGGTTGTGTGTGATTGCTGATAGGATGACCAATCACTAACGCAATTTCTTCTCCGTTTTCGACAAATCGATGTAATGCGGTAAGTCCGATTAATTGTGTGTCGGTTGTAACTTTAGATGTGAGGAAATTTTGTATCCCGTCTTCTGCCTCATCCCGTGCAATCGAACCAACGTAATATCGACATCCTTTCCACTCTACGACCATATCTTCCTCTGTCATAGTGCGTTCGAGACGTAAGGTGCGATATGACCCACAATAAGATGGGAACGATAATTTGATTCCATCGCTATATACTTTCACGCGATGTCGGCCAACGTCGAGTCCGAAAATGCGCATCCGTCACACTCCCCTTGTTTGTTGACTGGTTATGAACTTAGTGATGGTATAAGATATGAGTCATTTGTCGAAAAATGTATGTCCCATCGAACGTTTTATAAAAAAGTGCAAGTAGGAATTTAACGAACAATCGAGAAGTAATGTTTGAGGTGTTGGACATGGATGTTACTCCTTTAGAAAAACTGATACGGCAACGCGGACTGAAGAAAGTTTGGATAGCTGAGCAATGCGGGATAACAAGGAGCACCTTGTCGTCTATCAGTGCCGGAAAACAAGAACCAACGTTGCGCGTAGCATTGAAGATAGCGAGGTTGTTTGACGTCAGCGTTGAGGAGTTGTGGGGATGGATACTTGCGGAAGAAGAAAACCGCCCCGATCAGTAAGGCCGAGGCGGTTACATTATCATGATTTAAGAAGCGCAGCTTAAGGGGAAAGGTTGAAATGGAGATATTCTGTTTAAGATACCCATTGACAATCTTCGGGGTTCTTGTGAGGTAGAAATCTTTTGAACGATGTGATCCGTAGATTGTGACTTTCAGTACGCTCTAAATACTGAATTTCGCAACACAACAAAGGCTCTACCCATTGCACTCCGGTTCTGTCTCGATACGTGTGTATCTGTTGGGCCACTTCGAGAAACGCCTGTTTCTCTAGCGGATTGAAGCCAAACTCTACAGTAGCTACCGGTTTATAAGATACCGTCGGAAAATGAAGGCCAACAAGCAGCCCAAACCGGGGTTTCATACGATATCCTAAAATTACAACGTCTATATTCCGGAAGTTTTTTATTTTGATCCAATCGGTACTTCGTGTATCCAATGCGTACTTGGATCGTTTACGCTTGGCTACAATACCCTCCCATCGATTCTGCTTAGACCATTCCAGGAGCCAATCGCCAATTTCCTCTACGAATAGTGTTTGAGTAATCACCTCATTGGGCTGGATGCTCTTGGAGGATATGCTTTCGACTAACGAGATCCTTGTTTAATTGTTCTGTACCATCGGTATAGAGCACATCAAAGGCGATTAATGTTGCCGGCATTTGCTGTCTTGCATGAGCGATTTTCTCCGGATCGCTCAAGCGGCCACGGGTGTTGAAATCGTCGAAGATCGTCCGGCCATCTCGATACGCCTTCACAATCGATAATAGCTTCCTCTACTTGTATGGCATCCGCAGCTTCTTGAAATTCCGGAAATTTTTCTGTAATCCGGCTTCCATGACGAGTAAAGACTTCGATCTTTCGCCCCTTCTTATGTACCAGGCATCTCCATCCATCAGCCTTTAGTTCATAAAAGTAATCCGGGTGTCTAAGATCAAAAGTCTTCTGCATGGAGGCTAACATTGGTTTAATCGGCTGAAAAAGCACAAGCACACACCTCGCTTGTGTATTTTCGCATGTAGATTGCATGGATTCTACAGGGGATGAATGGTAGGCTAACCATCGAAAATCGATAACCATTCCCATCGATGGTTTTATACTTCGTTTTTTGGGAATTTTATGGGTAAGAAATGGGGGATGGTTATGAGGTCAATGTGGAAAGGAAGTATCAGCTTTGGTTTAGTCAATATTCCGGTCAGTCTTTATAAAGCCACGGAAGATCACACTACCAGTTTCCGCAGCCTTCACGAAGAATGTCGAAATCCGATCCAGTATAAAAAGTGGTGCCCCGTTTGTAACCGCGAAATCGCCAACAATGAAATCATACGGGGATACGAATATGCACCGGGTAACTACATCGTTCTTACGGACGATGACTTAGAAAAATTGCCTCTACCGACCTTGCGCGCGATCGAGATTCTGCATTTCACCAATAAGGACGATATTGATCCGATCTTTTTCGAGAAATCATACTATATCGGTCCTGGAGAATTTGGAGCCAAGCCCTATAAGCTGCTTCATGATGCGATGGAGGCCACGGGAAAGGTGGCAGTCGCCAAAGTAGCATTCCGTACAAGTGAGCACTTGGCAGTGGTTCGAATCCATAACCGTGGCCTTGTGTTGAATATGATTCATTATCCGGATGAGGTTAGGAAGTTAGAAGGCGTACCTGGGATCACGGAGATCGATCATATAGCGGTCAATGAAGATGAACTTGAGATGGCTAAAACTTTGATTGAGCAGATCAGCGGAGCCTTTCGCAATGACTATAAGAGCAACTATCAGGAAGCTCTAAAGGCTCTCATTAACGCTAAAATAGAGAATGTCGAAATCGAGTCGCCAGTCACTCCACGATCTAACAATGTAATTGATCTCATGGATTCGTTAAAAAGAAGTATTGAAAGAATGAGATCACAAGCAGATACGTCAGAAAAAGCGATTGAAGCAACGGGAACCGATGTAGGAACGGCTATTGATCCGACTCATGCTACTTTAGAGAAACCTAAGCGGCGTAGACGTAGGAAGATCAATGAGGAATAAGAAGTGAATTCGAGAATACATTCCACCGCATCATTCTTTACATTCCCCACCAATAGGGACACTGGATATGCCCTCATCTCATCAGTAAGGTAGAGCACAAGCAACGAATGCAACAACTCCACATCCTGCTTCTTCCGATCTTAGGGAAGTTAAGATTTAATTGAGGAAAACAAAACCGCCCCGAGTGACGGGGTGGTTCATTCTACATCAATAAGGTCTGTCAGTGGAATGTTCCGCATATTTCCTTCCTGATCCTTCCCTTTCAACTGCTTTGAGTACGGATCGATCTTCTCCGGAATTATTTCTACTCGATCGGGGCCAAAGGGTTTATACACGATTACTGATATGTAGCGTTGGTCTTGAATTGCATCCGCAAGCACCCTAGACATCTCCTCAATCTTTTGTTCATCCAAGACGGGGCGCGGCTGTCTTTTTTCTTCCTTTTCTAATCGTTTCATGGCCTCACAGTGTTCTGGTAAAATGATGCGCATAGATTCGAAGATGTTTCCGTCGATTATTCGCATGTTGTTCCCTCCAGAAGATAAGAACGTATGTTCTTATTATATGAGGTTGGGAAATAAAATAAAAGTGTACATATTCCGGGTATTGGGGTTGCAATTGAGGATCTTTGGCCAGAGGAAGAAGAAAACCGCCCAGATCAGTGAGACAGAGGCGGTTTAGATAAGAGAGTTGTAACTTCGTGATCACCTGAGTTACGGTGTAAGCTTTTCAATGGTTATTGAAGATTGAGAAAAAGCTCCAACTCCAATCACAGATGCCGAAAATAAAAGCTGCGAACTTCCTGGAGTTGTCACTTGGAAGACCACATCCCCAACAGTTTGAGTATTTACAGCTAGAAGGGGAAATACTGCACCAGCGGGATTCGGGGTCGCGCCACCAACTGGTGTATAATTGACAAATACATTTCCGAGTATACTTTCCAACGCGGTATCTAAAATAAACGTTACCCTGTAAAATCCTGTTTCGGTAATGTTAAAAGTATCAGGAGAAGCGAAGTTGATGGCCGTTCCAAAACTTGCTTGAGCCGCACCTGCGGAGTTGAATGGAATAGGGGCTGAACCACCTAAGGCAACAATGCTCACGTTTACAGTCGTTCCGTTTCTACGATATAAGACTGATGAAAGACCTCCGGCAGGTCCAGGTGGCCCTTGCGGTCCAGGTGGCCCCTGCGGACCAATTGGTCCTTGTATACCTATTCCCCTTGGCCCAGGAGGGCCAGGAGGACCAGGAGGACCTTGTTCTAACGGTTCCCAAAATTGCCCATTAAAACGATAAAATATTTTTTGATCAGTATCTAAAAACAAAGCACCTACGTCAGCTGTTAGGGGACGGCTAGATAACGGACCTTCCTGAATCGAAGGAGCTCCGCCTGCATTAATGACGAATTGTGGGTCGGAGTTCCCGACGAAGTAATTGCTATCCGCCAATTACAACTCTCCCTTCTTTTTTGGTCATGTATAGCAACTTACTTGCATTCTCTTTTTATGATCCTTTTCAGCAAAAAATACCACGCCTCAATTTTTCAGTCACCACGTGTGCTTTCTCAATCGTGGACATGTGGAATCTTTGAGTCTCTGAGGGAAAGAATCTCGGAAGAGATGGTCACAGTCAGGCGGCAATTACATAGCAGCGCCATATTCATCATGAAAAAGGAGTGGCGACAGTGGGATGTGATGGTGGAATACAAGAAGAAGGGCCATATTAAGCAGGCACCATACATGCTTCCGATGCTTGAAGCGGAGGCGATAGGGAGGTTGGAGTATATTTTGGAGCCCCGGTACTAGGCTCTTCGTAATCACAAATCAAACCCGCTATAATGAAATTGGTGATGAAAATGTGTGGACGATATTCCTTCTCTCCTGAGATCCAACAAATTATCCAAAGGTTCAAGATCGACGAGATAACTTTTGAATACACACCGAGATACAACCTTGCGCCTGGACAAATGATCCCCGCTATTATCGCTAATGAAGGAAGGAATCGATTAGGTCTTCTTAAGTGGGGCTTGATTCCATATTGGGCTAAGGATGAGAAAATTGGGTATAAAACGATCAACGCGAAAGCTGAAACGGTGCATGAGAAACCGGCTTTCAGGCATGCGTTTAGAAAGAAGCGTTGCATCATTCCAGCTGACGGTTTCTACGAGTGGAAAAAATCAGAGTCGGGCAAACAGCCAATGAGGATCACACTGAAAAGTGGCGAACCGTTCGGAATGGCTGGGTTGTTCGATAGCTGGACTTCATCGGATGGAACCAAGATTCATACATGCACGATCATAACGACGCGGCCGAACGAGCTTGTTAGCGAGATCCACGACCGTATGCCGGTGATTCTAAGGCCGGAAGATGAAACAATCTGGTTGGATCGAGAAAAGCAAGATGTTGAGTTACTACAGTCATTGCTTGTGCCCTACCCCGCCGAGCAGATGAGGGCGTATCCGGTATCACCAATGGTGGGGAATGTGAAGAATGATACGGAGTTACTAACCTGGTTATATGCATAAAAACCGCCACGATAAGTACGAGGCGGGTTTTATTTTTTGTATGTTTTTAGGTGAAAGTAGAAAGAAACTAAAGTTGAATACGACAGAAATAAAATTTACTATTTTAATCAATTTTTTAAACAGATTTATCTTTTGGCATCTTCCAACGGGCTCTTATATCGGGAATTGAGAAGGCTATCATCAATAATATAGCCAGTACAACAATTAACCAAAATGCTGTCCTAATATCACTACTGGTTAAAGTAATTTGGTTGTTTAAGACTGGAATTTTAGAATAGGCAAGTATGAATAGCAAAAAAGTTATAACCAATATAACGATAAACCACATTCCTTTAGTTAATTGTGCGCGCTTAAATGCTTCTTTTCCTAAAGTCCCCATTGGATCATTTGCATTTTTAGAAGCTAGATTTGCAGGCGAGACATTTTGATTATTTCCCATCCGTCTCTACCCTGTCCTTCCAATCTAAATATGCTCCGATAATTCCTCCGAGTGACATGATTACTCCTACAATAGAAGTCAGGGGACCTAACGAACCTGATAATCCTGAAGTAATAAAAATACCTATAAGCATTGAACAAATAATCCATATTAACGAGTAATACTTGTATAGATCAAAATTTCTTTGCAATGTACTATCCACACCTCCCGCCGGACTGTTATTTACTATTCTAAAGCTAATATATGTATCACCGTATGTTAAGTTTACAGAGGCCTCTGATATAGCTTTATTTTTCACAATTCCTTCAAGTACATCGGTTATCTGCTTTGAATTTGACAATTCGTCAAGTGTATCATTTGAGCCTTTATCCAGGAGCCATTGTCCACTTCTATCATTAAATTGACCCCTTTCCTGAAATTTTTCATACAACTTACTATAAGGTATTACCTTCTCACCGGTTAAAAAACTATTTTCGTCTTTCTCAATGGATTCTGTCTTCTCTCCAAATTCTAAGCTATTTAATATACTATAAGATTGCAATGCACTCACCTCCTAGCTATTTCTACCAAGGAACGTAATTTTTTCATTGCAAGTTCGCTTGAATATTTAATAAAACTATTCAAATTATCTAATTTCATCGTGTTTTGTTGAAATACATCAATATCGAATACCAAATTATGACTAATATTCTGCATTTGAGTTGAATCAGAGAACTGGACTGACACGTTTGTTTCGGATCGAATACAAATATTTACTCCGTACTGCCCCTCAAATGTTGAGAAAATAACTTGTGGATTAAAGATATTAGAATTCATTTCCGATTCAGTTATTTTAAGGAACTTATCCTTTATTATTTCGTTAGATTTCTCAGGAGAATCCATAGATTGACCAAAAAACAAACGTAAACCTACTCGATTAAACTCTTCAACTTCTAAGATAGATGTTGTTACATCGATACTCCTAATTACTAAATTTTTAAAACTTGAGAAAGGTACGGGATTATTACTGTCTACCGATACTCTATCAGGTAAAGTTGCAACGATAGTTTTCTCTGTTGGATTCACTAAAATTAATGCACCATTCTGTGGATCCCTTTGGCTATGAGGAAACTCTTTCCTCAATTTTTTTGCTATGTAATTTATTTTTTGAAGTTCATCAAAAAGAAATGTTTGATTAAAACGCACTTCAAGAAGTGCTTTTTCTAATTTAAAACCAATGTCTTTAAGATCAGCTTCCATTAAAAGACTCATCTGAAAAATTCCCTTCCTCTTTTACGTAAAATTATCCTTTATTTACATAGCATTCGCGGTTAAAAGCTATTTTCCTGCTATAGATTTTATGGAGGTATTACAAAACGTATATATCATCAAGAAACACCATAAATAACATTAATAATAAGTAGTGAACTTATTTATATAATTATCTTCTATCCATAGTCCAATTTAGTAAAACCCCATCATAATTACATATGATCTATTATTAAAAACTATTTAATTAAACACCTAGTTGTATTTACTATTACCCCGGCATCACGCCGGGGGCTTTGTTTTTGCCAACACCACCTGCTTCTCAATCGCCTGCTCCACAATTCTCTCAAGCGGCCCGATAAGACCTACCGCCTTCTCTTTTAGCGGCCCCAGGTTGGCTAGTACATCCTGCACAGCAGCCTGTTTCACGCTGGCCGCGACTTCCGGGGTGAACAGCCCTTGCGCTTTGAGTCCGGACACGAGTCGTGTAGGTAATAAAAAAAGAGCCCGGCACTAAGCCGGGGTTCTTCATTCGTACTTATTCGTATTTGATATACCCGTTAAACCCTTTCGCCTTTAGTTCATCTAGAAGCGCCTGTGCATTTTTTGGATCTTTGAATGCACCAACTTGCACGCGGTATAACTTTTGAGGCGCGGGTTGCGGCTGAGGTTTCGGTTGTGGTTGCGGTGTTGGCTGTGGTCGTGGTTGTGGCTGAGGAGTAGGCTGTAGTGCATAATCTGTAATTACCCATGCCTCCATCATAAACGGTGCTTTTAAATCTTGAGCAACATAACCTGTAATCACATCATATGGAATCCATGCGTATCCGCCATCAGCCCATGATGTTCCCCATTGGTTGAGAATGCGAACAAACCCCTTATAGTGCTCGCCATTCGAGTAGGTATACTCCAAATTATCGTCGTACCCGACGATGTTGTAATCATGTCCTCCTAAAATTGTTCCCTCTGGTTTAGGGATGAATTTGTTTTGTTCAGGATGTATGAAGTTAGAGCATACCCACGAAGCGAAATTAACAGGGTAACCATTGGCAATTGCGTGTTTGATCTCGTCTAACGTCTGAATGCGGGCGTATGATCCGATCTTGTACTTTGCGGCTTCATCAAGCATTGCCTGCGTGGGTTTCGGAAGATTATGAATATCCGTTAGCAGGCTGTATGGCATCGTAGATTCTAAGCAAGCCCCGTATTTTTGTAACACTTGCATAGCTGTTCGTGGGTCAGTTCCCTCATCGGTGTTTCCGTCCAATTGCTTGCACATCACATAAATAAACAATCGGCTAAATGTTTGCTGGAAATTCGCACGGAAGTCCATATCATAGGCGGTTGCATTACCGACACACGTTCCAAAACGTCCTTGATCTTCAAAGAATTGTGTTGGGACGGTCGGCAACATCGCTGACTTCGGCAACGTGTCCACGGCAGCTTTTACATTAAACATTCGTCCATACGAATAATCTCGATAATCTGGTTTCGATGGACGCACATTTGATAACTTATAATCCATATTTATCACCCCTCAGCTTTCACAGTATTGTTTTGCGTGTTTTCAGGTTTTTTCGTTGGTGGAAGCAACAAAACAGCCGCCTCAATTGCCCCATTGATAATCTCCGCTACCCTTGGCGTAATTTCAAACCCAAGGGCCTTGATGATATTCACAGCGTATTGAGTTGCGATTGCTTTACGGTCTATGGTGGAATCGACTTTGTACAGTTGTTCCGCGTATCGTACTGCCGTCTCGGCAGCGTTTTTCGCCTCTTCGACAATGTTTAGTGGCTTTTCGTTCGATGCTTTCTGTTGCTCAATGTTCTTTCTCAAGGTTCCGACGAAAACAGCGCCTACCATTGCAACGTTCAAAGCCATCATGATGTTTTCGTAATTGATCGTCATGTTTTATACCCCTTTCAGTTGTTCAAGAGTTTTTTGGAGATCTTGAATTTGCTTTTCTGCTTGAGCGACTAGTTCATCTTTGGTCGGCTTTTGTGGCTGCGGAGCTGGAGTGGGAGCTGGCGCCGGTGCCGGTGCGTTAGGATCTTCAACACGAAGGTATCGGCAATCGAGCCAACCGCCAAGATCCCCGTAGGTTGTGAATCCCCACGAACCTCCATCTTGCAATTTAGAAAGATGGATTTTCTGTCCGTACTTGAGCACGTAGCGAACAGGATAGGATGTGTCGGGGCCCGAACGTACATTGAGGGCCTCTACCCCTACATAACGCCAAAGGTCTACATCTTTCGTCGGTATTTGCATTTTCTTCAGTTCCTCCTTTATATCAGCGATCACTTTGTCCAATGAGATTTCCCATTTGGCGAGCCAGGGGATTGGGTCTACGTGATCCCCTTGATAATGCTCAGAAACCCACTTATGAGAATGCACGTCTTCGTCAGGGTTCCAGTGGTATTTGTTGCACAAGTATGCCGCCAGCCAAATGTACCGCTTATAAGCCTCTTGAAACCGATTGGGATCATTGGTCGTGCAAAGCTCGATCGATAGGAAATGATGGTTGGCGTAGTTGAATGCGTGCCAAGCGACTTCATTTTCGGGAATCGTTTGTATAATCTGCGTCCAATCCACGAAGAAATGAGCAGATGCGTCCCGCTCCGCGCTGTCGAAATAGGCTTGCTCATTTTGCGCGGTTGCGTTTAACGTCTCAGTGTCGTGCAATATCAAGCCTACGGGAATGAGTGGTTCATACGAACGGTTGTGATGAATGAACTGTTGGGTGATTGTATAACCCATGTGCATCCCCCTTTCATTCGTATCGCTTGCCTTCGTAAATAACAAAGCCCACCGGATGGTGGGTGAAGTGCAGAACCGGATCGCCTGGATTCCCAATGGAATGATAGGCATGGTTTTTGTCGATGTATTCCCCTTGCATCTCGATGGGTTTTCCTTCTTTGAGCCCTTTAATACGCTCAGAGAGCCCCATATTGTCTCCGTAGCGTACCGCGCAGAACGTTTCACCTTTCACCACATCAGCACTTGCCCCTTCGATGCTCAGGATTTCGTCAATGCTGATAAGAAAGTGCAAATGACCAACGCCGTGGTGAATCGCATCGTCTTCCACTTTCTTGATGGTGCCCTTCACGTGTACAACCGGTCCACGAAGAGACAAAGGATGATTGTGATGCTCCATGTGTTTGTTTGCCATCGTGTGGCCGAAATGTGGATGGTGTTCGTGGTGTTCAACTACTTTTTTCAATGGATTGACCTCCTTAACGAGTTGATGAAGTTCTTCATGCATCTCTCGGATTTCTGCCAGTTCAGCCATAATTGCCTCATGGTCTTCCTGTGCTCGTTTCTCTGCAGCGCGGCCGAGAATGTGCTGCCCCACCATCAAAAGCGGAAGACTCCAAAGTTGTACGGTATTTGACCAGTACAACAGCTTATCCATTGCAGCAGGAAACAGAATTGGAAGAAACCCGTACAAAAAGAAAAGGTACGTAGTCCACATGTTGCCGAAAGCTAATGTGGCACGTACCGCTAACCATTCATTGAATTTTCGCATTCACGCACCTCCTAATGAGAAGTTCGATAGATCAGGTAAGATACTAATGCTCCGGCAAGTCCCCAAAAGGCTTTGTTCCAAAATCGTTCCCATTTGCCTGTGCTGCTTTGTTTATGTTCATTTAACGCCTGTAAAATGGTTTGTTGAGCTTCCGTGTTTTTCGCAATCTGGACTTTCAATTCCGAAACATCTTTACCTACCACTTCTACCAGTGTTTGTGTACGGACTTGCCCTTCTCGGTGTTGGTTTATTTGCTCGCGAAGAGCTTGTAAATTGGCATCCATCTTTTCAAAATTTCGTTCCATGCTTTCTACTCGATCCTCAAGTCGTAAGACTCGTTGATCCATGTTTACAATCTCCTCCGGCACTTTAAACATCCCACCTTTCGCCACTAAAACAGACTCCTTATTCGGACACTTTACTTCCGTGTCGCTGGACCCACTCGAATAGATCTTCCGGAGTCATATTCTCATCCGGTATGTCCATCCCGCAATGAAAGAGAAAATCCCGGCCGAGTCGGGAGCATATGATTCGCTTTCCTTCTCGCCACGGGATCTTCAGGTTAAAAGCGCACTTGAGGAATAAAACAACAAGATCCCAATAGTCGTACCGTCTTCCCTGTTGCTTCAGGAGCCAACGTAGACCATTGTTCACTTGCTCATCAGTCATGTTCACGCGATAAGCATCATACCTCCCTTCATAATGAGAAAGGCGCTGGAATCCGACCGTGCGAAATCCCTGCGCCTCTATGACTCTGTCACCCCAAACGTAGATAGCTACGTGGGAATATGGACCGTGAGTTACATCTTCAATAATTCGCGAGACTGGATCATGCCCGCGTACAAAGACAATGTCTCCTGCTATTAAATCCACCTTTATCACCTACTTAATTCGCTGTTACCGTGACCGATGCGCTATGTGCTGATTCGTTGCCGTCCGAATCTACGGCCGTAATGGTGAACGTATAGCTTGTACCGCTTGTGAGTCCGGTAACGGTATATGATGTTCCCGTAACCGGCGATGCGTTCACCTTTGTTGACCCCTCATATATGTTATATCCCCCGCCGATTTGAACGTCGATTTCACTGTTTTCTGTCCATGTGAGCGTGACTTGGCCTGTTCCTGCGGTTCCCTGTAAACCTGTCGGAGCATTCGGCGGCGTTGTGTCATTCCATACGATAGAATTTACTTGATCGACGGTTGTGCAAGCATTAAGCTGTTTCAATTTCGTTGCTAACTTAATGCCTTTTTGCTGATTGATCCAAGCACGGCCATCTAGGAACACTTGAACAATTTGATTGGCGGTATGATTTACAAAACCGCTCTCTACTGTGTAATAGTTCACCGGACTTCCATCATAATGAGGACCAGTAACAAAAGTATACTCACCTTGTAAATATGCCAAGCTTTTTTCATCTGCTAGATATGTGTGAGGACTACCTATAGCAGATGAAACAAATGTGGCACATGCTTGATCGCTGTCAAATTGCAATTCCGCTTGCTTTTGCTTTATAGCGAGAGTGAGAGGATCTGAAATTCCTTTTGTAGCTTGATCCCATTGATCTTGTGTTACATCTTTCCAAGAAGGACGCGGAACTGCTGTATCTTCCAGATGAACAATATATGTCCCATCGCCGTTGTCAATCGCGTGTATCAGATCTTTATAGTCGATATCAAGTTCACCATTAATAGCTGGTACGATCTTATACACACTCATTCACCCCTTACTGTTCGATTGCGTAACCAACAATGACATTAACGTTACCGCCAGATCCGTTTGTATTGGCTGTAATGACAACGGATTGATTGAATTGCGCTCCGGCATATGCTGTACTTACTCCGCCAGTAGATATTTGAGCAATCCTACCGTCTGGCGATAAACACCACGATGAAGTATAGGTCATGTTGCTATTAGAAAGCACTGTTGTTCCGTCTATTGTTATTGAGATGCTTGCACTCTGGTTATTTGTTGGGGTTATCCAAACACCAGTTATTTCACCTTTCCCTGTGATATTTAAAACAGTTTGAGGAGTTGTTTGGTTAGTAGAGAAGTTTACAACCCTGAACGTTCTCGGCTTCATCACACCACCTCCATTCACTGTTAATGATCCGTTCACTGTTAAATTTCCTGCAAATGTCGCATTTCCAGAGCCATCGTCGAAAGTGTTACGGAATCCGCTTAATGCACCTGTCTTTAGATTCATCAGGAAAACGCCGCCACCTAATGGATAGCCCCACCATTCCAGTATCGGATTTATAATATTTCCGCTACCATCTGTGGATGCATATAAGGCGTTTGTGACCATATTTGAACCATTAATTTGCCACTGTACACCCCCCGTATTTTTAAAATTGGTATTTGCAGGAATTGCGGCGTTGTAGTTATATTGCACATATGCAGAATCTGAACCAAGTGTATTGCTTATCTTCGTCGTTCCTCCAATGTTGACATTTCCTGCAAACGTTGCATTACCAGAACCGTCTTCGAGAATATTATTCTTCGATGCTACAACATTTGTTCTACTTACAGAGAATGCTTTTACAGCGTTTGATCCACCACCCGTTGTAATACCAAATGGATCAACTGTTGTACCAGATGGAGCGGCAATCGCAACAGCAAATGCGTTTCCATTTAAGTCGGAAATTGAACCTGTAACGTCCGCATTAGAAGCATATGCACCAAGAAAATTCCCATTAACAGTAAGAGTTTTTCCGCTCGGTATAGTTACGTTGCCATAGGGATCGATTGTAGTGCCACCAACGTTGAGAGATGTACCAGTGGTATTTACTGTAGGCATCTGCGCGCCGAGAGAACCATCTGGAGTATTATCTATATAAGCTGTCGTGGTGTTATCGTTGATCTGAGTAAGGAAATAGAAGGTAGATCCGTTTGCTTTTGTACGATAAAGAATCCTTGCTACCGTACCAGTTGGACCCGTTGGGATATTGGTGATGTTGACTTGCTGAGAAGAAGGAGAAACTGAAGCAGAAGGAGTTCCACCGCCAGTATTTCCTTGAATCTGCAACGTACCGGTTCCTACAGGCCCCTTCCAGTAACCCGTCACAAACGCCACCGCGTATTTATAGTTACCTGTTAAGTTACCTGCTGTTGGATTGACTGCAACTGTCGGCGCTCCTGGTGGTGAAATCGGAGTGAACAGTTTTATTTGTCCGACGTCGTTATTTCCTGACAAAGCATCCGAGAATTGATTTATGTCTTCAGCGTATATGGTGTCCACATTATCTGTTACTTTGTAGAAAGGCACACAGATTCACCTCCACTAGCTCATGCTCACAGTTAATGCACCTGCCGCAAACGAAAGCGTGTCACCTTGGTTTATGGTTTGAGCAGCAGTTAGCGCACCATAGCCAAGAACGTTTCCACCAGTTGGAGCATCGGCAATAAAGAAATACGTCACTGTTCCCCATGGACCCGTAGCCGCAGGAAATGTGATTGCCGTCCCGTTACTTTTGGAACCGTTTGAAGCGGCCGGCCAGTTTGTAGGGTTATTGGCTACGGCTACACGCGCATAACCATTCCCAGAGGGTTCCGTGATGTTGCCACCTGATGTTGTCGGTGTAGTCGTAGATAGACCAACATATAGGGTTGCAGGGGGAGTATAACCAGTTCCTCCAAAAACGAGATTTAAAAAGGTGTTATCAAGGTACGTGGTATAAGGCATGCTTTCAGGCCTCCTTTTGAACCCAAATAAAAACGGCGTAAACTCCATGTTTAAACAGAGGAATTTACACCGCTTTTCAGCCAGCCAATGGCAAGTTTGTGATAAAAAACAACACCTTCGTTATCAGTCGTTTCATATTTACCCGAGAGATTCGTTGAAACATTTTTGATGCCGAACAGAGAATTGTTCGTGATCATTTTTCCGCTCAAATTTCGATATTCATTTTGAACGGATGCGATCGAAGTATTTTCGGTGAACGATCCGTTCAAAGTTTGGCTTTTTACAAAAAACACAGATGGAATCTGTTTTGTTTCAGCAAACATTCCGTTGATATTCTCGTTTTTGACGTAAGTAACTGATGGAATCGTAGTATTACCGTTGAATGCTCCATTTAGATTCTGATCTGCGACAAAAACAGCCGATATAGGAACTGATTCACATGAACTACTCCATTTTGGTCCGTGTATCCGTTGATCACTTGTTGGCATTGTTGAACCAATTGCTGAGAAGTTGAGTAATATCCGTTGTCGATATAGAGCGTGTTGCTTCCGTTCCCCTCCACCAATTGAGCTTTCATGACTTGTTCCGTGACGTATCCGTATTGATCGACCAACTGAGCCGTTTTAGCTCCATAAATCAACGAGCGAACATCTCCACGGTGAAGCGAGTTCACCCATTGTTGGAATCTGTTCGCTCGTTGATCTTCTGTTTCGAGATTTGTTCCCGTTCGGATATCACGTGGATTGGTTACGGTTACGTTGTTCAATCCCGGGATTGGTGTAACAAGTTGCGTGACCGTATTCGCCCTTTGATTCCCGATCGTACCCGTTTGTGTACAAACAACTCGAACAGAAAAGGAAGTGGCTCCTGCCGGCCAAGTCGTTGCGGCTGGCGTTTGGTACTGAATGTTCGTACCAGGAACGGCCACGGTTGTTCCTGCCGGTATTGTGACCGGTGATGTAGGAGGCGTAGGCGTTGAAAAAGTAACCATTGTGTAAGCCTCTTGCGCCGGAAGAAGGGGAAAATTGAACATCGTGTAGGCGGCCATTTTTTGAATTTCCGCTGCGTTTTCTTGCGCGTTTCGATAGAGCCTTGCTAGTTCTTGAGCAAACGCTTCAAATGCCGATCGGATGACACTCCCTGTATTAACATCATCAGACGTAGTGATCAGAGAGGTGTAAGTGTCAATGAGATTGGCGACGATTTGTGTTTCGGTTAAGACTTGAAAGGCCATGACTAACTAACACCCCCTATCGGCAAGGTTACATTCATGTTGATCGGATCTTGCGATCCTGCTGGAATCACGGATAAAGAGATAAAAACGGAATCCTCTTGGATCGTTAGATTTGTCACTTCAGCCTGTCTAATCCTCGGATCTTGGATCGCGCATTGTTGCACGTAATATTTCGCTAAACCCGTGAAATATAACTTATTCGATTCGCCAAGTATGTTGTACAGCTCATTGCCGTAATCCGGATGCAACATCAAAGTCCCTAATGCGGTTTGAAGGCGATTCCTCAACGCCTGAGCCAGATTGTCAAGTCCCGAAACCGTCGCAATGTCATTGTTTGCACGAACAAGAAAGCCGTTGTTATCCAATTTCCAATCGGTACCGAATACCAATGAATAGTTGGTCGAAGTATTGTTCGCTGTAGCATTCGGCGTATATGGATACAACAGTGTGTTCCCGGTTTGTAATACTTGCGTGGTAATGTTTTGTTGATTCACAAAGACAGTGACGATTGCACCACTGTCATAGGTCCCCTGAACTGGACTCGTAAAGGTGATCGTTGAACCGGAAATACTCTGTACTACTCCTGCGCCGTATGACGATCCTTCAGACAAAAAAATCGTATCATTGGGCATGATGTTGACATTGTTTATGTTATTGATCGTAATGCTCTGTGGATTCGTATAAGATCCCACCAGAAAAACAGTTCCCTTCGGATTCGCGTATTGATCGTATGGATCATCCGAGATATAGGGATAACGAAGGTGATTCAAAGAGATGAGGGTATCCACTTGGTTGATGTCGCCAAGTAGTTGCTGCGCTAGGAGTTCGATCGTGTCACCTTTTCCGATGATGTAGGTTGATAATTTCACAGGGTGACACCTCCTAAAATCGTGTTGAACAACGTAGGAGGCGAGAAAGCAGGACTGTTGTTTAAAGCATTGTCCCAAGTCGCGAAGTTGCCCAATCTAAGCAAAGCAGTTGATGTCAACACAAGGGATCGAGTTCCCGATGCGTTATTGCTTTGCGCCGAAAAGGATACCCACATATGCCAGGCGGTTTCGTATAGGTCGCACAGCATTCTCGAGACTCGTATCACCTTTGCTTTCGGTTCATTCATGAGAATCCAGTCGATCGTTTTCATGGCCGATTGGCTGATAAGTGCGATCTGTGAGCAGGACGTGCTATCGAAGTTGAAGATATTCGGGGATACCTGGTTGACGAAGTTCATCCACGCTTGGATACAAGGATAGGCGTTGAGTACATATTGTTCGGCTACCTGTGAGTTTGGAATCTGACTCATTTATGTGCGCCTCCTCCCTTGTATCACGGTATCGTGAGAACCTGTCCTGGATAGATCGTGTACGGGGGTTGAATCGAATTTGCTTGTGCAATTTTACGGATTTGATTCCCGTCGCCGTAGAATTGAACCGCAATCGACCAGAGACTATCACCCGATTGAACCATATAGCTTCTATTGCTTGGTTGGGTATATTGACTCACGATGTTTTGCACGTAGCTCACTCTGTTGCTGATTTGGCTCGCATTCACCTGGACGGAAGGCAGGCCTAGCAAATCCTCTGCTTCTCTTGTGTCCACAGAGGTTGTAATGACGGTCATCCGCAAGGTGTAGTAGTAGAGCAAAGGATTCGACCGGCTCTTGGATGCTTGAAAATCGTCCAGGCTCACCCGATAAACGGTATCGTAGAGGTCGTCGATGACCAACGCATACACGGCTGAAGGATCCGAAGTGTTTGCCTCTTTCCTGCGATGATATTCAACGTAGATGTTATTGTAGAGGCTCATAAAAACATCGAAGCCATCCATCGTTTGATACTGTACTCGTCTGCGCCAACCGGTGTGACCTTGGTAAGTGAGTGTGCGAACGCCGAGACCTCCAAAATCTTGATAGACCCCCTGAAGAGTTTGAGTGGTTGTGACCCGCGCTGGATGGTCCGACTGAAATTCCTGAGGTTTGATCGGCATTGTGAGCGAAGCGACTGGCCCTCCACCCACGACACGAAAAGTAAGATTGCGGTCATATTGGCTACGCGGTGGAGCTGCGCCACGCATAATCTCACCTCCAAAATAAAAACCCCCTCCATTGAAGCGCTGTTACCGCTTTTTAGACCCGGAGAGAGTTTAAACAAGATTGTTCGATGTAGTGATTCCGTTGACCGTTTTGCTCGCCGTGACACTACCGTTTCCGTTTATCGATATTGAAGCGTTGTTGCTTCCGTTAGCAGCATTCAGATTGATTTGCTTTGCCCCGTTGATTGTCACGTTGCCGTTTTGGACACTGATTGTTACACCCTGTTGCGCTAAGTTAATCGTCAGGTTGATTGGTGTTGTTGTATTTGGTGGATTCCATTCCTGCGCTTGATCCCCTGTCGCTAGCGTTTTTGGTGTTGTATCGGGACCAAAAATGATATACGATCCATCCGGATAGTGAATCTCATGGTGACCATTTTTGTCAATTAGTGAATAGACCCCAGATTCATGTCTAAACATCGCCAGCCCCAATTCGTTCACGTGCATTTGAGCATCATTGGGAAAGGTAAACCCGATAACCCTTGGAACGAGTGTCTGCCCCTGTACATAGATAATAGTTGCAAACGTATCGGCTATCTTGGTAGGGATAGCCTTATCCACTATCCCGTTAGGGGTATTCTGCGCATCGTCATTATTGGCAACAGAAGCAAGATATCTAAATCCTGCCACTGTATTTGCTGAATTGAACAGAACCCGGACCCTGCGGAGGATTTGTCCACCGAACAGAGCTACATCCACACTAGAGTCTTCGGGATGAATTGCAATAACTTTCCCCTCATATGCGTGTCCGGCCAGTGGGTTCTGACCACTCTGCAAGGAGGAATGTATATGTGCTGGCGAATCTCCTAACCTCATACTATTCGCCTTCCTCTCGTTACTCCTACAGTGGTTTGGAAACTATACATACCGTCGTTACCTAGTGATTCTATCTGAGAAATAGTCACTTCGTGATCAACCGATTCAATGTAGTATTCCTCTTTTGTGCTTGTATTGGTGAAATAGCGTCCAATCCGCATATTCTCGTTGCCCTTCATACGAATTGTCCCATTAAGCATATCTTGGGTCCAGGAGAAACAGTTGACCAGCCATTGATTCATTTTCAGAGATTGTTGAATGTATGATGTGTCACTACCTATCGGAATCGAGTTCGATGCTATCTGAATGTCTTTGAACCCATATCTGTACAGATTGTTAAAATCGACATGGGGGTTCGTAATATTGGTTGTGTCAGATTCCTGCTCAATACTCAATGGCTGGAAGCCAATAATCCTAGCTTTAGGATCATCCTGCATGTTCGCCTGCTGTGTAGGATACGTAAAGAAGTAGGAGAAAGCTTCTGAATCGGTCTTGCCTACATCCTCTTCGATGATATCTGCATCGGAAATGTATAGGTGTTTGAAATAGCGCCAATCAGGCAGAGATTCACTCAATGCCAATGTGCCACCCTTCTTCTTGAATGGCGTATTCCGATAGATCACAATTGGGCCATCATCGAAATCATCTATGAACCACTCACACCAGGGTTTGTTACCGAATTGCTCCAGCAAGGACCAGACATTTCCTTGTTGCGATTGGATTTGCATGTTCGGAATTTGATAATCAGACAAGACTTTAATACTTGTTTGTAGTAACGGAATTTGCGGAATAACTTGTTGCAATGCTTTAAGCTGAGGATTAAGCATTTTATCAACGATACCTTGAATTAAATCCGCATTAGATATAGTTAGATCTTTTGTGTTTCCTATTCCATAGTTTTCTGTAAGCATTGCGGCCATCAGATTGCCAACAGCTTGATCAACATCAGTTCCAGCTAATGTTTGACCTGGTTCTTGAACTAGATATTGAATCGTATAATTTTCCCATATCTTCCCGAAGTTTTGTCCGTTTATTGTAATAGCCCTGTGGACTTTTCCAGATTGATCTACAATTCTTGTTCTACGTACATTCGAGACAAGCCCTCGCATAATGATGGGTGGTGGATCTGAATATCTTCCGAAGTAAATTTCTACATAGTCTTGTGGTTGAACATATAAATCCCATCTCATCTGAAAGGACAATAAAAGAGCAAACCTACCAGAGGGTTGCCCCAACTGCATGCTCGTTTTTATCTGTAGCACATATGGTGTTAGATCGTGTTTTTCACCATTATGATAGAGGATGACCTTGAGCTTAATGGTGTATTCTTCCCAGCTCTGATTGGTCAGTGAACCAGAACGTCCCAACGTCCCTGGCGATTTCCCTAATGTAACAGGAATGACCTTTTCAAGATTCTCCTTGGAAGGTAAACCACCAGATGTATCACTGTTAGGAGTATCATCCGTACTATTATCATCTGGATTATAAGGATCTACAGGACCTCCAATATCCGGTACGTTCTCCATAATCGTTCACCTCCCTATAGCAACATCCCAGTGTATGAAGCCTTGATAGGCACATTCACCTTCTGAACAGTTCCATCAGGATGTCTCAGATTTACCGTTACACTTCCAGACACTTTTATGGCTCGTTGCACGTATGGGATTGTGCCCAGGATCTTTCTTGCATAGCCTGGATCTTCTGCGTATCCAGTGGATCCGAGGATCTGAACCAGTTCCTCTTCAGAAGCCCCAGATCTTGCCGCACTTAGAAGCCCCCTATAGCGCGAGTTCTGTGTGAGGAAGTTTATATATCCATTTGCGAAATCTTGGATGGATGTATATCCTGCATACTCTGAATCTGGCCCAGGTCCGTAGTTCCCCCACGGTTTGATCCCCGCGAAGTTATTATTCTCATTCGCCGCTTCAGATGTTCCCCAGCCACTCTCCAATCCACACTGAGCAAGAACCATATCTACCGGTAGTCCCGTGGCCTGTGAGACTTGCTGAGCATACGGGTACATCTTCTGAACAAAGTCATCTTGCGCTCCAGTGAATCCCATTGATGATGCCGAGGCTCCTCCTGAGACCCTACCTAATGCCTTAGCATATGCTGGACCGCCAGTGCTGAGATTAACAAGCCCTTGCTCCCAATTCTTCCCCACTGTCACATTCTTCATATCTACGTTACTACTACTGCTCGATGTGCTAGATGCCGTACTACTGTTTGTGCTAGCAGGTTGCCCCAGATAAGAACGAATTTGATTCATATAGGGTTGTAGTGCGATAATCGTGCTTACAACCAGGGGAGCAAGTTGTGCGCCAGTGATTGAGGTACTCGAACCACTGTTACTGGAACCAAAAGATGAACTAGATGAGTCAGATGAACTAGACAAATCGGGTGACGAATCGGATGAGCTGGATGATGAATCACCTTTTATTGCCTGACCCAGCTTATATGCACCATAGGCCATGGTTCCAATCCCTATCCCATGTAACAGAACACCCAGGGGAAGACCTACCCCCGTCGCATCTGCCGCCGCACCAGCCGCCTCTTCTGCACCACCAAGCACTTCCGCTCCAACACCCTCTGCGCCAGCAATCACACGTGACATCCACGGCTTCTTAAAGAGATTTACTATACCAGTCAGGACATTTTTACCAGCACTTAACACCTTTCTCCCACTGCCGAGGATCGTTGCACCCATACCAGCATCAATAAGAGTAGATCCAGCGAAACCGAGGATACCTCCACCCAAGCCCTCAAGAAAACTTCTCTCTGGTGTGGTTGCCATGCCAGCCTCGTTTGCCGCATGCTGTTTTGACAATTGCTCATTTCTATATTTGTCCGTATCATTCTGTGGGATATTCTGCGGTGTTTGATTCATTTGCTGTCTTAACTGGTTGAGTGCCTCTGATCTGAACTTACCACCCTTTGTATAAGCGTTGATGAAGTTGGAAATGGAATTACAACGCATCGAAGCTTTAAACTCCACACAAGAACTGGATGAGGAAACGATCATGAAGGTCATGGACAACAAAAAAGACCTGCTTCTTTCCGATGACGACGAAAAGCGTAAGCAGGTCCTTCAAGAGTTCATTGATCAAGTTATCGTAATACCGCAACCCGGTCAAGATGACAGGTATAAACTCGATATTACGGTTAGGGGTATCAGTGGTGGAGGCGAGGGGAGTCGAACCCCTGTCCGAAGATCTCGCCACATCAGCTTCTCCGGGTGCAGTCGTCTCTACTGGAATTCGCCGCACGGCCGCCGAGCGACAGGCTGCCGTTTGGCTAGTCTGATTGGATTCGCGTAATCTCTACAGACGGAAGAGAGTTACGCTAGCCGACTATAATGACAGTTTGCAATCCACATCGGCGATGGACGGCAAACCGGCCCACTGCAATTAAGCAGCGAGAGCGAGTTTAGGTTGTTTGTTTGCGTTTATATTTACGCCTGCGTATTTTAGCGTCTTCGCAGCCCCGACGACCCGCTACTGATGCTCGAACGATCCCCGTCGAATCCAAAAACGCCCCCATGATAAATAGTGATGTATACAGTATACCATAAGTCCCGCCTTCGTGCGACGGTACTTCTTCATTTCAGTATTTCTGTTTTTCACGGAAGGCACGGGCGATTTCGCGAGCAGCATCTTTCTTCGCGATATCCTGCCTTTTATCGTATTTCTTCTTTCCTTTCGCAAGGCCGATGAGCACTTTGCAAAAACCGTTTTTCACATAAAGCTTCAACGGTACAAGCGAATATCCTTTCTCCCTTGTCTGCCCGATCAACTTGTTGATCTGGGAACGGTGCAAGAGAAGCTTTCTGGTACGAGTGGGATCCACATTGAACCGGTTTCCCTGCTCATAAGGAGAAATGTGCATATTATGAAGAAAAACTTCGCCATGCTGCACTCGCGCAAAGCTGTCCTTGAGGTTGGCTCGTCCCTGACGTATCGACTTGATCTCTGTCCCTGTTAACACAATACCACACTCGATGGTATCCTCAATGAAATAATCATGGGAGGCTTTACGATTTTGTGCCAGGACTTTTGGTTCTTTCACTTCCGCCATGAACGACCACCTCCATTCCAAGCTCGTACTTGTAAATATAACAATTCTTATCTTCCTATGTCAATAGTAAATAATAGGTGTTTTACATGATGGAGCTTATGGATTTTGTTGAATGTTTGTCGTGACAACCAGGTACTTCTTTGCCAATGCTTCCGCTTCATCCATCGAGTTCACTTCAAAAGAAGACCACATCTGACGAGTGAGTTTAAGTATTAATTGATGCTCTACCCCTGCGCGATTTAATTTTTCAATAAAATAAGACAGGAGATCCTCATTGGCCAATTCTCTTATCGCAACTCCAGTCATTTCATGCTTATATGTATTTTACATACATATGTATTAAACAACACACCCCCAATTCAGTAAATAGCAAAAATTGTCGAAACGATGTCCCAAAGAAAATTATAGGATGGATCCTTGCATCAAAAGCGGCAGTACACGGATGAACGGCATGAGCAGAGGAAGGCCCATGTAAGCCTGCTTTCAACACTCGGGAAAGCAGGCATGGGATTCATCTTTTTTTCTTTTTCTGTGCTCTCTTGGCGACTTTCACAAGCCCACGTTCCGCTTTTTTTCGTTTGTCCTCACGTGCGCGCTTACCGTTGTCTTTCCGATCCGCGCGAGTGATTTTGCGGCCTAGCCGTGTCCCGCCTTCTATTAGACGGAAGTCGATCGTGCGTTCTTCTTTATTGACGCCTTCCACTTTGACGCGCACGATATCTCCAATGCGAAATGTACGCCCGGTTCTTTCACCGATCAAGGCATAGTGTTTTTCGTTATAATGATAGTAATCATCGTCCAAGTAGGAAACGTGGATCATGCCTTCGATCGTATTATCCAACTCAACGAATAGACCGAATGAAGTAACGCCTGATATGATCCCTTCAAACTCTTCACCGACGTGTTGCTCCATAAATTCTACTTTCTTCAGTAGGTCTGTCTCCCTTTCCGCTTCGACGGCAATCCGTTCCCGTTCCGACGTGTGTTGTGCAACTTCCGGCATGTTGGCACGCAAACGTTCCATCCGCTCCGGGGATAATCCGCCGTCGACAAGGATCTCACGGATGATCCTGTGAATTTGCAGATCGGGATAGCGTCGGATCGGTGATGTGAAGTGGCTGTAATATTGTGCCGCCAAACCAAAGTGCCCGAGCGGTTCAGCCGCATATTTCGCCTGGCGCATCGAGCGCAACATGATCGTGGAAATGATCCGCTCTTCCGGTTTCCCTTTAATCTTTTCCAATAAATTTTGTAATGTATGTGGATGTACGTGGTTCCCTATTCCCTTTAACGTATAGCCAAAATTGTAAATAAACGCGGCGAAATCCTCCATTCGTTCACTGTCCGGTTCTTCGTGAATGCGATACAAGAAAGGAACATTCATCCAATAAAAATGTTCGGCAATCGTTTCGTTAGCGGCCAGCATGAATTCTTCGATGATCTGCTCAGCGATAGACCGTTCTCTCTTTTTGATTTCGACAGGTTGCCCCTTCTCATCGACAATAATTTTGGCCTCCTCAAATTCGAAATCGATCGCGCCGCGTTTCATCCTTCTTTTGCGCAATTTCATCGCGAGTTCTTCCATCAGACGAAAGTCATCGACCAGGTCTGCGTACCGATCCATCAATTCTGGATCTTGATCTACCAGGATTTTACGGACATTTGTATAAGTCATTCTCTCCTTGGTACGAATGACGGAAGGATAGATATCATGACGAACTAATTCCCCTTGAGGGGACCATTCCATTTCACACGTCATCGTTAACCGGTCCACCTTGGGATTTAAAGAACAGATCCCGTTCGACAAACGAGGAGGCAACATCGGAATCACGCGATCCACCAGATATACGGACGTGCCTCTGTTAAACGCTTCTCGGTCAAGCGCTGTCCCTTCTTTGACATAGTAAGAAACATCGGCGATATGTACGCCCAATAAGTAATTCCCGTTTTCCAGTCGTACGACAGACACGGCATCGTCGAGATCTTTTGCATCTTCGCCATCGATCGTAACAATCGTCATGTTACGAAGATCTCTTCGACCTTTCATCTCTTCTTCCGAAATCGAATCGGGCACACGCTCCGCTTCTTCCATGACGTCTGCCGGAAACTCTTCCGGCAAGCTGTACTTGCGGATGACTGATAAAATATCGACCCCTGGATCATCCGGGCGCCCTAAAATTTCAACGATCTTACCTTGCGGGGAACGCCACCCTTCAGGGTAATGAATGATTTCGACAACCACCTTTTGCCCGTCTTCCGCTTCGTTTCGGTCTTTGTCATAAACGAATATATCAAACCCGATGCGCCGGTCATCCGGAGTGACAAACCCGTAATATTGATGACCGGAATATGTACCGACGACCGTCTTCGTTGCCCTTTCCAGTATGCGAATGATCGCCCCCTCCCGGCGTGCGCCGTTCACTTTCTTCTGGATACGGCAAATGACCCGGTCCCCATGCATCGCTCCGTTCATGTCGCCCGCATGGATGTAGATATCTCCCAATTCTTTGTCTTCTTCCCGTTCGGGAAGAACAAAACCAAAGCCTTTCGCCTTTCCTTGCAACCGTCCCACAACAAGATTCATTTTCTCGGGAACGCCATACCGATGCGTACGGGTACGTACCACGAAGCCTTGATCCTCCATCTGATTTAAGAGAAGAATAAACGCCTCCTGATCGTCCGGTTCCCGCACTTCAAAAGCTTCCATTAATTCGTGTATATTCATCGGTTTATACGCTTTCTCGCGCATAAACTCAAGCAACGCTTCTTGGGAAAACATGAGAAGTTCCCTCCTATCATTTGCAAGTGTCGCTACATCTCATAACGAATCTGAAGGCACCGGTTAAAACTGGTGATTCGATATGTATGTCATTTGCTATTACTATGAGTATCTCTTTCCACTAACATACATTATCTCTCAAAAAGAAAAATCATCAGACCGATAGGAGACTTATGGCAAAAAAAGTACCGCTCATACGAACGGTACTTCTATGATCTGTTCATTATGCACTTGCAGAGTGGCTGACCAGCCAAGCTACCCAGATGGACAAAAGAATAAAAGCGGTGGCTAAACCTGCAGTGATCTTAGCCATCACAGCATCTAACCCTCGCGCCTTCCGCCCCATCATTTGCTCCGTGCCGCCCGCGAGCCCGCCGAGGCCTGCACTACGCCCGGATTGGAGCAAGACAGCGATGATTAACGTGATACTTACGATAACGAGAAGAACTTTCGCAAGGGTTAGCATGATACGAACACCTGGTTTTCACCGTGAAACAACCAGGTTGCCTCCTTTCCGTCCTGCATAGGCATAAGATACAATCACTGTATCATATGAAGCGGTAGACTGGCAACCACTTGATTTTGGGCAGGTAGCGCCGCCCAAAGGTCGCTTGTAAGACGACTGATGAAGAATCTTGAGAATTGAACTTCTCTAATTTGACAACTAGTGCTTGGGGGGGTGTATCGCTTTGCGCTTGGGTTCGATTATCGGGCATATGCTTTGCGTTCATGCTCCGTGGAGATCGTCTCGCTTGAATAACGATCAATGGTCGCGAGACGACCTCCAAAGTCGCTGTTTCACGCAAAGCATATGCCCTCTCAACAGCTTATAGGAAGCGGAACGACCTTCCACTCACCTCTGCGCCGCAAAGCGATAAAACCCACCCAAAAGCCACTCCGTTGCATTTGGTAGCGTTAAACCTCTTTTCCCGCACAAGACACTTTTCATCCTCTGCAGGCGCCGCTTGCGGCAGTGGCTACTTTTTTAAATTATAAAATGCTTGCATACCGGCGAAGCGGCTCGTGTAATCCAGTTGGTCTTCGATACGCAGCAATTGGTTGTATTTCGCTACGCGATCGGTACGGGAGGGTGCACCCGTTTTGATCTGACCGGCGTTCGTGGCAACCGCGATATCGGCGATCGTTACATCTTCCGACTCGCCCGAACGGTGGGAAATCACTGCGGTATACCCAGCGCGTTTCGCCATTTCAATCGCGTCAAACGTCTCTGTCAGCGTTCCGATTTGGTTCACCTTCACGAGGATCGAGTTACCGACACCTTTCTCGATACCTTGTGCCAGACGGGTTGTATTCGTAACAAAAAGGTCATCACCCACGAGCTGTACCTTATGGCCCAGACGTTCGGTTAACAGTTTCCATCCTTCCCAATCGTCTTCTGAAAGTCCGTCTTCAATGGAGACAATCGGATATTTCGCACACAACTCTTCGTAGTATGCGATCATCTCTTCCGCCGTTCTTACCTTGCCCTCCCCTTCAAGATGATACTTTCCATCCTTGTAAAGCTCGGTGGATGCTACATCGAGAGCGAGGCGGATCTGTTCGCCAGGTGTGTAACCTGCACGCTCGATCGCTTGCATGATCACTTGCAACGCTTCTTCATTGGAAGACAGGTTCGGAGCAAAGCCGCCTTCGTCCCCCACTGCTGTGTTCAAACCTTTTTCCTTCAGCACCGCTTTCAGACTGTGGAAAACTTCAGCACCCATACGCAGAGCTTCACGGAAAGATTCAGCACCCACAGGCATGATCATGAACTCTTGAATATCAACGTTATTGTCCGCATGTTTTCCTCCGTTGAGGATATTCATCATGGGTACAGGCAATGTTTTCGCGTTGAATCCTCCAAGGTATACATAGAGGGGAAGTCCAAGATAATCAGCCGCCGCACGGGCAACCGCCATCGATACGCCAAGAATGGCATTGGCACCGAGTTTACCCTTGTTTTCCGTCCCGTCCAGCTCGATCATCAACTTATCGATACCCACTTGATCAAGCGCATCCATGCCAAGGATCTCCGGTCCAATGACATCGTTCACATTTTCAACAGCTTGTAATACACCTTTTCCCAGGTAACGGTTTTTATCCCCATCGCGTAATTCAACCGCTTCATAGGCACCAGTCGATGCACCTGAAGGCACGATGGCTCTGGATACGACACCCGACTCTAATTCCACTTCCACTTCAACAGTCGGATTGCCGCGTGAATCCAATACTTCTCTCGCACGTACGTCATAGATAATACTCATTGGTGTCCACTCCTTTTTCTAGATAAGAATATTAGTGCTTGGGTTCGTTGGAGAAGGCTCCGTCGCATGACTCCTAAAAAATCGGTTTGCCCGTCATCTCTTTAGGTTGCTCCACGCCCAACAATTTCAAAAGTGTTGGTGAAACGTCAGCGAGAATCCCGTCTTCCCTCAATTCAAGGCCTTCTTTCGTAATGATGCAGGGAACGGGATTGGTAGTATGCGTCGTGCAAGGAGCGCCTGTTTCCTCATCGATCATCGTTTCCGCATTCCCATGGTCGGCAATGATCATGGCGACTCCGCCTTTGGCGAGAATCGTATCGACAACTTTGCCAAGACACTCATCCACCGCCTCGACCGCCTTGATCGTCGCTTCCAAGCTTCCCGTATGGCCGACCATATCCGGATTGGCGAAATTGAGGATGATCACGTCGTGTGCATCTTCTTCGATTTCCTTTACGGCAGCTTCCGCCACTTCATATGCGCTCATTTCCGGTTTCAAGTCATATGTAGCCACCTTGGGAGATGGGATCAAGACCCGCTTTTCCCCCGGAAACTCGGCTTCTCGTCCGCCGGAGAAGAAAAAGGTCACATGCGGATATTTCTCCGTTTCAGCGATGCGTAACTGTTTCAGACCGTGCTGAGCGACTACTTCTCCCAGGGTATTATCAAGGTCTGTCGGTTTGTATGCGACATAACCGCCCACCGACTCGGAGAATTTGGTCATGCATACATAGAACAAGTCTTTCGGGAAGCGATCCCCGCGATCGAATCCGCGGAAGTCTTCGTTCGTGAATACTTGCGATATCTGAATCGCTCGGTCCGGCCGGAAATTGAACATGATGACCGCATCATGATCGCGGATTTGTCCGACAGGCGTACCATCTTCACGCACGATCACGGTCGGCATGACGAATTCGTCTGTCACCGACTTCTCGTATGATTCTTTGAGTGCTTGCAGCGGATCGGTATAGGCAGGCCCCTCCGCATAGACCATGGCTCGATACGCTTTCTCGGTACGTTCCCAACGCTTGTCGCGATCCATTGAGTAGTATCGTCCCTGGATCGTAGCGATCTGTCCTACCCCGAGTTCTTTCATTTTGCTTTCCAGCGCCTCGATATATCTCACAGCACTACCCGGCAAGACGTCACGCCCGTCGAGGAATGCGTGAACATACACTCTTTCAATGTTCTCCCTTTTCGCCATTTCCAACAAAGCGAAAAGGTGATCGATGTGTGAATGAACACCGCCGTCAGATACGAGACCGTAGAGATGCAATGCCGAACCTTTTTCTTTCACATGACGCATCGCGTTCTTGAACGTCTCATTCTCGAAAAAAGTGCCTTCACGGATCGCCTTGGTCACGCGCGTTAAATCCTGATATACGACCCGGCCCGCACCAAGGTTCAAATGCCCTACTTCGGAATTGCCCATTTGTCCTTCCGGCAAACCTACCGATTCACCGCTAGCCCCCAAAGTCGTATGCGGAAAGGTCGACCAATAGCGGTCAAAATTCGGTTTTTTCGCCAGAGCGACAGCATTGCCCTCCGTCTTCTCACGTAAACCAAAACCATCAAGAATGATGAGGGCGACCGGTTTCGGTCGTGCCATGTCGCATTCCTCCTTACTGCTTATGTGCCGCTTGCACGAGAGCTACGAATGACTGCGGCTGCAAACTCGCACCACCGACGAGTGCCCCGTCGATATGTGGCTGTTCCATCAGTTCTGCAATATTCTCCGGTTTGACTGAACCGCCATATTGAATGCGAATCGCCTGTGCCGTTTCCCCGTCATACAAAGTGCCCACCGTTTGTCGAATATGTGCACAAACTTCATTCGCATCTTGGGCGGTTGCCGTCTTGCCCGTACCGATCGCCCAGATCGGTTCATAAGCGATCACGATATCCTTCGCTTGCTCTTGGGAAACGCCGGCGAACGCGGCGCGCGTTTGAGCGTCGACGACTTTAAATGTATCACCTACTTCCCGCTCTGCCAACTTTTCGCCGACACAAACGATCGGAACCAATCCGGCGGCGAGAGCAGCCTTCACTTTCATGTTGACACTCTCATCGGTCTCATTGAAAAATTGGCGACGCTCCGAGTGACCGATGATCACATATTTCACCCCGAGTTCGACGAGCATGCCTGGTGCGATCTCTCCGGTGAATGCACCTTCTTTTAAAAAGTGCATGTTTTGTGCGCCAAGGGCCATGTTTTTGCCGGCAACCGCTTCCCCCAGGCGATCCAATGCGGTAAACGGCGCGCAAATCACGATATCGATTCCGGTCACGGAAACGAAGGAATTTCCCACTTCCCGAACGAAATTGACCGCTTCACTTGGCGTTTTATACATCTTCCAGTTGCCTGCTACGATTGGTTTACGCATCGTTGGAAACCAACTCCTTTGTTGGGAATCACCTGCAGTCTACGCACGATCGCGCAATGCGACAACACCTGGCAGTGCTTTCCCTTCCAAAAACTCGAGAGAAGCACCGCCACCGGTAGAGATATGTGTCATTTTATCTGCCAAGCCGGTTTTCTCCACGGCGGCAACCGAATCGCCTCCACCGACAATGGTCGTTCCTTCCACTTCCGCCATCGCTTTGGCGATCGCATTGGTGCCCACCGCAAATACGTCCATTTCAAAAACGCCCATCGGTCCGTTCCAGATGACCGTCTTGGCTTTTCGGATCACTTCCGCATAACGCTCGACCGTTTTCGGTCCGATATCGAGAGCCATCCAATCTTCCGGAACGTCTGAGAGGGAAACGACTTGGTGATCCGCATCCGGCTGAAAAGCGTTTGCGACGACAAGATCCACCGGCAACAACAATTTCTCCTCCGCACGAGCAAGTAACGCTTTCGCAATATCGATCTTATCCTCTTCGACAAGCGACTTTCCAAGTTTATATCCTTGCGCGGCAAGAAACGTGTTGGCCATGCCTCCGCCGATGATCAAGGTATCGACTTTCGTGAGAAGGTTCTCGATCACCGAAATTTTGTCGCTGACTTTGGCACCTCCAATAATCGCCGCAAACGGACGATCGGGGTCGGAGAGCGCACGTCCCATAATATCGATTTCTTTTTCCATCAGAAAACCGGCGACCGCAGGAAGATAGTTCGCGATTCCCGCTGTCGACGCATGCGCGCGATGGGCGGCACCGAACGCATCGTTGACATACACATCCGCTAACTCGGCAAAAGCTCGTGCCAGTTCCGGATCATTCTTTTCTTCTCCTTTGTGAAAACGCACATTTTCTAAAAGTAAGACATCTCCCTCTCGCATGAGGTTTACGCGTTCCTTCACAGCATCACCGATGGAGTCGGACGCTTTTTCCACATTCTTTCCGAGCAATTCGGACAAGCGAACCGCGACAGGATCCAGGCTGTATTTCGGATTCACTTCCCCTTTCGGACGACCCAGGTGGCTCGCCAGGATCACCTTGGCTCCTTGATCGATCAGGTACCGGATCGTGGGAAGAGCCGCCTGAATTCGTGTATCGTCTGTGATGCGACCGTTTTCGAGCGGAACGTTAAAATCAACGCGCACAAATACGCGTTTGCCACGCACATCGATATCTTTTACGGTCATTTTGTTCATATGAATTTGACCTCCTGTATCGGTATGTACATAGGAAAAGAGGAGAATGGCTTCATTCTCCTCACTTTCGCTATTGTACCAGAATCTACGCGGGACGGCTACTGTCCAGGTTCGATGAAAAGTTGAGTTTATAATCTTTCTCCGATATAGTTCGCGAGGTCTACCACACGATTGGAATAACCCCATTCGTTATCATACCAGGAAACAACTTTCGCCATGGTTCCATCCAGCACCATCGTTGAGAGACCATCGATAATCGAAGACAGCGGGTTGCCGTTATAGTCACGGGATACGAGCGGGAGATCACTGAAACCGAGGATACCTTTCAGAGGTCCTTCCGCCGCTTCTTTCAATACCGCATTGATTTCTTCGGCTGTCGTTTCTCTTTCCAATTCAACATTCAGATCCACTACAGACACGTTGGGCGTTGGAACGCGCATCGCAAAACCGTTGAGCTTTCCTTTGAGTTCCGGCAGAACCAATGCGACCGCTTTGGCGGCTCCTGTCGTCGTAGGAATGATCGACATGGCTGCGGCACGCGCACGACGCAGATCTTTATGCGGAAGATCTAAAATCTGCTGATCGTTCGTATAGGAGTGAACGGTCGTCATTAGCCCGTGGCGAATCCCAAACTTCTCATGCAAGACTTTGGCAAACGGAGCCAGACAGTTCGTCGTGCAGGATGCGTTTGAGATCACATGGTGATTTGCCGGATCATACTTCTCTTCATTAACCCCCATGACGATGGTGATGTCTTCATTCTTTGCCGGTGCGGAAATGATCACTTTCTTCGCTCCGCCGCCCTCGATGTGCGCGACCGCTTGATTTTTGTCTGTAAAACGCCCCGTTGACTCGACGACAATATCGACATCGAGTTGGCCCCAAGGAAGTTTGCCCGGTTCACGCTCCGCCAATACTTGAATCTCTTTGCCGTTAACGATCAGCTTTCCTTCTTTCGCTTCTACTTCGCCAGGAAATTGACCGTGCACGGAGTCGTATTTCAGCAGCATCGCCAATGTTTGCGCGTCCGTTAAATCGTTGACGGCTACGATTTCGATATTCTGATTTTTAAGTGCCGCACGAAAAACGTTGCGCCCGATTCTTCCGAAACCATTAATCCCCACTTTGATTGCCATATCAATATCCTCCCTGATGTAAATCCTTTTTATGAACAAATCGCAAGAATGCGCTTCGCGCACGCTTCATCAGTGATCAAAACGTCTTGTCTGGTGCCTTTCGCCACAGAAAACACCGCCTCGGCTTTGCTTTCACCGCCAGCCACACCGATGATCGTTTCCACGCTCTCCAAATCTCCCAAGCGCAGTCCCAATGAGTTCATGGCATAGACGATGCTTCCGTCCGCATTGAAATAATAACCGAACGCTTCCGCGACAGCCCCGTTCTCGCGCAACAAACGTTTCACATCTTCCGAAGTATTCCTCCGTTCTGCCATGACCATAGCCTGCCCAATTCCATGAACCACCAGCCTCGCCTGACGAATATGGGCAAGGCTCTCCTGAACGGAAGGGTCGGCCAGAAGAGAATGATAGGCTTCTTCGCTCAAATTGTCGGGAGCATGCAGCATGCGGTAAGTCCCTCCCAATTTTTGAGCCAGACGGGAGGCGATGGTGTTCGCCTGAAACTCCACATTCTCACCTATGCCTCCCCTTGCCGGCACAACTTCCACCGTGAAAGGAAGATGGATGGACGGCATCATTTCAGCAATAGCGGCAATCGTCGTCCCTCCGGTGACAGCGATCACGTCACCCGGCTGCAGGACTTTACGGATGAATCGTGCTGCTGCAGCAGCCAACGCCCTTTTCGTTAATGCATCTTCATCGGTGTTCCCCGGAACAATATGAACAATAGGTATCCCGAGAATTTGAGCGAGGCGGCCTTCAAGTGCCAGGATTCCTTCCGTATCACGCATGAACGTATCGAGCTCTTCGATGAGTTGCCTTCCTTCTTCGGTCAGACGCATTCCTATATTTTCCACGAAAACGAGCCCTTGTTCTTTTAAAAATTCAACCTCTGTCCGCAAGATGCGTTCCGTCGTATTTAAATTCTGCGCGAGACTACGCCTTCCGATCGGTTGTGCAAAATAGATTTGTTGCAAAATCTGATATCGTTTTTTCATCTGCGCCAACAAATCGGGCACCAGCTTTTGCTGAATGGCGATCAAGTCTTTCATGTCTCTTCTGCAGTCCCCTTATACAGGGACTAATAATGTCCCGGTTGTACATTTTTCGTCCCAGATGGTTTAAAAAAATTGGCAGAATTCATTCTGCACTTTTATCATACTCCAAGTTCATTCATCCTGCAACTCACAATCGGTAATTTTCAAACTTGAATATGGTTGCTGCTCTGAGAATCTTTTTGCAAGTGAGCTATCTTGAAAACTGGTGCTTGGGTGGGTGTATCGCTTTGCGCTTATGCTCCGTGAAGGTCGTCTCGCATGGAATCATAATCATATGTTGCGAGACGACCTTCAAAGTCGCTATTACGCGCAAAGCATATGCCTTAACGTCCGAAAGGAAGCGGAACGACCTTCAACTCACCTCTGCGCTGCAAAGCGATACAACCCACCCAATAGATACTCCGTTGCATTAGGCAGCTTAAATCTCTCTTCCCGCACAAGAAACTTTTCATCCTCTGATGGTGCCGCTTGCGGCATAGTGGACGCTTCTAGTGACATCCGTTTCTTATATCCGTTTGCGCTTAGCGGAAGATAGAATCCCCATCTCTTCCCGGTATTTGGCAACCGTTCTGCGAGAGATCTGAATCCCTTCCTGTTTGAGCAAGTCCGTGATCTTCTGATCGGATAACGGCACTTTGGGATTCTCCTGTGCGATCCATTTCTTGATCTTTGCTTTAATACTCTCCGCCGAGGCGCTTCCGCCGAAATCGGTGGATACGCCCGAAGTAAAAAAGTATTTCAATTCGAAGACACCGCGGGGCGTTTGGACATACTTACCTGTAGTAGCACGTGAGACCGTCGACTCATGCAATTCCACTTTTTCAGCCACCTGACGAAGAGTAAGCGGTTTCAATCCGTCGATGCCATATTCAAAGAAGTCCCTTTGCATTTCAACGATCGCTTGTGTGACTTTATAGATCGTGTTGCGCCTTTGTTCGATGCTCTTCAAAAGCCAAAGCGCTGAATTCAGCTTCCCCGTAATGTACTCGCGTGTCTCCGAACACACGTCTTTCTTTCCTCCGGAAAGAATGCCGCGATAAAAATCGTTAATATGAAGCCGTGGTAACACCCGGTCATTCAACACGACCACATATTCGCCTCCGACCTTTTCAATCGTAATATCAGGAACGACATATGCGGGATGTTCGTCCGAATATGCGCGGCCCGGTTTCGGATCCAACGTTTTCAAAAGGTCGGATGCGGCTTGAACCTCCAATTGTGTAATACCAAGCGATTCCGCGATTTTCGAATATTTCGCATCCGCCAAATCCTGCAAATGTTCTTGCACCAGCTTGCTCATGACAGGCGTGTCTTCACCCATCTCCCGCAATTGAAGCAACAAGCATTCGCGCAGATTCCTCGCACCGACTCCGGTCGGTTCAAGCGATTGCACATGGTGAAGAGCTTTCTCCACGTCTGCGGCTTTTACTCTTAATAAAGAAGCCATCTCCGTGATATCCATCGACAAATACCCGTTCGTGTCCAAATTGCCGATAATGTATTCCGCAATTTTTCTTTCCAAAGGGGATATGTGTAGAAGGGCCAGTTGGGTCAACAAATGTTCCTGTAACGTTTCCGGCTTGCGTACAACCGCCTCAAACGGCACTTCCTTTGCCTCGCGTAAAGATGCCCGTTCTCGTCCCATTCCCTCCCGCTGTTGCTGTGCGACCTTCGCCCAATCGGACGCGCTCCATTCAATCACGGGATTGTGTGTCATCTCGTTTTCTATATATTCAAGAAGTTCTTGAGATGAAAACTGCAAAACGGTGATCGCTTGCCGCAATTCGGGAGTCATCACTAACTTCTGTGTCTGTTCTTGCCATAAGCCAAACCCTATTTGCATGATATCCCCCTCCCTATACCGGCACTTTTATATCTCTAGTGTATACAAAGTAGAGCATGATTGTCATCCACCAGATTTATGATTATTGTTTTCTTGTCATCCTCCTCGTATCTCCATGAATAGAATGTACAGAGATGTCGCTACTAGGAGGGGACCGCCTTGCGTATGGGATTCATTGGCACGGGAAGTATGGGGAGTATGTTGATCGAGTCATTTCTACGTTCCCAGAGTCCTGATCTATCGATCGTCGCCTGCAATCGTTCTGCTGCCAAAATACAAGCGATTACCGCTCGCTTTCCGTCTGTGGAAGTGAAATCCACCCCTTGCGAAGTGGCCCAATCTTGTGATCTGCTGTTTTTGTGTGTGAAACCGGGAGATGCGATTCCCGTCCTTCAACAGATTCGTCCCGTGCTTCAAACAGAGCAATATCTCGTTTCTATAACTTCCGCACTTTCTGTTAAGGATCTGGAGGCGTATGTCCCAAGCCGTGTCGTTAAAATTATCCCTTCCATTACCCAAATGGTATCCTCTGGAGTGATACTCACCATGTATGGAAGCCGTTTATCGGAAAGGGATTGTATAGAAATCGGTCAATGGCTTACCCTGATTGGCAAACCGTATCGCATTGACGAAAAAGATACGCGCATATGTGCAGATCTGGCCAGTTGCGGACCTGCATTCCTCTCTTTTCTCTTGCGTGAATTCGCCATCGCGGCAGTTCGTCAAGGCGGGATTTCCGAAGAGATGGCAAAGGGACTGATCATGGAGATGGTGCATGGATTAGGTAAGCTTTTCATAGATGGAGAATTCACATTCGAGGACGTGATTCAACGAGTTTCGGTCCCAGGAGGGATCACGGAGGTAGGGTTGCAAACGCTTGAACCTCTGGTCGATGGCATATTTGATCGCTTGTTGACGACGACCCGCAATCATAAACACCATGCGTCTCCATCGGATGAAAGGACAAAACAATAACAAGCCCATTTTCGCGAAAATGGGCTTGTTACGATATCCAATGTCGAGTTATACGCTATCCTTGTCGTTTTCCGTATGCCCAATGATTGGTCGGGCCATGTCCGTGACCGAGTCCCAGCGTATCCCGGATCGCACAGGTGATAAACTCTTTCGCGACAGTGACCGCTTCTTGAACCGATCTTCCCTTGGCCAGTTCTGCCGTGATCGCGGCAGAGAACGTACACCCGGTGCCGTGTGTATGTTGTGTCATGATACGAGGCGCTTTCAATTCGACAAATGTGTCGCCGTCATACACAATGTCGATCGCATCCCCTTCGAGATGCCCTCCTTTGATCACCACACTTTTAGCTCCAAAACCCACGATCCGTTTCGCCGCTTCACGAATGTCATCCACCGTACGGATGGACATGCCCGTCAATACTTCCGCTTCCGGAAGATTCGGGGTGACCACTTTCGCGAGGGGCAGCAGATGCTTGATGATTGCGTGTTGCGCTTCCATTTCCAGTAAACGTGCTCCCCCTTTGGCGACCATAACGGGATCGATGACGAAGTTTTCCACTTGATAATGCCGGATCCTCTCCGCTACCGCCATGATGATCGGGACTTGTGATAACATCCCGGTTTTGGCCGCATCGATGCCGATATCGCTGATCACCGCATCGATCTGCTGCACGACCGCTTCCACAGGGAGATTATAGATTCCGTGAACGCCGATTGTATTCTGTACCGTAACCGCCGTAAGTGCGGACATGCCGTAAACACCGAGAACGGTAAAAGTCTTGAGATCGGCTTGTATTCCGGCACCGCCTCCGCTGTCCGATCCGGCGATTGTCAATGCGCGCGCAATTCCCATAATCCAATGGCTCTCCTTTCATGAGGCGTCTTCTATTCCAAGACTGTCCTCATTGTAGCGAATCGCCGCTTTTCGGGTCAACGAGACGTGCTTGGGTGGATATATCGCTTTGCGCTTGGGTTCGATGAAGGTCGTCATTTCGGCATATGCTTGGCGTTCATGCTCCGTGGAGGTCGTCTCGCTTGGAATGTATCTAATTGTTGCGAGACGACCTCCAAAGTCGCTGTTTCACGCCAAGCATATGCCCCTTAATGTCCGAAAGGAAGCGGAACGACCTTCAACTCACCTCTGCGCTGCAAAGCGATACTATCCACCCAAAAGACACTCGGTTGCTTGTGGGAGACTTTATTCTCTTCTCCGTACAAGAAACTTTTCATCTTCAGATGGTACAGCTTGAGGCATGATTGACTACTTGCATTTTTGGCGTGCATCGTGTATCTTAGATAAGAATCTAATGAAACGTATCTTTGCGCCCGTAGCTCAGTGGATAGAGCACTGGTCTCCGGAACCAGGTTTTGCGTAGGTTCGATTCCTACCGGGCGCACCATCATGGGCCACCCACAGAAGGGGTGGCTTTTTTACATAACTCTCGCCACATGACGCGGAATATAGCTTATATTGAAGTATGTGTTGTACTGACGGGCGTATGCTTTTCGTTTTCGTTCCGTGAAAGTATGTTCCCATTCTCAGTTCGTATTTCGTTTGAAAAAATCCCATAGGATAGCCGTCGCATCAGGTCCCAACGGATCCGTATAGGAACCTTCATGATCTCCGCCTGACCACGCGTGGCCCATGCCGTCAATCAGCCAGAGTTCCATGAATGGTGATCCGTTTTTGTCTTGGTAAACTTGCTGCAAAAAGCTTCTTCCATTTATGATGCCCGCTTGCACTTTCGAGGCGAGTACATTCACTTGACCTTCGCCGCCATCCACGAGGTAATTGGTTTGCGCCCATTGCGTAATCACCTGAAGCGCATTGATTGGGTGTACGGTGGTGTCGCAGATTCCATGAAACACGATGACCGGCATTTTCCGGCTGTGTTCACCCATCTCGCGAAACGCTTTGATACCACATTCGTACGGATCCGGCCCACCGTTCGCCATCGCGTGAAATGCGTCAGGGACAGCCATGATCGCATCATCGACCGCACTATACTCCAATCCGGAGCAAATGGCGACCCCACTGAACAGGTCGGGATACGTTGCCCCCATGATCGAAGCCATGGCTCCGCCTGCGGATAGGCCTGCCACATAGACCCTTCTCGCATCAACACTGTAGTTGTTTTTCACATCTTCAATCATGCCTGCGATGATTGCCGGTTCACCCACTTGGCGGTGCTGATTGTCTTCCAAAAACCAGTTCCAGCAACCTTCCGCATTAAACAAATAATTCATAGCAGGATAAAGCACCAGAAATGTTTCCTTTTCCGCCAGTTTGTTCATCTTCGTTCCCAGAGCGAAATCGTCAGGGGTTTGTTTGCATCCATGAAGCATCACCATCAAGGGGACGGCATTCCCCTCTTTGTATCCGCTTGGCACAAACAGTTTATAAGAGAACGCTTCGAACGAAAATTCCAAGAAGTTAGACACGGTTCGATTCCCTCCCAAATCTTCCAATTCTTGATATCCACAATAAGGTAATCTGCACCTTTTTTGAAGTATCGTAAGAACCATAGAGAAAAATAAGGGCCGTTCCGTCTCGCGGAAACGGTTCCCGTTTTTTTCGGAGATATTCTGAAATATTGCGGTGATTGTTTGTTGAAACTTGTCGAAATTTGCAATATGATAGTACATGTTTTTTCTTTTACCCGCTTTAACACTAAAAACAATTCAAATTGTAATACTATTCTAAGAGTAGGAAGTGATAAAAACAATGAATTTGTTTCGCAAGAAATCGATCGCATCGATCCTTGCATTGTCAGAAAGTAAGGACTCTTCACTGAAGAAGAGTCTCGGGGCATTCGATCTGACGATGCTCGGAATTGGTTGTATGATTGGAACGGGGATCTTCGTTCTGACGGGAGTCGCTGCAGCCAAACATGCAGGGCCTGCTCTCGTACTTTCCTTTCTTATTGCCGGTGTGGCATGCGCGTTGGCCGCTCTCTGTTATGCCGAATTTGCCTCAACCGTTCCGGCAGCAGGCAGTGTCTATACTTATAGCTATGCAACCTTCGGAGAATTTATCGCATGGGTGCTCGGATGGGATCTGTTGTTGGAGTACGGGTTTGCCGCTTCCCTTGTGGCTAGCGGATGGTCAGGGTATTTTCAAGGATTGCTTGAAGGGTTTGGCATTCATATTCCTACTGTCATCTCAAGCGCCTATAACCCTGCCAAAGGAACGTTCATCGACGCGCCTGCCATTATCATCACATTGTTGCTGACTTTTCTGTTGTCGAGAGGAGTCAAAGAATCAGCCCGTTTCAATTCGATCCTGGTGATCATTAAAATCGCGGTCGTCCTGTTATTTATCGCCGTGGGAATCGGTTATGTCAAACCGCACAATTGGACACCTTTCATGCCCTACGGTTTTACGGGTGTCGCCGCAGGTGCAGCGACCGCCTTTCTCACATACATCGGGTTTGACGCTGTATCGACCGCCGCAGAGGAAGTAAAAAACCCGCAACGCGATGTTCCTATCGGTATTCTCGCATCGCTCGCAGTTTGTACGGTTTTGTATATAACAGTATCGGCCGTTTTGACAGGAATTGTTCCGTACAATCAACTGGACGTAAAAAATCCTGTGGCATACGCTCTGCAGTATATCCATCAAGATTGGGTCGCGGGCTTTATCTCGCTCGGAGCCATTATCGGGATCACGACGGTTCTGATCGTCTTGCTATACGGCCAGACGCGCCTTTTCTATGCGATCAGCCGAGATGGATTGCTGCCGAAAGTGCTCTCTTCCGTCAATCGGAAGACGCAAACGCCAACGTTTAGCAACTGGCTCACCGGCATCATCGTTTCCGTCTTTGCTGGGATGATGCCGATCGACAAATTGGCGGATTTGACGAATATCGGCACATTGTTTGCCTTCATCACCGTTTCAATCGGGATTCTCGTTTTGCGAAAGACACAACCGAATTTACGCAGGGGGTTTAAAGTACCGTTTGTACCTTGGGTTCCCTTGTTTTCGATAATCACTTGCGGATATCTGCTTCTTCAATTATCCAGTATCGCCTGGATCGGTTTCGGTGTTTGGTTTGCCATCGGACTTGTGATTTACTTTACGTATGGGTATAGACACAGCGAATTGGAAAGACACTCAACGATTCAAGACGCACATACAGAAGAAAGCCGCTCTGCTTAGAGTGGCTTTCTTCCGTTTCTCGTTCATTTTATAGCAATTAAAGAACACTTTGGCCTAAAAGAGAGCAAACCATCTCAACCGCCGTGCGTGCAGTCTTGTTTTCCTTATCGAGAATGGGATTGACCTCTACTACATCACAAGAAACCACTTTTCCGGATTGATACAACATTTCCATCGCAAGATGGCCTTCCCGATAGGTAACGCCCCCAAGAACCGGCGTACCAACCCCCGGTGCCATATCCGGGTCGATCGAATCCAGATCGAGACTCAGATGGATGCCGTCTGTGCCTTCTGAAGCAATGCGAATGGCTTCTTCCATCACCTTGCCGATACCCATCTTGTCCACTTCATGCATGGTGAAACAGGTAATGCCATGCTGCTTAATCAATTCGCGTTCCTCCGGATCGACGGAACGAGCGCCTACGATGACCACGTTTTCCGGAGCAACCTTTGGAGAAAATCCGCCGATGTTGATCAGATCTTCATGTCCGATTCCCAGGCTGCATGCGAGCGGCATCCCGTGAATGTTACCTGATGGTGTCGTTTCTGCGGTGTTGAAATCTGCGTGTGCATCGAACCAGATCACCCCGAGTTTTTTATAAACTTGGGTGAGGCCAGCGATACTGCCGATTGCGATGGAGTGATCGCCTCCCAAGATGATCGGAAAATGCCCCTCTTTTACGACGGCGGATACTTCCTTGCAGATGTCCTCGCTCACTTTGACTACAGCCGGAAGGTATTTCAATTTCTCGTTTTCAATCTTATATGTTTCTGCCGTGGGAACATGGAGGTTTCCGCGGTCTTCCACCTTATAACCGAGCCGCTTGATCCGTTCTTTCAAATTGGCGTAACGGATGGCACTGGGCCCCATATCCACACCGCGTCTGTTTTGTCCAAGATCCATAGGTACCCCGATGATGCTGATCATTTTTTTCATCGCACATACTCCTTTTGAACACACGTTTTATCGTAAAGAAATGTTATGGCAATTTGATTTGCAAAATTTTCATAGCAAGTTTTATGCCAATCTTATTATGTCCTCTCTTTGGGGTTCAAGGTGCAAAAAGTTACGCATCTTCCCCTTCTTTTTTGCAGTTTGTCAAAATTTTTGCATCCTCTTTTGCATTTTTTTATGAATTGGAGAAGAAGAATATTGATAACTTTCTATGAATTTCTTTTGGAACGACTTTTGCATTAAAATTAGGAACGGATGGATCGCAAGATGGCTTACACGAATGATTTCCTTCTAAGACATAGGATCAAGGAGAATGATGCATGAATCAGAAAAACGAATTAAAACGTACCATGACAAGCAGACATTTATTCATGATCTCCCTCGGCGGGGTGATCGGTTCCGGATTTTTTCTCGGTACCGGCTACACGATTAACCAAGCCGGGCCAGGAGGAGCCGTCCTGTCTTATATCGTCGGCGGTTTGATTATGTACTTGACGATGCTCTGCCTCGGAGAGTTGGCCGTTGCCATGCCGGTTTCCGGTTCGTTCCAAACGTACAGCACTCAATTTATCGGCCCGGGTTTTGGCTTCACCATCGGTTGGACCTATTGGCTCGGGTGGGCAGCTACGGTCGCTCTGGAGCTTGTTTCGGCAGGGACATTGATGCAAAGATGGTTTCCCCATACCCCTATCTGGGTCTGGTGCTCCGTGTTCGGCATTCTGCTCTTCGCTATCAATGCCCTTTCCGCGCGAAGTTTCGCGGAAACCGAATTCTGGTTTGCCAGTGTGAAAGTCACAGCGATCATTTTATTCATTATCCTTGGCGGCGCAGCGATGTTCGGTTTGATTCATATGAAAGGGAACACACCCGCCCCGATGCTATCGAACTTCTTGAGTGACGGACTCTTCCCCAACGGGTTTACTGGGCTTCTCCTAACGATGATCACAGTGAACTTTTCATTCCAGGGAACCGAACTGATCGGTATCGCCGCGGGAGAAAGCCAAACGCCGGATCAGACGATTCCTAGATCCATCAGAAATACGGTCTGGCGAACCATGTTTTTCTTCGTGCTCGCCATTTTCGTTCTCGCAGGACTCATTCCCTGGAAGCAGGCAGGGGTCATCGAGAGCCCGTTCGTCGTCGTATTCGATCAGATCGGGATTCCTTATGCGGCCGATCTCATGAACTTCGTCATTCTTACCGCTCTCTTGTCGGTGGCCAATTCGGGACTGTATGCGGCAACCCGGATGCTTTGGGCACTTTCGCAAAGTGACATGGCACCATCCGTTTTTGGCAGAACTACACAAAAGGGTATCCCGATGAACGCCTTGCTCCTGACCATGGGAGTCGCTTGTCTCTCTTTGCTTTCCAGCGTCGTTGCTGAGAACACGATATATCTCTGGCTGATCTCCATTGCCGGATTGGGGGCACAAGTCGGGTGGATTTCAATCACCGCCAGCCAATATGTTTTCCGTAAGCGTTTTCTTGCAGAAGGCGGCAAGCTTGAAGATCTTAAATTCCGCACGCCGCTCTATCCGTTCCTTCCCATCATTGGAACCGTACTGAATATCACCGTCTTGATCAGTATGGCCTTCGATAAGGACCAAAGAATCGCTTTATATTGCGGGATCCCTTTTATGCTCGCATGCTACCTCTATTATCACCTAAAAATTAAAAACAAAAAGAGCATACACGCTTTAAAAACCAGAGACACTCTCACGTAACACACTCATTTAAGAGGGGAAAGCTTCCCCTCTTTTTTTGTAATTATACACGCGACACGCGCCAAAAGATTCGCCAAATAAGAAAAAGGCACCTCAATTTAAGGTGCCTCGTCTTGTTTAAACCCGATTTTATTTTCCGTCTTGCGCTCACCCTCACCTTCCGCAAAAGTACCTGCCTGCGGATCTGATGTTTGCGGATGGGGTGTTGTTTCTCCAATTTCAGGAAAATCCACTTCCGTGATTTCGTTCGGAATGTTTGTCGATTCAATTTCTGGAGTTTCCATCGTGTGCCTCCCCGTAACGTTAGATGTGATACGAGGATTAGTATGACCGATGGAATCAAACATATGAATGTTCTTCTTCGCAATCCTCACATCTATTGACGATCCGACGTTCTTCATCACCTTGATGGAATTGCCCGCAAGATAAGCAGATGTAGAACATCAAGATCCCTCCTTAACCGATATATTTCATGATACGGTTAAAAAATCAATAGAAGTGAATGGATGTTCATTATTAGCAGTCACTTATTATATAACATGGAACATAATCAGCGCAAATGTAAATTCCGGTAAATCGACATTTGCTTTATTTTAGACCGAATTCCTCGATCGCTTGTTGTAAAGTACCTTTCGTCTCGATTTTCCCCGTCAATGAGATCCCCATATTGATCATTGTGTTCGCGATTTCCGGGCGAATACCCGTGACGACCGCCTTGCAGCCCATTAAACTGATTCCCTCTACAATCCGGAACAAATGACCGACTACCGCGGTATCCATAATAGCGACACCAGACAGATCGATGATAATCCTCTCTGTTTTCAAAGTGGAAATTTGTGTTAATGCTCGCTCCTGAATTCTCTTGGCCCGATATGTATCCACCGTTCCCAAGATGGGCAATACTGCCATTGTCGAAGATATCGGTATGATGGGAACCGTTAAATCATCAATGATCTCGCGTTGAGCACGGAGAAGTTCATCCTTATATTCGATATAACTTGAAAAGTAATGCATGATATACGTGTCAAACAACGAATTCGTTTTCCTCTCCAGTTGAAAGAAGTTCTCTTTATCAAGGTCGACTTGTTTAAAATATTGGTGCAGAATTTCCCAATATACTTTTCGTTTCGTCTGGATCAATTCCAGGAGAACCACTAAAGGAATATCCGTTTTCGCTCCGATTTGTCCGCGTTCCTTGGCAAGAACGACAAGTTCATGTTGTCTGCCTTCAACTAGAAAATGAATCATTTTCTGAAACGTCTCAAAGACATTTTTACTAAAACGAGAATCTACTTGTTGCAATAGATCTTTCACCTGTGTGCTCAACGTCTCATGAATTCGATCTTCATTCTGAAGAATAAAGTCCCGCAAACTTTGTCCGCTTATGTACTGCAATTGCATATCAATCACTCCATCCTCGAGTCTCAATGTGACGGGAAATATAATCGTAAATGTGGTTCCTTTCCCTTCCTTGCTCTTTACATCGATGGTCGCGCCATGTTGGTAGATCGTTGAAAAGACTTGCGCGAGTCCCATTCCAGTCCCGTTCTCCTTCATCGAGAAAAAGGGGGTCCCCAAGAGCGAGAGTTTTTCCTCAGGAATACCGATCCCCGTATCCTGAATGGTTACATACACCGAATCTCCCATTCGATAATGTTGAATCGAGATGGTTCCTCGGTCGGGAATCGCTTCAAACGCGTTCTTCAGCAAGTTAAAGAACGCTTTTTTCAACTGATTGCGTTTCCCGTAAATCATCTGGTCCGTATTGAGAAAGTGTTTTTCGATATGTACCCTGTATATCTGATCTTGAAACAAGTAAAGAATCGCTTCCAACTCAGAACAAAGATTGACGGCCACAAACGGCTCATCATCCAAATCAGGTTTTGCAACTTCCAATAAATTTTGAAGAGTCGATATCGCTCTCTCCAATTCCGAAGATGCAGTCTCCAAAAAAGCGTGAGGAGATTCCTTCTGCATCAATTGCAGAAATCCTTTCACCGCTGTCAACGGGTTGCGGACTTCATGCGCGATTCCGGCCGCCATTTGACCAATGGAGGCCAAACGACTCAACGTGTGATCTGTATCCTGCACCGATTGATTTTCAGACTGACTCTTAGACCGCAACGACATTCGTCCTCCCTTATCGAGGCAAATTAAAACGACCGTTCAGATGTTTGTTTTCTTTCAAATCAGAAAAATATACATCTTGTCCCTACATTTGTACGATCTGATTCTATTTTTATCATACTAGAATCAATTATATCATGAATTTCGGTCTAATAGAGAAATATCTACGATTAAAGAAGGAAAATCAGGAATATTCTCTAAAAAGTGAGAGTGGGAGAAGAGTGAGAATGAATCGCTGCCCAGAGAAGAAGGAAGCACATTCCGAAAAAAAACGGCCTTCGCAGACGAGGGCCGTTTTTGTTTTCAATGCCGAAACACATCTACTTTTCTATCGATTAGACGGGGAATCAACCAGTATCTGTGCTTCCGAACGGTTTAACAACAGATAGAGCGGTAACCCAATGAGTGTCAAAGCGATCGCAAACATGGTGTCACTCGGATTGGTCATCACTGTGCTAACGATCACATATCCCGAGCCGATGATCGCGAGAATCGGGGTGATCGGATAGAGGGGAACACTGTAAATCCGCGCTTTTCCTGGATTTCGTTTGCGCAGGATAAAGGCCGCGAGGAATGCTTGAATATAGAATATGTAAATCGCGAAGATGGCGATATCGGATAACCGATCAGGATTCCCTAGCAACATGAGCAAGATGGCGATCATTGTTTCAAGAAGGATCGCAAAAACGGGTGTCCCGAATCTTTCATGCACCTTCGACAAGACACGGGAAAACGGAAGTTGTGCCCGCTCCGCCATCGCAAAGGGGATGCGCGGGAAAGTGAAAATCTTTCCATTTAGGCAGCCAAAAATCGATATGAGAATACCGATGGGAATCAGTTTCCCCCCGATCTCCCCGAACAGCAACGATGCCGCTTGGCTCGCGGCGTTGTCGCCCAAAGCCACGATTTGATCGGCCGACAATACATGAAGTAAGGCGACGTTGACAGACAGATAGGCGACGATGACAACGGCTAATCCCCCGATGATCGCACGGGGCAACATCTTTGCGGGATTTTTCATTTCACCCGCCACAAGTCCGATAAGGATCCACCCGTCATACGCCCACAACGTGGCAAGAATCGCTACCCCCATATTTGTTTGTGAAGACAATTCACCTGTATTCCAAAGTTGCCCATGTCCCTTCCAGATGCCGAAGATCGCGATCAAAGCGATTGGCATTAACTTACCGAGCGTAGCAGCTGTTTGAATCCATCCTCCCCATTTGGCACCGAGGCTATTCATCACTGCCAAAAAGACGATGGCAGCAATCCCGATCGACGTCTTCCACCCATCCGCCATTCCGAACATATGAATCACTAAGGATCCAAAATATAACCCTAACGCTCCGATGACGGCAGGGCCGTAAATGATCGTTTGCACCCAACCGCTCATGAACCCCCATATTTTCCCATACACTTCTTCCAGATACACATACAGCCCTCCCGTCTTCGGGATCTGTGTACTTACTTCCGCGATCGTCAATCCCGCCGCCAATGTGAGAAGACCTCCAAGCACCCAGGCGAGCAAAGCCATTGAGGGATCTCCTGCAGATGCGATCACTTTTCCCGGTTTCATGAAAATTCCGGAACCGATCACCGTACCGATGACGATCGATATGGAAACCGTAAGGCCGATCTCTTTACGCAACTGTCCTTCCAGATTGTTCATCATGTCCACCTCCAACATACACTACTCACTAATGTCCTCTGTATAAATACATAAGTCCTCTGCAAGAGTACTACTGTATCTTATCATAGATCGATTCATAGAGATTAATTTTTCATTTAGAAAGATTATTTTGATTAAGTTAAATTGAATTTAAAATAAAACAAAAAAGACCCCATAATGGGGTCACAAGTTTCACGAGTAATGTTTGTCTTTCTTTCTAAACCATTTCGGTAAAAGCTTGGGATGTGTGGCCTCCTCAATGAGCTTGGGTACATCAATCACGTCGAGGCCTTCTTTCTCGCCGTACACTTCAAGTCCCTCTCCCGGGATCTCCTGATGTAAATCCCTTTCCCTTTCATCCGGCACTAGGATCACCTCCTCGCGCTCAGAACTAGTATGTTCTGACCGGGTTCGTTTTATCGGCACGTCCTACCGGATCGGCTATACCAGTAACCTTGAACGTTCGTTCTACTTTCTCGTCGGATCGATCGGACGAAAGATGGAGGGACGATGTGCTTTGTTTTTGAAAGGTTGCCGAAACAGAATATCTTGAAAAGCTTCCCAATTAAAGGGAATCAGTGGCCAAAGATACGGGATTCCGAACGCTCGTTTCCGTAACAAACCGATAAACAGAATGATGATTCCGATCAAAAATCCCAACCAACCGAGATGAAACACGCTGAAAATCCCTGTGATCAGAATCAGAAAGACACGAGCCACCCGATTCGCATTCGATAACTCCAATGATGCGGTCGCATATTGCGTCATCGCACACATCGTCGTGTAGACAAGCACATCCGTATCGAAAAGTTTCGCTTTAACGGCCAGTTGACTGAAAATGACGGCTGACACAAAGCCGATCGCCGACGCCATCGGTACAGGTGTATTGACCACGGCACGACGAAAGATATCGACCCCAAATTCCAGAATGAGCAATTGAAGCGTCAGCGGGATTTGGCTTTCATTGTCCGGGTTAATAAACATCAGCCATTGCGGTAATGCCGTTCCGAGTCCCACTAACGCCAGCCACAAAGGACTCAAGAAAATGGAGATAATTAGCGATCCCAATAAGGCCAAACGAAAATACGTCCCCGCAAAAGGCGATAAATGATAATCGTCTGGATGTTGAACATGTTGTAAAAACACGCATGGAAGAATCAACGCCTCAGGCGTCGTATCGATGATGACAACAATCTGTCCTTCCAAAAGTGCCGTCGCGGCAACATCTGGACGCTCTGTCAAGCGAACGGAGGGATAAATATTCCACTTCGTCTTCTGGTCTGTCAAATAATCGATCAAAGCCCCGTCCGCCATCGGGATGCCATCGATGTCGATCGCCTTGATCTGCTTTCGAATCTCATCGATCAGTTGAGGATTGGTGATGTCTGCGATATAAAGCAGACTGACATCCGTTTTCGAGCGTTTACCCACTCGAAACAGTTCAATGCGAAGTTTCGGGTCACGGAGGCGGCGACGAATTAACGCCGTATTCGTAAGCATCGTTTCTGTGAAGCCATCCCTCGGCCCGCGAACCACCCGTTCAACTTCGGGTTCAGACGGGTTGCGAGACGGATACACGCGCGTATCGATGATGAGCGCTTCTTGCAGGCCATCGAAAAGGAAAACGATTGGGCCGGATAAGATAAAATACAGGATGTCCCGCATATTCGATGCTGTCGAAACCTGGACAAATGAAATGTGCGTATTCAGATAGGATTGTAACTTTTGAATTTCAATCTTGTCATGTTCGGACACGTATTCTTCCATGATTCGGGAAACATCTTTCAAAATGTTTACTAAGCTCTGTGTGTAAAAAAAACCATTTATACAATAGGAATACATGCGTATTCCGCCGAAATGAAATTCTTTGTGAATGATATCCCAGCTTATATCCGCCCCAAGCAGTTCATTGAGCAAGTGAATATTTTCATCCAAATGGATACAGGGTTTCTCGGGGAGCGTAGATTCTGAAATCACACAAAAAACCCCCAATCCGTATCGTAAACTCGTACCCAGTATTTCTCTGATGGAGTGCTGTTATGTACAAAATGCAGTATACTCTTTCCATATGGAGGTGAATCCTGTGAAAACATTTGTCAAGGGAACTGTACAGGTGGTTTTCCTCATCGTGTTTTCGCTTGCAGGAAACTTCTTGGCAAAGATTCTGCACGTAGATATTCCTGGCAGTATTCTTGGTTTGGCTCTGCTTTTCCTGTTGTTACACTTCAAACTCATTCGTGTCGAGTGGGTAGAATTAGGCGCTAGCTGGTTACTTGCAGAAATGCTTCTTTTTTTTATTCCGCCAGCGGTCGGTATCATACAATACACGGATTTGATAGCCCGTATGGGTCTCGGAGTTGTTTTCGTTATCATCTTCAGTACTCTTATTGTCATGATCTGCACAGGCTGGTTCGCCGAACTACTCTACCATCGCAGAAAGGAAAAAAGACATGGAAGGACACTGGGGAATCATTAGTATCTGGTTGACGGTATGTATTTATTGGTTCACAAAAGGTATCTACAAACGCTGGCATTATCCGTTTCTCACGCCTGTTTTGATCTGTCCTTTACTTCTGATCTCGATACTCTTGTCGTTTCATATCTCCTATCCAACATACATGACTGGCGCTAAATGGTTGAGCGATCTTCTTGAACCCGCGACCGTGGCATTTGCTGTCCCTATGTATAAGCATTTCCATTTACTCAAAAAACACGCACGGGAACTCTTGACGAGTGTGATAACAGGATGTATCGTTTCCGTCCTATCTTCCGTACTCTTTGCTCTTGGAGTTCATCTCAATCCACAAGTGATTAACAGCTTAATCCCTCGTTCCGTGACCACACCGATCGCGATTGTTATTTCGCAAATGATTGGCGGAACAGCAACGATGACGGCCGTTTTTGTCATTATGACGGGCATCATCGGATCAATCGTGGGACCATTGATAATCCGTTATCTTCCGATCCGTACGGCGTTAGCAAAAGGAGCCATGTTCGGAATGGGAGCACACGGTATCGGGACAAGCAAAGCCTTCGAGTAGGAGAATTGGAAGGCACGATATCAAGCTTGTCGATGATCGTCGCCGCGACAATCAGTGTCATTTTAGTCCCTATACTCCACCATATCATGAGGACTATAGGCATCTTTTGATCCCCCCGCTACACAGCGGGTTTTTTTATGGACACTCTTGGTGTACAAAAAAATGCAGGGGGATGTTCCATCCCCCTTTGTGCGATTCTGACCGATCAAGAGTTTTGTTCTTGTTGCTCTTGTTGTTCCTGTTGTTCTTGTTGTTTAGAATGTTTATGCTCTACGAACTTTTGAAGTTTTGAAGCTGACTTTGAAAGGATCTGAGATTCTTTGTCAGCTGTGAGTTTCCCCTTAGCAACCGCTTGATCCAGACGAGCTTTTAACTTGGCTTGCAGATCAGAGATGAGAGTCTGTTCGGAAATCCCCTTACTTTTCGCTACATCAGCAATCGATTCTCCAGATTTCAGATCGCTGCGAAGCGTCTTGACATCGATACCAAGAATCGAAGAAACATCTTTCAACAACCCGTTATCTGCCTTTTTATGTTTTAACAGGCCTTTATGTTCCAAAAGTTTTTGGAAACGTGATGCGGATTTCGAGAGAATCTCGTTTTCTTTCTCGGCCGTCATTTTTCCGCTCGCTACGGCTTTATCCAAACGAGTTTTCAATTGTGCTTGCAGGTCAGAAATCAAGGTTTGCTCGGAAATCCCTTGGGTCTGTGCGATTTCAGCCAAGGATTTTCCGGATTTCAGGTCAGCTTGAAGGGTTTTTACATCGATCCCTAAAATGGAAGCCATCTCTTTCCAATTTTCGTTATGTTTATATTGATCGTGTTTGGCGACAGCTTGTTGGTTTGAAGCGGCATTCGGCGCAGACGCAGGCGTGGAAGCCGCTGCAGTTGCAGCTCCTGTTCCAGCGATAGCGGCGGCAGCTAAAATCCCAAACATTTTTTGAGCGATCATGAACATCATCCTCCTATACTTTTTTTCGTCACCGAAATATCGATGACAAGCTCATTGTAAAATTCAATTTCGGAATAATTGTGGTAGAAATATGGAATTTTGTTTGCCAGCAATCTTGAGGTACAAAGCTACTGACTCGACTCACAGCGTGCGAACGAACCGCTCAAGACGATCGAGCGCGCATTCCAGTGTTTCCATTGAATACGCATAAGAGATGCGGATATACCCTTCACCATATCGTGAGAATGCGTCTCCGGGGACGACGGCTACTCTTTCCTTTTCTAAAAGTTTTGTCGCAAATTCAAACGAAGACAGGTTGAATTTTTTGATCGAAGGAAAGAGATAAAACGCCCCTTCCGGTTTGATGATCTCAAAGCCGAGATCTACGAGGCGATCATACGTGAAATCTCTTCTTTTTCTGTATTCTCTTTTCATCACTTCCGCATCGTCGAGCCCGTGTGTCAACGCCTCAATCGCGGCGTATTGACTGATGGAGCTGGCACATGAGACGTTATATTGGTGCACTTTCACCATCTGTTGTGTAATGTAAGCGGGAGCAAAAGTGAAGCCGATCCTCCATCCGGTCATCGAATGGGATTTGGAAAGGCCGTTGATAACGATGGTTTGATTTCTGACAGACGGAATAGCGGCGATGGAACGATGGGTACCGTCATAGATCAGTTCACTGTATATCTCATCTGAGAGAATGAATATTTCTTTGTCTGCGAGTAACTCCGCAATTTCTTGAATGCTCTTTTCATCAAGCGTACAGCCAGTCGGGTTCGATGGATAAGGAAGGATGATACAGCGGGTCTTTTCAGTAATGTTCGCACGTATCATTTCGGCGCTCATGCGAAAACCGTTGTTCGTCGTATCTATGTAAACGGGCACTGCGCCGCAAAGCTTGATAATCGGTTCATATCCAGGATACACCGGTCCCGGAAGAATCACTTCACATCCTTCTTCAAGAATGGTTCTGAGCGTCACATCGATCGCTTCACTTGCACCGTTGGTAACGATAATCTCATCGTCCGGGTTATAGGATAATTGGTATTTGCTTTCAAGAAAATGACTGGCCGCTTTTCTCAACTCAAGGAGTCCGGCGTTTGGCGTATAGGTGGTTTTATTTTCGCTGATCGCACGTTTCCCTGCATCTTTGACATGTTCGGGAGTTGGGAAGTCAGGCTGCCCGATCGTGAGCGAGATCGCATCCGGATACTGTGCGACCATGTTGGAAAATCTTCGAATCCCCGACACTTGAATATCTCGGACTCTACGGTTGATCAAATGTTCCATATTACCACGCTCTTCCTCTCATTGCTTTTGTCCGTTCTCTGCCTGCAAGATCTGTTGTTGCACCCGTTCACTCAGATCTTGGATGTTGACTTGAAATGTATGATCGCCATAAGAAACGGTTGCCTTCGGATCACCTTTTTTCCCCGTAATACGGAGATGCTCCGTTTTTATCTCATATGTACCGTCATCATGGGGGACAAATTGCGCGTGTTTGATCTCCTCTTCCAAAACGGGTTGAACCGTTTTTGCAAACGTGTCCCCCGCGGTACCGGCAATATCCTTGCCCATATCCACCACTTTCGCGGGCGAAGCATGAAACACGAGCACAAGAATCACGCCGATCAATACGGCAAACATGACGAGTTTCATGAGTGAACGTATCAGAAACCGGGCGATGATCACAGCGAGGAAAGCGACTGCGATCAAGACCCAATAGTCTTTGGCCCATGTCAATAGTTGTTGCATATCATGACACCCCTCAAATGGATTGTCCATGTGCGGAACCTTCCTGTGAATCAGCGTCTAACCTCTACTTTACATCTTAGCTGTCAAATCTGCAAAACTTTTTCCATTTATACATGACACGTGCACATAGAAAACTTTCCTCACCTTCACATTTGATCATGTGGATAAACGTAACAAAGGGATCCCAAAAATGAGATCCCTTTGAATAAGATTTACCCGCTGTTACGCCACCCTAAGTGTCACGCCAGCAGAGGTAAAAATATGCATGTTTCGATTTCTTATCATTCCGTAGTAATGATGACCTCTACGTTATGTTCACGCAAAATTGCGGCAATATCACCATCAGGTTCCTGATCGGTAATAATGATATCGATGTTTTCAAATCCCGATATTTTGTGGAACAGACGCTTTCCAAATTTTGTGTGATCGGCTAAGACAATGACCTGGTCTGCGCGCCGAATCATCTCTCGTTTGACATACCCTTCTTCCTCATCAGGATAAGTCAAACCGTCAGAAGTAATACCGCATGCGCCTAAAAAAAGTTTATCCACTTGATACTCAGATAACTTGGAAATCGTTGATGCCCCATATAAAAAGCGATGTCGAGGATTTAGCTCTCCCCCCAGAAGTCGAATCTTAATGTCTTCTTTTCTGGAAAGCAAATCCGCGATATCGATGGAGTTGGTCACAACGACATTGTTTTTGGTCGATAAGTATTCTGCCACAAACTGTACTGTAGTCGAGGCATCCATTATGATGTAGTCTCCATCTTTTATCAAGGAAGCGGCCACACGGGCAATATCACGCTTCTCGACAGGTTCCCTGCCCAAACGTTCCTTGTACGCGAATATTTCCTTTTTCAATGTCGGCAGGATCGCCCCTCCTCGGGTACGAATAATTCTTCCCTGCTCTTCCAGCTTGATGATGTCACGTCGAGCTGTGTCCCGCGATACGGAAAACAAGTCGCAGATCTCTTGTATACTGATTCTCTTATGATCTTTTAGATGCTGCAAAATGGAAATTAACCGCTCTTCTTGGTACATTTGCGGTTCACCTCGACATATGAGTAACGGTACGTCATAAGTAATTATAATCATTTTTACGCACAAATGCAATGATTGATAAGCGATTGTAAGCGAAATGATGATTCAAGCAAATTCTATTTGATTGTCCAAGAGCAAAAAGAGACCCGGATGCAACCGGATCTCTTTAATACGTGATTTGCAATTTCCCATCGATATAGTCGACTGTGACATTTGCACCGTCTGTGATCTCTCCTGCGATCATCGCGCGCGCCAGCATTGTCTCCACATGACGTTGCAAGAAGCGGCGCAGAGGACGCGCACCGTAGACAGGATCGTACGCTTCTCGCGCGATATATGCTTTCGCTCGCTCGCTGAGCGTGACAGTGATGCTACGTTCCGCCAATCTCTTGCGCAAATCTGCGATGAGCAATCCGACGATCGCTGTCACTTCGAACACGGTCAGCGGTTTGAACAGAATCGTATCATCGATACGGTTTAAAAATTCGGGACGGAAATGGAGGCGCAACTCTTCCATCACCCGTTCACGCGTCTCTTCCTTGATTTCCCCTGTCTCCGTAATCCCTTCTAAGAGATAAGAGGAACCGAGATTGGAAGTCATGATGATGATCGTATTTTTAAAATCGACCGTTCGTCCCCGAGAATCGGTGATACGTCCGTCATCGAGAACCTGCAAGAGCACATTGAACACGTCCGGATGAGCCTTTTCCACTTCATCGAAGAGCACCACCGAGTAGGGTTTTCGACGAACCGCCTCCGTCAATTGTCCCCCTTCGTCATAGCCGACATAACCGGGGGGTGCGCCAATGAGACGTGACACGCTGTGTTTCTCCATATATTCGCTCATATCGATACGTACGATATTCTCTTCCGTATCAAAAAGCGTGGCAGCGAGCGTCTTAGCCAATTCCGTTTTTCCCACACCGGTAGGACCCAGGAATATAAACGAACCGATTGGACGGCGCGGATCTTTGATCCCCGCACGGGCGCGCAAGATAGCATCGGCTACCCGTTGTACTGCGTCGTCTTGCCCAACGACCCGTTCATGTAAAATCTGTTCGAGTTTTAACAGCTTCTCCCGCTCGCTTTCCATCAATTTTGCCAGCGGAATCCCCGTCCAGCGGGAGATGATGCGGGCGATTTCGTCCTCAGTCACTTCCTGTCGCAACAAGGTACGGCCGTCTCGTTGCTTTTCCTGTTTCTCTTCTTCTTCCTTCAATTTTTTCTCTAACTCCGGCAAGCGGCCATATTTGAGTTCTGCCGCTTTCTCCAGATTATACTGCCTTTGCGCCTCTTCAATCAGTTGTTGTACCTGTTCGATTTCTTCGCGCAGTTTCTGGATGTTTTGCAAGGCATTTTTCTCATTTTCCCACTGCGTTTTCATCGCGGCGAACGTTTCGCGAAGGTCACTCAACTCTTTTTGCAAAGCTTCAAGCCTTTCGCGACTCGCCCGATCCGTTTCTTTTTTCAGTGCCGCTTCTTCGATCTCCAACTGCATGATGCGGCGTGAGATTTCATCCAACTCTGTCGGCATCGAATCGATTTCCGTACGGATCAAAGCGCACGCCTCGTCTACCAGATCGATCGCCTTATCTGGAAGGAAGCGGTCCGCGATGTAGCGATCGGACAAAACGGCTGCGGACACGAGCGCCGCATCATGGATTTTTACGCCATGGAACACCTCAAATCGTTCACGTAACCCGCGCAAAATCGAAATCGTATCCTCGACGGAAGGCTCATCCGCATATACCGGCTGAAAACGTCTCTCCAGAGCCGCATCTTTTTCAATATATTGGCGGTATTCGTCTAATGTCGTCGCCCCGATACAATGCAACTCCCCACGTGCCAGCATTGGTTTCAGCAAATTTCCCGCATCCAGTGCGCCTTCCGTTTTCCCTGCACCGACGATCGTGTGAATCTCATCGATAAACAGGAGGATTCTCCCTTCACTCTGTTTGATCTCCTGCAACACCGCTTTTAAGCGCTCTTCAAATTCACCGCGGTATTTGGCTCCGGAAATCAATGCCCCCATATCGAGGGAGAAAATGCGTTTATCGCGCAATCCTTCCGGCACATCGCCACGCACGATACGTTGAGCCAGTCCTTCGACAATCGCCGTCTTCCCGACTCCAGGCTCCCCGATCAAAACGGGATTGTTTTTGGTCTTGCGCGCGAGGATACGAATGACATGGCGTATCTCCGTGTCGCGGCCGATCACCGGTTCCAGCTTATTTTGTTTGGCCGCTTCGACAAGATCATATCCGTAACGAGTAAGCGCCTCATACGTAACTTCAGGCATCGCGCTCGTCACCCGCTGATTCCCCCTGACCTCCGTCAGCACTTGCAGAAATTTGTCGCGCGTGATCCCGAACGATTGCAGGGTTTTTCCGAGCGGCGTTTTTTCCGCCGCATCCAACAATGCCAAGAAGAGATGCTCGACTGAAATGTATTCATCTTTCATTCTTTTCGCTTCATCCTCAGCAGCGACTAGCACCTGACTGACCGCCTGACTGATATAAATTTTCCCAGGCTCACGTCCCGGTCCGGAGACACACGGCTTGCGTTCCACGATCCCCTCCAACGCCTGGCGCAAAGGCTCAACATGAACCTGCATTTTTTGCAGCAATCGCGGAATCAATCCATCATACTGTTCGATCAAAGAGAGCAAAAGGTGGTCGCAATCGATTTCAATATTTCCGTAGCGCAATGCTTTCGTCTCAGCCGCTTGGATCGCTTCGAGCGACTTTTGCGTAAAACGGTTCATATCCATGATTTTCGCAGCCCCTTTTTCGCTCGATTCGTGTTTGTATCCTTCATCACAATTGTTTCCCATCAGGTTTGTGTGTTTCATAGAAATCAGGGTTATCAAAAAAATTCCCTGCCTGCTCCCAAGTAGGATCACAGGGAATCCATTTTTTCTCATCCGCTAGATACACCAAGTTCCATGCATGAGGCCCGCTGCTCCCATCCGTCAAAAAAGCGGTGCCGAATTCCTGCTTCACCTGTAAGCCAACCGCTCGTCCCATCGCTACCATCAAGGAGGAGTAATCGGTACACACACCGCGGCGCGATTCAAACGTCGGGATCGCACCGAACGAAAGCGTTTGGAAGTTTCCAGACTCGATCATGTCCGCCTTACGGTTATCATAACTCACATGGCTACCGATCCATTGATACAGACGGTACGCCTTTTCCCTGTCTGTCGTCGCACCGCGCACGATATCTCTGGCGGTTGCGTCGATCTGCTCATTTGAATCGAAACGGGTTTGCCATGTAAAAAAGCCTCTTCCTGCTTCCGGGCCGTTTTTCGCAGCTTCCTGACCGAGCTGATGAACCCAGTTGCTTGCTTGCTGTTGCAGCATGGGCAGATGTTTGGTCAAACTGCTTGTGAAAAGTGGAGTGATCAACTGGTTATCGGTCCACTGGTAGATGGAACTGTCTTTCGCCATCTTCGCGAATGCAGGCACATGCACAAAAGGTAAAGCAAGATGTACCAGCAGTACGAAAACGAATGTTCGCAGGAATGCTTTTGGCGTTTGCAGCAAAGCGGCGAACGCACGGCTCAGCCCTTTCGGCAGAAGCCCTGCCCATCTCTGCAGCTGATTGACAAGAGCAAACAAGAGCGCCTGAATCGGATAGATAACTATTTCAATGAGCCAATACACAAGGCAAGCGGCGAGCGGGATCGCGATTGCCCATGCCAGCAGGCTTGCGCGCAATTGTTGCAGCATCCATTGCAATTGGGGAATCTGCCAAGCTTGCTCCATCTGCAACTGCATGATCCGCCGCAATCCCCAAATGGCGATCGCATACGAAGCGATCCATTGCAATGAGTGAAAAGCCGAATGTATGCGATATTTCATACTTTCCAATTCACCGGGCAGTCCACGCATAAAACCGAGAAGAATGGGTGTAACGAGGAGAAACGCAGCGATGATCGTAATCCAGTTGTATGTCAAGATCGTTCACCTCACATCGAAAACCAATTCGTCTCCTGTTACTACTCCCATCTTAACATCAACACGAAAAACGTCAAAGACCAACTCTCGTTCACAGAAGAGTTGGTCTTGGCTTGTACCATTTTATGTTGAATCCGTTTAGCGCCTACTATGCAAATAATGGCCATAAATATTATGGAAAAACTCCGAAACCTCCAACACCACGAACAAAACACAAACGGCTATGATCATGATAATGGCAAATTGAGCGAATCGCCTGCGCCTTGTCTTCATATGGATCTCCCTCTCATTTTCATTCTCAACTCATTATGCTCATTTTCCCGGCTCCTCACTCAGCCACTTTCGAAACCTGTTAAAGTCTATGCGTTTTTGCGACTCTATAAAATGGAAATCCTATGGAAAGAACGCTTATTTCCTGACGAACTGTTTGAGAGGGGGACGGCTAAAGAGAAGGCATGGAGTGAAAGAAGTTGGCATCAAAAAGCAAGGGTCCCCAATTCGTCCCAAGCGGGAAAATCGAGGACCAGGAAGCCCTTTGCGTTGGTAAATATAGGCGATCCGCCTGTTGGTGGAATTAGATTTGCGACAGATCGTGCGGAGAGGGGGTTAATCTTCCTTGCTCACCATTTCGCTTAACGTTTCGATCGCTCGCTCTGCGTCACTGCCTTCCGCCTTGATGATGATCTCCGTTCCATGGCTAATGGCAAGTGACATGATTCCCATGATACTCTTCGCGTTTACCGATTTCCCGTCTTTCTCGACGAAGATGTCACTGGTAAATTTATTGGCTTGTTGTACGAATATAGCAGCCGGGCGAGCATGCAGGCCTGCGCGAAGGGCAACGGTCACTTTCTTCTCCGCCATAAACTCTCCTCCTCACTTCAAGACGTTGTTCGAAAAATCCGCGAACTTTTCGAACACACGAATAAATCGTTTTCATAAAGTTAGTATATCATACTATCTTCTGGTTCTGTTTAATTTTTTCAGCAAGTTCATCAAGCTTTCGCAACCGGTGATTCACGCCCGATTTCGATACCGTCCCCGGAAGCATTTGCCCCAGTTCCTTCAAGTTGATCTCCGGGTATTTCAAGCGCATTTCCGCGACTTCTCGCAGTTTGGGCGGAAGATTATTCAGCCCGATTTCTCGTTCAAGCAGTCGTATGTTCTCAATCTGACGCACGGCCGCATGAATCGTTTTGTTCAGATTGGCCGTTTCGCAGTTCACGATTCGGTTGACCTGATTGCGCATGCCCTTGAGAATACGCACATCTTCAAATCGCAACAACGCTTGATGTGCCCCAACGATATTCAGAAACTCGATGATCTTCTCGCCTTCTTTTAGATACATGACCCAGCCTTTTTTCCGTTCGATCAGTTTCGCATTCAGCCCGAACTGGTTGGTCAAATGACAGAGAGCAAGCGAATGATCATGATCGAAAGAAGCGATTTCCAAGTGATAAGAAGAGCCTTCCGGGTCATTCACGGATCCTCCCGCCAGAAATGCCCCCCGCAGATAAGACCGCTTGCAGCAAGCTTTTCTGATCAAATCCTCATCGATACCCGCAACGAATTGAAGATGATCATCGACGATTTTCAAATCTTTCAAGATCTTTTGCACGCCGAAAGGTACGCGAACCATATATACATTGTTTTTCTTCAATCTCATTTTCTTGCGCACCAGTACCTCTACATGCGCGTCGAAGATCGTTCGCAACAATGTATACATTCTCCGGGCAATCGCTGCATTTTCGGTTGTCACATCCAGACAGACACGCTTGTCGCTCTTGACGATGACACCGTTCATCCGGATCATGGCTGCCAGTTCAGCACGTTTACAACATGCCTTGCTCTCCAGTTGTGTCAATTCTTTTTTGGTTCGTGCCGCAAACGACATCGTGCCATCACCTCCGTATAAGGATTATGATGGTTGCTTTTTCGTATCTCTTCCCAGTAGAGCAAAGATCTGTTCACTGATCCTTCGCGCGTCATGTCGCGCATAAATGGCGTAATGGAGAAAATTGCGGGCGATCACCGATAGTCCCATCTGTTGTAGATTCCAAATGTCCGCGACAACCGGGGCCGCTTGTTTTTCCCGGTATTGTTCAATGACCGCCGGTGGGATGGGTGCCGTATTGACGAGGATATACTCGAAGAGACCTGGCCCCACATGGTCATAGATTGCTTGGACGTGCTGAGACGCCGTAAAATTATCTGTTTCTCCCGGTTGTGTCATGACGTTACACACGTAGACGGTGATCGCATTCGACTGGCGGATGGCATCGGCGATCTCGGGAACCAGCAGATTCGGCAAAATACTGGTATACAAACTGCCAGGACCCACGATGATCGCATCCGCTTCCTTAATGGCTTGCACGACTTCCGGCAAAGGATGGATATCGCTAGGTACAATTTCGAGGCGCTCGATTTTTTTATTGGCTAAAGGTATTTTCGACTCCCCCTGAACCACCGTTCCATCCGTCATATAAGCACGCAGAACGACTTCCTGGGGAACGGCCGGAAGCACCCGTCCACGCACTGCCAAGACCCTCGACGTTTCTCGTATGGCCGTTTCAAAATCCCCGGTGACATCCGTCATCGCCGCAATGAACAGGTTTCCGAAGCTGTGCCCGGCTAATCCTTCACCGCTCTTAAAACGGTATTGCCACAATTTTTCCATGAGAGGTTCCGTATCGGCCAAAGCGACGAGGCAGTTGCGGATATCTCCCGGTGGCGGCATTCTCAAATCGGAACGCAATCGTCCGGAAGAACCGCCGTCGTCCGCGACCGTAACGACGGCTGTGATGTCCGCGTCATACTCCTTTAAGCCGCGTAATAGAACGGACAATCCGGTTCCTCCGCCGATGACGACAATTTTGGGTCTACCCAATTTCGCTAGGAGTTCCTGCCTGCCGATCTGCTCATCCCGCCACCATCCGAGTGCCAGAAGCCCTGAGCCCACGAGCAAACTTGCGAGACCGATTACAGACGCCTGCCCGGGTACCGAATGGATTCCTACGCCTGCAGCAAGCAATCCCAGCCCGAACGAGCAAACGGTCCATGCTAAGAGCCACCACTTCTTTACCATCGTCACTTACCGACCTTTATCACAGTCACGGTGAGTGACCCTCACCGATTCATTTTGTTTCAGATGCTGGTAAAGAAGCTCTGCCACAGCGACTGATCGATGCTGTCCGCCTGTACAACCGATGGCGATCACTGCTTGGTTCTTACCTTCTTTCTGAAATTGAGGCAAAAGGAAATCGACCAGATCGAACAATTTTTCAAGAAACTGTTGCGTTACCGGCCATTTCATCACATATTCAGATACATCTTTATCTTTCCCCGTGAGAGGGCGAAGGGATTCGACATAATGGGGATTCGGGAGAAAACGAACATCGAAGACCAAGTCCGCGTCAATCGGAACCCCATGTTTGAAGCCAAAAGATACGATATTGACGTTGAGCTTCTGTTCGTCAAGATTGGAGAAGCGTTGAACGATTCTCTGCTTCAATTCGGACGGTTTCAAGTCACTCGTATCGATAATCCAATCGGCCCGTCCCCTCATCTCCTCCAGTTTGCGGCGTTCTTTCGCAATCCCCTCTGGGATGCGGCCATCGGGAGACATGGGATGTCTGCGCCGTGTCTCTTTGTATCTGCGAACGAGCACGTCATCATCCGCCTCGAGATAAAGAATCTGTGCGGTGATCCCGCTCTTTTCCTCCAATTCTTTCAGCGCTTCGAACAGATCTTGACCTAACGCCCGTCCACGAAGATCGCAGACGAGAGCGATTTTCGAAACTTTTCCTCCCGATTGGATAACGAGTTCACCAAGTTTGGGAATCAATGCGGGAGGAAGGTTATCTATACTAAAGAATCCTATATCTTCTAAGCTTTGCAACGCTACCGTCTTCCCCGCTCCGGAAAGGCCGGTCAGAATGACCACATGTACAGTCTGGTTCATAGTACCACCTCATTCCCCTTATGCAACAATTGTACAGAAAAAGGCTGGTCTCGACCAGCCTTCATCTGAAACCTTCGTATCCATACTCAACGGTACATCTTCACACGCAGGCTCAATGAACGTCGTCTATCGGTCAAAGGTACAGACCGCTAGCAACAGGGAGACGATCATGACGAAGCAAGCATGGAAAGCCTGGCAGCCCCCAAGACGCCCGCGTCATTGCCGAGTTCCGCCGGTCGGAACGCGACCGCATCGCAAACGCGAGCCAATGCATATTTGGAAAAGGAATCGTACAACGGCTTAAACAAGATATCCCCCGCTTTGGAGACGCCCCCACCGATGACGATAAGCTCCGGATTCAGGATATTTGCCGCCAGCGATAAAGCGTATCCCAGCGTCTCCGTCATGTGCCCGACAACCGAGCATGCCACCGCGTCCCCTTGACGCGCATGGTCAAACACGTCCCGGGCCGTCAGCGCAGCAACCTCTTGTAAGCTGGATTCTTCTCCCGCTTCAAGCCGTCTTTTCGCGTGACGCACAATGGCGGTTGCCGATGTGATCGTTTCCAGGCAACCCCGATTTCCGCAATTGCAACGATCGCCTTGCGGATCGATCACGATATGCCCGATCTCCCCGCCCATGCCATTCGCTCCGTGATAGATCATACCATCGATGATCAAGCCGCCTCCGATTCCCGTACCGATCGTGATCGCGAGGATATGGCGATGCCCGCGCCCTGCACCGATCCACGCTTCTCCTAATGCGGCCACATTGGCGTCATTTTCTACCACGACCGGCACTTGCAAACGGCGATTCAGTTCTTCGACAACAGAGATCTTCTTCCACCCCAAATTAGGCGATTCTTCAATCATCCCTTTTTCGAAATCAAGAAAACCGGGGATTCCGGCTCCAATACCCGTTACGTCATTCCACGACCATCCTGCGCGTTGTGCAACCGTTCTCGCCATGTCGGCGATACGGTCCAAGACGAACGCAGCACCGCGCGGCGCCTCCGTGGGACGTTCCTCTTTGACAACGATCTTTCCGCTCTCGTCGACGGCAGCCACTTTAATGTTCGTACCGCCTAAGTCGATCCCGATTACTCGCTTCTCCCCCATATTCCCTCACCTTTATTCTCGGTTCTCCAGTTTCCATGCAAGCAATTGATAATCAGGCGTATATGTAAATTTCCCGGTAATCAATTTTGTTTCCTGCAGGATCTGGCGCAAAAAAATACGATCGCCTTCCGCCATCGGACGTTCGTCGAGCGTATCGATTTTGATCCACTCCAAGATCCCCTCTTCCGTCTCATGCAAAAGAGTACCGCTCCATTTTTCGGTATAAAACGTGAAAAGCATCCAATGGTCAATCATTTTTGAACCTTCTTGCAAAAGAACGGTAAAGACTCCCCGCAAATCAGCCGTTTCAATGGAAAATCCAGTTTCTTCGCAAATTTCGCGAGTCACCGCTTCCACAAGAGATTCACCCGGTTCCATCTTTCCTCCCGGGCACACCCACCACCCTCTGCGCGGTTTCTTGAGCATGAGGATCTGATCACCTTGGCGTATGATACAATTGGTAACCACTTGCATGTTCATCAACTCCTGCAACCTCTAGCATACCATGCCGAGAAGATCCCATTCAATCGATCCTTCTCTCCCTTTTTAAAAAACACCACCCGATTTTTCAGGGAAGGGTGAACCTATCGGGAACATCTCGGGATGATAAAGGCAAAAAAAGAGGCGATGCTTAACAGCACGCCTCAACTCTATAGGTAAAGGGGGTCAATGTGTTGCTACTTGTAGGATACTCCTTTAATATTACGGCTATGTAACAGCCTCTTTAACATTTTGTGACAACTTATGAAGCGATCCACAGTCTCTTCTCTCCCTCGCGCCGTGTCCACTTCATACGATCGAAATATTCGAGCAAAGCGAGCGCGAATTTGCGTGAAGTCCCCACATGATCGCGAAATACGGCCACTGTGAGCTCTCCTCGATCCGCCAACGTTTTGACGATTTCTTTCGCTCTTTCGATCGTCTCTTTGGCGAAGAAGATTCCTTCTTCGATTTCAATCAGTTCTTCTCGTTCTTTCATATAGGAAAGCAGTCCTTGTACCACCTGGTCCTTTCCCTTGAACTGATCCGCCAATGTCAATAACGATGGCGGCTGAAATCCGTGTTCCAGGAATGTCGTTCGCAACCGTTCAATCAGACTCTTCTCGGCCAAGCTCAGCGGAACCTGGTATCCGGACAAACGGATGCGATCCGCCTTGATTTCAAACCTACCCTCTTTTTCTCCCAGTGCGATCAGCGCATCATAGATTTTCGGTTTGATCTTCGTCCTCAGTTGCGAGAGTATCTGGGCTTTTCCTACATACATGTTATACTTTGATTTGGCATACTGTGCACGGATCTTTTCTTCAATTTCATCGAACAAACGCTGTTTCTCTTCGCGCTCAATGAATCCCTTGGTACCGGGCAGTTCTTCTATCACCGCGCGTTTCGCCAGTTCCTGCAACCACACCTGGGTCTGTTCCGGAGTCGCTTTGATGCGCGCGGCAATTTCTTGCAACGTAAGGCCGGGCTCCGCTTGCAAAATGGCTGCGATTCTGGCATGAGGACCGCCTTTTTCCTTCTCCGCCAACTCTTCCAGGATGGAGGTGCGTTTGCGTCTGTACAAGCGCACCGGATGCGGATCAATCACCATACCGCCGCCAAGGGTCATCATCGGAGAATACGTACGGATGATAAATCGGTCTTTCGCTTCACACACGACGGGAGATTCCAGTTCGATCTGCACGAGTGCGTCTTCGCCAGGTGCGATCTCATCCCGGTCGAGAATGATGACCCGTGCCATCGCCTCTGACGTACCCATATAGAAACGGATACGCATGCGGTTTGTCACACCTCGCGGGGCATCCGTCAGGAGACGCAGGCGCGCATCAATGAGTTCCGTTGGCTTATAGATGGATGGGGCCACGACGACTTCCCCGCGATGAATCCCAGCTCTCTCCACCCCAACGAGGTTGAGCGCCGTCCGTTGTCCCGCAACCGCCGAGTCCACATTGTCTCCATGAACCTGGATCGAACGAACCCTCGCTTTCTCACCAGACGGAAGCAATTCAACATGTTCCCCGACCGACACTCGTCCGGCAACGATCGTACCCGTTACAACTGTTCCAAAACCGGGCACAGAAAAAATGCGGTCGATCGGCAATCGCAAGGGCGCAGTCACTTCCCTCGTCACGACCACCCGCGCCATGTCCGCGATCGTTTCGCGCAGCCGTTCGATTCCTTCACCCGTGTGGGAAGACACAGGAATTAAGGGGGCATCTTTCAAAATCGATCCCTTCAGTTCCTCGCGGACTTCTTCCGTTACCATCTGCAGCCATTCCGTATCGACCGTATCGATTTTCGTTAAAACAACGATTCCTTTCTGGACATTGAGCATTTCTAAAATATGCAAATGTTCTCTCGTCTGCGGCATCACACCTTCATTCGCGGCGATTACCAAAAGGATCAGGTCAATCCCGCCGGCGCCCGCCAGCATATTTTTGATGAACCTCTCATGTCCGGGCACATCGACAATGCCGATCCGTCGCCCGTCCGGTAGCAAGAGCGGGGCAAATCCCACATCGATCGAGATCCCCCGCTCTTTCTCCTCCTTGTGAATATCCGTATCCTTACCTGTCAACGCTTTGACAAGTGCGGTTTTGCCATGGTCGATATGTCCCGCCGTCCCTACGATGAAAAAATCGCTCTTGCTCACATCACACCATTCCTTTATGCTTCATCCGCCCACGCTTCCACGTAATGTCCCGCATAAAATGCGGCCACCGCGCCATCAGCTGTGGCTGTCACCACCTGTCTCAGTACCGTGTCGCGCACATCTCCCGCGGCAAAAATACCAGGGATGTTCGTCTGCATCTTCGCGTCCGTCACGATATAACCTTCGTCGTTGAGGATCGACTCGATATCCGAACCTTTAAGAAAATCCGTATTCGGTTTCATTCCGACGTAAATGAACACCCCATCTGCCGGGAATTCCTTCGTGTCTCCCGTTTTCGTGTTTTTCAAGACGACCTTCTGGACTTTTCCTTCTCCCTCAATCGATTGTACGGTCGTATCCCATATGAAATCGATTTTTTCGTTTTTGAACGCGCGATCCTGCAAGATTTTCTGCGCACGCAATTTATCCCTTCTGTGAATGATCGTCACTTTCGTCGCATGGCGTGTGAGATAAATCCCTTCTTCCACAGCCGAATCTCCGCCTCCCACCACGACGAGTTCTTTTCCGCGGAAGAAAGCACCGTCACACGTCGCGCAATAGGACACTCCGCGTCCGCGAAATTCCTCTTCACCAGGTACGCCTAGCTTGCGGGGTTCGGCACCCGTTGCGAGGATCACCGCTTTGGTCCGCAGTTCTCCGTTTGATGTGTGCAAGACCTTGATTTTACCTTCATCTTTGATCGTTTCAACCGTACCGGTGATATATTCCGTACCGAAACTCTCCGCCTGTTTATGCATGATCATAGAGAGTGCAGGTCCTTCGACACTCTCCACCCCCGGATAGTTTTCGATCAGATCCGTCGTGGACGCTTGTCCTCCCGGCATCCCCCGTTCGATTAAAGCTACTTTCATATTTGCACGGCCTGCGTATAACCCTGCCGCTAAACCGGCAGGCCCTCCGCCGATAATAATGATGTCATAAAGTGTTTCGTTCGACATGACTGATCTCCTTTCCTGAACAAAAACGGCATCACAAGCAGTATTCCCTTTAAGAATAGAAAAAGAGCAGGAGTATCTGCTCTTTTTAGTATATCTTATGTCACGCAAAATAACTGTGATATTCCTTACACGCTTCCTTCCGGATGCTCTTCCAGGATCCTTACGATCCTCCGTGAAATCTTCGAGACGGTAGCGGAAGAAACTCCAAATAAGGTAGCGATATCTCCTTGACTGATGCCCATATTCATTTGATTCAAAGCGATATAGGCGATGCCTGCCGACCAGCTCTGAACTTTCACGATGCGTGGCGGTTGTTGCATCGTCTTCTCCAAATAGGAGAGCCAAACGTTCCGGGCTTTGAGTAACACTTTGTTTCCATAGGGAGACAATCTCTTTTCCACGTCAAGCCACACGTCTTTCCATTCTTTCCGTCTGGCAAACATCTCTTCCTGCAGATGTGGCAGGGAAATCGCTACAGCTGTTCTCCCATCTGAAACCACATCATCGGCAACTTCGGCTCCCATCTGCCGCAACACGTAGGCGGCCATCTCTTTTAACTGATCCGATTCGTCGGGCGCCTGGATAAACTCGCGCAGCGCGTTCTCCACTTCCTGATCCGCGATGAGTGCGTAGACCTGAATCACCATCGTCTTGATCTCCGCGTTCCCATGTTTCAACGCCCAGAGCAAATATGAGCGGACAAGAGGGTTCTTTTTCCATTCAAGTAACGTTCCCTCTTGCAGTTGCTCTTCCATAATTTTAAACTGTTCATAAAAAGGAAGCTGATACTGATACGGAACGGGAAGAGGGTTTGAATACCCCTGTTCCGCAAGTTCCATCTGTTTGAGATAAAAGGGAGCTACATGATTATTCGGATCGAGTTTCGTGAGATCCTTCCACATTCTGCGCGCACGTGTATATTTTCCCGAATTGTAAGCGGCAGCGGCTACACAATGAAGAAGTAATGGATCCAATCGTTCGCTGAAACGAAAGAGAAGCATGAACAAACGATACGCTTGTTCATGATGACCAAGGATCCCCAAGGTTGTTGCCAATTTGAATCCTTGATCGAACGCCAAAGGATATACCTTACTTAAACGGGAAACGATTGTCTTGACCCGTTCTTGGTGACCCTTATATTGTAAATACACAGCCAAATTACAAAGCGCATGAATATTGCACGGATCTTTCTGCAGAATATCTTCTACGACCGAAATCGCCAAATCCATCTTTCCCAAATAATAATAAGCGATCGAGAGGTTGTTTTGTAAAGCGATCCCGTCCGGATTCTCGCGGATCAGTTTTTTCAATAGTTCGGCCGCTTCCCTGAATTTTCCCTCGTGAATGAGACGCACGGCATGAACAGATTCCGGCAACTTAATTTCCATTTCTTTCAATCGCCGGCGCAAAACTTCTCCACCGCCAAATTCAGAAACGAGAATCTCTAACATTTCCTCCGCATCGCGCGAAAAATCCCCCTGCGGGTTTAGCTCCAGGTAGCGCGCTGCATATTCCTCCGCCTTTTCATAAAGCCCCATGTATGCATAATTGTTCGCCATATAAAAATAACAATCGGTCATTTCACGGTCGATCTCTTCAATGACATGCTCAAGGATCTCATTCGATTCTTCATATCGGCCGAGTTCAGACAGCACGCCTGCCAAATTGAAGTGATGAACCGGATTGTTCGGCTCATATTCGCACGCCCTGCGGAAATATTTCATCGCTTTCATCAAGTCATGCCGATCCATATAGTAAGCCGCACGTTCAAAGAAAAAAGCGGCATCTCTGCGAAACGGTATCACGTGTCCGGAAGGATGTTGGTTTTTTTTGCTCCGCTCTTGGTCCACCCGATACACCCCCCACTTCCCCAAACCGGATTTGCCAAAAGTATTCAGGCGTCTTCAGTATAGCACAAGCTCATTCATCTTGCAGAGATGGCATACTCACAAATCATGTAAACCTTTAATTCAAGTCGAGGTTCAATAAAAAAGGAGGTAGACGAAGTTACCTTGAAAACTAGTGCTCGGGTGGATGTATCGCTTTGCGCTTGGGTTCTCTGAGGCATATGCTTTGCGCTCATGCTCCGTGGAGGTCGTCATTGCGGGCGTATGCTTTGCGTTCGCGCTCCGTGGAGGTCGTCTCGCTTTTAATATATTTAATTGTTGCGATACGACCTCCAAAGTCGCTGCCTCACGCAAAGCATTACGCCCGCTAAAAGATACTTTTCATCCTCTAATGATGCCACCGCTTGAGATTTGAGAGGCTACCTCGCAAACACGTTCCGTGGTCATTCGGTTATTCTTCGACTCGGAAACGCGAGAATGTCGTCAGCTTTCACATACGTGATACCACCGGCTACACCCTCTCGTCCTTTTAATCATGATTCCATTGCATGTTCATCATGACTATAAGTACCTTTATTACTTTTTAAAAACATCAACACTCCAGAGATCGAGAGAATTCCGCCAACAATCTGGAAATCTGTTATAGATTCTCCCAAAAGGAAAAAGGCCAAAATAATCGATCCCACTGGCTCTCCTAAAATACTCATTGAGATTGTTGTAGCATTTACGTATTTCAGTAGCCAATTGAACAAAACGTGACCAAAAACGGTAGGAACGACAGCAAGTAAGATAAAAATACCCCATTCGGATGCAGGATAGCCGATCATCGGAACTCCTGCTATCAAGTTATAAATCACAAATACGCCCGTTGCGATCAGAAATACTAGAATGCTGTAAACAAATGAAGACATTCGTGTACTCAGGGTTTGCCCGACCAACATATGTACAGAAACGGCCATCGTTCCCAAAATGGATAGCATATCACCGAACATGGCAGTGGCATTGGAATTCCCAATGTCTCCGCCGCTGACGAATACAGTTCCTGTGATGGCAAACGCCATACAAATAATCGCTGTTCCATTCGTCTTTTCCTTAAACACAAGATAAGCTCCTATCATCACAAAAAAGGGCTCTAACGCCGTTAAGATCATCGAGCTTGCGACAGTTGTGTATTTGAGCGAACCAATCCAAAATAAAAAGTGTAGACCCAAGAAGATTCCTGACAATATGAGTAACTTCCAATCCCTGCGTGAAATCGATTGAATTTCCTGCACGCGTTTTCTAAGAAATGGAGCCATAAGAAGTACCGTAAAAAGCAATCGGTACATTCCTAGAATCGATGCAGGTGCATGAGACCATTTGATAAATATGGATGAAAATGATATAGAAACGACGCCAATCATCAAAGGAAAAATCGTGGGTACTGGGCATTTGGCTTTTTCCATATTCCTACACTCCCGTTTTCAGTCATCATGAACAAAGATGAGCGGCGTGCATAACACACAACCGCTCTGTAAAATCGGAAATTCTCTATATGATCAAGCGATATCCGTCAAAATCTTTCCTTTTAAATAATATCATCATACACCAAAACAAAAAAGAGATTACGGGATTTTAAATTTCCATTTACATGTTTGCTTCAATAGATATCCTGAATCAGATTTGAACGCGAAGTTTCCTGGTTACATCTTCTAACGCTTGACGAGCTTGTTCCATCAACAGATGTACGAGTTCGGCTGCTGGCATTTCTTTGGACAGTTGATAACCTTGCCCAGCCCATAAAGACATTGAACTGGGGTCTCCAGATTCCCCGGAAGCTTTTCGAAGATCTTTTGTGATATGATGCACGTGTGGATATGCCGCTGGAGCCACTGCATCGTATTCGTTAAGAAAACGGTTCACCAATCCCCGGGCGGGTCGACCGGTGAAGGCACGAGTAACTGCTGTCGATTTGAAACTCGGATCTATGAGGGCAGCTTTGTGTACCGGATGCGCCCCGCTCTCAGGACAGCGCAAAAATGCGGTTCCCAACTGAGCCGCACTAGCTCCCGCTGTAAGGACAGCAGCCACATCTCGCCCATGCATAATACCACCAGCAGCAATTAACGGCAGATCCACCACCTCACTAACGAGTCGCAAAAGCACAAGAAGACTCAAGTCTTCATGAGCAGAAGTATGATTGTGGAACGTTGCACGATGACCACCGGCTTCATGGCCCTGTACACACAAAGCATCCGCACCTGCTTGTTTTGCCATAATCGCTTCCTGTGGTGTCGTAACAGTCACCACAACGCAGGATCCGCAGTCCTTGAGCTCAGCAATAATTTCTGGCGACGGACAGCCGAACGTAAAGCTCACCACCGGCACCCGTTGTTCAAGGAGAACTTCAATCTTCGCATTCCAATCATCGTCGTCCGCTTTTGGTTCGCCAAGTTTTACTCCGAGACGCCGGGCTTCCACCTCAAGTAGTTCCCTGTAACGAGAAACAGCCTCGAAATCGACTTCTTCGCCACTCGGCACGAAGATGTTCACGCCAAACGGAGCATCAGTCATCTTTCGAATAGCCATTATTTCCTCACGCATAGCATCAGCTGTCTTGTAACCTCCAGCAAGAAATCCAAGTCCTCCTGCACTTGACACGGCGGACGCAAGTCGAGGGGTCGACACTCCACCTGCCATGGGAGCCTGAATGATAGGAATCGAAAGGGAATGTAGAATCATGATCTCACCTCTTGGTTTTGTGAAGTTGAATAGGATGAACTGGATCGAATCGCTGCGAAACCCACGAACCCCAGCTAAGTATTTACATAAGAAATTGTACAATTTGAGCATATAAGTGTAAAATATTTCTAATCGATGGTATCTATCAGTGAAACTGATACCAGGGGGTAAGCGGGATGGACATTCGAGATCTTACAATCTTTGTTGCCGTTGCGGAGGAACTGAATATCACCAAGGCGGCAAAACGACTGGATTATGCACAGTCCAATGTAACATCCAGAATACAAATACTTGAGACGGAACTCGGCACCACTCTCTTTTACCGACATCAAAGGGGAGTAACCCTAACACCATCCGGTGAACTATTGCTGGAATATGCGAGAAAAATTCTACATCTCTGTAATGAAGTCAAAACTTCTTTACAAGACCACTCGAAACCCAAAGGACCCCTTCGTATTGGTTCCATGGAAACTACCGCAGCTGTGAGATTGCCTGAGATACTTCATGAATTCCGTAAAAATTGTCCCGATGTTGATCTATTTCTCCAGACGGGTCCAACTGAAGAATTGATTCAGTCCGTCTTGTCCTACAAATTGGACGGAGCTTTCGTAGCAGGACCGGTGAATCATCCAGATATCTTTCAGGCGGGTATCGTTGATGAGGAACTCGTGTTGGTATCAAACTCTTGGAAATCAATGAGAGAATATTTATACAAAATACGGAAGAGTACACTATTAGTATTCCGAGAAGGATGCACTTATCGTTCCAGACTTGAGCAATGGTTGAGAGCAGAAGGATTGATCCCGGAAAAGACGATCGAGTTTGATACTCTGGAAGCTATGCTTGGATGTGTGACGGCTGGAGTAGGTATCGCGTTATTACCTCTGTCAGTTATTGAACGGTCGGACTTACGTGGTTTCATCTCTTATCACCCCATCTCTGAAAGATATAGTCGAGTAACAACCATCTTTATTCGACGGGCCGATACAGTTATGACACCCGCTTTGACTCGATTTTTATGGATTACAAAAAGTCTTTTTTCAGTGCAATTCGGTTCGACTCCCACTAACCACGAAGGAAAGGCACGGTGATTCGGTCATGCCTTTCCGCATTCATTCCCCTTTAATTCATTGTTTTCTGATATTTTTTAAAACGTATCTCCCCCCACGTTCTCCAGTTTAGTATGACAATACCCGCCAATACACAGCATCCGCCTATCACATGTAATGTCGTTAATTTCTCATCTAAAAAGATAGCTCCAACGATCATTGCAATCACCGGTGCGACATAAGTCCATGTCGAAGGAAATGTTGGATTCGTTTCTTTTAGTAGCCAATAATAAATTCCAAGTGCAAGAATCGAAGCAATGACGGACAAATACAAAAGGGCGGAGACAGAACTCAAATTGTATGTTACCGTCGCGATATCTTCCAGACATATGGAAAGAACAAATAATCCGCAACTTGAAAAAATCATTTGCAAACCGTTAAATGCAAAAGGAGAAACATGATTCATAACTTTTTTAGAACGAATCGCTCCGATCGCGCAGAAAAACTCCGCTGCCACAATGGATAGTTTGCTTTCTAGTGCAAGCGGATCGTCGTGAGCTACCCCCTGACCAATACCAACAACAAATGAAGTTCCTATAATTCCGAGAACCAATCCAACAAAAAGATTCCACCGGAACTGCATTTGCCCCGCCACTATGCCTATGATTGTGTTAAAGATCGGTGCAGTCGCTACAAGCAAAGCAGCAAGTCCAGATGCTATATGTTGTTCTGCCCAGAATAAAGATGCATAAGGAATCGTCGTCATCAAAATCCCTACAAATGCGATCTCCGCATACATTCGAAAGGATAGGCGTTTTAGTTGTTTTCGCCAACCAAGAAACGCGAGAATGAGAGCCCCTGCGATAAAAAAACGGAGAGTCGCGAACCAAAAGGGAGGCATCCCATCCTCTATACCGATTTTGATTGCTAAAAATGTAGTCCCAAAAATAAGACACATAACTATGTAGTTTATAACCATCTTGAAATCCCCCTTTCGTTATGAATTAGAATACAATCCGAATGAAATCTGTGGTACTATCAAACTGGAATACCGTTATAACCTTAAGTTATATCTAATGAGTATTTGAGAAAAGGAAGATCAAAATGATGAATTTGCAACAGTTGAAATATTTTTTGACAACCGTTGAACTTGGAAGCCTTAACAAAGCTGCCAAAGCTCTATATATCTCACAACCAGCGTTGACGAAACAACTGGCTCGACTGGAAAGGGATCTCGGCTGTCGCTTACTCATAAGAAAAACTACGGGGATCGAATTGACCGATGCGGGAGGTTATTTATATGAAAAGGCGTGCAGTATCCTTCAACAGGTGCAACAAACTGTAGAAGGGATGAAACAATATGCCCAGACTCCTCAACTTCGGATTGGAGCTTTGCCAAGCTTGGCCAGCTATTATCTTTCAGGGTTCATCCATAAACTTGAGGATTCGAAGGAATTTCGGGTCGATATTACGATTTTGGACACTACGAGAGAATTAATTTCGATGATGGAAGAAGATCGATTGGATTTGGCATTTGTTCAGGATTTTGCCGGACATGATAGGTTTCATACGATTCATTTATTTATCGATCCGTATATTGCCATACTACCGGCTTCCCATCCACTTGTTAGGGAGACACCTCTTAGTTTTCAAAGGCTTGTTAAAGAAAAAATGGTGATATATAAAGATCCTTGCGATATTCGAACCTCTTTTCGACGCCACTGTAACGAACTTGGGATTGAACCCTCCACGGTACTTGAACTCGACTTCAATGATTCCATTCTGACTTTCGTGTCAAAAGGATATGGTGTTTCGTTTGTACCTTCTTTGGTTGCTGAACACATGTACGATCCTTCGATTGTAGTACGGGAAATCGAGATCGATTCATTCAGTCGAACGGTCGATGTAGTGTTTCAATCAAAATTTGAACCATATATTCATCAATTGCTTCATTCAACTGAACATGAAAAGCGACACAAAGTTGGATTTGCGGAGGATTCAAATCAGCGTCCAGAATATTACCTTCTCAAAAATAAAATTTATTGACACAGATCATTTGTTACCATAAAATAATTTCGTATCATATTGATAATGATTTTCAATGTCGTTATAAAAATTCGATTCTTATTCATGGGTACGTAAGGAGGAGGGCCGGTGTTTAAACAAATAAGCGCTGTTCTACTCGCGCTTTTTCTAATAGTTGGATCCCCGACAGCTATGGCTTCTAGTCCAGGAGTGGATTCATTGTTAAAGGCGGAACCTTATGTCGATCAAGCATTATCTGAGGCACAACATGGCCAGCTATCAAAAGCACAAGAAATCTACAAAAAGTTCCATGATACGTGGTTACAAATTGAAGACTCCATAAAAGCGGAATCCGGACAGGCATACAGCGATATTGAGTCGAATATGGGCCAAGTGGATTATGCTTTTATGCAGAATAAACAAGCAAGTATCGTCCAAGCTCTTCAAGGTCTGAGAGATGTAAATGAAAAGTTTATTCATGGCCAATATGCAACAAGTGAGCAGTTTAAGAAAGAAAACATCACTCTTTCCGATTTTATCGACATGTTAAAAGACACGAAGGGAAAGGTACAAAACCATGATCAACAGGCAGCACTGACAGGGATCGCAAAAGCGAGACAGTCATGGTTGAGTGTAGAAGGTGTTGTCGTTGCCCAGTCGGCGACCGTATATAACGACTCGGAGAGGGACATGGTTACGATCAACGCGATGATCGCGGCCGGTGATTATCAAGGGGCCACACAAGTACTTGACCGAATGATTCAGTATTTAACCCCGCTTGCAACGAAATCAGGATATACACTCTGGGATGCAGCCATGATTCCTATTCGTGAAGGTTTGGAAGCGCTGTTGGTCGTCGCTGCTCTACTTGCTTTTGTAAAGAAGAGTCGTGAAGGAAAGGGAAAGGGATGGATTTGGCTCGGCGTTTCAAGTGGCCTGTTACTCAGCATCCTTTTAGCTGTGATCGTGAAATTCATATTCTCATCGGGGGCATTCGGCAATAATAACTCCCTGATATCCGGATGGACAGGTGTTATAGCAGCAGTCATGTTGTTGTACATGAGTTACTGGCTGCATAGTCAATCCAACATTTCCGATTGGCAGAGTTACATTCGTACGCAAAGCCAATCGGCGTTGGACACAGGGCGTCTTGTTTCTTTGGGAATCCTGTCATTTTTGGCCGTTTTCCGTGAAGGTACGGAAACTGTTCTCTTTCTGATCGGAATGGTGAACCAGATCAGTTTGCACAATCTGATTATCGGTCTTTTGATTGGACTTGGAATTTTGGCGATCATCGCTTATCTCATGCTGGTTGTTGGAGTGAAATTGCCTTTACGGCCGTTCTTTATGGTATCAAGTCTCATCGTCTTTTATCTCTGTGTGAAATTCACGGGTATGGGAATTCACAGCTTGCAACTGGCAGGTACGTTGCCTTCCACAACGGCTCCGCTGCCTAGTATCGATTGGATAGCGCTTTACCCCTCTTGGCAAAGTGCGATTCCGCAAATCCTTCTCGTTTTGTTCGCAGTACTCGTTGTCATCTGGAAGAAGTATGCCGTCAAAAAGAATCTGCAACAGAAAGTAACTCCAAACCATTAAAAATAGATACATCCGTAAATCTAAGGAGGAATTATTCATGAAACCTATTCATTCACTCATCGCTTTAACCCTGGCAGGCACTTTATCTTTAGTGGGTTGCGGCTCCACCACCAATAGTTCTGCAACCAATTCAAACCAAGGGAGTCAAGCAGAAAAAACAACACAATCAACTGCCAACAAGGAAACCTCTTCAACCGACATCAAAGCAGGTGTTACAAAGATGCTCTCAATCGCAACAGATCTCAAGAAACAAATTGATGCCGGTGATGAGGCTAAGATCAAAGTCACTGGCCCTCAATTGGAGGACACTTGGCATACCTTTGAGGATAGCGTGAAACCGAAGTACCCAGATCTCTATGAAAACGTGGAAAAATATCTGGACCCAACCGTTGCTGGCTCTAAAGCAAACCCAATTGATAAAAAGACACTTGCGAATTTGGATGAACAGTTGATTCAAGTATTAAATGAACTGGAACAAAAAGCGAAGTAATCATGTGGAGAAAAAAGACATGATCGTATCCCATCTTCTACGATCATGTCTTTTTTATTTCAGTCAATCTCGCGTATTTGAGAAAACATTTTAATGGATCGGGTGATGCTTTTTATTTTCTTTCCATATTCGTTTTTCTATATCTTCATAAAAACCGATACACTTATTTACGAATTGATCAATGCCTTTCCAAAGTATAAGTAATCCATGAATGATCGTTGCGATACTTATACCGATGATCATCCCTGCAATCACATCCGACGGATAATGAACCCCCGTCCAAATTCGAGAAAAAGAGATTCCTGAAGCAAGCAATAACCAAAGCCATCCGTCACGTTTACGAAACATCCAAATGGCTGTGGCGATCACGAAGGCACCCGTAGCATGATCACTTGGAAATGATGCATTTGCAGCGTGTTGAATGAGTTGGATCACATGATGATGAACAAAAGGCCTGTCGCGATATAGGAATATTCCTATTAAAGCATTGATTCCTAATGCGATGGTTGCAGAGAGTAACGCTTCCGTTACCATTCGTCTATTTTTAGAACTTCGACTGAACCAATAGAGAACAATCCCCAAATAAAAAAGATATTCACCATATTGGGATAGAAAGACCATCACGGGGTTGAAAAATGCATGCGTGACGGCCAAGTTGTTGATATCCACGAATAAACCGTAATCCATTTGAGAGAACATAGCATGTATCCTTTCTTCTAATGGTTGAACATCCATATATGGTTAGAAACCTTTTATAAGGTATTACTTTCCAAGAGGGAATTTCCGTTTATTTTTTCGTTTCTTTTGCTCGAATAAAATACCCAAACAAAATGAGTAGAATGAACAGCAGTCCTCCGATGATTCCCCAAACGAGCGTACCGTAGCGAAAACCGGCATACATACCACCCACCGCTAAATGAAACGGCAAAATTCCAAGCGCTGTCGTCCATAAGAACGGCCACAATCGCACACGCAATACACCAGCTGCGTAATTGAGCAAGTGGTAAGGAACCAGTGGAATAAATCGTAACGAGAGTAATCCAAACGTTTCTCGATCTTGTATCCACGTGTTGACCTTTTGTATATAGGAACTAGCTATTCGTTCGACAATTGGCCGAGCCATCCAACGCGTGATATAAAGCGCCGCTATGGCACCGACAATCCCAGCAATCCAGGAATAAAAGGTTCCCCACCAAACTCCATAAATCTCCATAAGAAAAATGGTTATAAATTCCCCCGGCACAGGTAAGATATTGACTACGGTCTGAACGAAAATTCCAAGAAGCACGCCCCAAAAGCCAAAATGGCGTATCGTTTCCAGCAATAGCTGGATCTGTCCCGTACGCAGGTAGTAAATATATATCACGACCAACACACCGGCCAGAGTCGTGCCGACTATGGTTTTAACATTCTTGATGGACAACTCTTTTTGTTCCCTTCTGTTTGAGGATAGAGGTATTACCTTAAACAAATGAGTCATTAACTATTCGGTTAAGTAACGGGCGATTATATCTTCACGTGACGCCCAAACAAGCTTGGGCTTTAGGCGTTGGTCATGACGTAACCGTCGTAAACCCAGTGGGTGATAAATCATCAGCATCAACCGCATGTACCAACCAAGTACGGCTCTCTTGAATCCTGGCGGTAGATCCTCTACGTGAAAACCTAATAATTCTGCACCGCGGTAAAGTATAGTTATTCCGAACACCACTTGTACGTCGCGATAGCACGGATCGAATTGTAATAGACGTGCAATATCTGGAAGGCCACTGCGTACCTGCTTGATGCTTTTTGTGGCGACGGCCGCAAGATTTTCATTCTGTGCGATGCGATGTAAAGACAGGTTTTGAAAATGGAGTTCCATCGCTTGTGTACCTTTCTGAGCGATGGTCATACCGTTCCAGCAAAGCGCTTTTCCATGCCAAGTGACCCTACTGACACGAAAGGTATCATTAATGATGCGTACTCGAAACAACAGATCAAAAAAGAACTCCCACACTCTCCATATTCGGATTGACCAACGAATTTTAGTCGGGGTTTGTACGGTTTCGGTCGTCTGATCAAGATTCCTCTCTTGATTCCCTATTAACTCGCTGACAGGTATAAGCTTAAATCCTAGTTTTTCCCAAATGGGCAACACTTCTCGAAGTGCTGCCAACGTGTTTCGTGGAGCATCGGGGGCACCTCCAGCATCGTGACAAAGTACAATCGACCCATTACGAACATCCTTAAGCAGTCGCTCTTTGATTGTATCCGGATGTTGATTGGGAACCCAGTCACGCGCCGTCACATCCCATAGAACGGGTTTCAGACCAAGACGCCGACCGCTGATATACGTCGACCAGTTGAAAGTTCCCCATGGCGGTCGAAACAGATTCAGTTTTCTGCCGATGATTTGCTCCAGAACTGTAGTTGCCTGCTCTGCTTCCACCCATGACTGCCGCGGGGTAAGCAGCCAGGCGTGATCGTGATGCATGCCATGAACGCCAATCTCATGGCCGGCTGCAACGATTTTACGAACGAGTTCAGGATACTGGAGTGCGCGTTCACCGACCAGGAAAAAAGTGGCCCGTGCTCCATATTGTTGGAGCAATTCCAGTAATGGTTCTGTATAGCGGGGATCCGGTCCGTCATCAAAGGTCAACGCCACTTCGCGCCGGAACCTTGACCCGCGCCAAATGACACCCAGATGCAAATAATGAAAGAGGAGATCGGCCACTACGGTGTAGGCCGCGTAAATCATGATCAACCCGACTGCCAATATCGCCATCCACATACCCGGTTCCTCCGTCTTCACACTTAGTTTATTAAAAGTTTCCATTCCCATTCCATGGACTCGAGACGGTCGAGAGAAAACCTTAGGCTATGTTGACAAATGGAGTCATCATTTTTTGAACATAATGTCCCGTTTTATTTGGTCACGGTTTCCATGTACCTCATCTGACGATGCTGATATGCACGAGCCGTATGATTGGTTGCGATCAATTGCGTGATCTGAGCGATTTCTTCAGCTGCATTGGGCTTTTTGATTTTTTGGCTATTTTTTCTCATGTTCAGTAAGATCTCCGGTCTTTCGATAAGCAGCATCTTTAAATATTTAGAAACAGATTTTCGTGTTTCTGCGAGTACAGCTACTCTTGATTTCACCAAAAACTTGGCATTTTGTTGTTCCTGTCCGGGTATGGGTCGATACAATAGCATGGGCAGTTCCATAGCCAGTGACTCAGAAATCGTCAACCCGCCTGCTTTCGTAATCACAAGATCGGATATAGCCATCAACTCGTGAATGTCTTGGACATAACCAAATACTTGAACCGGGTTTGTTGCCTTTTTGGAAATTTCTTTGATTTGCATATAGAGTTTTTCGTTGTGCCCGCATACGACCAATACTTGCACTCGTCTTGGGAATGTAAATAAATCCTCACAGATGTTTGGAATATCATGGAGCACACCGTACGCCCCACCCATGACCAAGACAGTCGGTAACTCCGGCTTTATTTGGTACTTGCTCTGCAATGCTTCGCGATCCACAGGTTGATTGAATATGCCACGAATGGGGATACCGGTAACAGAGAGTTTGCTTTCCGGGACACCACGATTAATGAGTTCCTTCCGTACATGATGGGAACCGACAAAATACATGTCCGTGTATGGGTGAATCCATTGATTGTGAATGGCGTGATCGGTGATTACGGTTGCTGCAGGAACATTTGTAACACCGCGCTCTTTTAGTGCCGACATCACGCCAGCGGGTGTAGGAAATGTCGAAATGACGATATCGGGTTCATATTGGTTTAAATACTTCTCCAACTCATCACTGCCCAGCTGATTGAGCCGTTTACTCAGTTTGGATGACGGCTTCATGTTTCTAGAACCGTGATAAAGGATCCCATATAAAGAGGGAACAAATTTAACGCTTTGAATGTAGCAATAACGCGTAATGGAATTCAATCGTGGATGAACCATTTGCAAATAATCGATGACGCGTACATCTAAACAATGATTTTGAGACAATAGCGCTTCTTGAATTGCACGTGCCGCCTGTTGATGACCTTCCCCATAACTGGCTGAGAGTATCAGTACTTTGCGGAGTTTGTGCATGAACATTCCCCCTCAATATGGATACTGCAAAATTGATTACCTACGTCCCGTGAACGAATACCATTAAAATGGTATGCACGATATGATGTCGTTCAACAAAATCATTTACATCAATAATGCGATTCCTGTACCTAGGATCGCTCCACCAACCACTTCCAAAGGGGTGTGGCCTTTTCGTCGCCAGTGGCGTAAACCAGTGGCGGCTGTATTCTTGATCAGTGCATCTGTTGCTGCTCCATATATACATTCTTCTAAAATGACTGCCATTTCTCCCGCTTGACGACGCACACCAATCGCATCATACATGACAATTATCGCAAAAATAAAAGAAACAGCGAACCATGGTGAACCCCATCCATAGAGTAATAACATTTTCACTGCCAGTGCACTGACCATCGCCGAATGAGAACTCGGCATACCGCCTGTCTGGAAAAGAAGATTCCAATCCCAATATTTAACCCGCCCTCGTTGTATAAACACTTTCAGAATCTGCGCGAAAATCATAGCTATAATTGCAGAATAAAGCGGTAGATGCCTCATACACATTTCACCCCTTCTTATGATGGGATTTTTATGCGGCCAATCGAATATATTATAACTTTTTAGGAATACGAATTATCATTGTTTTTGTATAGAAATCCATATATAAAAGGATGCTATAGAGAGGCATCCTTTTATATATGGGATTGTTAACATTTGAATTTAAAAATCTTCCCGTTTTTCATTTTTTCGAACCATCACTGTTTATTCTCAGACACAGCTTGCTTCGCTTTCAATTTTTCCAATTCTTTTTCAACTTCATCTTGAATGGCTTGTTCGGCAAAGCGCGATTCAATCCCTAGGTCAATTCCCTGGGTTCCTCGTCTTGCATTTGCCTCGATCTCCATCATCAATACACGTTCTTCGAGTCGAGCGAATTCTTTTGTTACACTTTCTGCATCGACTGTAGAAAGAAATGATTGTAATTTCTTCATGGACTGAGCGGCATTCGCACGAGAAAGTAAGACTAACTGCCTATTTTTTAATTCGCGATGTTTCTCCTTCATTTTTTTCACTTGGTCACCGAGTGACACGGTCTGTTGTTTGATGGTTTCATGCTGTTTTCGATACTCTTCCAACTTTTTCTCAAGGAGAAGCTTGTCTTGCAAAGCGAGTTTAGCAATATGATCTTCACCGGTTTCCACTGCGAGTTTCGCTTGTCGATCTCGTTTCGCAATGGCTGCTTCCGTTTCTTCTATCAACATCTCGTGTTTTTTCTTGATGACCATTTGACGAGAGAGAGCTTTTTCCGCTTGTAAAATTTCATTCTCCATTTCCCTGATATAATGTTTGACCATACATACCGGGTTTTCTATTTTGTCTAATACTTCATTCACATTGGCAAGAACAATGTCCTGAATCCGTTTCAAAATACTCATTGTACATCCTCCTTCTTATTTTTCTTCTTCATGGTTTCTTGTTCCCATTCATCCAGAAAATCCGTGTACCACTCATGCTTGTAAGGAGAATCCGTTTCACTGTTATAGAATGATGCTGGAGTTTCTAGATTCATGTGGGAATAAACATCTTTTATATTTCTTGTAATCAGGAAAATAAAGAGGGCAATTAACGCGATTCCGATGATCGGTCCGATCAAAGGAAGTAACGCTAGCAGGATCAGCGTTATGCCCAACCATTTTTTAAGTAGATTTCCTTCTGAACGTTTTACCCATCTCCATCCGGCAATCGCCAAGCCACAAGCTAGAATGAAAGGTAACAACCAAGGAACCCACTGTTTTCCATGCTTATGATAGGCATGTCCACTCTGAATATGTGTAAATTCACCATGATTCGCCCGTCTGTCATCGTAATTGTTCATGTTCTGCCGGTCATTCCATGAGCCTTGGTAGCCGGAATGGTACTCTTGATAGGCGGCACGGTCATTGGAGTGGCCCAATCGCCAATCATGACTCATATATTTCAAGCCACCGAAGAGAAGACCGCCAAGGATCAACAAGCATACGCACCATTTGAACCAAGTGAAGATTTTTGACATATCCTTTTATCTGCCTCCCTTCCGGTTTCTCCTTACAAACTAGAGTCTAGAAGGGAATGATGAAAATACGATGAAAAAATGTACTCTTGTTCACGTCCAAGGCAAAAGGGCGATCTTTCCGCAGTATCGACGATCACTCCCGTGATCGGATCCAATCGTTGCGGGTATCGGCGAAGAACGCATGACGGACGGTACAGATTCGTTTCATCAGGAACGGTATACGTTCGAGGAACGCGTTCGAGCCTCGTCAAAACCGACTTCGCCGCGTTCTCAAGAGTAAATCCCGCATCGAATTCGTCTTTCTCGATCTGGAAGAAGGGTCGGAAACGATCGTCAATCACGGTGATTTTATAAAATAAAAACAAAGCCCCTGTAGACGAATCTACAGAGGCGTTCAGGAAGTATAGGCTATTTCCGTGCATATGGAGAGTAGTCGGTTCCGGAAAAACGTAATGCGATCCTCCATTGAGAGAAGTGCGCAGAAGATGCCCGTTTAATACGAGTAAGGAGCTGCCGCTGCAGGAGCCGCGCCACTGTAACCTGGGACGAGCAAGAAGAATAAAACAAAGATGATCAGGAATACCACTGCCCAACGAGTAAAGATGCCGAAACATCCATCCATTGAATTTCCTCCCTTCCACCGACATACTTATCAAGAACTTTTTAGTTCCTAGTAAACGGGAACGGTCTTGCAAACGGTGGTGTAAGTGGGAATTAAGAGAATGAACAATACAAAGATAATCAAGAAAACTACCGCCCAACGAGTAAAGCCACCAAAAATCCCATCCATTATGAATTCCTCCTTCATCTTTTGAACTATTACATTTAATTCGTACATGAAGACTTTCGAAACGGATAAGTATCATTGGCCACTCGTCTATTTTTGATCTTGAAAATGAGTGCTTGGGTGGATGTATCGCTTTGCGCTTGGGTTCGATGAAGGTCGTTCCGCCGCTAGAGGAATGTGTGGCACTGGCTATCTTCGATACAAGTAAGGAGATATGCAGGAGAATTGGGAAAATGGGAGAAAGAAGTTTCTAAAAAGGAACCGAATTTCCTCGTTTATCTTCAGAAGATTCGTTATGCTTAAAATAAAGGAACACTAACAATTCGGACGTTGGGATGAATGGCAAAGAGGTGAACCGATATGAAAACTTCAGCTCCTCCTGTCACATACATAAGCTTGCGAGCGAAAATCAACGGTCTCGTTTTATTAAATATCGTCTTGGTTTTAACTCTCGTCATGTCGGTTGTTTCTTACTTGATGATTCATACGCAATTTGAAGAAGTGGGTAAAGACGCACTCACACTTGCCAGGATCGTCGCAGATATGCCACAGATCCGACAGGCGTTTCATGAAAAAGATCCGACTTCCATCATTCAGCCCCTGGTGGAAGGTCTGCGCAAGAAAGCGGGAGCAGAATTTATCGTTGTTGGCAATATGAGTTTGATCCGCTATAGTCATCCCAATCCCGCACTCCTTGGCAAACCCATGGTAGGAGGAGATGACGACATCGTTTTGAATGGAAAGGAGAGTATTACAGAGGCAGTGGGTACCCTCGGCCTTTCCATTCGAGGCAAATCCCCAATTTTCGATGAGAACCACCGACAAGTCGGAATCGTCTCTGTCGGTTTCTTGGTAGATAACATTTGGAAGAAAGTGTTTTCCTTATGGTTAAAAATGCTCTTCGTCGGATTCGTCGGCTTAGTGATAGGGCTCATCGGCGCACATGTGTTATCCGGTCATATCAAACGCCAAATCTTGAATTTGGAACCTTTCGAAATCGCTTTCTTGGCACAGAAACAAGCAGCCATCCTCGAGTCGATCCGTGAAGGGGTTCTGGCAGTGGACAGTACCGGAAAAATTGCGGCTTGCAATCAGGAAGCCAAGCGATTGTTAAAGATTGATCATTTTGATATTTTGGGTAAATCTGTCGATGAAACGGTTCCACACCATCGTCTCGTACAAATCCTGAAAGAAGGTCCCGATCATCTCGATCTGCCTATGATCATCGGTAATTCGCTTGTGATCGTAAACCGGGTATCTGTCATGTTGAAGGATCGTGTAATCGGAGCGGTAGCCACGTTTCGCGACAAAATGAAATTGGAGCAAATCGAACAGCGCCTCGCCGATGTAAGTAAATACGCGGAAGCCTTGCGCAGTCAACGTCATGAATTCATGAACAAACTTCATACCATTTCCGGGCTCATTCAGATGGGGGAACACGAAATGGCTAGAGAATTGATCGCCCAAGTCCATCATGAACAACAGCAACTGCTGCAATTTTTTATGACTCGTATCCGTGATTCGGCAGTCGTAGGTATCCTCATCGGAAAAATGCATCGTGCAAAAGAATTGGGCATCGAACTGACGGTCGATCCCCGCTCCCACCTGAAGGAGCCTTGTCCGTATCGGGAGATTCTTGTCACCATTTTGGGAAATGCGATCGAAAATGCGTTGGAAGCGATGACCACTTGTGAAACCAAACTCCGAGAAAAAAGCATCATCGTATACATCAACGATCAGGATGAGCAGCTCGTCATCAGCGTCAAAGATTCCGGACCCGGAATTGATCCCGCGCTTGGAGAAAAGGTTTTTGAAGATGGCGTCACAACGAAAGGAGCCGGAAGAGGTTTCGGCTTGTCTCTCTTAGCCAAGTTGGTAGCCAATGTAGGAGGGAAACTGGCGATTCTGTCCTCGCCGGAAGGAGCCACTTTGGAAGCGCGACTGCCGTTACCTGGTGTACCAGAAAACGAGTAGTGCCGCCAGCGGCGCCATCAGAGGATGAAAAGCTTCTTGTGCGGGAAGAAGTATAAGGCTATCTCAAGAAACGGAGTGGCTTTTGGGTGGGTTGTATCGCTTTGCGGCGCAGAGGTGAGTTGAAGGTCGTTCCGCTTCCTTTAAACCGTTTCAGAGGACATATTCTTTGCGCGTAATAGCGACCTTGAAGGTCGTCTCGCTACATTTGATTGATGTTCAATGCGAGACGGCCTTCACGGAGCATGAGCGCAAAGAATATGCCTCAAAGAACCCAAGCGCAAAGCGATACACCCACCCAAGCACTAGTTTTCAAAATAGCACCAATTATTAAGTCAATAAGGAGGGTATTCACATTGACCAGCCGTCCAATCCGCGTCGCAGTAGTCGATGACGACTTTATGATCGCTAACCTGCACGCCAAATTCGTACATGCACAAAAAGGATACGAAGTGATCGGAACCGCATACAACTACGAACAGACATTGTCGCTCATCACCCGTTCCAAACCCGATCTGCTGATCCTCGATGTGTATATGCCCGACCGTTCCGGAATCGATCTATTGCATACGTTGCGTACACAAAAAATCGCCTGTGACGTGATCCTCATCACGGCGGCAAAAGAGAACGATATCGTAGAGGAAGGGTTTCGCCTAGGTATCTTCGACTATCTCATCAAACCCTTTGATTTCGATCAGCTCAAAAAATCGCTCCACAAATACGCGCAATTCCGCTCGCGCTTAACAAGCGTAAGCCATCTCGATCAGGAGACGCTCGACGAACTGAAAAAACTGCGCGCCATCGAGGGTACCTCCACCAAATTACCGCCATCGGGAATCGATCTGAAAACATTGGAACGGATCAGAAAATGCCTGCAACAAGCGGAAGGTCCACAGAGTGCACAGACGATCGCAGAACGGGCCGGTGTCAGCCGCTCGACGGCAAGAACCTATCTCGTCTATCTCGTTGAGGAAAACATCGCGGAAGAAGAACTCCTATACGGCTCGGTCGGCCGTCCGCAACGGTTATACCGTTTAAAAAATCAGCCCACGGCTTGAACCTGTGGGCTGAACACGACATATTTGCAAAAATTATTGATTCTTCGCTGCTTTCTCGACAAACTCGGTCGTATACGTTTCTTCCAGTTTGATGTTCGCATTTTTCAATTCCGGGTGAAAGGTTGAGAGAACCTCCAAGACTTTTTCCGGTCCCCCTTGCGGCATTTTGCCGTCTGCCGTGAACATCGCTACACTGTTTTTGAGTGCTTGTATATACATCGCTTTGTCTCCGGCGTAGTATTCATGCGGCAGTTGATCCGCGATTTCTTCCGGCGTATGGGTCTTGATATAGTGGAGGGTCTTTACAAACGCATTCGCCAAATGTTGTACGACTTCCGGATGTTCCTTCACAAAATCATTCCTCATATATAAAGAGGATGCCGGATAGGTTCCGCCCAAAGCTTGTGTTGTCCCTTCCATCGTCGTCATATCGACAAACGTGGAGGCCAAATGTTTCGCCTTCAGCAGCGAAATCGTCGGTTCCGTGGTCACGGCCAGATCAATGCGACCCTGTTCCATTGCAGCGATTAATGTCTTTCCTGCTCCGACGGCGACGGGCGTATACTCTTTCGTGGAATGGCCGCCTTTCGTTACCAAATAATTAGCGAGGAAATTCGTCGAAGAACCGAGTCCGGTTACCCCGATCTTTTTCCCTTTCAGATCCGCCACGGTTTTAATCTGATCCTTCAATTTGTCGGAGACTACCAACTGCTCTCCGGGAACGGAAGCAAACTGGACAACCGATTCGATCTTTTTCCCTTTCGCCTGAATATCGATCGTATGATCATAGAAACCGACGACTCCATCCACTTGCCCGGCGATCAATGCTTCTTCCGCCGTCTGACCGGCGGCTTCGTTCATCAATTCAACATCAATGCCTTCCTGTTTAAAATATCCGAGTCTTTGTGTCAACATAGCCGGCAAATAGATGATTTTCTCCAGCCCCCCTACCATGATCTTTACTTTCGGGACGGAGGTTCCTCCTTTCGCAGACGTATCTTCCACCGTTTGTTTCGAACCGGCGCCGCACCCTGCCAAGAGCATTCCTGCCATAGCAATACTTGACGCAAGAATTCCAAGCTTTCTTCCTACTTTCATTTACAGATCCCCCTTTTCCCATTTCGTTCCTATCGACACTTCACCTGATGGTTATTCTTGCCGCACGTGTCGCCAAGCGATAAAGCGCTTTTCCAGATTAGACACCAGCTTGTCGGCGATCAGTGCGGTAATCGACAACAGAACCATACCAGCGAAAACACCAGTCGTATCAAAAGCTCCCTGTGCCTGTGAGATCAAAAAACCAAGCCCCTCCGTAGCACCGATGAATTCTCCGACGACCGCCCCGACAAGCGCGAAACCGAAACTCGTGTGCAGGCTGGATAGGATCCATGTCAATGCAGAAGGGAGAATCACGTGCCGGGCCAATTGTCGTTTGTTTGCTCCCAGTAACCGCGCGTTATTGACCAGATTGCGATCAACCTCCCGCACTCCCTGAAAAGCGTTGAAAAAGACGATAAAAAACGTGAGCGTCACTCCCAACGCAATCTTCGAAGACATGCCGAGTCCCAGCCATAAAATAAAAATGGGTGCCAGTACGACGCGGGGCAAAGCATTGAACATTTGAATATAAGGCCCGAAGATCACCGATAAAATCTCACTCATCCCTAACGCATACCCGGTAATGACCACCAGCACGACCCCTAAAACAAACGAAATGATCGTTTCTTCGAATGTCACGAGAAAATGGATATAGAGAGGACCCTGGGTCGTACCGTTGACAAACCAGTCGATCATGTGTTCCACGATCGCCGAAGGGCTGGAGAAAAAGAATGGATCGATGATCTTCCTGGAGGCTAAAAACTGCCATGAACCAACCAGAATGATGAACACCGAGATTTGCAACGCCAAATTGCGCAACCGTCGTTTCAACGCTTTGGCCCTGAGCTCTTTTCTCCGATTCTCAACCTCCGCTTGCGATTGAGTACGCATGTTTCTAGGTACGGTTTGCGTTTGCATAACTGATCATCACCTCATCGCGCAAATCATTCCAGATTTGTTCATGCAGTTTCATAAATTCCGGGTCGAAGCGGATTTCGGATACATTTCTCGGACGCGGTAGATGAATCGGGTAGTCCCCTTTGATCGTCGCCCCGGGGCCCGCCGTCAGAACGATCACACGATCACTCAAAGCGATGGCCTCTTCCAGATCATGGGTGATGAAAACGACAGAGGAAGAAGTCTCTTCCCAGATCGTCAAGAGTTCATTTTCCATTAACGCACGCGTATGCACATCCAATGCGGAAAACGATTCGTCCATCAGAAGAATCTCCGGCTGCACGATCAGACATTGCGCGAGCGCCACCCTCTTGCGCATCCCGCCCGACAGCTGGTGCGGATAATGGTTCTCAAATCCTTTCAAGCCTACTCGTTGAATCCATGTTCTCGCCTTTTCATACGCATCCCCCTTGTTTTCACCACGCAAACGAAGTCCTAAAGATACGTTATCGATCACCGTCTTCCAGGGAAACGCATTTTCCGTTTGAAACACACAAGCGGCGCGGGGGTTGATTCCTTGCAAGGGTTCCCCGTGAATCTGTACTTTCCCCTCCGATGGTGGTTCAAAACCTGCGATCAAATTGAGCGTCGTCGATTTTCCGCACCCGGTCGGTCCAACGATCGATACGAACTCCCCTTTCTCCACTTTTAGATGGATGTTGCTCAGTACGGTATGAATTTCGCCTGTCGGTTTTACAAACTCTTTCGTGACACCGATCAGTTCGATCACTGGTGTTTGAACCGTCCTTGCCGGTTCGTAGCGTACAAACTCCCGACTGCTGCTCATGGGCATCCCCCCCTTACCGTTTTCGTAGAAATGAAAGCGTTTACGATTCAAAGTATATAGCGGAAGAAAGAGAGCGGGAAGAATTGTGTTGAATAATCGAAATAAAATAATAATTTTGTTTTTGGTGATTTTGACAAGACATGATCCAAGCATGAAAAAAGAGCCGGATCGAAATCCGACTCACATGAGTGATTTTATAAAGACGTCGAGCTTGCAATCATTGTTAGAGCTGTCCGTCGAAAAGCTTGAACAACGCTTGCGTTCCGCTGTTCTCCTCTCCTTTTTCGGCCAGTATCTCATATAGCTCTTTCGCCAATTGAAGGCCAGGCAACTTCACATCCATTTCTTCTGCCGCTTCCAGTGCGATCTTCATATCTTTAATGAAATGTTTAACATAGAACCCCGGGGAAAAGTCTCCGCGAAGCATCCTCGGAGCAAGATTGCTGAGAGACCAGCTCCCTGCAGCGCCCGTCTGTATGCTTTGCAGTACCTTTTCCGGATCTAAGCCCGCTTTTTTGGCGTACGCAATCGCTTCGCAAACACCAATCATGTTGGAAGCGATCGCGATCTGATTGCACATCTTGGTATGTTGCCCCGCACCGGGCCCTCCTTGAAGCACGATATTGTTGCCCAGAATCTCAAAAATAGGTTTGACAGCTTCGAACACTTCCGGGTCTCCGCCAACCATAATCGCGAGTCTCGCTTCCCGTGCCCCTACATCGCCTCCTGAAACCGGCGCATCCAACGCATAGATCCCCTTCGTTCGCGCCTCGTTGTAGATTCTTCGTGCCAACAAGGGGCTCGATGTCGTCATATCAATCACGTATGTACCAGGCTGAGCATGGGGAACAATCCCATTGGGGCCAAGATACACTTCTTCAACATCTCGCGGAAAACCGACCATTGTAACGATCACATTCGCTTGAGAAGCCAGTTCGGCGACACTTTCTTTCCAAACGGCCCCTTGCCGAATCAGTTCGTCTGCCTTTGATTTCGTCCGATTGTAAACGAGAACCGGGTAACCCGCTTTCAACAGATGACCAACCATACTTTTTCCCATGACACCCGTTCCGATAAACCCGATGATCGTGTTATCTTTCGTGAGTACCACGCGATCTCCCCCTTTTTCGATTTTTTCGACTCTTTTTCTATTATACTTGAGATTGATGGGGTATCAAAATTTGTCATTGTACGAAGAGTAGTCACATGAGTAGTCCAATCTGGAGAGAGGTTGAAGTTCAGAACAAAAGCCCAACTTTATTAGGGATAAGCGCCCTTTTAGGGGATACGAGCATAGTCTGAATCGTGATCGAAATTACAAAAGGGAGGATCTCTCATGAGTAAACTTGATTCAGATCGCCAGTATGGTCAATATCACCCTTATCCCCACCCATTGCCATACCCTGGTCATCATTACCCATGGTTCCACTATCCGCACCCATTCCCGCATCCCTACTTCCATCACTTTCCTTACCCGTTCCCTCATCATGGTTATTATCCTCACTATTGGCCAACTCATCCGGGAATGCATCCGTATAGTCAACGGTAATCAACATTGATGATATTCATCTTTATGAAAAACTCCTAAGTCTGCACAAGTGTGCCAGCGTCACTTTTTACATGTCTTTTATATAACTAAACCTAAACGCCGATCCTCTTGGCCATTCAACCAGGATCGGCGAATCTTTTGATTTCGAATTGTATAGGGTGAGCCTCATAATGTTATTTAAATCTCTTCACAAATCGATATCCAGTAATTTCATACCCTAATTCTTTATAAAATGTAGGAGCCTGTTCTTCTCGTCCAAATCCACTCACAAGCCAAGTTACGATACATCCCTGCTCAGCTGCTAAATTCTCTGCGAACTCCATGAGAAAGCGACCTACACCTTGACGACGGGCTGCTGAATCAACGACAATCACTGATATTTCTCCATATTTACTCACTTCTTCTAAATTCTCACGGACACTAATCCCAATAGTCCCAAAATCGTATCATGATCTTCACAAACATATAGAAAATCGAATGGGCTATCATCAATGAACTGTAAGCGATTCTCCATGTCCTCAAAGGATATCTCATGTCCCGTTAATTCATACATTAAATGACATAACGATGGAATATCATCTTTTTTAACGGTACGGATGGTGAACGACATATGACTATCTCCTTCTATCTTTTACCGTAGCTCGCCTTTGACAACTGTCACCGCTTGCCCAGCCAATAATACACGCCCTTCTTGAATCTGTACTTTCAAAATACCCTCTCGCACCGACAATTGTTTGGCCAGGAAATGGTTTTTTCCTAACTTTGACTGCCAGTAAGGTGCTAACGCGCAATGGGCCGATCCCGTAACGGGATCCTCATTCACCCCAACAGCCGGAAAAAAGCAGCGCGACACAAAATCAAACGGCTCTTCCTCCGCCCGACTGGTAACCAAAATTCCCCTTGCTTTTATGGTAGCTAGCTTCGTAAAATTCGGCTGAAGTTCTCGAATTTGACGCTCTGATTCCACTTCTACCAGTACATCCATGCGATTCGATCCGACAAACAGGAGTTCCACACCAAGGGCATCTTCTAACGGCTCAGGCACTTTACAAGGCTCCACTTTTTCAAGCGGAAAATTTAATTCAATCCAGTCCTCATCCATCTTCGCGGATAACCACCCGCTTTTCGTCAAAAACCGGAGTTCTTTTCCTTTCGGCTCGATCCCTGTCTCCCACAGATAATGGGCACTCGCAAGGGTTGCATGTCCACACAGATCCACCTCTTTCACCGGCGTGAACCACCTCAATTCATACCCATCTTTTAACGGATACAGAAAAGCGGTCTCCGACAAGTTCATCTCCATGGCGACGTTCTGCATCCATTGATCACCTTTTCGTTCCTCCAACAGACACACGGCAGCCGGATTTCCTTTAAACGGTTCATTCGTGAAAGCATCAATGATGTATAGATTCATATGGATCCACTCCTTTGGTATGGATTGATCGCGGGTTCTTTGTATCCAAAATCGCATTCCAGTCCATGGGTAGATAATTTTAGATTGGTTACTAATCATGAAAGATTTCTTAACGAGTGTTTGGGAACCTGAGAAAACGATTAACCAGAAAATTCCTAACTCTTATTGTACCATCATATACCAAAACAGAAAAGATACTATACAAGAAATATAGTAATTTTAAAAATAATTGAGGAATTGTCATGTCGCGTATTTGTATCATGTCAAACGTCTTTATTTCATTGGTATATGATGGTATTCTATTAGACAGGAAGTTTTTGGTGGAATACATGGAGATTAAAAAATGGAAGGGAGGTAGAATAGTTAAATGAAAAATAGCCTATACGTTATATATGCTATCGTTTTGGCAGCAATCTCCATATACACTCGTGAAATAGTAACTTTTATCATGCTTGGATTCATTTTGCTAACCTTAAATAACATCTTAAAGATATTAGTTAAATTCTAGATATCGTAAGCAAAAAGTGAATGATTCAGTTGATCCCGGTCTTAATAAACGAATGGTTCATTCTCGAATAAACAAACAAATCATTGTCATCGAATGATTTTTTAGATCTTTTATTATTAACAAATTACTCTTGAAATAAAGATGGTGAAATTTTAAGATAATACCTAAAGCAAACGGAGGTGGATATGTATGAAAACACTCGAACGAATCAGTCAATTTGTCGGTGGAACCTTTGCAGTTTGGGTACTGCTTTTTGCAACTCTTGGTTTTTTCTTACCGAACACATTTATAACATTTAAATCCTACATCTCCCCGCTCTTAGGAATTGTAATGTTTGGAATGGGTCTTACTTTATCCGGTAGTGACTTTAAAGAGGTATTTAAGCGGCCCAAAGACGTGGCTATTGGCGTTATCGGTCATTATATTATTATGCCGCTTGTGGCTTATCTCCTTGCCATTGGGCTTCATCTTCCGCCTGAAATCGCCATCGGCGTGATTCTGGTTGGAAGTTGCCCGAGTGGTACGGCATCCAATGTTATGACCTTTCTCGCCAAGGGGGATGTGGCGCTTGCCGTCTCAATCGCGACCGTTTCCACTCTGCTCGCACCTTTTGTAACGCCGTTTTTAATCTCCGTTTTGGCAGGTAAATGGACACCTGTCGATCCACTGGCTTTATTTAAAGACATCATTGAAATCGTCATTTTACCGATCGCGTTGGGGATCATTGTCAAAGCGTTCTTTAAAAAGCAAGCCCAGGCGAGTGTCAAAATGCTTCCGCTTGTCTCTACCTTGGCCATTGTTTTGATCATTTCTGCGGTTGTAGCCGGAAGTCACGACCGAATCTTGAAAACAGGTTTTTTAAATTTTTGCCGTTGTCATACTACATAACGTTTTAGGCTTTTTGTTAGGCTATTTCTTCACGAAACTGTTTGGTATGGAGCTACCCAAAAGAAAAGCGGTCGCATTTGAAGTCGGCATGCAAAATTCCGGGCTTGGGGTCGCACTCGCAACCGCCCACTTTCATCCTTTAACAGCCGTTCCAAGCGCTATCTTTAGCGTTTGGCACAATCTATCGGGATCGATTCTCGCAACGTTTTTTGCCAAAATGGAAGAAAACCGAGAAACAGGTATAGAAACGAGAAATAACCTGACCAAATGACAAACTAGTGCTTGGGTGGGTGTATCGCTTTGCGCTTGGGTTCGATGAAGGTCGTCCCGCCTGGATTCTTAACAGTGGTTGCGGAACGACCTTCAACTCACCTCTGCGCTGCAAAGCGATACAACCCACCCAAAAGACACTCGGTTGCATTAGGCAGCTTAATTCTCTCTTCCCGTACAAGAAACTTTTCATCCTCTGATTTCGCTGATTGCGGCATGGGAGACTATTTTGAAATCGACGGAATGGGTGCCCTGCTGATTCAAGCAGCAGGGCGCTTCTGTCTACCGTCGCTCTCTATGCTATTTGTCGCTTTTCGTTACATCGATAAACGGAGTTGCACCACCCGTCACTTGTGGAAGTTTTCCATCCCATTTCTCGAGCGCTTTTTCTTGAACTTCAATTTCTTTGAGACGTACAAGTTCGGGTGTCACCTCTTGCTTTTTCAAGCGCAACGCTTCAGCTTCTGCTTTTGCCTGCTCGACTCTTTGTTGCGCTTCAATCTGGATTCTTTTCAGGTCGTTCTCTGCTTTCATCGCTTGTTGAGCGGCTACCTGTTTCGCTTCGATCGATTGATTGAACGCATCGGAGAAAGTAAAGTTTACGATCGATATATCGGCCACTTGCAAATCATAACGAGATAAGCGCTTCGTCAGGCCCTCTTGCACCTGGGAAGCGACCACATCACGCTTGGAAATCAATTCTTCCGCAGGATAACGTGCTGTCACCTCTTTAAGCACTTCCTGAATGGCTGGTGCTATAATCTTCGTTTCATATCCTTCACCAACATTCATCAGTAACTTATACGCAGATGTCTCGTCCACTCGATAGTTCACTGCGATATGAGTTCGTACAGGTTGCAAGTCTCTTGACGATGCACTTGCATCCGCCTCCGCTTTTGCCACTTGCACATTGACCTGAATGATGTCCTGAATAAACGGCCATTTAAGATGTATGCCGGGTTGAAGAATGTCCTCCCCCAATTTACCAAATGTTTTTCGTAGTCCCACATGGCCGTAATCGACTTTAGCGAACGAACCAAAAACTACTGATATCGCGACGATTACAACCACAGCACCTATCATACTCTTTCGAATCCATCCAACATTTGCGGAATTCTTTTCAGGATTAGGTTTTAAATCCACCACATCAATCCCTCCGAATTTTTGATTGAATCAGTAGTTTTTTCCATTATCTCATTATTTTTTCTCTTTTACCACCTCGATTCACAAGGTCAAGCTTATTAAAAGCTTACGTTTTTATCCGGTTATACGTCCGTTCGCTCATAAGGAATCATATGCGTTGTCAAATAGAATAGCCCTGCCGATTCAAGCAGGGCTCCGATTCGCACCGCTATCGATTTTATCTTCCGCGGTGTTTCGCTTTTGCTTTTTGGATTTTAATCTCGCGTTTTTTTTCTTTCAGCAATTCGCGCTGCATTTTTGAAAAGGTTTTTCTTTCTTTTTTCGCACTCTCGAACTGTAATCGGATAGCTTCTTGTGCTTTGGTTGAAATCCCCTTTTGTTTCAGCGTTTTAGCCACTTCCCTTTGAAGCCGCTTTGGGTTCAGTTTCTTCTCGCGTTTTTGCACGATCTCGATGCCATCATGACGGCTTTGTGCCATAAGGGGCAGCAACCGGTACTTGACGAAGTGGAAAACTTCCGGGTCACTTGGTTCCGTACCAAAAACATACCGGTACACGCTCAACTTGGATTTCATCACTTGTTCGATGACTCCAACCCAAAATTGACCATCATGATATACGGTCAATTTCACGTTGATCCCTCCTCTGAAAACACTCTGTGGAATGATGGACATCCCGAGGAGGGGAAGGTTACTGACATCGTGGTAACGATGCGCCCGGACTACCAACCGGACCGTGTTTTTTCATTCCATAATTGATAGTATATGACATTTCTATTTTCAGCGCATTGTATTTGCCGTCGATGACGCACCATTGTGCCTCAATTCCTTGCCGCTTGTCACTCAAACGTGAAAAATCCTTTAATATTACTTCATTGCACGAACGGTGACCAATGGAAGAGCGAGCATTGTGACTTTTCCTCTTTACTTATTGAAGTAACGGGCAGTATAGTTCAACATAATATGGGGGAAAAATTTAATCTGACTGGAGTGAAATTCATATGAACTTTGAAGTAAAAACCAAAATTAAAATATTAAAGCCAGTAAGTGATGTATTCGAAGCTATCGTAGATCCTGCAAAAATGTCCAATTATTGGTTTTCATCGGGTTCTGGAAGATTGGAACAAGGTAAGACAGTTACGTTGAGATATGATGAATATGATGCAAAATTGGATATAAAAGTAATTGAATACGAGGTTAATAAGAAAATTGTGTACTTGTGGTCGGCAAGTGGTGAAGAAACGGTTGTTACAATTACACTGAAAGAGTTAGATACTACGGGTACAATTATTGAAGTTAACGAAAAAGGTTGGAAAAAAGATGATGATTCATTAATAAGCAAATTATTAGGACAAAAAGAAGGTTGGGTTTATGTATTGACTTGTTTAAAAGCGTATCTTGAATTTGGTGTTAATTTGAGAGGAGCATTGGTATTCTAGTGTTTCTCTAAATGGAGTACAAATAAAGATCACTTATGCAATAATTTTAATCGGGAATCGATAACGTAATAAACAAATGCCGGTTCTTCCTTCCTTAGCGTAGGAAAAATCGGCTTTTTGTTTCGAAAATATGTATTATTGCACGTTTTCCGCGTTTTGCTGGTACTACCCCATTAAGCGATTAGGGGTCGAATCATGAAAGCGCACATCACAAGTTGTCCACCAGTCCTTGGAATCAAAATTTTTCTTTTAGGAAACCTAAAAAGAAGGAGGCGAGAGTATGAAAAAAAGACGATTCGCTAGTATGATGATGGCTGTCCCGATGACTTTCGGTCTGATCTTGGGAACACCTGTTGCTTTTGCCGGATCCGACATCGATTCCTTTGATGCGTTGGAAGTGCAAACACAGGAACAAACACATCCGCACAAACATCATCGTCCGACGTTTAAAAGCTCTGTTCAACTGACGGATGAACAAGAGAAGGAGGCACATTTAGCAGCCCGGGAAGCGTTCGAGCGGGCGATGCGTGAAAAACTGGGCAAATTGGCCAAAGTCAGCCCTGAACAAGCAAAGAAAGCGGCGCTTCAAGCATCTCCAGGATACACCGTTCATCACGTGATTTTACGCCCCGTCCATCATAACCTGGTATACGTTGTATTCATGACCCACAGAGAGAAGGCCCGTCTCATTGCCGTCGTAGATGCCGGGAACGGAAAAGTCTTGGAGAAACATGAGTTAAAACCACACCCAGAGCATCATAAACGCACGTTTGAGAAGCAGGTCAACGTGAACGAATGAATCATTTCATGAACCTTTTCCTTCAACAACAGCACCCACGTCTTTTGCATGGGTGCTGTTTTCAATCGATTTCATCAATCGAATCAAATGGATCGGCGCTATTTTCAATGATGGTAGACCGGTCGAACCCCAGTCACTTTGGCCGTAAAATCATCGAGAGCCGCGAGATCTTTTTTCGAGACTTCCTTGATGCTTCTTTTTCCAAGTGCGCGAACAGAGATTTTCATCTCTTCCATACATGAATGTAAATAATTGGCCAGGTGTAGACTGGCGAGAGCAGGGTCAAGCTTTTCTTTATGTTTCCCCGTGTAGAAAACCATTTGTGTAGGAGGCTCCCAAGGAACCGCTTTGAACACTTGTGTATGTGCCATCGCATAGAGAACGGAAGTCCCCAAGTAAACTGCATCAGCCCCGAGAGCGAGCGCTTTCAAAAAGTGATCGGGGGTGAAGAGACCCCCGCTGACAATAAGACTGATTTGCTCCCGTTTTCCGCTCTGTTCAAGAAAGTGAACCGCACGTGATAATGCGTATATGGTTGGCAGTCCGAAATCGTCTTGAAAAATCGGCGGGCTCTCATGTGAACCCCCTTGTCCTCCGTCAATGGCTATCACGTCCACACTTGCTTCAAGCGCAATTTGCAAGTCCCTTTCCATCCAGTTACCCGCAGCAAACTTGACACCAATCGGAATACCTTCCGTAAGCGTTCGCAACTTCTCGACTAATTTCCTGAGATCCTCTGGGTCTTGCACCTCTTCATGCCGGGAATGGAGAACGGCATCTTCTCCAGGTCGTAGATTCATGATCCGACGGGCACGCCCTTGCAATAACTCCGGTTGAATCCGCTCGGCCGCCCCTGCGATCGCACCTTGTCCGAATCGGATTTCAATCATATCCGCCTGTTTAAGAATGCTAGGATCCTTTGACCATTTTCCTGTGTGATATTGGAGAATTAAGTGTTTCGCGAGATTACGTTCTTCCGGTAGAAAGCCGCCTTTTCCCACATTGCTCGCCGTTCCAACCATCGAGGTTCCCAATGCGAAAGCCAGTCTCGCTTGTTCGCTGACACCTACCCCATAGCCCATGGCCGATACAATTAACGGTATATCCAAAACGAGCGGCTTCTTGCTAGCGGGGCCGATCATTGTCGTCGTTTCCACAGGCGTATCTTCGGGCGTAGGAAGCTTCGCAACCTGAGCGGGAGAAAAAATCAGCCCGTCAAAGTTCAGAAACTTGCGAGGACTCCCCAGAGGCCGTTGGATAACGCTTCCCGTATGAGCACGGAGAGCATTTTCCAAAACCCATTGGGGTGACATGCGTGTGAGAGCAGAAACCAGTTCCCATACATTCTCTGCATATCTGTCCGACATGAAACGCTTGACCACACCCTTGACCATCGAAGCAAGGACAACCCTTCTCACCATATACATCATGAATAAAAAAACGCTCAGCCCCAGAAAAACGGCAAACACTTGGATGACTATCACTTTCCATGTCGTCAAGCCAGACACTCCATTACACATTTTTTATAAAATGTGTCCAGAACATGGATTGTATTCAAATGGAGATCTCACGCCCGATCAAAATCTTTTTTTAACCATTCGATCAGTTCCCGTTCCCGCTCTTCGTTCATTTTCTGCGAAAATTCGGGTGTCCATCGATAGAAACCCTCTCCATTCTTCTGGCCATATTTCCCCTCGTCGACCAAACGGCGCATGGTAGGCAAAGACTCTTGCTGGGTACCTAAATCGGGGAATAAGTAATTGGAAATCGAATCAAATACATCCAAGCCTCCCATGTCAGCCGACATAAACACTCCCGTTACCGGGAGACGTCTCCCGATGCTGTAACGGACTGCCGCATCAATATCCTCTACAGTTGCAATCCCTTGTTCGAGGATATTCTGTGCCTCCCTAAACAGTGCAAACTGCAAACGATTGCCGATAGAACCCAGAATTTCTTTTTTCAAAACCACCGGTTTTTTGTTCATCTTGTGCAGTAACGCCAACGTGCGATCTACAGTAGCATCGGAAGTATATGTACCGCGAACGACTTCAACAAGTGGGATCAGATGGGCGGGATTCCAAAAATGAGTAACGATCGTTCTCTCCTTATGGACAGTATGTAATGCGATATCAGTAGGACTGAGTCCCGATGTATTGCTCGCCAGTATTACATTCGTAGGACATTGCTCATCTAATGATCGGAACCACTCTTGTTTCAGAGCGAGATCTTCCGGTATCGCCTCAATCAAAAAGGTGGCATTTTGCACACATTCATCCAACTCGCAAGTAAATGTCACTCGCTCTTTAATCGCCTCAGACTCAGGTGAACGGATGGCATCATAACGAAGCAGCACCTGAAGTTTCTCCGCGATTCCTTTTCGTCCCCGTTCGATATCTTCTTGATCTTGCCCCCAGACGTTCACAGACATGCCAGCCAGCGCTGCAGACAAAGCGATCGAATGTCCCATCGTTCCTGTACCCAGTACCACAAGTTTCTCTTGTTCAGTCATGACGATTCCCCTCTTCCAGAGTTTTTCGAAGGCATCAGTAATTAGAAAACGAGCAAAACCACTGAAACGGATATAATTATAATTTTAATATGAGTGGAAATCGTTCGCAAAAATTAAGTTCCATCGTCGTATATGAAGAAGCCTGCCGCTTTCGTTCGTGTGAAGCAATATGGTTTCGCAGTGAACACACGAAAAAAGCATGCCCTGTTTCTCAAGGCATGCCAAGATCATCGATCATTTTGTTTTTCCTTTCATATCCTGTTTTCCATGGCGGCGTTCCAATTCGGCGAGAACTTCATCGAACGGAAGTCCTTGTTGGCGCAACAGAACGAGCAAATGATACATCAAGTCGCCCGCTTCGCATGTCAATTCATGCGCATCATGATTCTTCGCGGCGACGATCACTTCCGTGGACTCTTCCCCGACTTTCTTAAGGATCTTATCCAATCCCTTCTCAAACAGATAGGTGGTATATGCGCCTTCCGGCCGTTCCGCGTCGCGACGGGCGATCGTCTGAATGAGTTCATCCAAGATGGCGAAACGGTCACCTTCCTGTACATTCCGTTCACCACCTGCAGCCGGTGTAAAGAAACAGGAGTATTTTCCGGTATGGCAGGCAGCCCCCGTTTGTCTGACTTCCACGAGTAGAGTATCTTTGTCGCAATCATAGGAGATGCGCACCACTTTCTGAATATGACCGGAAGTCGCCCCTTTGTTCCAATACTCCTGACGTGAGCGGCTCCAAAACCAGGTCGTTCCCGTCTCGATCGTCTTGATCAACGACTCCCTATTCATGTACGCCAGCATCAGGACTTCTTTGCTCTGCACATCTTGCACAATCGCCGGTATCAACCCGGTCTCTTTATCAAACTGAAGCGTATCGATCCAAGCGTATTCACTCATCGAATCGGAACCCCTTTGCTTTTCAAGTAATTTTTCACTTCGCCGATCGATGTTTCTTTAAAGTGAAAGATCGATGCGGCAAGCGCCGCGTCTGCCTTTCCTTCCGTAAACACATCATAAAAATGTTCTTTCTTTCCTGCGCCACCTGATGCGATCACAGGAATCGATACCGCTTCGGAAACCAGCGCGGTCAGTTTGAGGTCATATCCGTCACGCTGCCCATCCTGGTCGAACGATGTCAACAAGATCTCCCCCGCTCCCAAACTTTCCACCTTCTTCGCCCATTCGATCACCGAGAGGCCTGTCGACACGCGTCCTCCACTGATCAACACTTCCCAGTCGCCTTTGTTCCGGTCATATCGTCCGTCGATCGCCACAACGATACACTGCTGGCCGAACCGCTTGGCGCCTTCCGCAACGAGCTGGGGATTTTTCACCGCCGATGTATTGATCGATACCTTGTCCGCGCCCGCTTTCAAGATCTCGCGGATATCATCGACAGAAGAGATCCCGCCACCAACCGTGAAGGGGATGTATACCTGTTCCGCCGTCCTGCGCACGATATCCATCATCGTCGAACGACCCTCCAACGATGCGGATATATCCAAAAGCACCAACTCGTCTGCGCCTTGTTCATCATAAAAGCGCGCGAGTTCCACCGGGTCGCCCGCATCCCTCTGATTGGTAAGAAACGATTGGAATTTGACGACACGTCCGTCTTTCACATCGAAGCAAGGAATAATTCGCTTCGTTAACATCTCATGCACCGCCTCAGCTATTCTAAAACTTTGTGGTTCGTAAGCGTATCCATTCTAAGGCAATTTGTACTCATAGGATAGCATCTGCCTATGCGGCAAGGGTGGCTACTTGGCAGTCCTTTCAATCTCCGCAATCGCCTGACGCAAATCGATATTCCCTGTGTAAATGGCTTTGCCGATAATCGCGCCCGCTACCCCTTGATTCCGGTATTCCGCGAGTTTGAGCAAATCGCTCGTCTCTTTCACGCCTCCGGATGCGATCACGGAAAGCTCCGTTTGCTTCGCCATTTCGACGATCGCCGGAATGTTAGGGCCCGTCAGCGTCCCATCGCGCGAAATGTCTGTAAAGATAATCCGTGTGGCGCCCCATTGTTTTAATTGCTTGCCAAGCTCGATAGCAGAAACGCTGGATGTTTCGAGCCAACCATTGACAGCCACCCTACCGTCTTTCGCATCGATGCCGATAGCGATCTTCTCACCGTACTCTTTTAATGCGTCTTTGACAAAATCGGGCTTTTCCACAGCGGCCGTACCGAGGATACAACGAGAGACACCGAGTGCAAACAGCGCTTCCAACGTTTCGCCGTTGCGAATTCCGCCGCCCACTTGCACGGGCACCTGCACACTTTTGACGATTTCAGCGATCACCGCGCGATTTTGTTGGCTTCCTTCTTTGGCGCCGTCCAAATCGACGACATGTATGAAGCGCGCTCCCTGTTCCTCAAACCCTTTCGCGACAGACGCAGGGTTGTCGTTATAGACCGTCACCGCATGATAATCACCGCGCAACAACCGCACCGCTTTCCCCTCATGGATGTCGATCGCCGGATATAAGAGAAACTCTTTCATGCATGCACACCGTCCTTGACGAGCTTGGCGAAATTCGTAAGCATCTGCAGTCCCGCATGGGAACTTTTTTCTGGGTGAAACTGGATACCGAATACGTTATTTTTTTGCACGATCGCCGGTACGTCCCCGTGATAGTCGGCCGACGCGAGGATCACCTGCCGATCCATAGGCTCCACATAATAGCTGTGTACAAAGTACACATAGTCACCGTTCTTCACATGCTCGAGAATCGGGCTCTGCGCATGTAAGGTCAGCGAGTTCCAGCCCATATGGGGAATCTTGAAATCCCCTTTGAAACGGCGGACATGACCGGGGATCAAATTCAAGCCGACATGCATCCCATGTTCCTCGGATGTGGAAAAGAGCAGTTGCATCCCTAAGCAAATCCCGAGAAAAGGGGTTCCCTCTTTCACGACTTTCTTGATGGCGTCGATCATGCCTAAGTGTTTCAAATTGTACATCGCATCCCCGAATGCGCCCACTCCCGGCAAAATGACACCGGAAGCGCGTTTCACCTCTTCGGGGTCGCATGTAACGATCGCCTGATATCCCACTTTTTCAATCGCTTTCTGTACGGAGCGAAGGTTTCCCATACCGTAATCGATAATCGCGATCATCACAAAACCCCCTTCGTGGAAAGAACACCACGGATCTTCTCGTCCCGCGCCACCGCTTCCGCAAGCGCACCGCCGAACGCTTTGAAAATCGCTTCAATCATATGATGGGTATTCGTGCCGTAATGGAGATTCACGTGGAGTGTCACACCGGCATTGCTAGTGAACGCGCGGAAAAACTCCTCCACAAGTTCCGTCGGGAACGTGCCGACCCTTTCACTGGGGAATTCCGCGTGGAAGACGAGAAACGAACGTCCAGAAATATCGATCGTTACTTGCGCCAACGATTCGTCCATCGGTGTGAAGCGATTGCCGTAACGGCGAATCCCTTTTTTATCGCCGATGGCTTGTCGGAACGCCTGCCCCAGGCAAATGCCGATATCTTCGACCGTGTGATGATCATCGATTTCCACATCGCCTTTCGCGTCAAGCGTTAAGTCAAAGCCGCCATGTTTCGCGAACAAATCCAACATGTGCGCCAAAAAGGGGACAGGGAGCGAAAGATCCCGTTTCCCTTCTCCGTCCAGATTGAGTGTCAAAGAAATTTGCGTTTCTGTCGTTTCGCGCCGGATCGTTCCTATACGTCCATCCACGCTCATTCACCCTTTCCCTCTTTTTCAAGCCGGATGCGGATCGCATTCGCGTGTGCTTCAAGCCCTTCCACCTGAGCCATCTCGATAATTTTCCGGCCGTTTTTCATGAGTGCTTCTTTGCTGTAACGAATCAGCGACTGTTTCTTGAGGAAATCATCTACGTTGAGCGGGGAGGAAAAACGTGCGGTGCCTTCTGTCGGCAACACGTGATTGGTTCCGCAGAAATAGTCGCCGACCGGTTCGCTCGAATAGGCTCCCACGAAAATCGCCCCCGCATTTTCGATTTGGGAGATGTATTCTTCCGCATCGCGAACCAAGAGTTCCAGATGCTCCGGCGCCACACGGTTAGCGATGGCAACCGCCTCTTGCAGATCTTTCGTCACGACGATTGCCCCCATGTTGCGGATCGCTGCTTCCGCAATGGCACGACGCGGCAATTTCGCTACTTGGTGAACGATCTGCGCAGCCACCTGTTCGGCCAATGTCCGTGAAGGGGTCAGCAAAATCGCTTGAGACAGTTCTCCATGTTCCGCCTGTGAGAGCAAATCGGCCGCAACATATTCCGGATCTGCGGAATCGTCCGCAATCACAAGGATATCGGACGGTCCAGCCATGCTTTCGATTCCCACTTTTCCGAACACCGCTTGCTTGGCTAATGCGACATAGATGTTTCCGGGACCTACGATCTTGTCGACAGCACGTATCGTTTCCGTACCGTAAGCGAGCGCGGCGATCGCTTGCGCGCCTCCGATACGGTAGACCTCCTTCACACCGAGCTCGTGGATGGCCACCAGCACCCCGGGGCTGATATTCCCTTCACGATCCGGTGGGGTGACGAGCACAATTTCTTTCACACCTGCGACCTGTGCGGGAATCACGTTCATCAAAACGGATGACGGATACGCTGCTGTCCCGCCCGGTACATACACTCCAACCCGTTTCAGCGGGCGAATCAACTGTCCCAATAACACCCCATCCGCCATCGGCGTTAAAGTGGACGGCCGTAATTGTCCTTCATGATACTTGCGGATATTGCGAATCGCATCACGCAAGGCTTCCAAAAACAGCGGGCTGACTTGTTGGTAGGCAGCTTCATACTGTTCGAAAGGGACGCGAAAATCATGTAGATCGATTCCGTCAAAACGACGGGTGAAAGCACGTACGGCTTCATCCCCGTGCTGCCGGACCTGTTTGATCATGTCGATGACGATTTCCCGCTCTTTTGCATGCAAATCCTGTTCTTCCCGTTTCAGCGTGAACTCATCCGACTGTACGATGCGTATCATAGGACATCCCCCTTCACTACTTGGCGCAGACGTGTAATCATGTCGTCAATCAAGGCGCTTTTCAAGCGGAAACTCATGCGGTTGGCGACGACACGCGTGCTGATCTGGATGATTTCTTCATGGATCACGAGACCGTTTTCTTTCAAGGTTCGCCCCGTTTCAACAAGGTCGACGATCCGTTCGGCCAGTCCGATGAGAGGAGCCAATTCCACCGACCCGTTCAAAAATATCACTTCCACTTGCCGACCCTTGTTGCGAAAATGGTTGGTTGCGATTCTCGGATATTTCGAGGCAACGCGTGTCACCGCGCTTTCTTTTTCTTCAGGGAGTCCGCATACGCACATGCGGCATTTGCCGATTCCCAGATCAAGCAATTCGTATAGGTCGCGCCCGGCTTCAAGCAAGACGTCTTTCCCCACGATGCCGATATCCGCTGCCCCATACTCCACATACGTCGGTACATCGACGGGCTTGGCAAGGATGAACTTCATCTTCATATCGGGGGATTGCAAGATCAGTTTGCGCGATTCATCGATATCTTCAGGCACGGAGATTCCCGCATCGCGCATCAAGGATAATGTATCTTTGAGGATGCGCCCTTTTGAGAGGGCGATCGTGAGTTGTTCGCTCATATCAGTCACTCCTACAGGCCGCTACTTTTGAAAGTTTAGTGCTTGGGTGGATGTATCGCTTTGCGCTTGGGTTCGATTATCGGGCATATGCTTTACGTTCATGCTCCGTGGAGGTCGTCTCGCTTGGAATATATTTAATTGTTGCGAGACGACCTCCAAAGTCGCTGTTTCACGCCAAGCATATGCCCCTCACCAGCCAAAAAGGAAGCGAGACGACCTCCAAAGTCGCTTTCTTACGCAAAGCATTACGCCCACCCAAAGACACTATTCACTCTTCTGATGGCCCCTCTAAAAGCATGGGTGGCAACACTGAAAGTTAGTGCTTGAGCAGTTACGTTGGAAAAATTCCCACATCAGTGTACTTGCTGCTCCAAGAAGGCATCATAATGAATACGTACCGCTTCATCTTCTGTTTCCAAACGGCCATTTTCCAGTCGGCAGATGATGGCTCCGTCGCCTTGTTCATTCTCCGGCAAGTCAAGAATCCGTTGGGTTGTTACCGTATAGCCTTGTCTGCGCAGATAGGCGGCGAAACCTAACGAGATATGGCGATCCCGAGGGAGATAGTATAAAAGATGCCTTGCTGCTCCCTTTTGATTTCCTTTTCTTTCTAATACTTCCAATACGCGTTCGATCCCGATCATAAACCCTGTCGCCGGGAGAGAACGACCGAATTTTTCCAACAAGTCATCATATCTCCCTCCCCCACAGAGAGGAAAGCCAATTTGCGGTGCGTAACCTTCGAAGATCGCACCTGTATAATAGTTGAGACCAAGAACCAGGCCAAGGTCGATCTGTACCCACTGTTCGACACCGTAGAGCACAAGGATCTCCCATATTTCTTCCAGATTACCGAGAGCTTGAAGCGCCGTCTCATGCGTGGTGAGCGCGCGGGCCCGTTGCAGGACATCCAATCCCCCGCGCAACTGCGGGATGTGAAGAAGGACTTCGCGTGCGCGCGTATCGTCCACTTGTGCCACTAGATGCTCAAAACCTACATAGTTTTTGTCCGCGAGCACGAAACGCATGCGGTCGGCAAGTTCGTGATCCGCGACGTGTTCCGCGAGGATACCATTCACGAAGCCGACTTGCCCCAAGGCCAACCGAAAGTCTTGCACACCGAGCGAGCGGAGCGTTGTGACTGCCAGTGCAATCATTTCCGCATCCGCGTCGGGTGAACCGTCTCCGATCAACTCGACGCCCGCTTGCGTAAACTCAGCATCCCGACCTGCAACAAATTCTTGTTGACGGAAAATATTAGCATTATATGACAAGCGTAAAGGCAAAGGTTCATCGCGCAATAGGGAGGCAACTACCCGAGCGATCGGGGTCGTCATGTCCGGCCGCAAGACAACCGTCTTGCCAGAGCGCTCAATAAACTTAAACACACGGTCCTCTTCCCCGCGCAAACCGTTTTGAAAGGTTTCCATATATTCAAACGTAGGAGTGATCACTTCTTGATATCCCCAGCTCGCGTAGCAGTCGGCTATGTTCCGTTCGATCTCACGTTTCCGTTTGGCAATACCCGGTAGAAAATCCCGCACACCCTGCGGCTTTTCAAATACAATCGGTTTGTTCATACCCGGATTTCTCCTCGTTCACTTTACTATGGTAGAGAAATAAAGCGTTTATATTTACAAGTATCCTAACATGTACCCGTATTTTCGTCAATTCATTCGATTTCATTCTTTGGCACGTCGACGCTTACAATTCATTCTCTTCTAAGAATTTCACTTCTGTTCCGTTGCCATGGCGGATGATGCGTATCGGGTTACCCGCTGCGAACACACCTGAAGGAATATCCCGATTGACGAGAGACCCGGCACCGATCACGGCCCCATCCCCGATTTCGATTCCGGGCAACAATGTAGAATTCGCTCCGATCATCACGCGGTCACCGATTCGCACATCGCCGATCCGATACTCGTCGATCAGATATTCGTGGCAGAGGATCGTCGTGTTGTAACCGATAATGGAATTCTTGCCGATACGGATTCTCTCCGGAAACATCACATCCATCATGACCATCAAAGCGATCGCCGTTTGTTCACCAACTTCCATCTTTAAAAATTGGCGGTACATCCAGTTTTTTAGAGGTAAAAACGGAATGTAGCGGCAGAGTTGGATCACCAGAAAGTTTTTGCATACTTTCAAAAAAGGGACGGTTCGATACACCTGCCACAAGGAATTGGCTCCTCGAACCTTGTACCGCTCTGTGCGACGTGCCATAATAATGGCTCACCCCCGAACGATGGACAATAACTCCCTCATATCATCGATGATATAATCAGGCTTTAGTTCCGCCAAAGCTTCACGACCGCGCAAACTCCAAGCCACCCCGCAACTGGCTATTTCCGCCGCTTTCGCCCCGAGCAAGTCGTACGGGGAATCTCCAACCATAATCGTTCTCTCACGTTCCGCGCCCAGTTTGTCCATCGCCAATAAGAGAGGTTCCGGATCCGGTTTGTGCTTTTCCGTATCTTCAACAGCAACAATCGCTTCAAAGAATGGTGTCAGAAGGAACAAATCGAGGCCCATCTGTGCGGTTTTTCTCATTTTCGACGTCACGACAGCCAGCCTTACTCCTTCCGCGTGCAATGCAGCCAGCACTTCCGATACATGCGGAAACAATGCAACATATTGATCATGCATCGCGATGTTATATTCGCGATACGTATCCACCATCTGCTGAACATGATTTTCAAGACGGGCGGCATCTTCACCCGCATAAAATTCCATCTGTTGAATCAGGGGTTGTCCCATGAGTGGAAGGATATCCGTTCGCGTATATCGTCCCGGATAAAATTTCTCCAATGTATATTCAAACGAACGTATGATCAGTTCATTCGTATCCAAGAGGGTCCCATCCAAGTCAAAAAGCACATATCTGTATTTCATGATCGTTCTCCTTTTACATGGAAGAGTGAAGGTTCTTTCTTTATGAAATTATATCACAAAAAAAGGAAGTCATTGAGACTTCCTTACATGTAGGGTCCCGGGTTGACACGAACGCCACCGACATGCACCTCATAATGCAAGTGCGGTCCAGTCGCTTCACCGGTCATGCCCACTTTGCCGATCATTTGTCCTTTATCCACCAAATCACCCACAGAGACTTCAACCGCGGAAAGGTGACCGTAGATGGATACGATGCCATTCCCGTGATCGATGCGCACACAGAGGCCATATCCGCCATTATCCCATCCCGCAAAAATCACCCTTCCGCTGTTGGTCGCCCAGACCGGGCTTCCAAAAGGTGCACCGATATCCACACCTGGATGGGCTTCATTGCCGCGCCATTCGCCGTACGGAGAAGTGATTACACGGGAGTCGGTCGGCCAAATCCAATCACCATCCGCTTCCCCCGTTTGCTTCGTGCCACGGGCGATGATTTTATCAACTTTCTCCTTCAGCGTTTCTTCCCTCAGCACATCTTCCTTGACAACTGTTCCATTACGTTTGATTTGTCGGATCCATTGTTTCTTTTGCCCTTCTTGGCCCTCCGTAATCACTTTCGTTTGCCCCGCTGGAAGCGACGGGTCATCCTGGTATTTTACGTCATAATCGATGTCCACCGTCCGCTCGATGTCGTTCACCGTTTTCACGGTTAAAAGCGGTTGGGTGGTCACCAAATCGAGCGTTTGTCCCTCTGTTATCTCGTTTTCATTTTCTATCCCAGGATTCGCCGATTTCAGCGCGTCAACCGAAATCTTATTTTTTTCCGCGATCGTCCACAAAGAATCGCCTCGTGCCACCAAATATTTTTGCGGTTGAGGTGTACCCTTTAACAGCAGCGAGACAGCTTCCGTCTCTGTCAAGATTTGCTCCAATGTCGCCATCGTTGGCACAAAATCGATTTTCTGCTCGATCGTCACACTTGAACTTCCGTCCGCATATTTACCTTCTATATCCTGTATGACCTTTTTGGCTGTCGCTTCATCCGCCACGGTAGCGACACTACGGCCATTCACTTCGATCGCAACAGCATCATGTTTTTTCTGTAACTCGTCTTCCAATGCATAAGCAACTGCCCAATCGTTCCATTCGGATGGGGGCGATTGCCGAACTTCCGTCCATGTCAGCTTCGCCGGCAGATTCGGATCCCATTCAGCCGCCTTTTGAGTGATCAACGTGAGATCCCTTACGACACCGATATACTTTCCATTATAGTACACGCGATACATCAATATTGAATTTTCCACTTTTGCATGAACCGTGTGTATGCCAAACGACACAGCCGACAAAACGGTCAAGATTGTAACAGATGTTCGAAGATCAAATGTTGAACGTACCTGTAACTTTACACTCTGCAAAAAATGTACCCAATCGCCCGATCGTAGCCGTGAAAACCATGTCTTTTTTCCCTTGTCCATAGGTCCCTCCCTGTATATGCAACCGTTTCCTTTTTCCTAATCCCGAAAAAAGTTTATTCGACAAATTTTGCGTTTTTCCTGTTTTGTAACGGGATTGTAATATTGAAACCGTCGCAGAAAAAATGATCTTCCAACAAGGAATTTTGCCTTTCCAATTCCTCTGTATGATTTATGTGACAAAAAGAAAAAAAATCACTCGTTGACCGAGTGATGAGACTTTCGATCTATTTTATCTGTTTTCCGTTTCTATTCGTCATGATTTTCGATCGTTGCCATCAGTTTTTCGGATAATTCTTTCGCCGCATTGTAACCCATCATTTTGAGGCGTTGATTCATCGCAGCTACTTCGATAATGACGGCCAGGTTACGTCCGGGACGAACGGGAAGCGTGATTGACGGAATCTCGGTATCGAGGATCTTGACCGTATGCTCATCAAGCCCCAAACGATCATAAGCGACATCGTCCCTCCATGCTTCCAGATGGATCACGAGCTCGATCTTTTTCTTCGCACGCACCGCACCGGCTCCAAAGAGCGTCATGGCATTCAGAATGCCAAGGCCGCGAATTTCTAAGAGATTATTCAATAGTTCCGGTGACTCTCCATAGAGTGTATTCTCTTCCACCTGGCGAATGACGACCGCATCGTCAGCGACGAGACGATGACCCCGTTTAATCAATTCAAGAGCGGTTTCACTTTTCCCGATCCCCGAATTCCCCGTGATCAGAATACCGATGCCATATACATCGACGAGAACGCCATGCATTTGCGTTTCCGGAGCAAAGGTATGTTCCAGAAACCGCTGCAATTGTCCAGCCAGTTTCGTCGTAGCTAGGCGCGAGCGCAAAATCGGGAGGCGATACCGAGTCGCCACTTCAATCAGGATCTCCGGAACTTCCATTTGGCGTGAAACGATGATACAGGGAGTTTCCGGATGACGGCAAAGCCTGTCTGCACATTCCCACTGTTTTCTTTCCGTCATTTGTTCAAAGAATGAGATTTCTGTTCTCCCTAATAATTGGATACGCTCTTCTGGAAAAAATTTTAAAAATCCTGCCATTAACAATCCCGGACGGTTCATGTCCGATCCGGTAATGGGTCGGTCGAGTATAGCGTCAGGGACGATCTGTTCGAAACGAAACTCGTGAATCAAATCTTCCGTCGTTATGATTTTGCCCATTCCTTGAGATTCATCTCCCATTTTGAAAATCTCTGGCTCCGCTTTTTCACTGATTATACATGCGTTTCACAAAAGAATCCATGATAATCATAAAACCCATCGGGCGAGCGCCCCCGATGGGTTGTCAAATTAAAAAACAGCAACTTCCGTTTCTTTATTAAAAATATGATATTTGTTCATATCAAACGCTAGTTTTACGTTTGAACCTACGTGTACATCAGCACGTGTATTGACGCGTGCCGTAACCGTTTGACCACCGACATTGAGATAAAGATACATTTCATGTCCCATCAGCTCAACGACTTCCGCCGAAGCACAGATCGTTGCGTTAGGAAATGTTTCAAAATAGAACCCTTCATCATGGATGTTTTCCGGACGGATGCCGAATACGACTTCTCTGCCGACGACACCAGCGTCACGAAGCTGCTTGTATCGGCCTTCGGGAAGTTCAATGTTTAATTCCGGTGCACGGAAATAGATCTTGCCACCGTCCTCCACCAATTGTCCATGAAGGAAGTTCATAGCCGGTGAACCGATAAAGGAAGCGACAAACATATTGGCCGGATGATTATAGATTTGCTGAGGAGTCGCTACTTGTTGAATGACTCCATCTTTCATGACCACAATCCGGTGGCCCATCGTCATCGCTTCCGTCTGGTCATGTGTCACGTAGATCGTTGTCGTCTTCAAACGTTGCTGCAATTTTGAGATTTCCGTACGCATTTGCACGCGCAGTTTCGCATCGAGATTGGAAAGCGGCTCGTCCATTAGAAATACCTGCGGTTCACGTACAATCGCACGCCCCAAAGCCACACGTTGACGCTGGCCTCCGGAGAGCGCTTTCGGCTTGCGGTCAAGCAAATGAGCGATATCGAGAATCTTTGCCGCTTCACGTACACGACGGTCGATCTCTGCTTTTGGAACTTTGCGAAGTTTCAGCCCAAACGCCATATTGTCATACACATTCATATGAGGATAGAGCGCGTAGTTCTGGAATACCATGGCGATATCCCTGTCTTTCGGATGTACGTCGTTAACCAGACGGTCTCCGATCCATAACTCACCTTCAGAGATCTCTTCCAAACCTGCCACCATGCGCAACGTCGTCGATTTCCCGCAACCGGACGGACCGACGAGTACCAGAAATTCTTCATCGCGAATATCAAGATTAAGATCTTTTACGGTTGCCACATTTCCGGAATAGCGCTTATAAATATGTTTCAACTGTACCCTTGCCATCGAACCCTCTCCCCGTTTGATTGTACTATTAGTATGACAGACAGAAAAATTCTGTACAATTGTATAGATTGCACAAAATTCACATATTTTCTTTTAGTGAAAGTGACTGATGCAAGAGCAGAGCGATCCAGAGGGTTACCATATCTTCAAGATTTCTCATATCCAGACCGGTGATCTCCCTGGTTTTTTCCAACCGATAGATCAGAGAATTGCGATGCAGATACAATGCCCGCGCCGTCTCCGCAATGTTGGCTCCGTTTTCCACTAACGCGAAGATGGTCTCACGCATTTCCCATGTCAATTGTCGATACGTTTCAATAGGGAGTACTTCCTGCAAAAACTGCTCGCTTACGTTCTGCGGAATACCTGATAATAGCTTGACAAGTCCCAAGCGATCATAGCGATATACGCGTTCCCGAGGCCGAAAACGCAAGCCGGCCTCAAGTGCAAGTTGTGCTTCCTTCTCCGCTTGCATCAGATCTTTCACCGCGATACAAGGAGTCCCCCAGCCCACTCCTCCTTCCAGGTACAATTCGCTAGACAACGTATCCAGCCACGCATGAGCTGTCCGTTCCAAGATTTTCCCTACATCTTCGCGAGTATACGGCAAAGGAAAGTAAACGCGGAAATCTCCTGGAGCGACTTCGACAACTCCTGCCCCTTCCTGGTCAGCCACGACAAGCTGCAATACATGGTAAGCATCGGTGACTTCATCCCCCCAGACGCGTATACAAGCGATAGCTGCCATCCCATCTTTCATCAGTCCCGCAGCCTGCGCTTCACGTAAAAACAATGATTCATTCTGCTCATAGACTCCCATGGCTAGCCGGCGCAACAAGTGACTGACGCGAATCCCTTTACCCGTCTCCCACCCGATCAAAAAACGCGCCAGTTCGGCCGCATCCGGCGATAATCTTGCTGTATCGAGAACCTTCCATGATCGGATCGTTTCGTCATACACCCACCATTCCGATTCGCGCCAAAAAAATCCTCCTCCTTGTTCAGGAGCAGGACCTTCATGTACGCGAACCGCATGCTCAACTCGTTGCAGCAGTTCTTGCAACCAGCCGCTATGCAAGCATCACACCTCCTCAAGTGCAGCTTGTGCTTGTGCCCATTCCACCGTCCGGCGTAATCCCTCTTCAAGAGTCACTTGTGGTTCCCAACCTAACACCTGACGAATCCGTTCGTTTGAAAGAGTACTATGTACGATATCCCCAGGACGAACCGGACCATGTATGGGTAGTATGTCTTTTTTTGTAATTGAGAGAAGGATCCGCACCAATTCGTTCACGGAAACTTTTTTTCCTGTCGCGACATTCAACGTTTCGCCATCACCCGCAGTCAGCGCCAGTCGATTCGCGATGGCGACATCACCTACATACACGTAATCGCGTGTCGCTTCACCGTCCCCGAAGATCGTCGGTGCTTGCCCTTTACAAAACTGATCGACGAAAATGGCCACAACCCCCGCTTCTCCTTTGGGATTTTGCCGGGGGCCGTAGATATTGGCATAACGAAGAATCGTATACCGTAATCCGTAAATTTCATGATACACACGCAAGTAATATTCTGGAGTCAACTTGCTGATTCCGTACGGCGATAATGGGGATAATGGATGTTCTTCAGGAATCGGCAGTTTTACGGGAGTCCCATATACTGCCGCGGAAGAAGCGTAAATCACCTTTTTGATTCCGTGCATGCGGCAAGCTTCCAGAAGTTTGATCGTACCCAGAATATTGACTTCCGCATCGATTATGGGTTCTTTTAAGGAACGCGGTACATTCGGTTGTGCCGCATGATGTATAACAATATCAAATCCCTGAGCGAACACAGGGTTCAAATCATCCTTATAAATATCCACCTTCAGGAATTTTGCTTGCGGATGGACATTTTGCAATTGACCGGTAGAAAGATTATCCACTACTGTTACTTCATGCCCATGCTGCAACAATTCATCGACGATATGAGATCCGATAAATCCGGCTCCCCCTGTTACCAAGACTTTCACAATGTCCACTCCTTCTAGGAACCTTCATTCATCTATCATACCACATGTTAAAAAAGGCTTCTACAGAAGCGTATGCAACGAAGCAAAGAGCGGTCATTGCAGAAGCCTTTTTTTGACGTCCAGAAGTATAATACTTTTCTATAACGAAAAAAATCGACACCACAATTTCGGGGCATCCTCTTTTCATGTGGATATGGTATAATCTCAGCAAAAAATGGGATGGAGAAACGATGAGCAAATGGCGATTGATTGCGCTCGATATGGATGGAACATTACTTGATCGCGACGGTACCGTGTCGGCAGAAAACCGAAAATGGATCAACAAAGCGCGAGAGGCTGGAATTGAGGTCACATTGGCAACCGGACGGCATATCCGTTCCGCACGCGTATGGATCGAGGAACTCGGTCTCCGAATGCCGGTTGTCACATCAAACGGCGGGGAGGTCTGGACGTTCGATCATGTATTGCTGGATCGGAACACTCTCACATGGGAGGATGTGCATTTCTTATATGATCTCGCCGTCAAATACAAAAAATATGGAACCCACATATGGGCAAATACAGTCGAAGAGATCATCCATTGGGATACGTTTCCCGAAAGGATCGAGCATTTGACCTGGCTGAAGTTTGGTTATCAGAACGACAACCTCTTAGTAATCAAGGACATCCTGCGGCGTTTGCGCGCATACGGCCGCTTCGAGATTACCAATTCTGATCCCACGAATATCGAAGTGAATCCTGTTGGCGTCAATAAAGCGAACGGCTTGCAAAAAGTATGCGATTATTTAGGCATCCATCATCGTCAGGTCGTCACAATGGGAGACAGTCTCAATGATGTAGCGATGTTGCAATGGGCCGGAATGGGAATCGCGATGGGAAATGCCCAAGAAGAAGTGAAGGCGATCGCAGATTATGTCACAATGCCCCATGACCAAGATGGTGTCGCCAAAGCGATCGAGATGTTGTTAAAAAAATAAGTGGTATACGCGATAATCAAAGGCGATCACTGATCCTGTGATCGCCTTACGTTTAACCATTCGGGTTGTTCAAAAAAGTTTTCATTGAATCGTATTGCACGAAGCCAAGAACGGAACATTGGCGGAAGCGGTTTTGCACACGATCTTTAATGTTCCGTTCTGGAGCCCGTATTGACTCCCCGTTCGGCCGCTTTTTCGTAGAGATTGTAATACCGTGCGGTAAATTCCTGAAGCAAATGTTCATCGATCGCTTCATAATCATCCAATTGATCGATTGCTTGCAAAAGGTGGTTGATCAAACGGAGCATCGCATCCATCGAGTCTTCGATGACAAGAACCTGTTGATCATTGCGTAAGATTCTTACGAGCAACTGGCGCGCACCCGTCGGAGAAGAAGTGACCGAATGACTGAACATTTTCCATCCGAGAGGGTGATAAATTTTGCTTTTGGAACTATGAAAAGCCACGCTGTAACGCGCCACCAGGTATTGAATCCCTTGCACCACGCGTTCATCGACACCGGCGCGGCGCAAATCCTGGATTTCGTCATGTGAACGAATCATATGCAATGCGAGAATCAACATTCTTGTCACGGCAGGCCCTACCAAGATTTCCAAGCTGGTTTCTAACTCCAGCACTTCGGAATCCCGTCTTTCGAGACAAGAGCGAATCACATTCTCCACTTGATCCATAATCCCCGGTCGCTCATCCATGAGGGCCGCACATTGAAGTAAACCTTCTTTCATACGTCGGTACACCTCATGAGGAAGCACCATCAGATGGGGTTCATTCAACGACATACAACTCCTTCAACCGCTCCCCCGAGAGACGATCGTTTCTCAGGGAATCATTCATCGTTTTTTCCTTCGTTGTTCTTCCCGAACACTTACTGTATCGTATTCCTTGCCTCCTGAAAAGATGTATTTTCATTCAATCCTGGTTCATTCGCTTAGATCACTGCTACTTGTTTTTCTTCCCGTTGTTTCTTCCGCTCTTTGTCGCGCTCCAGAATCGGCCCCAAAAAGCGGCCGGTATGTGAGCCGGGATGTGCAGCCACGTCTTCGGGAGTGCCTGTACATACGATCGTTCCGCCTTTATCTCCGCCTTCAGGCCCCAGATCAATCAAGTAGTCCGCCACTTTGATCACATCCAGGTTGTGTTCGATCACAACGACCGTATCCCCGTTGTCAACCAAGCGTTGAAGTACATGTAAGAGACGATCGATATCAGCGACATGTAAACCGGTCGTCGGCTCGTCGAGAATATAGATCGTTCGCCCCGTGCTCCGCCGGTACAGCTCGGAAGCCAATTTGACCCGTTGCGCTTCACCCCCCGAAAGGGTAGTGGCCGGTTGTCCCAAGCGCATATAACCTAAGCCTACATCCACGAGCGTTTGCAGTTTCCGCTGAATACGAGGAACATTCTTGAAAAACTCGGCCGCATCTTCAATCGTCATATCCAACACTTCGGCGATATTCTTCCCTTTGTAACGAACTTCAAGCGTTTCGCGATTGTACCGTTTGCCTTTGCACACCTCACAAGGCACATACACGTCGGGGAGAAAGTGCATTTCGATTTTAATGATTCCATCCCCTTTGCAGGCTTCACACCGGCCCCCTTTCACGTTGAAGGAAAAGCGTCCTTTCTTGTACCCCCTCATCTTCGCTTCGTTCGTCGCCGCGAAAACGTCACGGATATCATCGAATACCCCTGTATAGGTGGCCGGATTCGAGCGTGGGGTTCTGCCAATTGGGGACTGGTCGATATTCACCACTTTATCCAAATGCTCGATCCCTTTGATCGTTTTGTGCGCGCCTGGTTTACATCTCGCTTTATTTAATGATTGTGCCAAGGATTTATACAGGATTTCGTTAACCAGGGTCGACTTTCCTGATCCCGATACGCCTGTGACGCACGTGAACGTACCCAATGGAAAACGAACGTTCACATTTTTCAAATTATGTTCTCTAGCTCCCACAATTTCCAGCCATTTGCCGTTTGGCTCACGTCTTTTCTCCGGGACTGGGATGAACTTGCGGCCCGACAGGTACGCCCCTGTCAGAGAACGCTCGTCCTTCATGATTTCTTCCGGTGTTCCTGCCGCCACAACCTGACCACCATGCACCCCCGCCCCCGGGCCGATATCGATGATGTAGTCGGCAGCCAGCATCGTGTCTTCATCGTGTTCAACGACGATCAATGTATTTCCCAGATCTCGCATATGCTCTAATGTACGGATCAAACGTTCATTATCCCTTTGATGCAAGCCGATGGAAGGTTCATCAAGCACATAGAGAACCCCCATCAAAGCAGAGCCGATCTGCGTGGCCAGGCGGATCCGTTGCGCTTCACCGCCGGATAACGTCCCGGCGGAACGAGAAAGAGTGAGATACTCCAAGCCTACGTCGCGCAAGAATCCCAGACGCCCTTTGATCTCCTTGAGAATCAAGCGGGCGATCATCTCTTGCTTCTCGTTTAATTGCAATTTCTCAAAGAATTGCAAGGCTTCTTCCACCGACAACTGGGTCACGTGAGCGATATTGGCTCCTCCTACTTTGACAGCCAACACTTCGGGTTTTAAACGAGAACCTTTGCAAGCGGGGCATGGTTTCGCACTCATGTATTCTTCAATGAACTCGCGGATGTATTCAGAAGATGTCTCCCTGTAGCGTCTTTCCAAATTGGGGATGATCCCTTCGAAATAGATTTCCGCTGTTTTCGTTTGGCCAAAGTCGTTTTCATACTGAAAACGAATCTTTTCATGCGGTTCTCCATACAAGAGCTTATCCAGCTGTTCCTTTGGAATCTGTGATACGGGAGTGTTTTCATAATCGATCCCGAAATGGCGGCATGCCGCCGCGAGAAGTTGCGGATAGTAATTGGATGCACTCCCGGCCCAGGGTTCCAAAGCTCCTTCCGCTAACGTTTTCTCGGGATCAGGAATCAACAGATCCAGATCAATCTCCATATTCGTCCCAAGGCCCATGCATGTTTCACAAGCCCCGTAGGGAGAGTTAAAAGAAAACATCCGTGGCGACAGTTCTTCGATCGCAAAGCCGCAATCGGGACAAGCGAGATTTTGAGAAAACAACATTTCCTCTCCGTCAACGATACCGACAGTCACAAGACCGCCTGACAATTGCAACGCGGTCTCCAAAGAATCAGCCAAACGTGTCGCCACATCAGGTTTCACGACAATTCTGTCGACCACCACTTCGATCGTGTGCTTTTTATTTTTTTCCAACTTGATCGGTTCCGTGACTTCACGGATTTCTCCATCGATACGCACGCGGACAAACCCTTGTTTCGCTACGCTCTCCAACAGTTTTACGTGTTCGCCTTTCCGCCCGCGAACGAGCGGCGCGAAGATCTGAATACGCGTTCGCTCCGGCAATTCCAAGATACGGTCGACCATTTGCTCGACGGTCTGTGAAGTAATGGCAATATCGCAATGCGGGCAATAGGGTTGCCCAATGCGCGCGAAAAGCAGCCGCAAATAATCGTAAATCTCCGTAACCGTCCCTACGGTCGAACGGGGATTGCGGCTTGTCGTCTTTTGATCGATCGAAATGGCAGGCGACAACCCATCAATCGAATCGACATCCGGTTTGTCCATTTGTCCCAAAAATTGTCGGGCGTACGCCGACAACGATTCCACATAACGGCGTTGGCCCTCCGCATAGATCGTGTCGAACGCCAACGACGACTTGCCTGACCCGGACAATCCTGTAAGCACAACGAACTTGTCGCGCGGGATCTTCACATCGATATTCTTTAGATTGTGTGCCCGCGCGCCTTTCACGACAATGTATTCATTCGTCATCGTTTTCTCCCTCTTTAATCCGTCAAGAATCTACATTTCCCCGGAAATATGTCGAAGTCCTTGATTATGACGCGGATAGTTCGATGATGATATCGCGCAATTCGGCGGCTCTCTCAAATTGCAGCGCTTTTGCCGCCTCTTTCATTTCTTTTTCCAAACGGTTAATCAGTTCTTTGCGCTCTTCTTTTGTCATCTTGTCAATCTTCTTCTCCGTCACGTAATCGGTTTTATCTTCCGCCACGCGAGTCGCTTCAATCACATCACGAACCGCTTTGCGAACGGTTTGCGGCGTGATTCCGTGCTTCTTATTATACTCCATCTGAATGGCACGGCGTCGGTTCGTTTCATCGATAGCAACCTGCATGGAACGGGTGATCGTATCCGCATACATGATCACATACCCTTCCGCGTTGCGTGCCGCTCTCCCGATCGTCTGTATGAGCGAACGTTCCGCCCGCAGGAATCCTTCTTTATCCGCGTCCAAGATCGCCACGAGAGAAACTTCAGGCAGATCCAATCCTTCCCTCAGCAAGTTAATCCCCACCAGAACATCGAACACACCGAGACGCAGATCTCGCAGGATTTGCATCCTCTCCAAAGTTTTAATGTCGGAGTGAAGATAACGGACTTTGATACCCAGCTCTTTTAAATAATCGGTTAAATCCTCCGCCATTTTTTTCGTCAGAGTGGTGACAAGTACACGTTCATCTTTCTTGATCCGTTTATTGATTTCACCCACCAGATCATCGATCTGACCTTTGACAGGCCGGACTTCGATGACCGGATCGACGAGACCTGTCGGACGGATAATTTGTTCGACCACCTGGGAGGCATGTTCCAATTCATAAGGTCCCGGTGTTGCCGAGACATAGATCACTTGATGGATCTTTTTCTCGAATTCCTCAAACTTGAGCGGGCGGTTATCGGCAGCGGATGGCAAACGAAAACCGTGTTCAATCAAGGTCAATTTCCGTGCACGGTCTCCGTTGTACATCCCTCCGATCTGTGGAATGGACACATGCGATTCATCGATGAACAAGAGAAAGTCATCAGGAAAATAATCAAATAACGTGTTGGGCGTAGAACCGGCTGGACGTCCTTCGAGATGACGCGAATAGTTCTCAATCCCTGAACAAAAGCCGATTTCTTGCATCATTTCAATATCATAATTGGTTCTCTGTTCCAAACGTTGGGCTTCCAACAGTTTTCCCGCATCCCTTAATTCCTTTAAACGTTCCTCCAATTCAAGGCGAATCGATTCGATCGCCCGCTTCATCTTGTCGCCCGATGTGACGAAGTGGGAAGCCGGAAACACGGCGATATGATCGCGCAGACCGACGATTTCGCCCGTCACCACATCGATTTCAGTGATTCGATCCACTTCATCACCGAATAGTTCCACACGAAACGCCCGTTCCGAACGGGAAGCGGGGAAAATCTCCACGACATCTCCGCGCACACGAAATGTTCCCCGGGTAAAATTGATATCGTTTCGTTCATATTGCATGTCGACGAGCCTGCGAAGAATCATATCCCTTGGTTTCTCATCGCCGACACGTATCGACAACACATGTTTCTTATATTCGGTGGGACTACCCAAACCGTAGATCGCGGAAACGGATGCGACGATCAATACGTCATTTCGTTCCAACAAAGCAGATGTCGCCGAATGGCGCAACTTATCGATCTCGTCGTTGATCTTTGCATCTTTCTCGATATACGTATCGCTCGAAGGAATGTACGCTTCCGGTTGATAATAATCATAATACGACACAAAATACTCGACCGCATTGTTCGGGAAAAATTCCTTGAATTCCGCACAGAGTTGTGCCGCCAATGTTTTATTATGCGCCAGCACCAATGTCGGTTTGTTCACTTTCGCAATGATGTTGGCCATGGTAAATGTTTTTCCCGAACCGGTAACCCCTAACAGAATCTGATGTTTATCTCCTCGTTGTATTCCTTCGACCAATTGTTCAATCGCTTTGGGTTGGTCTCCTCGCGGGGCATAGTCTGATACCAGCTCAAAAGAACCTGGCCGTTTCGACATACGCATCTCCCCACCTTTCATTCAACGGATCATATAAATTTCATCATAGCGTAAAATCAGTCACTCTATAATTGTATCATAATAAAAAATGCCCGGAACGCTTCCAGGCTTTGTCTCTTTTGAAAATCACCGATTGGCAAAAGGAAAACTTCGGAGTGATAAGCGGGGTTTTCAAATATAAAGTCCCCCGGTATACATCGCTGTAAGATTATGAACAATATCTTTTATAGAAAATCGATGTTCGTTCCTCACGATTTCCCACAAGTACATCTCATTGGCATAAAACCAACCCCGAGCGATCAGATAGTTGTCAACATCTGTTCGGGCCAAGCCGCTTTTTTGAGAATAGGCGACATCTTGTGCTATCCGTTGTATAAAGCGCTCACGAATTGCTTGCCAATTCTTGCGGACATCGTCGGAAAGTCGGATGGCTTCTTCAATGACCCGCATCATCGGACGTTCTTTATTTGCCATTTCCAAGAATAAACCAACCTGTTTCTCGATCAATCTGTAAGCTTCTTGTCTTGATTTTGGCTCGAAAGGCAATTCAGCAATCTCATAAAATCGATTCATCACATCTTCCATCAATTCAATTAAAATATCATCTTTATTTTTAAAGTGTACATACGCTGTACCGTATCCTGTATGGGCTTTTTTTATGATTTCGGAAATCGTCGCTTTTTGAAAACCGTATTCTATAAAGACTTCACGTCCAGCCGCCAACAGCTTGTTTCTCGTTTGGAGGGACTTTAAATTTCTTGACGATAGTCGATCCCTTGTCTTGTCCATTTCCGTTCATTCCTTTGAACTATTAAAATCTTATCATTCATTGTTTGCTTATTGTAGAAGAATGTATGACATGATGTCAATGACATCGTGTCATTGACATCATGTCATGTTTAAAGTACAGTAAATTCAGGCACAACTATCTGACTGAAAATTCTTGAAGGTGGTAACCAAATGAGTGACCAAATCTTTGATCCTTCTTATGAATGTGCTCTTCGATTAGATAAGCAGGATGAATTATCATCATTTCGGGATGAATTTTATATAAAGGAGGGAACGATTTATTTGGATGGAAACTCACTCGGATTGCTTTCCAGAAGAGCTGAAAAATCACTGCTTGATGTACTCGAGTCATGGAAGCAGTTTGGGATTAACGGGTGGATGGAGGGCAAATATCCGTGGTTTTATTTGTCTGAGCGATTAGGGAAAATGACCGCTCCTTTAATCGGAGCTTTGCCTGAAGAAGTGATTGTAACCGGTTCCACGACAGTGAACATTCATCAAGTCGTTGCGACTTTTTACGAACCCAAAGGCAAGCGGACGAAAATTCTCGCCGATGAATTGACTTTTCCTACAGATATTTACGCCTTACAAAGCCAACTCAAACTAAAAGGGTATGATCCGGAGGAACATCTCGTTCGGGTTAAAAGTCGTGACGGCCGCATACTCGAGGAAGAAGATATGATTTCTGCGATGACCGATGAAATCGCTTTGATCCTTTTGCCGAGTGTCCTGTACCGTAGTGGACAAATCCTGGATATGAAACGTTTGACAGAGGAAGCTCACAAACGCCATATTCTTATCGGTTTTGATTGTTGTCATTCCATCGGCTCCATCCCGCATGCATTCGATGAATGGGGAGTGGATTTCGCTGTCTGGTGCAATTATAAATATTTGAACGCCGGTCCGGGAAGCGTAGCCGGTTTATACATCAACAAAAAACATTTTAACCGTACACCTGGGCTCACAGGTTGGTTTGGGTCCCGCAAGGACAAACAATTTGACATGGAACATACACTGACTCCAGCCGAAAACGCTGGCGCTTTTCAACTCGGTACGCCACATCTGTTAAGTATCGCTCCTTTAATCGGTTCTTTAGAAATCTTCGCAGATGCAGGCATCGATCGCTTACGTCAAAAATCTCTTCAACTTACACGCTATATGATGTTTCTGATCTCACACGAATTAGGAAAATATGGATTTACCGTAGGAAATCCGCTTGAAGATCATCGGCGTGGCGGTCACATCTTTTTAGAGCATGAGGAAGCGGCACGGATTTGCAAAGCTTTAAAAGCAAACGGAGTGATTCCGGATTTCCGTGCACCGAACGGCATTCGTCTAGCCCCAGTGCCTCTCTACAATACGTACGAGGATGTTTGGAATGCGGTGAGAATTATTAGAGAAATCATGGAAACTGATCAATATAAAAAATTTGAAAATACTAGAGATGTTGTGGCTTAAAAAGCTTAAGAGGAGGACAACATGGAGTGGTTTGATATTTCGCAACCTTTAAACAAAAATATTGCCGTTTGGCCCGGTGACACGCCATTCTCGTTTGAGCTCTCCTGTACGAAAGAACATAGCGGTTCCGTTAATATCGGAAAGTTGACAATGAGCACGCACACAGGGACTCATATTGATGCTCCGTTTCACTTTGATCATGAAGGCCGTAAGGTACTTGATTTAGATATTCATATTTATATTGGGCCTGCGCGAGTCATTGACGTATCAAACTATGACAGCATTGGGGCAAAAGAACTTTCCGCTTATGATTTGGAAGGTGTAAGCCGACTGCTCCTCCGGACTTCTTCGTCTTCGAATCCTCATCGATTCCCGGAGACGATTACAAGTTTACGAGCGGATATCGCACCGTTTCTTCAAGAAAAAGGAGTGCGGTTGATCGGTGTTGATGTCCCGTCTGTAGATCCTCTTGATAGTAAGGAACTGCCCGCCCATCATGCGCTGTTCAAACACGGGATTCATATTTTAGAAAATCTTATGCTTCACCATGTAGAACCGGGTATGTATGAACTGATTGCTCTGCCGTTGGCACTCGAAGAAGCGGATGCCAGTCCGGTGCGCGCTGTGCTAAAACCCATTTCAACAAAAGAATGAACATACCATGATTGCGAAAACCGAAAAAGGAGAATCTCTATGACGGAAAACCATCTGCATGCGAAAGAAAAATGGTTTGAAGAAAAAGGAATTCATACCGATTTTCAGAACCGAATGACGTATGGTGAATACTTGTGCCTGGACAAAATCTTATCCAGCCAAAAACGGTTATCCGGTCACCATGATGAAATGCTCTTTATCATCATCCATCAAGTAAGCGAACTTTGGATGAAATTAATTTTGCATGAGATAAAAGCCGCGACTGATTCGATCCAGAAAGGTAATCTTTCTGCCGCTTTTAAAATGCTGGCCCGGGTCTCCAAAATTCAATCGCAAATCATTGAGTCTTGGGATGTTCTATCCACGCTGACACCTACCGAATATATGGAGTTTCGCGACAAATTGGGGCAAGCATCCGGATTTCAATCTTACCAATACAGGATGATCGAGTTTGCATTAGGATATAAAACCCATCATATCCTTGAAATTTACAAAAAAGACCAGGAATTATACGATCGGTTAAACGAAGCATTGCATGCACCCAGTCTATACGACGTATCGATACAAGCACTGTCAAAAGCAGGATTTGAAATTCATCCACGTGTACTGCATAGAGATTATACCCAACCTTACGAAGCGGATCCCAGTGTAGAAGCAGCCTGGCTTACAGTCTATCGGGATGTCGAAACGTACTGGGATCTCTATGAATTAGCGGAGAAATTGGTCGATATAGAAGACTGGCTGCAACAGTGGCGTTTTCGCCATATGAAAACCGTTGAGCGAATCATCGGTTTCAAGATGGGAACAGGCGGTTCATCAGGGGTGAATTATCTCAAAAAAGTTCTCGATCAACGTTTCTTCCCTGAGCTATGGGTTTTGCGTACCAAATTATGAAATTGGTTTGTAATTGCAATAAATAATTCATAAAAATGTGATAATTGTGAGGAGGGGATTCAAATGCCAAGGTTGGTCTATCCCCTCCGTATGTATCAACGCTGTCATCAAATGACCGCTTCTCTCTTACACCAGGTGGAAGTTACGATTCTGTTTTTGATAATCTCACGCCCATTGATTTCATTTAAAAATCGCCTTACTTTGCGTGATTCATCTCTATATGCATATCCCTTCGCTACCTCAATGCTTAACTCTCAACAATAAGTAAATGCATGCGACCTCATAGATCGTTAACGATTCATTGAAAATGGTTACGTCTATGCTCGTAAACTTCGTAATACTTTCATAGGAAGCAGTCGCCAAGATTTGCTTTGTCTCCATATCCGTGAAACGGACGATCTTTTCTCCGATATCTCGCATGACCATGATCTTATGATTGAGACCTTCATATACAATCCGCTCATTTGTCTTGATTACAGTCTTGTTATTGATTTCGGATGTCTTTACCCTTCCGGCTTCATCTGTAATTTCCAGTCTCCATTTATCCCTAATTAAAGATTTGAAGTTGAATAATTCCATAATATCAATACGCGTTTTTCCATGGATATCCCTAGCTTGTACATTGAAAATTAGATGATCGAATATTAAATCGATGAACCAATGCCACTTATATTTGAAATACCGCTGCATCTCACCAACCTTATTCCCATCTTCATCAAGCAAATCGATCGTGCGTAAGCTCAATTTCCATAGCGGTATTTTAAATCTGTACTTCTTCACTGGATGCTCCCTCAACCCCATATTTTTGATGTAGGTACCTATTCTTCGATACCTAGAAAAGCGAATCATTTCTATCGCCCGATATATTTTGCGATTTCTCCCGAACATCCTAATTCATCGAATACTTTTGACAAATGTTCAAATGAAATGCTATTCCATCCTAATTGATGAGTAGGAATTCTGATCTGCAGCTGATTTCCCTTGACCCTCATTTCTAGGTGAATGTCTGGACCGGTTATTTGAGCGATCCGTTGATCTTTGCGATCTTTCTTTATGGTAATTGTACGATCTCCAAGAAAAATATCTTTGATGATTTTATCGAACATGAAAACTCATCTCCCTTTTTGTGTATGATCGATACATCTTATATTAGACAGAGAGTAATATTTTTCCTTTGAAAAAATTATCTTATCACTTCCCGTACCGATCCGTATCCCATTCCATTTATAAAAACACTTGACGATAAATGAACATGGATATATAATCCATAATAATTCAATATGGTTACTATGAATATTACGGATTCTCTTATCCAGAGTGGTGGAGGGACTGGCCCGATGAAACCCGGCAACCAACCGTGAATGATACGGTCAGGTGCTAATTCCTGCAAAACGTAATGTTTTGAAAGATAAGAGAGTAGGAGTTACGAGTTAACGCCTCTCTGAATCTTTCAGGAGGCGTTTTTCATTTCAAAGGAGGGATGATTATTGATGATTACAGTTAGATCGGGACCTGACAGCTATATTTGTCAACCGGGCATTTTAGAACAAATCGATCGGTTATTAAATACATACCGATTTCAAAAAGGTTTGCTAATAACCGGAGAAAAGTCCTGGGAAGCTTCTAAATCTTATTTCCCGCACAAGACCAATTTTGAATTTTGGATAGAAAAGTATCATGGCGAGTGCTCTGACAGTGAAATAAATCGGTTGACAAACAAAGCAGAAGAGTTTAAGTCACACGTCGTCATTGGCGTAGGTGGTGGCAAAGTATTGGATCTGGCAAAATCGGTGGCAAACCGGTCCGGTCTTCCGGCTATTTTGATTCCCACCCTCGCCTCCACATGTGCAGCATGGACACCGCTTAGCGTCATATATAACGATGAAGGACAGTATATCCGGTTTGATGTTTTTCCGAAAGGAACTCTGCTTGTTCTGGTAGAGCCTGAGATTTTATTGAATGCGCCTCTTTCAACATTGCGTGCAGGAATTGGCGATACACTTGCCAAGTGGTACGAGGCGGAGGCTTTAACGAGAACATTAACGAACAAACCGATGGCCGTACAAATGGCAATTAAATCCGCAGAATTATGTAAAGATGTTTTATTGAAAGACGGCTTTGAGGCTATACAGGCAGCGCAACGAAAAACGTTAAACCCTGCGTTCCTTCGAGTGGTTGAAAGCATTGTGATGATTGGCGGAATGGTAGGAGGGTTTGGTGACAAATATGGCAGAATTGCCGGCGCTCATTCTGTCCATAATGCGCTTACACATATTTATGAGACACATCACTTGTTGCACGGTGAAAAGGTGGCATACGGCATTCTGGTACAACTGGCTCTCGAAAAAAAATTTACTGAAATCAACCGATTAGTGGACTTTTATAAATTGATTCATCTTCCATACTGTCTGAAAGATTTGGGGATTCACCCTGGTGATCAAAACTGCATACAGTTGATTGCACAATATACGCTCGCAAAGGGAGAATCGATCCATTATATGGACGAGTCTTACAATGAATCTGATCTGATAGAGGCTATAAACGAACTTGAAGAGATCATATTTCAACATGCAAAAAGATAAGGGGGATTTTCAACATGAAAAAAGGGAAACTATTTCTATCTATCGCGATGATTCTTACATCTTTTTTATCAGGTTGCGGTCAACAGTCGAGCGGAGAGTCAAATAAGCTTAGTGATAACAAACTGGTGATTGGGGTGACTGCGGGACCGCATGAACAAATTATGGAAAAAGTAAAAGAAGTGGCAAAGAAAGATGGGCTGGATATAGAAATCAAAGTGTTTAATGATTATGTAATGCCCAACATCGCTCTATCGGAAAAAGAATTGGACGCAAACAGCTTCCAAACAAAGCCCTATCTCGAGCAGTTTAAGAAAGACCGACATCTCGATCTTGTTGATGTGTTTAATACCGTGACATTCCCAATGGGGATCTATTCTAACAAGATTAAGAATATCAAGGATATACCTAATGGAGCGAAACTCGGTGTTCCAAACGATCCTGTGAACGAAGAGCGAGCCCTCCAATTATTCGAAAAAGCGGGAGTCATTAAGATGAAACAGGATAACACAGGAAATCATTTGACGCCAAAGAATATTGTGGAAAATCCGAAAAATGTGCAGTTTGTGGAACTGGAAGCATCCCAAATTCCGCGTCAGTTAGATGAACTGACAGCTGCCGCGATCAACACGAACTTTGCCATCGAGCATGGTTTCTTGCCTTCTCGAGATGCCATTTTTATGGAAGGTAAAGATTCACCCTATGTGAACTTGGTGGCTGTCCGTACGGAAAACAAAAATGATCCGGTCATTAAGAAACTTGAAAAAGCTTATCATTCGCCAGAAGTCAAAGCGTTTATCGAAAAGCAATTCAAGGGATCTGTGATTCCGTCCTGGTAAGAATCAAAGAAAATGAAAGGAGTGGAGAGAGTGATTCAACTGTCAAATGTGTCCAAAACTTTTTATACAAAAAAAGGAAAAGTGGATGCGTTGAAAAACGTTTCTCTCCAGGTGAATAAGGGTGAAATTTTCGGAGTGATCGGATACAGTGGCGCAGGCAAAAGCACGCTGATCCGCTGTGTCAACTTACTCGAACGACCAACGGGAGGCAGGGTAACGGTTAACGGTGTGGAGTTAACCGCCCTTAACTCCGGAAAGCTGAAAGAAATGAGAAAAAAGATCGGAATGATTTTTCAGGGCTTCAACCTGTTAAAAACGGCAACTGTTTACGATAATATCGCCATCCCGTTTCGACTGGCTGGTGTTCCAAAAAGTGAGATACACAAACGTGTAGAAAAATATTTGGCAATTGTCGGTTTGCAGGATCGACATGATTCGTATCCTTCTCAACTATCCGGCGGGCAAAAACAACGGGTTGCCATAGCCCGGGCACTGGCACTCGAACCGGAAGTGCTCTTAAGTGATGAGGCTACGAGCGCACTGGATCCGGAGACGACAGAGACGATTCTCGACCTGCTTTTAAAAATTAATGATGTGTTGGGGATTACGATTCTATTAATCACCCACGAGATGAATGTGGTTCAGCGGATTTGCGATCGGGTTGCCGTCATGGAGAACGGAGAAATCGTTGAAACAGGGAGTCTGTCGCAAATATTTACAGCACCAAAGCACGAAACGACCAAGAAATTTGTAAACAGCCTGTTTCATCAACCTCTGCCTAAAAGCTTGGTGAATGAATTAAAAAGCTCTGGTCCGATCGTGACCTTATCGTTTACCGACACCTCTTCCGGTGAACCGGCTCTCGCTTTAGTGAGCAAAAAATTTGATGTATACCCGAACATTCTATCCGGCAATGTCATCCAATTAAAAAACGAACCCTACGGCAAATTGATCGTACATCTGCAAGGCAACGCAGAAGAAACAAAGAAAGCTGTCCAATTCCTGGAACAACGGGGCGTAAGGGTAGAAGGAGTGAATGTTCATGACTTTAAAAATCAACGAATTTCTTGATTTATGGGGGAACTCCATTTGGGAAGCATCCATTCAAACTTTTCAAATGGCTGGAATTTCGCTTTCTATTTCTATATTGATCGGCTTGCCTCTGGGTATTCTGCTGGTATTGACTCGTCCGGGAGCCCGTTTTGAAAATCGGTGGATCTATCAAGTTTTAAATGTAATCATTAACATGATTCGATCCATCCCGTTCATTATTTTATTGTTTTTCATTTTGCCTTTTACGAAATTTCTTGTGGGTACAAGCATCGGTATTAAGGGGGCTATCGTACCGTTGGTGGTTTACACGGCGCCCTATATCGCCCGCCTGATGGAAACGGCGTTGCTCGAAGTGGATCGCGGTGTGCTTGAAGCATTTGAGGCGATGGGTATCTCTACGGGAAAGATTATCTGGCATGTCATGATCCGGGAGGCGCGTCCATCCATTGTACTCGGTTTAACCATCGCAACGATCGGGTTAATTGGGGCCACCGCTATGGCCGGGTTAGTCGGTGCGGGAGGACTGGGTGACCTGGCGTACCGGTTCGGTTTTCTCCGCTACGAAGTGGATGTCATGTATGTAACAGTGGCTCTCTTAATCATACTTGTTCAAGGGTTGCAAACGGTGGGAAACCTCTTAGCAGCACGATTGAAAAAGGATTGATCCTATGATAAATCTACATAACTAAACCAACCTTCCGTTTTACTATTCCTTACTGGTTGACTCAATAGAAGCTGGAAACAGTCACCTTCAATATAAAGCTTCCACAAACAACGGAGTAGCTTTTGTGTGGGTCGTATCGCTTTGCGGCGCAGAGGTGAGTGGAAGGTCGTCTCGCTTCCTTTTGAACGTTAAAGGGGCATATGCTTGGTGTGAAACAGCGACTTTGGAGGTCGTCTCGCAACAATTAAATATATTCCAAGCGAGACGACCTCCACGGAGCATGAACGCCAAGCATATGCCCGCCAAACTCCATATTTTTCTAGATCGTATGAGGCCCCTTCCCCATCTCCACCTTTTGCTTTTTGATTTTTCGTCCTGGTTATATGTCGTCGTCCGACGGAACTCTGAAGGGCAGAGTCCGATTTGTTTCTCTTCCATGTTTCAACCTCATGAATCGGTATCGTAACTCCGCTTTCGCTTCCGCATCCAATATGACTTTGTTGTAGTGGGCTTCCTTCATTTCCCCGTTTTCTAAGTATTTCACACGAACATCATGGAATAAAGTATCGTGATCCGCAAGCTCGATTCCTTGTTCCATTAAACGTCTTCTGATTTCAAGGATCTCATCTTCGATCACTGTATGCAAAGGATCAGACAAGCTCAGTGATTTCAGCATAACAACACGCAAAAGAAGATCATGAATCATATCTTTTGTTAACATATCATCACCTTATTTTTCATTTTAGCGCTCGGGTGATGAAAAAGTGTATCTAAAAATAATCACCCCTACCTTTTTGTAAAGTTAGGAGTGTAAAGGTAGATATGTTAAACAATTGAAATTACAGCTCCAACAGAAAGACCAATTTCCCCGTAATACAGCTTGGCTATGGTTCGTAATTACAAGAGTATTCTTGTAAGGAACAATGATTCACATTGAAAAAGAAGAGTACCTCCTGTTAGCATCCTGGGTGGCAAGCTGTACCCTTATCCCTAAATACCAGAGGAGATACTCTCTATGAAAAAACTTTGAACATGAGTTGTATTGTTTCGTATCGGATGAATGAAAATCCATTCATTTTGCAGAAGCGTTATTCTCTATCGGCAAACGGTGCACCACGATATTCACCCTGCGGTTTTTGCTTTGATTTTCCTCCGTATCATTCGGGGCGACCGGCTGAAATTCTCCGTACGCGGTTGCAGACATCCGATTGGGTTGAATTCCTTGGTCCTCCAAGTAGTGAAGGACGGTTAACGCACGAGCGGACGAAAGTTCCCAGTTGGACGGAAATTGTTCCGTATGAATCGGACGATTGTCGGTATGGCCTTCAATCGTGATCTTGTTTGTAATCCCTTTGAAAAAGGGAGCGATATCACTTAATGTTTTCTTCGCTTCCGCTTTCAAATTCGCCTCTCCCGTATCAAAGAGAGCGACATCACGGAAGGTGATCTGTACGCTTTCATCTGTTTGGTTTAGAAAGACCTTGTTCTGTAATCCGTTCTTCTCGACATATTCCTGCAATTTCTTTTTAAGATCTTCCAATTTCTTCTCTTCTGCATCCAATTGTTTCAGTCGTTCCGCCTTTTTCTGCATTTCTTCATCTGTCACGACGTTCTGCGGCGTATCTCCCCTGTCCTGACGGGGAGCACCCGTGTCCAGCCCTCCGACTGCGCCTCCGTTTAAATCGATCATGCTCTTGCTCATCAACGCTTGACTTAACGAGACGGACAAAGACTTGAATTTGGCAACATCGATTTGCGAACTCGCATACATTACGACAAAGAAAATCATCAAAAGAGTAATCAAATCCGAATATGTGATCAGCCATCGCTCATGGTTAGCATGCTTTTCTTCACGTCTACGCCGTCTCGACATCCGCCTGTTTCACCTCGGGTTTGGCTTCGCGCATTCTTGGGGAGAGGAATGCTTTCAACTTTTGCTCCAAAATCATCGGATTCTCTCCCGCTTGTATCGATAGAATCCCCTCAATCATCAGTTCGCGAATCAAAACTTCTTCCTTGGAACGTACTCGCAGTTTATTGGCAATAGGCAAGTAGATGACGTTCGCAGAAGCCACGCCGTATAATGTGGCAATGAAAGCCAAGGCAATCTTCGGCCCAAGTTCTCCCACATTGGATAAGCTGCCTAATACTTGGACAAGCCCCATGACTGTCCCGATGATCCCCATCGTCGGTGCAAAACCGCCGGCAGCTTCAAACACGGCGATCCCTTGAGCATGGCGCGCTTCAAGATATGACAATTCCGTTTCCAGAATACTGCGCACCAGATCGGGTTCCGTTCCATCCACGACATACCGAATCCCGTTTTTGAAAAACTCGTCATCATAACTCTCAATTTTTTCTTCAAGCGCGAGAATCCCTTCACGTCTCGCTATCATCGCCAACTGAACCATATCCTCGATCACGGTAAGCGGATCCTTTTTTCTCTGTGTGAACGCGATCGCAATGATCTTTGGAACTTCTTTCAATTGCTCTAACGGGAGACCCGCGACGACCGCGCCGATCGTGCCTCCGAATACGATGAGAGCAGCCGTCAACTGAAACAAGGATTGAATTTGTCCGCCCTCCAAAGTGAAACCCAAAACCAGTGTGGCAACCCCCACAATTAAACCGACTAGCGTTGTTATATCCATAAGTTCCTCCTGCAACTTCAAGCGATTCTTTTAGACCCTTGTTCATACGGATGTTTCATGCCTTTTCTTCCAGATCGCTCTCCATAAAGGTATGGACTCGATCCGAACGTAATGATCGCTTTCCTCATCCGGAACCAGAATGACACCCAGCGCATAACGCTCCCCTTCATAGAGAGGTTTTTGGACCAACCGGATTTCCCCGCGCATATCGGCGACCTCCAGCTTCACAAACGCAGGATTCCGGTCGATAGCAACATGCATGTCATACTTGGTATTCACTTCCATACCGTTGACCTTCACGATCGATTCTCCGGAACGCAATCCCATCTCGTTTGCAGGACTATCCGGCAATACTTCCAGGATCCGCAGTCCACGCTCCGGGTGAACATAGAGAGGCGTGCGATTCCGCTCATCCGCCCGATCCCATAATACGAGCATTTCATGTGCGAGGGGGGCGAAGACAGCAGCAAGCCAGATGAAGCCTTGCGCGTAGGAACTGCCGATCACGAGCAGAAGCAAACATACAGAGTATAAACCGATCGCACGAGAGGTGCGTTTCGCCTTCGTCCGCGGTTCGTGCGCTACAGCCACTCCCGAGTAGCCGAGCACCGCAGGGATCGGTATGATTTCCAAGCCGGACAACACAGACAAAGGCAGAATCCCCCACCATGGGGGTGGGTGTAAAGACGTAGATGTACCTGTCAAGACGACAGCGGCCATAGGGAGAACCCAAAATTTCTGCAAAGCAAATCCTCCCACCAAGCGGCCGCGTTTACCGATGACAAAAACGGGGGTATTTCTTTCTCCTCCCTGCAACCGGACGAGTGCCGCTTCAATCAAATGCAAAACAGCTACCAGTGAAAGAACATGCGGTACCTGAAGTGCGAGCAGATCATGGTAGATCGCATCGATAAACGGCATGGTGAAAGATAGAGGGGGGAGCGTATGCAAAAGCAAAGAGAGGAGTGAAAGCAGTCCCCCCGCATAAGCAAAACATATGTACCGCACATTGAAAAGCGACAACAACAACGCGACTGTCCAGATATATGTAAAATCCCTGGGATTCAAAACGACGCCTAGCAATGATAACAAGACGGTGACGATCGCACCGGCAACCACTCCATAAATGAATGACAAAACCGTTTGCTCCAGAGGGGAAGTCACCCGCAGACCAAACATTTGCCGTTCCAATCGATTCTGCCTGCGATATTGAAAAAAAACGAGAAGAAGTGCGACATAGAACAGAGGAGAACCCACATTTCCCACATATCCATGCAGCAACTCCCATGCATACGCTGTAATGGTCATGCTTGTCCCCCTTTTCTTATAGAGGTTGTTCAAAAAGTCCGGAAAATAGGGCCTGCCGCGCCTCGAAATGCTCGGTCCTATTTGTCCTCTTTTTGAACATTCATTTGCCGCAGGCGCAAATAAAAACAACCCCAAGGGGCAAAAGTCCACCTTGAGGTAAAAATTCGACATAAAGTCCCAAATTTCCTGCTATTGAATCATGTTCCGCATTACATCGATTGCTTTTTGCAATTGAGGATCGTTTGCCCTGATTTTTGCACGCACCGCATCATTGATCGTCCGGCTCGTATCCCCTTGGACGATCCCTGTAACCGGAAGACCTTTGATCTTCTGGAATACCTTGACCGCTTCTTCCGTTTGTTCATTGAAATAACCGTCATCCCGCCCCGGAGCGAACCCTAATCCTTCAAGAAATTGTTGAAGAACTTTGACCTGCGGATCATTCATTTCTTTCTTCAACTCGGTGTCCGGATTCAAAGGAGGCAGTTTTGCATATGCGGGCAAGGATACCGGATAATCAGGCTCGAGACCTTTTTTGTGTATCCAATTCCCATTCGGGGTGAGCCATTTGGCCATCGTGAATTTGAAGTTCGAGCCGTCATCAAACGCCTGCGTCGTTTGTACGGTTCCTTTACCAAACGATTTCTCGCCGACTAACGGATAGCCGCCTGATTCCTTCAGCGCCGCCGCAAGAATCTCGGCCGCGGACGCCGAGCCCCCGTCGATCAGGACAACGATCGGAACCTTGCCTTTGTCAAGAGAAGAACGGTATACCTCCTTCTTACCGTCACGATACTCGACCTGCAGAATCACTTTTTTATCGGGGATCAGTTGGTTGGCGATATCGACAACCGAATTTAACAGCCCGCCCGGGTCGTTGCGCAGGTCGATGATCAACCCTTTCATTCCTTGCGATTCCAGCTTGGATAATTCCTCCTTGAACCGGTCGGCCGTCTTTTCGGCGAATGAAGTGATTTGGATCTTGCCGATTCCTCCCGGCAACATGTCCGAATACACGGTTTCCAGCGGAATCTCGTCGCGAACCACCGTGACTTTTAAAACATCGTTTGATCCGGGACGCGTGATTTCCAGGTTGACTTTTGTACCTTTCTTTCCGCGGATTAACAAAACCGCCTGATTCAAATCCATACCGTCGAGGACTTTTCCGTCCGCTTTGCGGATCTGATCCCCTGGACGCAATCCGGCCTTCTCTGCCGGGGAATTTTTATATGGGGCAACGATCGTCACTTTCCCGTCTTCCGATTTGATTTCCGCGCCGATTCCTTCAAAAGAAGAGGAAAGCGACTCTTGAAATTGGGCGGCCGTTTCCTTATCCATATAAGTGGAAAAGGGATCATCGAGCGCATTGATCATTCCGGCGATCGCACCGTCGATCAGCTTGCGGTCATCGACTTGCGTATAATACCGATCTTTTAATGTCTTATAGGTCTCCATCAGCTTCGCGAACTCCGACGAATCACGACTTAACAGCCCACTTTGTGCATCGGCACCCGCAAAGTCGACCCTCTGCCAACGAAGCACAGAAACTGTCAACGCACTGCTGAGTACAAGGGTCGATAACACCGAGAGCAGCAGGGTTCGACCTCGGATGTACATAAAAGCACCACCTTTGTCCCTTTTACCACGAGTATATGACAAGCGGGGATCGAGTATGTTTTTACTTTACACGCGCAAGAAACGACGCATCGAGATGACGCTTCCCCACATGCCGATCAACGCACCGATCATCAACATGACGGCACTGACATTGAAAATCAACGGGTGAAACGACAGCAAGCGGAAGATATAAAGACTCTCCGCATGGACAACGTAGTAATATCCGATCGCTATGAGCACAATCGGGATGATCGCCCCGATCACGCCCATCAAGACGCCTTCCACAAGAAAAGGCCAACGAATAAACCAGTTGGTAGCTCCCACCAGCTTCATGATCTCAATTTCCCGACGTCTTGCGAAAATGGTGATCTTGATCGTATTGGAAATCAGGAACATGGCGGTAAACATCAAACCGATGATAAACGCCACTCCCACATTCCGTACCACTTTTGTGACTTGAAACAGCTTCTCCACCGTCTGTTTTGCGTAATCCACTTTATCCACATTCGGTAAAGTCCAAATCTTTTCCGCCAAAACAGGCGTCTGTTTGGGATCGACCGTTTGTACAACAATCTTGTCCGGCAATGGATTTTGCATCTCCAAACCGTTAAGGGCACTGCCGTCTTCCTTGAGACGCTGTTTGAGATTGGTCAGTCCTTCTTCCTTGGAAACAAACCTCACCGATTTAACGCCGGGCATCGCTTGAATCTGTTTCTCCAGGGTGTCGATCTGGCTTCTCTGCGTGCCGTCTTTGATCATCACGTTCATTTCTACTTGATTTTCCACATCTTTCACAAACGATTGCAGGTTTAATGCCATGACCAGAAAAACACCTAGTATAAGCAGTGTCACGGTCACCGCCGATACAGAGGCGAATGTCATCCAACCATTACGCCCCAAATTTCGTACCCCTTCACGCAGATGGCGCCGGAACGTACTAATCTTCATAGCCGTACACCCCCCGTCGTTCGTCACGCACAATCTGACCGTTCTCGATAGCAATGACACGACGTTTCATCTTGTTGACGATATCTTTGTTATGGGTAGCCATGACGACCGTTGTACCTCTCGAATTGATTTGATCAAAAAGATACATGATCTCCCAAGAGGTATCCGGATCCAAATTCCCCGTCGGCTCGTCCGCAATGATCACGGCAGGGCGATTCACAAGCGCCCGAGCGATCGCCACCCGCTGTTGTTCGCCTCCGGAGAGTTGGTTGGGCAACGCGTCCAACTTATCTCCCAATCCTACCATCTCCAATACTTCTTGAACGCGACCTTTCAGTTTCTTGCGCGGGGTTTCAATCACTTCGAGTGCAAACGCCACATTCTCATATGCGGTTAATTTGGGCAACAATTTAAAATCCTGAAAGACGACACCGATCTGCCTGCGCAAGAGCGGAATCTTTTTTTCTTTCACCATTTCCACATTAAAATTATTAACAAAAATCGTTCCCTTGGTTGGCTTCTCTTCACGGTACATCAACTTGATAAACGTTGACTTGCCCGCACCTGACGGCCCAACCACGTAAACGAATTCCCCTTTTTCTATTTTGACGTTAATGCCGCGCAAAGCTTCTGCACCGTTAGGATAAGTTTTCCAGACATCGTACATCTCAATCATACCGGACAATCACTTCCTTTCGTTGGGATTGTTCGGCCGAAGATAAAACATTGAAGAGACAATGTAATCTAGCATTCGTTCACTAGCTTTTCGACCACAAAATATTATACTAGACTTTGTCGATTCGTCCCACTTTTCGAGCGCAGAAAAATGTCGAAATCTTGAACACCCTTCATGGAAAGGACGCATCTATGGTAAAATACGAAGAGAAATTCCTAAGTGGAAGCTTGTTTCGTATGAAGAAAGGTGGATTCGAGTGAAACGTAGTCCCCTTCGCTTTCTCAAGTTAAAAGGGCTGCAATTAATGCGATCTCCGGGAGGGCCGCGCATGGTTGCCACCGGCTTCTCGATCGGGCTCGCCGTTGAATTTATAACACTGATCACGTTCGGAGTCGCATTTTTCTTGATATTTCCTCTTGTCAAGATTTTCCGCGGAAATTTGGCATCCGCTTTTGTCGGTTTCGTATTCGGTAAACTCGTTCTCCCGATCTTCGCGCCGATCGGATATCATATAGGAAGAACACTTTTCCATCTTCACATACGCGGTTTACCCTTTCAGGATGTTATAAACATGCACTTCCCCGGTGTGCGCATACAAATCGTTCTGGAAAAGTGGATGAGTACGTTCCTGGGAATGTTTTTGCTCGGGGTTATCGCCGGGCTTGTGATGTATTACCCGGTTTACTTACTCTATTCCACATTCCACAAACGCCGCCAAATGAAACGTAAAATGAAAAAAGAAGAAAAGCTGAAAGGAAAAATGGAGGCTTAACTTCCAAACCTCAAAAAAGCATGGGCTGTAATCATATGGCACCATGCTTTTTTCATGATTATTTTCTTCATGAATCTTTTTACAAACAACCATTCCTCAACCATTCGTTTTGGTATAGATGGCAGGATTCCCCGAAAGGATCAAGCTTATCTGAACGAGACTGCCTGTTGACCTAATTGTATCCAAGAGGCCATAAATTGGTTTCTGTCCACAGCTTCTCCCGCCGTTCCATCTAACGGGTTATTGATAAAAATCTGTTTATCGTTGAAACCCACGATGAGTACGGCGTGTTCATTGAACGTCGCACGTACCGGACCATTCGGCCCTTGCCATGTTACCCAGGAAGACGTTGGGCTGAAGGTAACGGTTGTCCAGGCTACTACGGGCTTGCCGGAAGCTATGTAACGAAGGATATTGTCGAATGAGCTGCCGGTAAGATCAACTGCTTGTCCCGGGAGAATCGTATTGAGAAGACGGTAAACAGGACCATGATAGACTCCATAGCCAGGGTTTTTTCCCGTGATGTCACCGACAAAACCGACATTCGGATCTCCCCAAGAAACGATATTCCCGTTGCTGTCATATCCAATCGGTGTTGGGTCTTTGGGAATTTCGTTAGCGAGAGTCATTTTGTCAACCGGGTGACCCGCTGCGGAGAGCAACATCGATAAACTTGTTACTTCGCAACCGTTATACAGTTCCGGGTCTTGCGAAGCGGCAGGTACGTTTATAAAGGCTGATTTCGCAGATACGTTCTGCGTAATGTTCCAATTCGTTCCGTCCCAATCGCTTTCTACATTCATCCGATTGAGGATTTTCATAATATACCAGATAGGTACAAAAGTCGTCGGTGCCCCTGAATAGGGATCGTTTTTCACAATACCCGGAGAATTTTGTATCAAGGTTCCGTTTAGATATATGCGAATCGGCGCCTGACCTGGCTGGATATTGGAGAGATCCACCGAATATGTGGATGGTGTTGTGAGATTCCAACGATGTCCATCCCAATCGCTCGTAATTCCTAGGTTTTCTAGAGCTTTCATAACATACCATATCGGCATGTACGTTGTCCCATCGTAAGCGAATCCATATGGATTCGAAATTTTCTTCCCATTTAAATATATACTTTTTTGGCTCATGTTTATATCTGCCGCAGCCATTGATGTCAACGGTAACTGCGTGCTGATTAAAGAAGAGATCAATAGAGATGCAACGAATTTCTTGTTCGTTCGAAACATCAATCATCCTACTCCAATCTAGTTTAGCAAGAACAAGTATACCAAAATAATACGGAAAAATTGAGGGATTTTTGTCTTCGATATTGTTGAGGAAAAACGTGATTGCGGTTAAAAAAAGTGCTCTTACTCCGGAAAGTCACGAGTAAGAGCGCTTTTTCTTTCGATTGCATTAAGCTTCCAGATTGGCTTCGATCCACGCATGCAGATCAGCAAGCGATTGTTTCGCCTGCACTAACGCTTGCTCTACACGACGACTGCCCGTACCACCGTGTACATCGCGGGCATCCACCACTTGTTTGATGTCGATGACTTGCAAGCAGTCTTCGTCAAACAAATCGGAGTGGGCGCGATATTCTTCAAGCGTAAGATCAGCAAGGAACTTTCCGTGTTCGATGCAGTACAACACGAGTCTGCCGATGACTTCATGCGCCTGACGGAAAGGAAGGCCTTTCCGCACAAGATAGTCAGCCAGATCGGTCGCATTTGAAAAATCTTGTTTGACCGCCTGCTGCAAGCGTTCCCGTCGCACCTGCATCGTACGGATCATACCGGCAAACAGAGCCAGCGAACCTTTCAGCGTGTCCACCGTATCGAACATGCCTTCCTTGTCTTCTTGCAAATCTTTATTGTATGCGAGCGGCAGGCTCTTCAGTACAGTCAAAAGACCAAAGAGATTTCCGTATACCCTACCCGTCTTTCCACGAATCAATTCCGCCACGTCCGGATTTTTCTTCTGCGGCATGATCGATGAACCGGTGGTATAAGCGTCATCCAACTCGACGAAAGAGAATTCGGTCGATGACCATAACACCAGTTCCTCACAAAACCGCGACAAATGCATCATGAGAATCGATGCGGCCGAGAGAAACTCCAGAATAAAATCGCGGTCAGAAACGGCATCCATGGAATTGTCATAGATGCGTGAGAAACCAAGTTCTTCAGCCACCATCGTGCGATCGATCGGGAACGTGGTTCCTGCCAATGCTCCTGCACCGAGCGGCATGATGTCGATCCGCTTCAAAGCGTCCTGCATCCTCTCCGCATCACGCATGAACATCCCCACATAGGCCAACATGTGATGTGCGAACAAAACAGGTTGTGCTCTTTGCAGATGCGTATATCCGGGGATGATCACATCTTTGTTCGCTTCCGCAACATTGACGATGGCATCGAGCACGTCCGCCAGGAGCGCGATGATACGCTTCGTCTCTTTTCGCAAGTACAGATGCATATCAAGCGCCACTTGATCGTTGCGTGACCGACCTGTATGCAGTTTTCCTCCTACAGGGCCAATTCGCTCGATCAAGAGCTTCTCAATATTCATGTGCACATCTTCGTTTTCAACGGAAAATTCGATTTTACCCGCTTTGTAATCTGCGAGTATACTGAGCAATCCTTTGCGGATCGCATCCGCATCCTTTTGCGGGATGATCCCGCACGCGCCGAGCATCTTGACGTGTGCGAGCGATCCCTTGATATCTTCTTCCGCTAACTTCTTATCGAAATGAATCGAAGCGGTAAACTCTTCGACGAGTTGATCCGTCGGTTTTGTAAAACGTCCACCCCATAATTTCATGGCAAGCCCTCTTTAGTTGACTTTTTCTTCCGACTTTCTATTTACACTTGCATAGACCTTCGTCGGCAGGCCCCATAACTTGATAAAGCCGACCGCCGCATTGTGGTCGAATGCGTCTGCAGGACTGTATGTCGCCAGATCGAGATCATAGAGCGAGTGTTCCGATTTGCGGCCCACCGGTTGGAAGGTGCCTTTGTACAGTTTCATGCGTACGGTACCAGTAACCGTTTGCTGTGTTTCTTCGATAAACGCGTCGATCGCTTTTTTCAACGGAGAAAACCACAATCCATTATAGACAAGCTCGGTATATTTCAGCTCGAGCATCGGTTTGAATTGGAAGACTTCACGCGGCAATGTGATCGTCTCCAGCTCTTGGTGTGCCTTAATCAAAACGAGTGCCGCCGGCGCTTCATATACTTCGCGCGATTTGATACCGATCAAACGGTTCTCCACATGGTCGATGCGGCCTACACCATGCTTGCCGGCGATTTGGTTCAATTTTTCGATCAAAGTCACCAATGGAAGAGCTTCGCCGTTCAGGGACACAGGTACACCTTTTTCAAAGCCGATTTCTACATATTCCGGTTCATTAGGAGCATCTACGGGATTGGTCGTCCAATCGAATGCCGCTTCAGGCGCTTCCGTCCACGGATCTTCCAGAACGCCCGCTTCACAGGAACGGCCCCAGAGGTTCACGTCGATCGAGAAAGGATTCTCTTTGTCGATTGGAATCGGGATGTTATGCTTCTTCGCGTACTCGATCTCTTCATCTCTAGACCAGCCCCACTCACGCACGGGAGCGATGATTTCCAAGTTCGGATTCAATGCGGTCACGGAAACGTCAAAACGTACCTGGTCGTTCCCTTTGCCCGTACATCCGTGCGCAACGGCCACAGCTCCTTCTTCTTCCGCCACTTGCACGAGGAGCTTTGAAATCAGCGGACGGGAAAGAGCGGCTGACATTGGATATTTATGTTCATACAACGCATTTGCTTTCAGGGACGGGAGAATGAATTCCTTCGCGAACATCTCGCGCGCGTCGATCATGTAGGATTTGATCGCTCCCACTTTGAGCGCTTTATCGCGAATAAATTCGAGATCCTTGCCTTCACCAACGTCGAGCGACAGGGCGATCACATCATACCCGCATGTTTCTTGTAACCATTTTATAGCAACCGAGGTGTCAAGTCCTCCGGAATAAGCCAATACCACTTTCTTTTTATCACTCATGTTTCTTTCCTCACTTTCTATCGATAAGATCCTGACGTGCATCTCTTTTACAAGTGCTAGTATAGCATATAAATTCATTTTTGTGTATCTTTATTCATAAAATCAGGCACGAACGTTTGTCCGAGAGAGATGGCTTTTTTAAAAATACACGATTATGAAAACTAGTGCTTGGGTGGATGTATCGCTTTGCGTTTGGGTTCGATGAAGGTCGTTCCGCCCGGATTCTTAACAGAAGTTGCGGAACGACCTTCAACTCACCTCTGCACTGCAAAGCGATAACATCCACCCAAAAGCCACTCCACTACTTGCGGGAGAGCATATCCTCTCTTCCTGTACATGAAAATTTTTATTTTCTGATAACACCGCTTTCAGCATGGGTGGCTATCTTTAAAAAGAATAGTTTGGCGGTCAGATGCTTTGCGCTTATGCTCCGTGAAGGTCGTCTCGCATGGAATCATAATCATTTGTTGCGAGACGACCTTTAAAGTCGCTATTACGCGCAAAGCATTACGCCCATCCAAAGATACGATTCACTGTTCTGCTGGTGCCGCTTGCCGCGGAGCGCTCATCATTCGGCGATCACTGCTTGTGGTTTTTCCCCTTTTTTCCTGACGTCTTTCATGAAGAAAGCCAAGAAGATCGCAAGTAGAGTCACGATGGTGATCACCCAAAACACGTCATCCATTCCCCGTACGATCGCACTGAGTTGGACTTGTTGCCCGATGTATGACAATGCCGACTGAGCGGCCTGTTGAACCGATTGCCCAGAACTCATGAAGGCTGCCTTCGCCTGTGCCAACGTTTGCATCGCAGCCACTGACGATTCGTTCACCTGTTCCGCCCCAACCGCCATGTGAAAGGTCACTCTTTGCGAGAACAGTGTCGATAACCAAGCGATCCCGAGTGATGCGCTGACTTGTCGTATGGCATTCGTCAGCGCCGTCGCTTGCCCCACTTTCGGAGGCGGAACGGTATTCATGCCGGCTGTCGTTACAGGCATCATCACCCCGCCGATTCCAATGGCGCGAATGATTAACCATGCTGAAATGGTGGAATACGCGGTCGTAACATCCAACGATTGCATTAAGAAATACCCGTAGGCGGTAATCGTGAGTCCCACAACTGCCAGCCATTTGGCTCCAATTTTGTCAAATAAAAATCCCGAGATCGGCATCATGATTCCGGCAGCGATCCCTTGCGGCAGTAACACGAGACCGGTATCTAGGGCAGAAAGCCCGGATACGTTTTGCAAAAAAACGGGTAACAAAAACAGACTGGCAAAAAGAATGATGCTCGCGATGCTGGTGATTGCAAGCGATAATGAAAATAATCCGTTTTTCATCAGGCGCAGATCGATCATCGGTTCTTCGATGGTCAATTCGATCCACGTGAACAAAGCGAGACAGACGAGACCGAAAGTGATATATGATATAACCTCGATATCCGACCATCCCTTATCGGCCACGATACCGAGTCCGTACAACAGGGATGCCAGCCCGGCAGAAGAAGTGAGAAATCCCCAAAAATCGAACTTGCGACCGGCTGCTGGACGCGTTTCTTCCAAAATGATGCTGGCGAGGATGATATCGATGATCCCGATCGGTACGTTGATATAAAAGATCAAACGCCAATCCATGTATTCGGTGATATAACCGCCGAGCGTCGGGCCAAAAGCGGGAGCAAACATGATGGCGATTCCGAAGATCCCCATAGAAAAGCCGCGGCGTTCCGGAGGAAACATGCGAAACATCATCGCCATACTGATCGGCATGATTGCGCCTCCGCCGATCGCCTGAATGATCCGGAAGATGATCATCGCCCGATTGCTCCATGCCATCCCGCATAAAGCCGACCCCAAGGTAAACAAGATCACCGAATAGAGAAAGATCCGTTTATACCCGAAGCGGTCACCGAGATACCCAGTGATGGGTACTAATGCTCCTACCACCAATGAATAAGCGGTCACGACCCATTGAATATCCGTTGTACCTACTCCGAATACGGCCATCATCTTGGGGATCGATACATTGACAATCGTGTTATCGAGGACCGACATGAAAGCGGCAAGCACTAGCACCAATACCGAAAGCAAGATACCCAGCTTTGGTTGGGCTGCTGACTGTTGTTCTACCTGTTCGTGTTTTTCCATACACCCCTCCGTAGATTCGAAAAATGATTCCTGTCAGGCTGAGAATCAACTTCATCAATGTAAGATTAACCGATTCGCTGATCTTTTGCACGTATTCAATTTTTCTTACAATCATTTTTTGTGTAACGCATAACTCGAAACATCTGAATTTTCAATTACCTATCACGATTTTACTCATTGATGACATTTTCTCGAAATGAGGGAGCTAACGTCCTCTTGATGACCCATGTTTTTTACGGAAGAAACGGTGTATGGACTCCTGCCGACAACCTTAGAAAGTTTTGGAACCAGTAAGAAGAAGTGGAAAAAAGCAGCACATCGTCTGTGTCATAAATCTTTTTTTGCCCGAGATTTTTGTTATCGAGTTCAATTTCAATACCGAAAATCCAGTAACTCATAAATGCTTACACCACTTAAAGTTCCGGTTCTATGGACTGATAAAAACGATCGGGCCATTCCATTTTAGGATGAAAATTGTAAAGTAGAGCATGAGTAAATATGACTGCATTTACCCATTTCGTCTTGTATATAAGAGGTTTTTGTTGCAGCCATTTTAATGGATCTATGAGATCCGAAAAATCGGTATATTCCTCAAAAGTCCCTTCAAATCCTTTAGGCCAGAATCTCTTCAATGGATGGGAAGGAACACGACCGCCCTTCTTTACATGTTCATAAGTCTCCCTTAGCCATTGGAGTATAGATACTCCCGTCAATGGTTCGTGCATGTTTTCCCACCCACAAAGGAGGGAGCCATGCTTTCCCCATTCAATCCGAACGATCGCACGCTGCTGATTTCTTCTGGCCTCTATCACGGCTTCTTTAGATTCCAAAACACGAGAGTGAAACCAGCACATAACATTTGTCACTTCTTCTTTTTCCGGGTCATATTGAACCCAAATCTCTTCATGATCGCATGGTTCATAGTCGTCCGGGAAATCATAGTCATCTTCCCAAAAAAGGTGATAGCCAATCAATGGTTTTGATGGATGATGTACAGCGACTACATCCTTTAGCGGAAAGCATTCTTTCGGGTTAACCAGGAGAATCGGACAGAATTTTTCAACCAACCGTTTTTCCTCTTCCGATACGAGAATGATGGGATCCATCTCCAATACACGTCGGTATAGATCTCCTGCTTTACGCAAATATCCGTCCAAATGGTAGAATTCTGCTTGGCGTGAAATATACGAGACATTATCCGGGTCCGCTTTTTTCAAGAGTTCCAATTGTGCAATGGCCAGTTGATAAAAATCGACACCGGAAATCCTTCCTTCTCTTGTGGAGTCCATGATTTCTTCATTTCTTCTCTTAAATTCAAACAAAAACGTATCAATCATATGTATCACCTACAGTATCTTTCTCCTGCTTTTGCATTTTTAGCTGTATGAGTGTTCGTACATCATTGCTCGTGATAGAATGTACTCCCATGTCTAAAAAGGTTTCCATCGCCAGAGGATCATCCACTGTCCAAACGAATACAGGCAGGCAGCGAAGAGCGGCATGGTCCAATAATTCTTCCCTGCAAAAATGGTAGTTGATGTTAATTCCACAGCACGAAGCGGATATTGCATCCTGGCAGGTTTCTTTGATAAAGGAATCATAATCCTCTCCAGAGGCTGCAAACAGGCTTATACTAGCATTCAGCAGCACTTGGTACGGCCGATAATTTCCCTTTACGTATGCCGCCCTCTCTTTTTCACATCCGCTTATGATGACATAATCCCTCATTTTATATTTTTCGACGGTTCTAATCATCGGTATGATGGCACGATCATCTTTCACATCGAGATTGATCATTCGATGATTTTCAAGAATCAACGGCAAAATCTCTTCAAGACGGGTGATTTCTTCGTTTTTGGCCAGATCCTTCAATTCCTCGAAATTTAAATCCTGTATCTTTCGGATCCCGAATGGGGTCATTACCTCTTCATCATGCCGAAGGACAACAACCCCATCGTTTGTTACCCTGACATCCACTTCAATAATATCTGCTCCAGCGCTCAGCCCCATCAAAACGGACGAGATGGAATTAGGCGGGGTATTCATGCAGCCACTATGGGCTGTGATCAAAGGCCATCTCATGGGTACCACCGTTCTTTTAAAGTTTAATGGTCTCTAGGAATTCCTTATGAATCAGGCTGTTGGAAGCAACCAGCGAATCATGATAAAGGCGGTAGGGATTTCCTTCCTTATCTGTAACACATCCTCCCGCCTCCGTAAGAATGAGAATACCCGCAGCCGTATCCCATGGATTGAGCCCCTCATGCCATAATCCGGTTAACTTTCCCGATGCGATCCAGCATAAGTCCAGGCTAGCCGCCCCAATTATCCGGACATTCCTGCTTTTGCCCGCAATCTGGTCGATCTGGCGAACCAGCCGGGATCCCGAATTCCAATCGTTTGCATGAAATCCTGTGGCGAGAACCGCTTCAGCCAATTGTAACTCCTTTCCTACCCGGATGAGTTTTCCATTCAGATAAGCGCCCTTGGATTTTCTTGCTGTGTACAATTCATTCGTGACCGGATTGTAAACTATACCAATGATCGGTTTCCCGTCCTTTACAATTCCGATAGAAATTGAGAAATGTGGAATTCCGTGAATGAAATTGGTTGTTCCGTCAATCGGATCGATGATCCAACCGTAACCAGATTTCTGTCTTTTAAAAATCTCATAAGCATTCGCCTGACAGGAATCTTCCTCCGATAGAATCCAGTGGCCAGGATATTCTTGCTGAATCTGGTTGCGCAACAACATCTCGCTCATCCGGTCAACCTCTGTCACAAGGTCAGACGCATTCTTTTTCTGCTCAATCCTGCCCGTGTTCCCCATGTGTTCGAGAACGAGTCTTCCCGCTTGTTTCGCATATTCCAGCGCCGATTCATACAATTTGATCTGCAAATCCTGTTGCATTCCTATTTCCATGTTGTCTTCCATCCTTTTTTCCTTCTTATGATCTGCGGGCAAGCTCCAAATCCTGTCCCTGGAATCTTTCTTTCCTTAAACTTTCACCCGTTACTCGATCAAATAAATGAATGGATTCGATGGCGGCGGATAATTGGACTTTGCTTCCGCGTTTCATCTTGCTGTTTGGCTCGGAAAAAAATCGAACCTGTGTACTGCCGACCTTCACATTCACCAATTGTGAATGGCCAATAGGTTCAACCAGACTCACAACGCCCTCGATGCGAATATCTCCATGGTGTCCTAACTTCAAATCATGAGGGCGAATCCCAACGCTCACATCCAGAGTATTACGGTCACTCTCATGAAGAAATTCGCCATCCCATTCAATCGTGGTGTCATTTAATTGAAGTTGATATTTCCCCATACTTTTGGACAGTCTTCCCTCAAGGAAGTTCATAGGGGGCGTTCCGATGAACTGTGCAACAAAATAGTTCTTAGGCTGGCTGTATAAATCCATAGGGGTGCTGTATTGGATCAACTGGCCTTCTTTCATCACCGCAATGCGATCCGCCATGGTCATCGCCTCTTCTTGATCGTGGGTAACCATTATCGTCGTAATCCCCAGCTCCTTCTGAATTCGGGAAATTTCCTCCCTCATCTCGATTTTTAATCGGGCGTCCAGATTCGAGAGCGGTTCATCAAGCAGAAGCACCGCGGGCTTTTTGACGATTGCCCGCGCTAAGGCGACACGTTGCTGCTGACCGCCGGATAATTCGCTCGGCTTTCGATCCAATAAGTGTCCCAGTTGTACCATTTCCGCCGCTTGTTTGGCCCGTTCCATCCGCTCTTCCTTTGCAACCCTCTGCTGTTTTAGCGGAAATGCGATATTATCCAAAACCGTCATATGCGGGTATAAAGCATAGCTTTGAAAAACCATCCCGATATTTCGGTCTTTCGGTTCTAAATCATTAACCGGCTGATTGTCAAAATAAATTTCACCGCTGTTCGGCTTGTAAATCCCTGCAATCATGAGCATCGTCGTAGACTTTCCGCATCCGCTGGGGCCAAGCAAGGCAACAAACTCACCATCTTCAATCGTCAGGTTTAGATTGTTAATCGTATTGGATTTTTTATCGAATGATTTGCAAATATTTTTTAGCTCGATTTTCATACTCGCTTTCCACCTCCAACACTTACCTGCATGAGCGATTTCTGTGAAAAAATAAAGAGGATCATAACCGGGAGCATATAAAAGAGTGACACGGCACTTAACAGACCATAATGAATGAGATTAGGATTACTAATTAAATTTTGCAGATAAGTGGCTAGAGTAACGTGCTCGTCGCTTAATATAAAGGAATATAAAAGCAAAAATTCGGACCAGCCGGATAAAAAGGAAAAAATACTTACGGCTGCGATCCCGGGTTTAATTAAAGGGATGACAATCGTATACCATACCTTAAACCTACTGCATCCGTCGATCAGTCCGGCCCATTCTACATCCCATTGCACATCGTCAAAAAAACCTTTGATAATCCAAGCTGTCATCGGTATCTGTAGGGCTGTTTTTACCAGCACAACCCCCCATAGCGAGTCAAACAAACCCAGGAAATTCAAAATATAGAACACAGCGATTAAGAGGGCTACACTTGGGAAGGCATGAAGCAGCAGAGTGATCTTCATCAGCCCTTTTCGGCCCGGAAAATCCAACCGTGAAAGGGCGTATCCTGCCATACCCCCAATGATCACTTCCAAGATCGTCAACGAACCGGAAAATACAAAAGAATTCCAGGTTGCTAACCAAATATTAGGGTATGTCGTCCCTGCCTGCTCTACATTGGACCATAAGAATTTCCAATTCTCAAACGTAAATTGGACAGGTATAAATCCATACTTCATCTGCTTTGCAAATGAACTCACCAATAGCCAGAGATACATGAGGATAATCGGCAGTGTGGTAATTCCAAGGACGCCATAGGCGATGATATAGGGAAGCCTTTTCTTCCATCTTGGTGACGTTTTTCTCGTCTCTGTCGCCCTCGTCCTTATTGCTACTTTTTTCGTCACTTCCATTCCTTCAACTCCTTTTCTACTCGATCCGTGAAGAACCCATGAGTTTATTCATTCCGAAGATCTTCAATAGAATAGCGGACATAATTAAAGCAACAACAACAAGCACCAGGGCCAAGGCCGATCCATATCCATATTCAAAGTTTTGGAATGCTTTATGATAGGAATACAAGGCTAAAACTTCACTACTATACAAAGGTCCACCTTTTGTTAAAAGTAAGATGTATTCATAGGAAGTCAGCAAGGATAAAAGCTGCCATAAAGTAACAAACATAAGCGGCCAGCGAACTGCCGGAATGATGATATCCTTAATGATGGCCCATTGGGAGGCTCCATCTACCCGTGCCGCTTGAAACAAGTCACCAGGGATAGATTTAATCGCGGAAGAAAATATGATCATCCCATAAGAAGCCCCTATCAGCCCGTTAGCCAAAATGATTGCGGTCATCGGATTGCTTGCCAGCCATTTAACAGGGGATAAATGCATAAGTGCCCGTATGCTGTTTAACACACCATATTGGCTGGGATCAAAAAACCACAGCCATAGAAGGACATAAACAACAGGTGGTGTAATACGAGGTAGCATCCACAACGTCCGAAACAATAGACCGACCGACTCTTTTTGAATGAAATAAGTCGTCAAGATTCCAAGTACCAAGCCGAAGAATACATTGATGAGCAGAGTAAAAAAGACGTAGGTAAAGGTATTTCTTAGAATATGCCAAATATTCGGATCGTTAATGAAATGCTTGAAATTGGACAAACCATTGAAAGCCCACTGCATGGACGAATCCATTCCGGTAAAAGCCAAAACAGTAATCAAAACAACAGGAAGAAAAAAGAATAGGGAAATGAGAATTATAAATGGTCCGAGCATCAAGAATGGTAACTGCCATTTTCGTAAAAGTGTAGACACCAACGTACCTCCTTTAATCTTTTGCACCTGGCTTTTTGGGCCAGGTGCAATGGATTTTATTATTCTACGATTTCCAGCTGATCACCGAGATCATTTTTCAATTGGACTTCTAAGTCCTTCAAAGCTGCATCAGGATTCTGCTTGCCAAGTTCTACAGCCTGTATGGCATTGAAGACATCCTTCGAATATTTCGGGAATTTCTCCAGATTTGGCAGGAAAGTGGTATAATCCAACATGTAGGAAGCATGTCCTAAAGTCACATTTCCCTTAAATTCTGGATCTTCAGCCGCAGATTTAGTGACAGGCAGATGGTAAGTCTTCACATCATGATCAACCTGCAATTTAGGATCAGCGACCAATTCTAACAATCTCTTCACTAAATCAGGATGCTTCGTTTGGGATGATACGGTATAGACGAATGGGTGTGAAAGTGTAACAGGTTTTCCACCCTTATCAGCCGCTGGAATTAACATCATTCCCAGATGCTGATTCACCCAGTTGGCATCAACTTTTCCTAGCTGATCATGGTAGTTATCCTGGCTCCAGTTAAACACATTCCAAATTCCACCGTAATAAAAGAGTGTCTTGCCGTTAACAACTAACTTGTGTACGTTCTTCCATTCCATAGAGGTTAATTGGTCTGGAATTAATTTCTTTTGAGCGATATCATAGTAATAGTTTAACTGTTTAGCCACGGCTTTCTTATCAAATACAATCTTATTTTCCGCTGAATCATAAAGCTTGTCGCCAAAATCATAAGCTAATGCCTGGAAGTCAGGACCGTCTACTGGGCGGTGAACAATTCCGTATTGTACGAATCCCTTTGCTTTGGCTTCCTCCGCCAATTTCGTCATATCATCAAGTGTAAATTCACCCTTCTTAACTTTCTCTGGAAGATCGTTGATCTGCTGATCCGTCCAACCCATTTTCTTTAAAATATCCTTATTGTAGAATACAGGTCGGACTTCAGTATCCTGTAAAACTCCCCAAGTCTTGCCCTTATAAGTTACGGAATTCCATAAAGTAGGGAAAACGTCAGAATAAGCTTTGGAATTTTTCATCTCATCCAGCGGTTGGATATAATGACCATCGGCCAACCATCCGATGTTCTCATGTCCAGTTGCATAAATATCCGGCTCTTTCTTCGCTTTAAATGCAAGCATAAATTGCTTCGCATAATCATCCCAACTACCTTCAAAATCCTTTGTTTCCACTTTAACTTGGACATTTTTCCCTTCTGCTTTTAATTCTTCGTTAAGCTTTTCGGACGCTTTCACGAGATTATCCACACGGGTTTTTTCCGCTCCAGCTGTTTGGGCTACGATCGTTATAACGTTAGATCCATCCTTTTGGGAGTCTCCTGAGATAGCATTCTGTGAGCAACCGGTCAGAACGCTCATCCCCAGTATCAATGTGGAAAAGAGACATACTGTTGTTTTCTTCATTTCTTTCACCTCGATCATTTATTGAGTCTAGGGTTATGGGAACGCTCCCACACATTCTTCCTAAAATAATTAAGTAAATACAATGATTGCAGATTGTGGGAACGTTCCCAGTTCTGTGGTTAATAATAAGGGAGCTCCTCATTCCCTTTTATGTAACCGATATTTCATTCCCTCCTCACTTATAAACATACAAATCTAATATTTAGTTTCTGTAATGATATCTCTAAGTTGATGTAAAGAAATTTTAATGGTGATTTAACAATAGTATTCATCCAAACGATTTAAGAGGATTTTACTAACCAAAAGACCCCCATTATGATCACGAATATACTTCCGACCTTTTGTGGTGTGATGGGATGTGTCGTACCGAATAATCCGTAATGATCAATGAGGGCCGAAGCGATGATCTGCCCTGAAATGACCAGTACATAAACAGACAACGTGCCAATGGAACTGATGGAGTAAGACACACTGAACATCATGACAACCCCTAATATGCCAGCCACAATCATCCATGGGAAGGAATCAAATATGAAAGCACTCCATCCTCTTTTCATAAGAATCACACTGGCGACGATTGCTTGTATGAGGGACACACCAATAATCATGGCATATTGCCCGGCCGCTTTTCCAATTTGAGCATTGATGGAACCTTGGAAAGCACCGAGCAGTCCGGAAGAAAAGGCTAATAATATACTGATCAAATGTCCATTCATGGTTAAACTCCTTTAGTAGATTCACGAATGATAAGTACCGGATCATATTCGATGCGCAGCGGATCGAGATTTTCTTTTTTGATTAAGCGATCCAGCAGGACTACCGCATCCTCTCCCATTTTCATCTTCTCAACATGCAGCGTGGTTAAGGGGGGATAAGACATTTTGGAATAGTCGATGTTGTCGAATCCCATGACCGCCATATCGTCAGGTATTTTCCAACCATTTTGTAATAGTACCTGCATGGCGCCTAAGGCTAACATATCATTTGTGGCAAAAATAGCCGTTGGCTTTTCGCTGGTGAAGTGATCCCAAATGATTGATAATCCTTTATACCCGTCATCGAATGTTGATGTAGGAGAAAAATAAATATCTTTGGCCGAGATATTTCCTCCAAGCTCATGGATACGCTCGCAAAAACCTTGAAGCCGCAAGTGGTGACTGCGGTGTTCCTGAGGGCCGGCAATAACCAAGAACCGGCGATGGCCTAATTGATACAAATGATCAGCAGCTATTCGTCCCCCTTTCCGATCATTATTGACTATCTGTATCACATCATCCTTCTCGGCTGTGCCATTTACCATCAAATAAGGTACGTTAAAATGATCGATATAGCCGATCACTTCTTGGCTAAGACGGCTAATGAGGATGAGCCCATCGACTCGCTTTTCCAGCATAAAATCGGCAGACCTTATTGACATTTCCTTATCTGTTGTCACAAACACGGAATAGTTAAGGCTTTCCGATTTCATGAGAATGGCATCCAATATTTTTCCGTAAAAAGGATGTGAAGCAATCGGATGATGCTGCCGGTATATAATGACGCCGATATTGTTCGTTCGCTGTGAAACCATGGCTCTTGCCACACCATTTGGTTTATATTGCAGCTCTTTAACCGCATTCAGTACCTTTTCGCGTGCTTCCTTGCTTGTATAACCATTCCCCGAGATCACCCGTGAAACCGTGGACTTGGAAACACCTGCTAATCGAGCAATGTCTTTTATCGTGTAACTCAACGAATCATCTCCCTTCAATGATTTGCTAAGACATTGAGTCCATTTATTTCGAAATATATCTTGTCTTCATTATGGTGATGTTAATATTTTATTTAGAAATTATTAACCTATGATTTACGTATTAAGCCCCCCGCTTGACAGAATTATTTCAGAAAATTACTTTCAGTCTCACTCTTCTTTCATTCCATCAAAGTCTTTGAAGCGATGAAAAAGCTCCCTAGAATCGTTCGATTCCAAAGGAGCTTTTTTCAGCAGTTAACGTTTTTTACATATGACTTTTTGAAGCGATGAGTCGCTTTCCCTCAGTGCCATTCAACAGGCCTTTCCCCTTTCGCGTGCGATAGAACCCGCGTTCCATGAGGGCCCAAAAAGAACCTGTCACCCAGTAAAGGCATAGGGCGACCGGAGCTTTCCACATGAAGAACAAAAACACGGGAACGATCATAAGCGACATCGTTATGCGCTTGTTCATCGGCGTTGCTACGAAAAAATCACTCGTTAACGGGATCAGATTCGTCACGAATGTAATAGCTCCCGAAAGAACAGGAAGGATATGCCATGCATCGTTCTGTGAAAATGAAATCACCCAAGGAATCAGAACAGATGACATCGCCGCCCCGTGTGTCAAAAACAGTGAATACATCCCCATGAAAATCGGTGTCTGGATCAAGAACGTAGTAAACATGGAGAACGGCTTCAAGCCTCTTCCCTGATAGAGTTTCATCGTTTCCTGCATCAGTTTGTTTGGGTCTTGTGCATACCGTTCACGAAGTTGCTTGATTTCTTCTTGGATCTTCGCTTGTTTAACTTGTTGTCTCGCCACACGCAAACTGAGAGGGAAGAGAAGACAACGAACAGAAAGGGTCAAGAGAATAATCGCGATTCCCCAATCTTTCACGATATGGTAAAAGAAGGTGAGCAAGAGTGACAATACGGACACGATCGGTTGAATCCACACATGCATACTTCTTCCTCCTTGTATGATCCGGTTCTATTGAAAAATACAAGGAAGAATGGTCGTCTTCATCGGTGGATACCCGTTCCTGAGGTTGTTTGCGTCTTACATACATTCTCCTCTTTCTCTGGATCGGAAAAACGTGTAACACGACCTGTTTGCCGTCCCGAACCGTTTCGGAGCAAAGGTAAGTGGAATGTGTATTCTTCCAGACGGAACCTACGAGATAACGGATCAGGAAAGTAGATACGACAAAAGTCAGCCACAACAAGGTCATATCCAGCGGCAGTTCCACCTGCTCACCCCCCTTTCTATTTCCCAACGAAAGTTTCTATTTGGAAGTACGAAGATCATTCAGAATTTTATCTTGCACGTTGATCTGTTGTTGCTTTGTGCCTTTTTTAGACGTTTCTTTTTCAATGGTTTTGTTCGCCATGATATTCCCTCCAGTATCTCCAATATAAGCGAAATGGTTGGGGAAAGGAAGTCGAGCTTGCACCGATAGAGCTTAACAGCTGATCTTATGCGCTAGGTAAAAGAAGTTTGGGCCATCCTCTATGAGGAATATTTTGTCATTCTTAATGTATAGACATTACATTAATTATATAAAATCGAATATTTACAAAATTTTAACAGGATATTTAATACTAATGATGAAATATATTGGTATAAAGTAATTATAAGGAGGATATGGAATGAAAAAACGATTCTTAATTGGTTCTCTCATAACTGCTATTGCGATTACAAGTGCGACTCCCTCTTTCGCCGCTACAAACTCTAAGGTCAAATTAAATCAAGGAAATGTTCAAGTAAAACCAAATTCTGTTGATGGTGGTACTCAAAATTGGGATGGGAGCTTTTCAACTACCTATGTGATTCCAAAATATATTATTACTTCGGCAATCTCCACTGGTGTCGGTGTAGCCACCAACTTTTTACAAAGTAAATATGGTCTTCCTAAAAGTGCTGCTTCATTCATAGCTGCTGCAGTTACTGGATATTTTTCAGATAAAGTAATAAAAGGTGATATTACGATTCAATCATATGTTGACTATCGTTGGGTGACTAGATATACATCTTGTTATTATAGTTGTTTGGATATGTATTATATGGGAGATTCATTTATAGGCTCTAAGTTTTATTCCTATACTGCAGAAGTTTTACCTTATGTTGATTGAATATTCACTATTGAATTAAATAGATATATGGCGAGGCTGACTTAAAGTCATGCTCGCCATATATTTCGATAAGTTATATAAATGGAGGAGCATATGAAAACAATAATAAATAACTTGTTAAATTTTGTTATTTTTGCATTTACTTTTATACTGGTTTCTTATTTTGTAAATAAAAACCTAAATTATCTTGAAATAATGAAAAACCTATTTATCAGTTATGGGGGATATATACTTTATTTCCTTATAAAGAAGTTATTTGAAAATATTAGTAAATGAATCGCATGGATTGTATCTACAACGCTGATCGAGTCATTCTTTAGTGTTCAATATCAATGATGTCATCTAGCTTGATCCGAATAGTCCGTTCTCCCAACGTACTGAGTCCGACAAGTATCCGCGTCGAAATATCAATTTTCTTCGGAAGTACATGTACCCGTTCAATTCCTTCTGGATGAAAGACGTGAATGGTGATTCGTTTCTCATCCTGCAAGGCTTCCGACAACTTTCGGCTCATCTCTTCTAATTTATCGCTATCGAGGGTTGGCTTTGTCAATAAACGTTGTTTATATTCATACTCTGCAATTGCCGCCCGATGCTCCGGCAAGATCATGCGAGAACCTTCCCAAAGTTTATTTCCACGTTCCGTAAGCATTGCACGGCGAGTCACAAAGATCACCTCTTGTTTGTGTTAATGAAGATTGGTACCATATTTTTGCTGATATTTAACCTCTTAAGAAAAGACATGACGCGTGATTGCGTTCATGTCTTTTTATGCATAGTGCCCACCAATTTTCGAAGCTCTTTCCGGAAGAATGCCGGCTTTCGTTAAAGAGGCACAACGCATAAGAGAAGTAGCACCATACTTGGCACGGATTTTGTCCATTGTATAGCCTAGCTCCCGTTTTCTTACCTTGTCCGAAAAGAGATCCAATTGCATCACACTGTCATCAACTAAGTTGGTTACCCCCATTCCTACAGCGCGAACGGGCGAACCATACCAAAACTTTCGAAACACATGGAGTACCCCATTAAAAATCTCCATCGTGATGTTCGTATGGGTTGGTAATGAAAAGGAGCGGGCGAATCCGTGGGTCATGTCCGAGTCTCGGACATATACGTTTACTGTCTTTCCCGCCTTTCTCTGCTCAACAAGGAAATGGCTGAATCGCGAGACAGGAAAAAAAGAAACCCGGAATCTTCCGGGTTCAACATCGAAAGAGATTTCAGTACTGTGTGTGTATCATCCGATCGCTTAAAGGTGTTTCCAAGAAACCTGCCAAATGGCGCGCTTCTTCATCATTCAAACCGAACTTGGATGAAAGGATATCCGGAATATGGATATCATGTATGTCCAATAACGCGCTTCGTCCCGTCTGAAGGCAAGTCACAATCGTCTTGCCGAGAAAATGTTGCGAATACGTCAAGGTGAAATCAAATCGTCTTCCGCCTTTAATGAACCCTACATGGCGGGTACGGGTCGTTTCTTCATGATCAAACAAGATCTGTTCCATGAGTCTCCGCCTCCTTTTCGTTAATTTTCTACACAAGTCCTTATACATATAATATTTTGATTATTGAACAGATCATGAAGTCATGTTTTCACCGGATGTTTCATCCATACGTTTGCAAGTAGACCGGTTATTTCTGGTTAACTGGGAAAGCCTGTGTTGGATTTGTTGATTTTTCAAATAATCGTGAAGTTCAACTTCCTTCTTGTTCCATTCGTATTCGTCAGGCGAATGTTGTAAATCATCCGGTTCGTCAAACCCGTACCAGCCATCTTCAATCAGATCCGGTAAATAAAACCCCCGAAGGGGATACCTACGGGGGGTACGGTACAAGAATTTACGAATCATCGCTCATCACTCCTCTCTTAAACGCTTACGAAGTTAGCTGCCGGGTTCGGACTTAAGAGATTGTCCTACCAATCAGACGACTGGATTCACCCCAAAAAGATGGTTCCCCCGTTTCCTTTCGGAATTCAGCGATGGAGCTATGAAATTGTACATACAATTATATGCGGATCCGCTGTTCTTGACAACTGTTGCTTGAAGCTGTTACAACAAGAATCTCGGATGAAATTCGAGTATGGATTGGATGATATATTCTCTTGTCGTATTACAGAGAATGGCTCTCGATTTTCCTCCTGTACACGCCGCGACCATCAGAGGTTAGATCCTTTGCCCTTCCGCGACAGCCATCATGCGTTCATAGATACCTTCGTAGAACTCCGCTTCCGACATGGCGATATACACGCCCGCCTGATAGATCCGCTGCAAATCCGCGGGATCTTTGTATTCCACCAAAATATCTTTACAAAGCTGATAGTGGCGAGGTTCATGTGTATCGGCATGCACCAACCAGAATGTCACATTCAACTTTCTCGTCTTGTTATAATTTGGATGTTGCAGACCTTTGCCTATAAGCCCCATGACTTCCCCCGCAAACAACTCCGAACCTAACCCAACAGCAGCCATCGCCTCTAACGGTGTCGCATTTTGCAGGAAGCGAATAAACGTATCAACCGCGCGTTTCGCTGGCGGTGCTACCGGATAATCGGGAATATGCTCATCACTGATGAACACATCAGGGGCAGCCGATTCCAAAAAGGTACGATACAGTTTCGAATGATATGCCTTCGGATTTCCACGGCCCCCTTCATCCCAGAGGTTATCGACAAGCGGCACCCACCATTTGTCAATCGGCTCTACAGCAGCGACGGCAGCCCCCAGGACGCGCGGAAAACTGCGGCTGTAATAACTGTAGATCAAGGCGAATTCCCGAATCTGCTCCTCAGAATACACCCCGTTCAGGAGTCCGGTCATAAAACGTCCCTTGATGATGCGTTCATTGACTTTATCCATGACCGCTTGTTCCACTTCTTCATATGTATGAAACACAGGTTTGTTTTTATCGCTGGTCATCCTTCCATCCTCCTATCTCATGAATCTTTACGCCCACTTATTGTAGGATACAAGGGGAGATCACGCAACAAACGGAATGTCATGCCATTCTTGTGGTTGGGTGCGCCACATCAAAAGGTTGCTGACACAACGTCGTCGAGGTTGATTGTCAGACATATTTGTTCATCTCGAATTACGTACATTTTTATAGTACACTAAAACAAAATAAAGGGAACCATTTTGAAGTCGTGTGCGGATATTCCTATGAGGTTTATTCGTTCAATTTCAAGTCATTGCACACAAAGAGGTGTTTATAAGATTCTAACTGGGGTGAATGATTTGGATTGGCTTTTCCACACATACTATGACGATTTCGTGATCTTATTTCGATTGCTGTTTGCTTTTGTTGTGGGAGCAATTATGGGGCTTGAAAGAGAGCGATACTATCAATTTGATCATAAAATTAAAACAGCCGGTTTTCGTACGTATTCACTTGTCTGCTTGGGTTCCTGCATATTCGGATTAGCTTCCATTTACGGGTTTCCGACCATAGGATCGACACACGACCCTGGCAGAATAGCGGCGCAAGTGGTTACTGGAATAGGTTTCATTGGAGCCGGAACGATCATGAAATCAAACGAAGGCATTAGAGGTCTCACTACGGCTGCAGGAATGTGGGTAGCATCGTCCATTGGCTTGATGATTTCTTCCGGTTTATATGTACCCTCCATTATTGCCGCATTATTAGCCTATGTGATACTGGACTTCCATCGACTGTTCCCAACGGTTTTTAACTTCCGCTCAAAAGATGAAAAGAACCTGCAAGATTTGGATACCGATGATCATACGAAGTAACCTCACATGCCGCTTGGACGGAGGCCGAACTATAAAAAAAGACTGCTGGTACATCCAACAGTCTCAGCATGTGGACAAAGTCCCCAAGGTTCAAGGTCTGCATGTTGCTTGTTTACTATGAAAACAAAAATCTCTCACGCCTTTTGTTTGTATCTCATGATTCCTAATCAACAGCACAATCTTGCACCCCGCCATGTCTGACTTTCAGGAAGCAATGATCCCATACAACTTTAGCAAGAAACACACACAGAAGGACATTTAAGAGTGAAGTCATAAACAGCGTAAAATTGTAGGGTGCTCCGCCATTAACGGAATTGTAGAAAATGGAGTACGTGTTTATAAATATCGTTAAACTGAATCCGGCCGATAACCATAGCAGCCTCTTGTCTTGCAGGTAGGTATACGCCAATAAAGCGAGAGCAGCCGCTGGAAACAAGTACCTTTCGTGCATGCTGGAAGAAAAGGTAAATACACCTGCAATCTGCACAAGCGCTGCAACCGAAGCGAACTTTCCGTTGCGGCCTTTTCTGTACATCCACCACGAAAAAAGGGTCACGATTACAATAAATAACATTCCCCAAGTATGATAACTGAATAGTAACAACTTCGATGTATCCTGTTTGTAGTTCGCCCCAAGAAGACTGAAGAAGTTGAAAGCATTGACTGAAGCATACGGATACTCATTCAATGTGCGTGAATAGAGCTTGAATAGCCACATAGGATCCTGACCAAAAGAGAAGGGCGCAACGATGAGCAACGCGGTGACCCATCCGGAAACTGCCACAATAAACCATGATTTCAAACGCTTTACCCTGAACAACTCGAACATGAGCACAGGGAGATAGATAATTCCCTGAGGCTTCATCAGCACAGCTGCCGCCAAGAGAACCGTCGACCAGCCCATCCTGTTTTGCGAAAGGAGATGTATCGCAGCTACGACGATCAAAGTGAAAAAGGAATCGACCTGTCCCCAAAATGTAGAGTTGATAAAAATTGCCGGGTTAAATGTATAGAAGGCTGCAATCATTAAGCTCATCTCAAAGGAAACGTACTTACGTGCCACCTTGTAAAGCAGATAGGCGGTCGCCACATCCGCGAGAATTGAAGGAAGTTTGATAAGCAGTGTAAAGTAATGACTCATCGTGGAGACTGACGCAAGTTTTCCGACCATGTACAGGATATATATGTAAAAGGGTGGGTAATCACTGGAGCTGATCGAATAAAATCCTGTAAGATTGTTGGCTGCAGAAATGGCCCAGCTTTTGAACAAATTGATGTCAAAAGGATGCCCAGGTATCCACGGAGCAGCGGCGATCCGCAAAAATAGGCCTGCTCCAAGCAGCATCCATATCAGCGTCGACTTTTTCTTCTCTTGGATCCGCGCGTTTTTGCAGATAACCATAGAATACGCGGCGGCCGATACGCCGAAAAACAGTACGGTGTACACGGCAAGAGGCACCGCATACGGGGAAGATGATGCAGATCTGTCGAACCGGTTTCCACCAAAAGAATGCATACCGCCCTTGTTATTATCAACGTTGTTTCTCCAAGGGGAACCTGCTTTTGCGTCAAGGGTAAGATCATGTTTGGGGGACATTTCTCTTCCCGGAGAATGGTTGCCTCCATGCTGCGCAAATCTTTCTCCCGGCTTGAAAGTTTGTTGCGGTCTACTCGTGCTTATGGAGGAAGATTCGCCCCGGTAGTTCCATAGGGAATAGAAGCTTATTCCAACTGATAGGAGTAAAACGATAATCAGGGCTATTTTAAGCTTACGACCTTTTAGGATGGACATGTTCTGGACTCCCCTCTTTATACATTGGTCTCATTCAAACCAATAATAATCCGACGACCTGAATGGCTGCTTAATAATAACTGAAAGAACGCTTAATATGAGTCGATCTCCAGATGAAGTTGGTTACTCCATCGCGGAAGCATAGTATGTACAAGCGGCTTGTCTAGTCGTTGAATCTTCAAGGAGAGCCATCCGTAAGAATACAGATTTCTTCGAACTACAGACAAACTCCCTCGTTGTTGAAGCAGCCGAGGGAGTTCGCAGGTATATTTTCGGAATACAGCGAGATTACAATGGGCTTGCCAAAACATCACCATTATTTTAAATAAACCGGCACTTCTGCGCGCCGGTATCAGCGTGTAGGCAAAAGTACCGAAGATACATGGGTCTGCACGCTGGATTGTTAACGATCATGCCATCGTCGCAACGAGAATCGCTTTTTGAACATGCAAGCGGTTTTCCGCTTCGTCAAAAACAACCGAATGTGGGCCATCGATGATTTCCGCCGCGACTTCTTCGCCACGGTGCGCGGGCAGACAATGCATAAACAGGTAATCAGGTTTGGCGTGTTTGCAAAGTTCCTCATTCACTTGGTAACCCTGAAACGCTCGCAGGCGTTCCTGTTGCTCCGCTTCTTGCCCCATCGAAGCCCATACATCGGTATAAATGACGTCCGCTTGTTGTACAGCCTCGACAGGGTCTTCCGTGATGATCATTTCCGTCCCCAATTGTTTCGCCCACTCTTTGGCTTCGGCTACGATACCCGCATCACAAGTGTAACCTTTCGGACTCGCTACGCGAATGTTCAGTCCGAATTTCGGCGCAGCCATCAGCCAAGAGTGCGCCATATTGTTTCCGTCGCCGACATAAGCGACCGTTAAACCTCTTAACGTTTGCTTATGTTCATGCAATGTCAGGATATCGGCGAGCACCTGGCAAGGATGATGCAGATCGGTCAATGCGTTGATGACGGGAACCGAAGCATATTTCGCCAATTCCAAGACATCTTCGTGAGCAAACGTGCGAATCATGATGCCATCGACATAGCGGGAAAGCACTTGGGCGGTATCGGCGATCGGCTCGCCGCGGCCGATCTGCGTATCGCTTCCCGAAAGGAAAAGCGCATGACCTCCCAGTTGGTACATGCCGACTTCAAACGAAACACGTGTACGCGTGGACGCTTTCGTGAAGATCATCCCTAATGTTTTTCCTCGCAGCGGTTGATAGAGTTCTCCGGCTTTAAACTTTTTCTTTACGGTCATCGATAAAGATAAGAGATATTCAAGTTCCTCCACCGAAAAATCTTTGAAATCGATAAAATCCCGGCCCTTTAAGCGTTGAATCTGCCAATCATTGATCACAGGCATCGCTTTCGGCATATGTCTCCCTCCGTCATCCAATTTGGAAATCTTTAACCGACAAACGCGTGCGGGGTTGCCTCCCGTTTCGCTTCCCATGCCAGGAGAAACGCCCCCGCCGTATCCAACGATGTTAAACAAGGAATGCGCATTTCCACCGAGAAACGGCGAATCATGAAACCGATACGGTCAGGATCTTGACCGCGAGTCGGAATATTCAATACGAAGCGGATCGCACCCGATTTCAGCAAACTTTCTATCTTATCCCGATCCTTTTCGATCGGTACCACGTTCATGACATTTGCGTTCCGCAACGCTTCGGCTGTATTGGGGGTCGCGTACAACGTAATACCGAGATCGGCAAACCGCTTGAGCAGCGGTAACGCTTCTTCTTTCTCGCGATCGGCGATCGCACAGAGGATTCCGCCGTTTGCAAGTGTTATACCTGCTCCCTCGAATGCGTTCCGCAAAGCCGCAGGATAATCGTCTCCAATCCCCAGCACTTCCCCTGTCGACTTCATTTCCGGTCCGAGATGAATATCGAAACCGGTGATTTTGGCGAAGGAAAAGACGGGCGCTTTTACGACGACGAAGGGGCGATTCGCCGCCAGTCCTGTTCCGTATGGCAGATCAGCCAACGATTTGCCGCACTGCACCTGGATGGACAAGTCCACCATAGGAATCCCCGTTACTTTCGAAATGATCGGTACGGTCCGCGAAGCACGCGGGTTCACTTCCAATACGTAAATATTCCCCTGATAAATCACAAACTGGATATTGACCAAGCCGATGACCGGCAGATGTTTGGCGATACGTTCCGTATAGTCGACCAAAGTGGCGATCTCTTCTTCGCTTAAGCTTTGCGGCGGATAGACAGCCATCGAATCTCCCGAATGCACCCCCGCCCGTTCGATATGCTCGAAAATTCCGGGAATCAAGACGTGTTTTCCGTCGCTGACCGCATCAACTTCCACTTCTTTGCCGCAAAGGTACTGGTCGATCAACACCGGTTGATCCGGGTTGACATTCGCAGCCAGGCTCATGTATTCGACCAGTTCCCGCTCATTGTGCACGACCGCCATCGCGCGGCCTCCGATCACATAGGAAGGACGGACAATCACAGGATAGCCCAGCTGTTCCGCGACACGAACCGCACCCGGGACATCAAACGCAGTACCGCCTTCCGATTGCGGGATCCCCTGTTTCAACAGGAAATCGCGGAACGCTTCCCTATTCTCCGCGCGGTCGATCGCTGCAAGCGATGTCCCCGCTATGGGAACTCCATATTCGGCCAAAGGTCCTGCCAGATTGATTGCCGTCTGGCCGCCAAATTGCACGAATACTTGTTCAACACCCTCTTTTTCAATGACGTCGAGAACGTTTTCTACTGTTAAAGGTTCGAAATATAAGCGATCGGCTGTGTCAAAATCGGTAGAAACCGTTTCCGGGTTGTTATTCATGATAATCGTTTCGTATCCTTGTTTCTTCAATGCCCAGATCGCATGAACCGAACAGTAATCGAACTCGATCCCCTGGCCGATGCGGATCGGACCGGAACCTAACACCATTGCTTTCTTACCGTTAGTGGCAGGCACTTCGTCGGAACCGCTGTATGTGGAATAATAGTAGGGCGTTGCGGATTCAAACTCGGCGGCGCATGTATCGACGAGCAAGTATGCAGGACGGATCCCGTTTCTTTCGCGCCACTCCCGAATCGTCCGCTCATCTGAACCAACCAGCTTGGCAATGCGCGAATCAGAGAAACCGAGCTGTTTTGCGCGCAACATCATTTCCGGTGTGAGAGCGGACAGTCCGATTTTTGACAGTTCCTGTTCCGTGTGAATGAGATCGGCAATTTTTCGAAGGAAGAAGCGATCGATCCCCGTCCGTTCTGACGCTTCTTCCACTGTCATTCCGCGACGGAACGCTTCAGCCAGATAGAACATCCGTCTGTCATCCGGTTCGCCTGCAAGATAGTTGTAAATCTCATCGGTGGACAGTTGTTTCAACGCTTTCCACTCCAAACCGTCCGCACCGATCTCCAGCGAACGCAACGCTTTTTGTAATGCAGCTTCAAACGTGCGTTCCAAAGCCATGACTTCACCCGTCGCTTTCATCTGCGTTCCCAATGTGCGATCGGCGGTGGAAAACTTGTCAAACGGCCAACGCGGCACTTTTACCACCACATAATCGAGCGCCGGTTCAAAAGACGCATACGTTTTTCCTGTTACAGGGTTGATGATTTGATCAAGATGATGCCCCACGGCGATCTTGGCGGCGATTTTGGCGATCGGATAGCCGGTCGCCTTCGAAGCGAGGGCGGAGGAACGGGATACGCGCGGATTGACTTCGATCACGTAATATTGTTTGGATGTTGGATGCAAAGCGAATTGCACGTTGCACCCGCCTTCGATCTTCAGTTCACGAATGATATCACATGCGGCGGTCCGCAGCATTTGATATTCTTGGTCCGTCAATGTTTGAGAAGGTGCCACCACGATGCTGTCGCCCGTGTGCACGCCTACAGGGTCGATATTCTCCATATTACAGATGGTAATGCATGTATCATTGGCATCACGCATCACCTCATATTCGATCTCTTTCCAACCGCGGATGCTCTTTTCCACAAGAATCTGCCCGATGGGCGATTGTTTCAATCCTCTCGTGGCAATCGCGAGAAATTGCTCCATCGTTTCCGCAATGCCGCCGCCCGTTCCGCCAAGCGTATATGCGGGACGGATGATGACCGGTAGGCCGATTTGTTTTACAAACTCCAATCCTTCTTCCAGCGTCTCGACGACGAGACTCTCCGGAATCGGCTGTCCGATCGACTGCATCATTTCCTTAAAAAGCTGGCGATCTTCCGCACGTTTAATCGATTCGAGCGGGGTTCCCAGAATCGAAACCCCGAATTTTTCAAGCACACCGCTTTCCGACAGTTGTACCGCCAGGTTGAGTGCAGTCTGCCCGCCTAAGGTTGCCAACAGTCCTTGTGGACGTTCCTTCTCGATGATGCGGCTGATCACATCGACGGTGAGGGGTTCCATATAGACGACATCCGCAATATCCTGATCGGTCATGATCGTCGCCGGGTTGGAATTGACCAGGATGACGCGGTATCCTTCTTCCCTCAAGGCTTTGCACGCTTGCGTCCCCGCGTAATCGAACTCGGCCGCTTGCCCGATAATGATGGGACCTGAACCGATCACAAGAATGGTGCTGAGATTAGGTTGCGTAGACAAGGCTTTGTTCCCTCCGTTCCGACATGAGCTGCATAAAGGATTTGAACAGGTATTCCGAATCTTTGGGTCCCGGGCACGCTTCCGGATGATACTGTACCGAAAATGCGGGCAATGTCTTATGGCGAATCCCTTCGATCGTCCCATCGTTCACATTGACATGTGTAACGGAGAGAACGTCCGGCAAATCTTCCGTTAAAACGGCGTACCCGTGATTTTGCGATGTGATCCACACTTTTCCGGTGGTGAGGTCTTTCACCGGGTGATTCGATCCACGATGACCGAAGCGCATCTTTCCTGTTTTCGCGCCGAATGCGAGCGACAACAACTGGTGTCCTAAACAAATTCCGAAGACAGGATAATGCTCAGCCAGTTTGCGAATGGTCGGCAAAACATCAACACATGACATCGGATCCCCAGGTCCGTTGGTCAACATGATTCCGTCAGGCTGCAAGGATTGAATCGTTTCAAAAGAGGTGCGCGCCGGTACGACAGTCACTTTGCAACCCAAGCGCACCAGGGAGTTTTTGATATTTTCCTTTCCGCCAAAATCGACAACGACCACATGGTACATTCCTGCTGAAGAGGCTGCATACATATTCGGCGTTGTCACCCGCGCCACTTGATCGGTTGGCAAGTCAGGAAATTCCAACGAATCAAACGATTCTATCTCTGTGACACCAGGAAGAATCCATCCTTTCATCGTACCCTGTGCGCGAATTTCACGCACGAGCGCGCGTGTATCGACACCGCAGAGCCCGATGATCCGATTCGCTTTCAAATAGGCGTCGAGCGTCTGTTTCGATTGGTAATGATTCGGTGAATGGCACGCTTCTGCCGTGATAAATCCCGTGAGCCATGGACGGTGTGACTCAAAATCGTCCGGGTTGATTCCATAATTCCCGATCAGCGGATACGTCATCACGACGATCTGTCCCATATATGAGGGGTCTGTCAGGATTTCCTGATACCCGGTCATTCCTGTGTGAAAGACCACCTCTCCGTACCCGCGGTCACAATGACCGATCATGTCTCCCGTAAATATGCGTTTGTTCTCGAGGATCAAGCATCCTTTCACCAGAACCCCTCCTCTATAAAATGAAGTTCCCGAAGAACCTTTTGATCGTATTCGTTGTGAATTATTATACGTTCGAGTGAATATTTTTTCAACCCTTGATTTTGCACCATCTTCCTGCAAGAGGAATAAGATATAGCAACTTCACGATTCCGTCCTTCATCACCCGTATGGAGGTGTATAGACAATGATGAAGGGCGATCATATAGATCGTGGTCTTTAAAGGCCTTTCCCCATTAGCCCCCGCGGGGCTTTTATTTTTGTAGTCATCCAAATAAGAAAAGATAAAAACTTACTTGACAAGTAGGCTTACTCGGAAATATACTGAGTTAAAAATTCCTCCAAAAAGTCAGAACATTGTCCGATAGGGGTGACAATCATGTCGCAAACAAATGTTCATTGGATCAACGATCCCCGCATCGAAACCATTTTGAAAGCTTTAGAAGGACTGGAATACGGATCGTTGCAAATCACTGTTCATGAATCCCAAATTACGCAAATTGATCGCACCGAAAAGAAACGCTTTCCTCTTGAACGCATGCAACCATCGAAGCAAACATCTTTATCGCGCCGTAATCATAAGTAAAACTGATGAACTCGATAATAAATACTTATTATGAATGAGAATGGTTCCGATCGGACAACCGAAGGACCCCGTTACTTGCCGGTATGGCGAGTATTGGGGTTTTTTTTGTTTAAAAATCGTTTATAAGGGAGAGAGAAAGAATGAAGCATGGATTGGGGTCAAAACATCTTAAAGAAGGCGTGAAACGCTGGAGCTTATTCTTTTTGGCAGGAAGTCTCTTGATAGGCACTGCCGGTTGCGCAAATAGCGGTGCAACATCAAAGGAAACTTCCGCCCCATCGAGCGGGACTGTCACGTTACTGAATGTTTCGTACGATCCCAATCGGGAACTGTATGAAGACTATAATAAGGCATTTGCGGATGATTGGAAACAAAAGACTGGACAATCGGTTTCCATAAAACAATCCCATGATGGCTCAGGGAAACAATCCCGGTCGGTCATCGACGGACTGGAAGCGGACATCGTTACTTTGGCTCTTGCTGTGGTGTAATCATAAGAAAGACGATCCCTTGGCGGGATCGTCAGGTTGTTGACAATGTTGGGTCAGCAACCTTTTTATTTGCTAAAATCATATTTCGGAAAAAGTATACAGTGGTTCGCGCGCGGTTTCCAAAATTGCCTGTTGGATCATTGAAGCAGAAACCGCAGCACCAAAACCGTTATCAATGTTGACCACCGTGACACCAGACGCACAGGATGTCAGCATGGAGAGTAAAGGGGTCAGTCCGGAAAAATGCGCACCGTAACCAATACTGGTTGGAACGGCGATCACTGGCCGGCGGACGAACCCACCTACGACACTCGCCAACGCACCTTCCATACCGGCGACTACAATAATCACAGTGGCTGATTGTATGCGCTCGCGTTGTGCGAGAAGACGGTCGATACCTGCTACCCCGACATCGTAGATTCGATCCACAGGATTTCCCATCCATTCCGCGGATTTTGCTGCTTCCTCAGCAACCGGAAGATCGGCAGTCCCGGCAGAAACAACTGCTACTGTTCCTGCAAACCGCCGTTCCCAGCCCCCTGCTGTTAACAAACGTGACAGGGGATCATATATCGCTTCGGGAACTTCCTGTTGTACAAGCTCGACCATTTTTTCATTGGCTCGGGTTACCATCACCTTGCCATGCTTTGCATAAAGGCGGGAAAAAAGAATTTGCACCTGCTCAGGTGTCTTTCCCATTCCGAAAATCACTTCCGGATAACCCGTTCTGGCCTCGCGTGCATAATCCACTTTCCCGAATCCCAAGTCTTCAAAACCACGTATCTCCTGTTCTGCTTGCTCGACGGATAATTGTCCATTCCGGACGCGGGATAGTATTTCCTTAAGATTCATAAGAGGTCTCCTCCTCATGGTAGAACAAATTCTAGCTATTCCAAAGCGTAACAATTTCTTGTTTCCAGTTTCAACCGCACCAATCAAGAGCCTCCGCGTTCCTCGAGTCGTAACAGCTTCCACATTCCATAAGAACAGACCCACGAGACAACAAAAAGCAGGACTAAATAATATCCGAGCCCCCCAACGTCAAAGTTCTCTAACCAGGACAGAGAGACGTTTTTCAACCCCAGGTGAGGAATGAGTGCTTGTGTTAATTCGACAAGACCAATAAGTAACGCAGATACCACAGAAAGAGCGGTTACAACGAGATTGAAATACATTTTGCGCAAAGGATTTTGAAAAGCCCATCCATAAGCTTTGGTCATAAACACCTCGTCGGCAGTATCCATCAGACTCATACCTGCTGCAAATAAGATCGGCAGAGACAGGATACCCAATAGAGGTACACCTTTCTCGACTGCACCTGCCGATATAGCCAATAGAGCAATCTCGCTGGCGGTATCAAAACCCAAACCAAATAAAAAGCCTAACGGATACACATGCCAACTCTGGCTAATGATATGAAAGAACCGCCCGATATAACGGGACAAAAAACCGCGGGATAACAGCAATCGTTCTATTTCTTTCGCTTCATAGATTCCTCGATACATTCTCGAAAATGCCTTGCAAATATTAACCAAAATAAGCAGGTTGATTATTCCTATAAAAAGTAAAAACGATCCGGAAACCGTTGTGCCAATCAGTTCACCATATTCTTTCAAATAGGGCATTTGGGTCTGTACCCACCCCACCGTAATCGTTGTTAATAAGGTAAGTAAAAACACCACCGTGGAATGTCCTAAGGAAAAGAAGAGTCCTACTCCCGATGGTTCCTTTCTGTCTTGGATCAGCTTCCGAACCGTATTATCGATCGCTGCAATATGATCGGCATCAAATGCGTGACGAAGCCCAAGTGTATAGGCCAAAAAACCGATTCCAAACAATGCAGGGTAGTTTCTGGCGACAAGAAACAGGCTAAGTAAACCAAAGATGTGTAAACCAATAATAATCATTCCATAACCGAACAACGGATGACTTTTCATTCGAGAAAGCACGAGATCCCACCTCACCTTCCTGCTTCTTTCTATCATCAGACTTTTCGTATCCGCTCAATGCCATACTTCTTCATTTTCTTAATGACAGTAGTATGAGACACCCCAAGCGCTTGCCCTACTTTCCGAATGGAACCGTAGCGCAAAAGGGATTGAATGATGAGATCGCGTTCCATCTCATCAAAGGCATTTAAGCTCCCCCTCGAATTTGCACAGTTCGTGAAATCATCCGCTTTGTGCATTTCGTTTTGTATTTGTTTTAAGGTATTCGCGGAGGGGATTGCCGATTGGTTTTGCAAGTCGAGAAAATCATGCGGCAGATGGTTCTGAGTAATCAGTGAATCAGGTATGGTTACAACCATTCGTTCGATTAAATTGGATAATTGCCGCACATTCCCGGGCCACGGGGAGTTCTGCAGGATCTGTATAACGACAGGATGAATGATCTTTTGGGTGCCATATTTTTGATTGTATTTATTGAGAAAATACTGAATTAATGCGGGAATGTCTTCCCGTCTTTCACGCAAGGGCGGAATGTGGATCGGAACCACATACAGCCGATAATACAGATCCTCACGAAATAACCCCATCTGAATCCGCTCTTGCAAATTCCGATGTGTGGCGGCAATGATCCTGCAATTGACTTGGATCGGGTCGATACCACCAACGCGGGTAAACTCTTGTTCTTGCAAAACACGAAGGACTTTCACCTGAAGCGCAGGAGACATTTCACCAATTTCATCAAGAAAAATCACCCCTCCTTCTGCCGCTTCAAATAGTCCGATTTTTCCGGTTTTCTTCGCTCCCGTGAATGCGCCCGATTCATATCCGAATAATTCCGATTCAAGCAATTCCTCCGGGAGAGCCCCACAATTGATTTTGATAAAAGGTCCTTCTGAACGGGCACTAGACTTATGAATAAAAGAAGCGACGACCTCTTTCCCAACCCCCGATTCTCCCAAAATCAAAACTGTAGAATCAAAATTCGCTACTCGTCCCGCTAACTCCATCACTTTCCTCATCTGCGGAGAAATCGCAATAATTTCATCGGTGAGAACGCGTTTGCGCAGGGTTGAGAGCTCCGATTGGAAACGTTGGCTTTGGTACTGCACCATACTGAGCTCTTCACGCAACTTTGACAACTCCGTCATGTCCCGAATCGTTGAAACCACGCCTTGAACTTTCCCCGTTTCATTTATAATAGGGACAGCGCTTACAAGATGTTCTTGTCCTGTAGGATATCGCTGAACCCCTATGACTTCTCGGCGCTCCTGCAACGCTTTCCATGTGATCGACGGCTCCTTAAACGTTCCATTCCTCACCAGCTCAGTCAAATGAACACCGACAAAAGATTCTTCGGGAACTCCTGCCAAACGGCAAAAGGACGGATTCACTCTTGTCACATATCCCAGAGCATCTGCGATAAAAATACCGTCATATGCGTGATCGATGATCGCATCCAATTGTCGGCTTCGTTCCAACGCTTCCCGATACATTTGGTGAATCATGTTTTGCAAATCAGCCGCGTGAACCACTCCAACAAACTGATTCTGTTGATTCACGACACCAATCACGTGATATCCGACAGGGATATGTATATCACTTATCTCCGTCTGATCGCACAAACAGGGAGCGTCAGGAATCCAAATCCCTTTATCGTTGCATGACGAAGAGCACTGAGGGAGCATGCGAAACACCCCCGCCCAGTATCCCTCGTTCAACACAGGTATTTCTATGACAGAAAGCTCTTGCATCCTTTCGATGACCCGCTCCGATTCGTTTTGCAAAACGCTTAGATCGACGGTGTACATAGGAGTTTGTACGACCTCTGAAAGAAGCATTCCGAATCCTCCTCCTTGTTGAGATCTAAGCTGCCGTTCCTATAGAAAAAAGACGATTGTGTCGGGATGCTGCCGTTTGGTTCTCGTGCTTCTGTTTCTATCCGCAAACACAACCGTCAAGTCAACTACTGATTCGAAACCATATCTAATGATTGTAAGGTTTCATTTAAGCTTCCGGATCGATACCCCTGCAGATCGATGCACACGTAGGTGTATCCGATGCTCTTCAGCTTTTCTACGACCAATTCGGAAAAACCGACCAGCTTTTGTATATCTTCCGGGGACACCTCGATACGGGCTAATTTGTCATGCTGACGTACACGCACCTGGCGGAACCCCAAGTCCATTAAGAATTGTTCCGCTTGATCGATCATGGTCAATTTTCCGAGAGTGATGACCTCGCCATAAGGAATGCGGGAGGAAAGACATGCAAACGATGGTTTATCCCAAGTTCTTAGCCCCATCTCGCGGGATAACTGCCGAATTTCTGCCTTGGTTAATCCCGCTTCCTGGAGTGGAGCGCGAACCCCATTCTCAATGGCGGCTTGCAATCCAGGTCGATGTTCTCCCAAATCATCGGCAATAGCGCCAAACACGACATGATCGTAGCCGCGCTCCTTGGCGATCGGTATCAGATGGCTGAAAAGCTCCTGCTTGCAATAATAACAGCGGTTGGTCGGGTTTTCTGCATATCCCGGAATATTCAGCTCACTGGTTTCGATGACAAGATGCAGGCTGCCTAATTCTCCTGCCAATGCGATCGCTTCCTGGAGTTCCCTTTCCGGATAGGTTTCTGAATTCGCCGTAACCGCTAGCACACATTCGCTGCCTAACGCTTCAATCGCCGCTTTCAGCAAAAAAGTGCTGTCCACACCGCCTGAAAATGCCACCACGATACGCTTAAGTTGACGAAGATTTTGAAGCAATTGTTCATATTTACGTCTTGCTTCTAGCACGTCGTATCGCTCCTTAGTAAAAACTAAACTGGACAGGAATCATTACTAACTCAAAATTATAGTACTGTGAAATTCTTTTCAATAGTCATTCAATGGCGGCTAGACGACCGTTTTCTCTTTGCGTGCGAGGCTTAATTCGTAAGCCACATCGATAATCTGATCTTCCTGGCCGCCAACGACACGGCGTTTGCCCAATTCCACGAGGATGGCAAGAGGATCGACGCCAAATTTCTCAGCGGCGCGTTTTGCATGTAAGAAAAAGCTGCTGTAAACTCCTGCATATCCAAGGATTAATGCTACGCTATCAATGATCTGTGGACGCGACATCTTAGGTGCCACAATGTGTTCTGCCGCATGGATCAGTTGGTTTAAATCACACCCCGTCTGATATCCCGCTTTATGAAGAGCGGCAACCATGACCTCCGTCTGTGCATTGCCCGCGCCTGCCCCCATTCCGCGCAGACTGCCGTCGACATAGGTGGCTCCTTCAGCAAGAGCGGCAAGCGTGTTTCCAACCGCTACACCGAGATTGTTGTGAGCATGGAACCCGATTGGAATATTGAGTGCTTCGCGTAAGGCCGCCACGCGTGCACGCACGCCATCCGGCAACAGTGCCCCGGCAGAATCTGTTACGTATACCACGTCAGCACCGTAACTTTCCATCTTCTTCGCTTCCTCAACGATTCGTTCCGGACCCTCCATATGGGCCATCATCAAAAATCCAACAGTCAACAGACCTAATTGTTTCGAGGATTTGATATGCTGCTCGGAAATATCGGCTTCTGTAACATGAGTAGCTACGCGAGCCACTTTTGCCCCCAGTTCGGCAGCCGCGTGCAAATCCTTTAGGGTACCAATCCCCGGTAAGAGCAAGACTGCCACTTTGGCCTGTTTTACGACATGACAGACCGCTTTTAGATATTCTTCGTCCGATGCAAAACTGAATCCGTATTGGTAAGAAGAACCTGCCAAGCCATCCCCATGGCCGATTTCAATAATATCCACACCGGATTGATCAAGAGCGCTTGCAATCTCAGCCATTTCGGAAGGAGTAAACTGATGTCTCACCGTGTGCATTCCATCGCGCAGAGTCGAATCTGTAATTGTTATTTTCTGTGTCATCTTTTAATTGCCTCCCTTTGGGATTCTTCATGTATGGCGATCCGTTTTGCAACGCCTACTGCGGCTGCCGTAATGATGTCCAGATTTCCTGAGTACTTGGGTAAATAAGCCCCCGCGCCCTCCACCTCGACCATCGCCGTGACTTTGTCTCCTTCCAAAATCGGAGGAACTTTCAAACGGTAACCGGGGACATACGTCTGTACTTCTTTGACAATTTCTTCAACCGCACGTTCGATCGATTTTTGATCCGGGTTTTTGACTTTGGTATAGATCGTATTGCGCATCATGATTGGCGGTTCCGCCGGGTTCAGGATGATGAGCGCCTTCGCCCGGTCCGCTCCCCCGATTTGCGAGATCGCCCGTGCTGTCGTTTGTGTAAATTCATCGATATTTTGACGTGTGCCAGGTCCTGCCGATTTGCTGGCAATGGTAGCGACAATTTCTGCATATTCTACATCCGCCACTTGATTGATGGCTGCTACGATCGGTATGGTCGCCTGTCCTCCACAAGTGACGAGGTTGATATTCGGGCTTTCCAGATGAGCATCCATATTGACTGACGGAACCACGTAGGGTCCAACTGCGGCTGGCGTTAAGTCAATGGCCCGTATTCCCGCCTCCCGCAAGAGAGGTGCGTGCTGTAGGTGCGGTTTTGCACCCGTGCAATCAAAGACCAGATCGATATCCGACCGCTTCAGAATGGCTTGAATTCCTTCGGCAGAAGTTTCGATGCCGCGTTCTCTTGCCATTCGAAGCCCGTCAGATTCAGCAATGATCCCGACCATCATGCAAAGTTCCAGTTCCTCACACTCTAACACTTTCAACATTAAATCAGTACCGATGTTACCCGGCCCTATAATTGCAGTTTTCAGTCGTTTCATGTTCGCTTTCCTCCCGGAAACAAATGATTATTTTGATCCAAAACCAACCTGAACGGTTCCAACTCCGGCAAAATGGGCACTGTACACATCCCCGGGCTTTACTTCATATGCCCGCGTGAAAGAACCGGACAACACGATATCACCGGCCTTCATCCCTTCGCCAAAAGTCGCCAATTTGTTACATAGCCATGCAACCGCTGTTGCAGGATGTCCAAGTACTGCCGCTCCGGCAGCTGTATCAATCACCTCTCCATTGCGCTCCAATACGAGACCAATCAAGCGCAGGTTTACGTCATGAACGGACACACCTCGGCTCCCTAAAATCAAAGCGCCGCTTGATGCATTATCCGCTACCGTATCTTGAATTTTAATTTTCCAATCTCGCACCCGGCTGTCGATGATTTCAAAAGCAGGTACGACATAAGCCGTGGCTTGGATGACATCCTGGAAATGCACGGCTGGCCCTTGCAAATCATGTTTCATTATAAACGCGAGTTCCGCCTCGACCTTGGGTTGCAGAAATCGCTCGTAAGGTACGAGACTTCCTTCAGGCAAAAGCATGTCATCAAACAGTGAACCAAAATCGGGTTCATGAACTCCGAGTGCGTTTTGCATCGCCTGCGATGTTAAACCGATCTTGCGCCCAATGATCCGTCTGCCCGAATCGAGCTTCCAGGCTTTCACTTGTTGTTGAATGGCATAAGAATCCTCAACCGTAATGCTTTCGTAAGTTTGGGTCAACGGTTCGATCGGCTGCCTGTTGAGTTCTGCCTCCCATAACGCTTTCGCCGCTTTTTCCACAAATGGATTCATCGAATCTCCCTTTCCTTTTACCGTCTGTTTCAAATAAACCTCAACGGTACCATCAAGAGGTCGAATGATGGCCGTGTTGATGAGCTACCGTTTTCATCCAACGTTGTCTAAGCAAACCGGCCAACCGTTCCGCAAGAACTTCAGGTTCCGGTTGTAAGTCTATGCTTTCAACCAGAACGTCCGTACAGAGCCGGACTTCATCATGCGGACCGGGGAGTGTCACAAGGTAGGTCAAACCTTCCTTTGCCACTCCGATGCGAATCCCATCTTTCACGTGTCTTCCGTGTCCGCGGGTAAATTTCACAATATAGGGAGTCACCGCTTCAGGGCAGACCTTCAGTAAAGCCTCTACGGTACAATCCTTGTCCTCCGCACCCACTCCACCTGTTGTCACAATCAAACCAAACCCTTGATCGAGGGCTTGGCGCAATGCGCCTGCGATCTCGTCAACATCGTCTGCCAACGGGCGGTGGGTCTGCACCTTGCAACCCGCTTCGGTAAACCGCTCGACTAAGTACGGAGTGTTTGCATCCTCGATCATCCCTTTGGCAACCTCAAATCCGGTAGGAAACACTTTTACCCGGCGGCGAACGCGATTTTGAATCTCTTCACCGATGAGGGTGCTTTTTTCCACAACCTGCTTAGCTTCGATCGGAGAGAGCGCGATCATACCCAGTACTCCTTCAGAATGGATGTCCGCATCCGGGCCAAGCGTCACACCGGGAAGAGAACGTATCGCATCGAGCAATTCCTGTTTTTTCCCTATAAACTGGTCGTCTTTCATGGAGTGGACAAGCAAATCCAGTGCGATGTGATCTTCACGGACATCGATGACAAACACACGATCTCTGGGCAATTGCAAAACAGAAGCGACAGTTTGCGCCAATTGCGTCAAGTCACAGTCATGTAAGTAGATATCTGTGAAACGAATTTCCGTTTTATTCAAAAGACTGTACTCCATATCTGCGCCTCTCTTTATAGATGATAGGTTCATTGGATTTCGACTACATCCACTCGCATATCAAGCAGAGGCGCATTTAAAATCGCCGCCCCCACATCAACCAGATCGACCGGAAGATCCCGAAGCAGAAGTAATGTTTCCTCTTTCACTCCTCCTGCAAAAGCAACCTTCGTATGTTGACGTGCGCCAAGATCGTTCAGAACTTGCAAGACCACATCAAGATCTTTGAGAGATCCTGTGTCAATCATGACCACGTCTGCATGGCCGCAAACCGCTTCCCGCGCTTCTTGAACGATCGGTTGTATTTCACCGCGAACCTGAATCACCTTTTTGTGATCCGGAAATTGATCGGCCGCTGCGAGCGCCTTCGCTACGCTTCCAAACATGCGAACATAATTTTTATCGATATAGACAAAAGGGCCTTCCACCATGCGCATCCCAACATGGGCGGCCGCCAGTGCGGCATGCAGTCCGGGTTTCGATTCCTGGGGCAACTTTTTCCATCCCCCGCAAACGATCCGTACATCGGGTCCCGCCAAAAGTTGAAGTTGGCGTGCACGCGTGGCATATCCGGATGGAAGCATCATGGCACCTAAGACTCGATCCTCAGCGATGGCAACCTGTTTCGCCCTGCCGCGAAACGACAGGACAACATCACCCGGTTGCAGCAACGTTCCGTCTTCTTGACTGTGCAAGAGTTCGCATCCGAGTTCTTCTATGAAAGCGACCGCACGTCGAGAATTCGCGAGGACGCCGCAGTCCGTAACAACAACTTGAGCTGTGAACGTGCGATCGCCCAACGAGGAGAATAACGTGTCGCGAAGATCCACGTTGTCAGATTTTTTCAGTTGGTTCACGAGTTGTAGAGTTTCCATGGATCTATACACCACCTATGCGTTCACCAGCACGCCGTTTCGCCCGATGCCTCTTTGCTTTAACCACTTCGGCATCAGGATTTCATCCACTTCGACGCTCACTTTGGGAGCAACCGACAACAGATGTTCCGCTAATGATTCGCTCACATTGATGCCCCCAACTGCCCCGTCAAACACGATCACTTTGTCCGTACCCGTGGTCTTGTACGCAAATTTCATCGCATCATCGAGATTGTCGGCGATCATCGCGTATTTCATATATTCCAGATTTTGCGGGTCGTGTTCAAACAGATCCGCCTGCTCTTTACCGACGACGATTGTGGGAAGTTGTTGCGCAAAGAACGCGCTTGGGTACCCGATCCACGCGTAGTTTTGCACGACCATGCGGATCGCCGGGTTGACCGGTTTCACTTCCGGAATCAGCGGTTTCCCGTCTTTTCCGTACAACGCTTCCGCATACCAGGTGTAGGGGGGCAATTTCACATCCAAATCGAACAAATCGGTATTCACACCGACGAAGTTACAGTAAATCACCCCTGCAGAAAACACATACGGTACAGGACAAGGAAAATCCAATCCGACAATACATTCGTCGATTTTCCCCAACAATTGAAACACTTTTCCGTAATAACGGAGACCGTCGACTGTAATCGTATCGTTGATCCGATAAAGATCATTGTCTGCTTCCACACTGAGCACGCCGCTCGGGGACATGTTCAAAAATACGGCACCCACAAATTTGCTTTGCACAAACGGCGATTCGAAGATCGCTCTTGCCGTAAAGTTGGCGCCCCGCGGTCCCAGATTCTGATGATACGTGGAGCGTGTTTCGATTCGCGCATACGACATCCCAAATGGTTTTACAGCGCGATCCACCTGGCGATGGAAATGAACTTCCCGCACATCGCTGTTATGCACGTGGATAATCCAGTCTGCATCGTAAGTCCGTTTGAGACCGTAAAGCGTTCCAATTTCGGTTTCAATGGGTATCCCTTCATCAATTGGGGCCATTCCCATGGCGCGGTCAAAATGCTGTTTCAAGTGAAAACGTTTGATATATTCTTCCGTCTCACGGAATCGAAGCCCCACGCCTGCACGCAAACGAACCTCTTTGGCTCCCGTACGCCGTTTAACCACATCATAGACCGTTCGCAGCAATTCGGCATAAGGTTCCCCGCCAAGCAGCGTAAATCCGTGGTGAGAAGCCAACACGTTTACAGTATGATGCGGTTGAATCATCGACAGATCCACTTTTTCCAAAGCGGCTTCGGCCGCACGACGGATGGCGCTTATGCCTTCCGCGCTCGGGTAGATCACTTCCGGGGTGTCGGGAAACAATTCTTGCAGCATGAGCGAAGTCATTCCCGGCAGATCCGCAAAACGTTTTTTGACAAGGCTCGGGTCAATTCCATACCGTGAGGCGCGCGGCGGAAGCGGTTGAATCGGTGCACGATGCATTATTCTTCCTCCTCCTTTACAGCGCAAGATAGATGGGATTGCGGCGCGTTTCGAATGGTTTCCAAAAACTCGATGTCTGCGTCAAAATAAAATCCGCGTTGCGCATATTTCTCTTTCACGTGATCCGGAATATCCCAGATTGTGGGGGTTGCACCGTACCACTGATAGCGCCCGTTCGGAGATTCCGGTTCAATCCCTGCCGAGCGCAGCAGGCGCATCGCCGGTTGCAGGCATTCCACCGTACAACCTGTGCGCAATCCGGTCGCCATGGAGATTTTATCGGGCGTATCCGCTCCCTGCAGAATGGCGGCAGCCACCTCTTCCGCACGAGTGCTTGTGCAGTAGCAAACAATTTGTTCCGGATGCAAATGAGCGTCATAACACAATTTCCGGATCTGTTCCGATTGGTGAATGTCCACGCCGATGACGCGCGGTTCATCCAATTTCGCCATCTGAATCGCGTCGAAAGGACAACGTTGTTCGCACGCTGTACATCCCGTACAGGACTCTTCATGAACAACCGCTAATTTTTTTGCTTTGGTTCCCGGAACCGGCTCCATCGTAATGGCCAAGGTGGGGCATACTTGTGCACAAATCTTGCATCCGGTGCATTTGTCATTGAGAATGACCGCCATCGTGTTAATGAGACGCATCCTTTCACTCCCCTCCAGTAAGAACATTCAGTATAGGCAGAAACGTTTATTACTCTTTCCGCCACCATTTACGAATGCAAATCCTGTGCCACTCGGAGATTTCAGAGAAATCAAATCAAATGGAACTACATCGTTTCCATAAACAACGATAAGTTTCCAAAATATTTGGAAACTATGCGATTCCATCATCGAGGCTTGGTTACCAGTAGAAGCTTGCTATGCATGGAAATGGAACCATTGACGGCCTCGTGGCATCTGATTTGCAAATCAATAAGGAAAATAGGTTTTCATACTTACACTGCGACCATTTTTTCAGCGTGAAAGGAAAGAGTACAATGAACACGGCGTACATCGAATGTTTTTCCGGCGCAGACTGTGAGATTTTTCTGGGGGCGTGGTTTGATCTTGGGTTATCTCTAGACGTTTGGAAACGGTACATGGCCAAGCTGGATATCAAAGGGGATGACATTACGGTTGAACGAGTGAAGCTGAAGGGAATTGCAGCCACAAAAGTGACCATAAACACGCGTCATATACCGAGGTCCTTGCATCTTTCGGATATTGAACAAATCATTGATCACTGCGAATTTCCAATAATTGTAAAAGAAAAGAGTAAGCAGATCTTTCATCACTGGGCCATTGCAGAGGCGACCGTTAGTGAAACTCTCCCGGAGAATATCTGTTTCCATCTAACAGACACATCCGACTCTCTCGAAAAAATCGTCGGAAACGTGCTAGCTTGGCATTTGCTCGGGGAACCGGCTTGCTTTATTACAAACATTCAGGTAGGCGGCGGGTTCGTACCGTGCGCAGACGGTTTTAAGCCAGTACCGACACCGGCAACAACACATTTATTGTTAGGCTATCCTATCTTTTCTTCCGGGGTTTGGGGCGAAACAATCTCCCCAGCCGCCGCCGCTCTCATTCGCACCTTGGCACTTCCCGCCCCGCAGGAGACATTTATTGGACAAAAAATAGGATATGGGGCGGGACACCGGGATCTTCCAATCGCTAACCTCCTGCGCATCCAACTCGGGAGATGGTACTCTGAATCCCCTACCGGAGAATCTGTTGATCGGGAAGAGGATGCAGCAAAACGGACAGTCGTGATTGAAACCAATATCGACGACATGAATCCGGAATGGGCAGGGCATCTGGTTGAACGTCTTTTGTCAATGGGCGCAATGGATGCCTACTGGATTCCTGTGGTCATGAAAAAAGGACGCCCGGGTCTCCAGTTGCGAGTCGCGTGCTCCGCGGAACGGCAGATGGCCTTGCAAGAAGAGATTGTCAGGCAAACAACGACGATCGGGATGCGTTATTATGAGGTGGGAAAATGGTCCGTACCGCATAAAATCGTCTACGTCTCGACAGTGTACGGAGAAATGCCGGTGAAACTGGCGTATTTGGGAAGTGAAGTTGTCAACGTGGCCCCGGAATACGAATTCTGCCGCCAGTCGGCGGAACGACTCGGCATTCCGGTCAAACTGGTTTATCAGACGGTTTTAGCTGAGGCGATCAAAGAGTATCGTCTGCCATTGAAGTCAAATCGCTGACTCGCATGTATCACCCTTAGTCTGTGGCACCTGCGATCTTGAGTGCTTGGGTGGATATATCGCTTTGCGCTTGGGTTCGATGAAGGTCGTCTTTGAGGCATATGCTTTGGAACTTTTCATTCTTTGATGTTGCCACTTGCGGCATGGAGGACAACTTTCGCCCTTCGAGACTTTCACCTATAGATAACGTTCATGCCGGCGCATACGGCAAAGGAACGGTTTGAACCGTTCCTTTGCCCACTACAGGTCAATCATTGTATAAAATCACTTTCATCGCTTTTTCTTTGGCAGCATGGCGAAACACTTCATAAGCCTGCATGATCTGGTTCAGCGGAAAGCGGTGGGTGATCAATTGTTCCGGTTGGATCTTCCCAGATTGCACTGTCTTTAACAGCATCGGTGTCGTACTCGTGCTAACCAGCCCGGTCGTGATCGTGACATTGCGAAGCCACAATTGTTCCAAGCGCAGATCGACAGGCTTGCCGTGAACGCCAACGTTCGCCAGCCGTCCGCCGGGCTTTAGGATTTGCTGACAGATGTCGAAGGTCACCGGGAAACCAACGGCCTCAATCGCTACATCGACGCCTTTTCCATCCGTTAATTCCATCACTTGCTCAACCGCATTTCCCTCGGCACTGTTCACGGTTTTGGTAGCTCCGAACTTTTTGGACTGCTCCAGGCGGTTATCGTCGAGGTCGACCATAATGATCTCTGCCGGCGAATAAAGTTGCGCTGTCAAGAGTGCCGACATCCCGACCGGCCCGGCTCCGACGATAGCGACCACATCCCCCGGCTGAACGCCGCCGTTGATCACCCCGATTTCCAAACTTGTCGGCAAAATGTCGCTCAACATGACAAGCGCTTCCTCATCGCATCCCGGAGGAATGTGATACAGGCTCGTATCGGCATAAGGGATACGAACGTATTCCGCCTGGGTACCGTCAATCAGGTGTCCCAAAATCCAACCGCCGTCTTCACAGTGGGCGTACATGGCTTTTTTGCAATAATCGCATCTTCCACAAGAAGTGATACAAGAAATCAGCACTCTGTCGCCGGGCTTGAAATTATTCACACCCGGGCCGACTTCCTCCACAATTCCGACTCCTTCGTGTCCCAGGGTTCGGCCGTCGGTTACCGCCGGCACATCACCGCCTAAGATATGCAAATCTGTGCCGCAAATCGTCGTTTTGGTGATTCTTACGATTGCATCCGTCGGTTTCTGAATCGTCGGCTTGTCCTTCTCTTCTCTACCCATTCGATCTTTCCCGGTCCTCGGAAAACGAGCGCTTTCATAAAAATACCTCCCGTTTTAGAATGGCTGCTGATCTCGGCACCGTCGCGTCTTTTTTACCTATTTCCTCCTAGGTTTCACACTCCCACAGGTAAACTGAAATTTTATCTGTGTATATGAGTGTAAGATTGTATGGGCAAAGAAATTGTGATGGATTTCACAAAAAAGGGGATGTTCACAAAAAATCAACATTACGGTTATAGTTTTGTCACTTGATAAGTCGTAGCAGATTTGTTTTTTTATAAACAGTAGAAGCATCCTTGGAGGAAGATACGATGCCATCTGCACGAAAGAATTCCCTACGCAAGTTTCCCGTCTTTCACACACTCTCTGAGCAGCGCATGATGGAGATCATGAAATACGCTTTTTTCCGGAAGTATCATAAGGGCCAGATCTTGTTCATGGAGGGAGATCCGCGGGATCGGATCTATCTTTTGCTTAACGGCTATATCAAGCTGGTCAGGATGAACGATGATTGTACCAGCCCATTTTTCTTGTATCTTAAGCCGTATAGCATTTTCCCCTGTATCGGACTGTTCCAGGACAGACATTACCGTTTTTCCGGAGAAGCCGTAACCGATGTTGAACTCATCTATTTCCCGACGGCCAAATTTGAATGGTTGATCCAGAAAGACCCCACTGTCCTGATTAATTGGATACGTATCATGGACGACAAGATGCATGAACTTGAAATACGGATCCAAAAGTTGACTCAAGTCCACGCCACCGATCGGGTGCGTCAACTGATCAGTCTCCTCATCAAGGACATCGGAGAGAAAACGGATGCCTCCACCATCCGCATTCCCTGTCCGCTCACTACCACCGACCTGGCCAGAATGGCCGGCACCAGCCGGGAGACAGTCAGTCACGTCCTACAGAAATACAAAGCTTCCGGCAAACTGATGATCGAATCAAAAATCATCACAATCACCGATCCCGCGTTTTTTATGAGATGACATGGACTCCTTCAAGGTGAACCGATCGGAGAGAAGTTTCAGGACTGATATAATCCTCCAAATGGATCTCATCATAACCGGGAATTCGTATTCGCAAATACCGCATAGGTTCACTGTTTAAAGGAACTGTGCAATCCAATCCCATCTTCGACCCGACCCCGTTATCGGTTGACGGATCCAGTTTTGATCCCTGAGCACCATGGATCACGACTAAATCCCTTTCCGCCTGAAAGCGGGTCGCGATTGCCCACTCCACCTCTTCCATATTAAATATGTCTACTTCTTCATCTACGACAACTACGTGTTTTATATCAAAACTGTTGGCAAGTGCGGCAAAAATCGCATTCTTCCCTTCACCCTCGTTACGTTTTTTTATCGAAACGATTGCATGATAGCGACAGGTTCCCCCTGGGCTCATGTGTACCGCTTTCACCGTCGGCACAGTCTGTCGAATGCTCTGGAACAGGCTTGCTTCGCGCGGAATGCCCCCAAGAAGAAGATGCTCATAGCCCGCCGGTACAATCGTATAAAAAATCGGGTGGTTTCGATGAGTGACCGCTGTGATCTGTACGACTTCCTTATCGCTCCGGGGACCGTAGTATTTCGGAAATTCCCCGAAAGGACCTTCCGGCTCGCGGACATGCGGAAGGATTTTGCCCTCCAGCACAATTTCCGCATACGCAGGCACATCGATGTCAACCGTCTCGCAACGAACGACTTCAAGCGGTTCTCCACGCAGGGCGCTCGCAATTTCAAGTTCATCCACACCGAATGGAGTGCTCGCTTGGGAAGCGAGCAACGTCACCGGATCGACCCCGATCACAATCGCGCATTCAAGCGGCCTGCCCTCCTCTTCAGCCTGTTTGTATAAATGAAACGTGTGGCGGGGAAGGAGCAAAGCCCCCAGTTTGTCTTTCCCTGAAACTTGCAAACGGTGAATCGAAACGTTTTGCTTGCGGGTGACCGGATCCCGGACAATAAACAATCCGGCTGTGATGTAGTTGCCCGAATCCTTCTCATGGTGAACCGGAATCGGAAACAGCTTCATCAAATCGATGTTTTCCCGAATGATATTTTCTTTGACCGGCGCTTGCTCCCTCTCCACATGCCGGCATGGGACAGGGGAATCAACTGCCTTGGTAAACTTCGGAATAATCCCGTACGGATCCGTGTCCAACGCTTCCGCAAAATCTTCCCGGGTTGAGCAAATTCCTGACACAACAGGCACCGTATACTCTTCCACCTGGGTGAAATAGACCGCCTTTTTACCGTCCAATTTTTTTGCCACCGCGGCAAGTTCAAATTCTAAACCGACCTTTTTCCCGATGACAGCCAAACGGCCCACCGATTCCAGATATTCAAGCCAGGTTCGAAATGTCTTTGCTTTCATTGAATGAGCTCCTTCCTTAACGCACTTCTTCCGTTTTTTCTACTAGCACCATTTGCGGGGTTGATTGTTTGAATAGATGGTCGATTGTCATCACGATTAAAGGAGTGAGCGACGCAATATAGATATTGTCGATCCCGAACGGATTGTTGTACAGGTACCATGCTGTGGTCAAAACAACGGCAAGAATCATTCCCCACACGGCTCCGCGCCCACTGCTGAACTTCGGAAAATAAAACATCAGAATCACAATCACGGCGAGTGTGGTTCGCAATGCCCGGGCAAAAAAGATTGTGCTTAAAATTTTCGGTGCAAATATCGCAAACGGAATCGGAAGCAACCCCATGACCACAGTAGCAATCCTGGAAAATCGTAAAGTCTGGTAGTCGGTCGCGCTTCTATTAAAAAAAGGAATATAGAAATCCTTTAACAGAAGCGCCGCGGAACCGATTGTTCCGGCGGCAACCGTTCCAAAAACTGCTGCAATCAAACCGGCTATAACGAATCCCCCAAAAACCGGGTGCATGAGTGTTGTCATCATGGGGAAAGCCTGTGCAGACGGAATTTTGGGAAAGAGGTCTGCGGCAACCATACCGATCAGAGCCGCCATGATGCCCACAGGAATCACCAGTAATCCGGCGTAAATGCTTGATTTTTTGGCTTTTCTGTCATCTCCTGTCGAACATATGGCCTGAATGATGTACTGCGTTGAGAAAACCGAACCTATATTGGCAATTGTCCAGGCAATGATCAGAGACCAGCCAATTCCCATCCAATCAAACATTTCAGGCTTTAGATGCGAAGACATACCGGAAAGTCCGCCCGCTGCTGCCATACCAAACGTTAAGGCAAGAATCAACCCTAAATACTTGAAAAAAGCATGAATTAAGTTGGTATACGCAACCGCATACATTCCTCCGGAAGTGACATACACGACGGTCACCAGTCCCACAATTATAGCGGCAGTGGCATGCGGAATTTGAAGAATAGCCGATAGTGTAGCCGCTCCACCTGCGTACATTGAAATATTAACCACAGCCAACGCATAGATCATGATCAGTGACGTTACAACTCGTGCACCATTACCATATGATTTAGAAATCGCACCAGAAATCGTGTACTCTCCACGCTTATGGAACTTTTTCGCCAGAGTGTATGCGAACAGCACGAACGCAAGTGTTAGGGTGATCAAGTTCCAGGATGCAGATATGCCTTTGCCAAAGGCGGTTTGAGCTGTCCCAAGGGTAGAACCCGTTCCGATAAATTCCGACATCATTAAAACACCAATGATGAAGGGACCGAATGCCTTTCCTCCCGTCATGTATTTATCGGAGCTCTTCGAGAATTTTTTTGTATAGAGTCCTAACAAAGTTGTAAGTAACACATAGAGCAAAGCGATCCCTAAAATAATCATACTCCCTGTCATTTTTTGGCCCCCTTTCGTATAAAAAATGGCCGCTGTTGTGCCGAATCTATTCTCATCCGCCGATCCAACATGATCATCAATCGGTACGTTTTTGGCGACAATAGTGCGGCCAATTCTTTAAGAGATCCCCATGCACCCCTACAACTTAGAAATATTTGCTTATTTGTCAGGACATGCGGATGTATTGATTTCGACAGTATCCCGTAATCATCAGGTTTCCGTTCGTCATACGATTCCCTCGTTTGATCAGACAGACACCGGGGTGCCGAATATGTCCTTGAGCCTGCGTTCGAACATTTTGATCAACCGCTCGCGTCCCTTCACTTCGGGAGGAGTCGGGTATTCCCGGCCGTCGACGATGACCGGCTGGTCATAACGAACCAGGATGTGCGGAAGATACTCATCGTACAACGCCCGAATCCGTTTTGCATGCTCCGGATTCCGGGCAAACAGCTTCAGCATGCGAAGACCGAAACCAACATGCCTTCCTTCATCTTCCTTTATACGTGAAAACCCTTCTTTCAGTCCGGGAAACAACCCTTTGCTTCCAAATACAGCTTCAAACACGTCATATCCTGACATGGCCTGAACGCCCTCAATGATGCCCTGATAATGGGTCAAACCTTCCACCAAAACCGCTTCACGTTCCTCTTCACTTTGTTCAAGAGCCGCGAGCATCTTCTTGACACGCTCATCGAGCTTTTGCTGTACAATGTTTTTCACGCCCGGGATACGCTCCCGCCCCAATACTTCCTTGAAATAGCGCAGAAAGAACTCCGTATGCTTAAACTCATCGAGCAATTGGGTGCTTAGAAACGCTTGTTGTTCGGTTGACGAACCCAGCATGATCCAGGGGCAGAACTTTAAAGCGACATTTTCTTCCGCATCGAGAAAACCTGTACAAAAATGAATCAAATATCCTTTAAGATCTTCATCCAGTGATTCAAAATCCACCTTATCCTGAGTGAGGTCGATCGCTGCAGGATCCCAGGTCCCAAACCGGATCGCTTTCCGGTACAAATCCCAGGCGACTTCATCGGTCGACTTGTCAAGGCTAGGAATCAATTCCTCTGTCACATTTTCATTCATGTTTTGATGCCAATTTTGAGTCATACCCTGATACCTCCTTAAAATTTTTGTTTATAGATAAATTTTGATTATTGAAATCAAAGCAACCGTTTCAGCAGTTCCAGTACTTCCGATTCGGTCGGCGTACGCGGATTAAACTTCATCATGCCGCTTTTAAACGAATCTTTAGCGATGTCCGAGAGTTTCTCTTCGGATACGCCGACGTCACGCAACCGGGTTGGAAGACCGATATCCTTGACCAGTTGCAGAACGGCCGGCGCAGCTTGTGCGGCCAATTCTTCCAATTGATCCCCCTGTACTCCCAACAACTTGGCGATTTTTGCCGCTTTGTCTGGACGTGCGGGTGTATTGAATTCGACCACTTGAGGAAGCAGCAGACCGATGGCAATCCCGTGCGGAACATGACAATGTCCGGATAAAGCGCTTCCAATCGCATGGGCAAGCCCCAGGAATCCATTGTTAAAAGCCATCCCTGCCAACAAACTGCCATGGGACATCCCGATTCGCGCAGCGACGTCTGAACCGTCACGAACCGCAAGACGTAAGTTCGCATTCATCGTAGCAATCGCTTCCATGGCCAAGGCGTCAGATGCCGGACGGGATCGCACCGAAAAAAATGTTTCGATCCCATGCGCGAAAGCATCAATTCCGGAAGCGGCCGTCATTTTTTGAGGAAGGCTCATTGTCAATTCCGGGTCGACCAAGGCAATTGTTGGCGCCATATATGGGCTGGTCACCGTTACTTTCACGTTGTTGTGCCAATCCGAGTAAACACCAAAGATTGTCACTTCACTTCCTGTTCCGGAAGTGGTCGGAATGGCAATCAGAGGAACCGCAGGGGCGACGGGGATCCGATTCACACCGGCATAATCGCCGATGCTTCCCCCGTTAAACGCAACGACACGAATGCCTTTCGCCGTGTCAATCGGACTTCCGCCGCCGACCGCAACTATGCAATCATACATCTCTCTTTTAAAAACCTCAGCCCCACGATCGATCGTCTCCAGACTTGGATCGGGCTCCACATCCGTATACATATCGAATTGAATCCCCGACGCCAGTAATGATTCCGTCAATCCGGCAAGCAATCCCGCCGATTCCACTCCTTTGTCACTCACTACAAACACTCTTTTTCCTCCCAATTGCAAAAGCATTTCTCCAATCCGGGAGGCCTTGCCATATCCAAATTCGATCCGCGTGGGGAGGTGAAATGAAAATTCGAAATCAATGGCCTTCATCGCTTGACCCACACTCATTCTTTTCCTCCTCCTTTCGATTCACGATTCATCGATCTCAAAGTGGACATGTTTCGTCTCGCAGTATTCCATCAACCCGTCAACCCCCCGGGTGCGCCCCAAGCCACTCTGTTTGTAGCCTCCGAATTCAGCTTCGGGAAAGTTTTTATTGTACGTATTGATCCATACCGTTCCTGCTTTGATGCCCTTGGACATCCGCATCGCACGGTTCAAATCGGTCGTCCAGACGCCCGCAGACAGTCCGAAGTCAGTATCGTTCGCCAATGCAAGGGCTTCCTCGTCACTGGAAAAAGACTGAACCGCAAGAACTGGCCCAAAAATTTCTTCCCGTACCACACGACTGTTGGAAGGCAGATCATCAATGATTGTCGGTGCAAAGAAATACCCTTTATCGTAATCACCGCCCCTTATCCGATAACCTCCGGTAATGATTTTTCCTTCGCGGCGTCCGATTTCACAGTATTCCTCTACCAAATTCAATTGGTTTTGGGAAATCACCGGTCCCATGTCGGTAGACTCATACATTCCATTGCCAACCTTAAGTTTTTCGGTAAAGTCTTTGAGGCGGGAGAGCACTTCTCCCTTGATCGATTCATGAACCAACAACCGCGAACCCGCCATGCAAATCTGACCGGCTGAAATAAAAATGGAACGTCCGATCAGCGGTATCGCTTTGTCCAAATGAGCATCTTCAAACACCACGTTAGGAGACTTTCCACCTAATTCAAGAGCAAGCTTTTTGATGTTGCTCGCGGCCATCTCCATCATCGCCTTGCCGGTGGATGTATCACCGGTGAAACTAATCATGTCTATTTTTTTGCTCATTCCCATGGCTGCACCGATCGAACGACCCGGTCCCGTGACAATGCTGACGATTCCTTTGGTGAAGTGCGGCACTTGATCAATGAGCTTAAAGATTTCCACGGAAATGGCCGGAGTCAGACTTGCCGGCTTGACAATCACACCGTTCCCTGCCGCCAAAGCAGGGGCCAATTCGCGGATCATCAGAAGTGCAGGCCAATTCCAGGGCGAAATAATCCCGACTACGCCGATCGGCTCTTTCACGATGACTCCGAAATTATTGGGTTCCAGTTGAATCGAACGGCCAAATACGGTACGGGCGGCACCCGCAAAATATTTCAGAGTATCGATACATCCGGCCAATTCAATCCGCGATTCGCGGATGGTCTTGCCTTGTTCCATGGTTAAAACCCGTGCCAGATGTTCCAGATTTTCCTCCATTTTTTGAGCCAACCCCAGCAGTGCTTCATAGCGGCGCTTCGGATTATATCCCCAATCACTTCGGAGAAACGCCTGGTAAACGGAATCGATCGCTTCTTCCACGTCCTGAACGGTCGAATTTTGCGCGTAACCGATCAATTCTCCCGTGGCCGGATTTCGCGACTCCAGCAGTTCCTTGGAAGAAGACTCCGTCCATTCGCCGCCTACGTAATTGTAATAGACTGTAAGCTTCTGCTCCGTTAGAATAGTCATTTTTCTCCCCCTCTGTGAAATTATTGCATGACCTGCCACCGTACATGATTCTAGAAATTTCCCTTCGTTTCCGGAATCACGAGACTGCCAATCAGATATAAGAGAAAGATCCCGATTGAAAAGTAGGTAAGCGCAAGCGGAATACTGTGCGTCAATCCGCTGGCCAAAGAGACAAACGTCGGCATCATGCCACCGATGGCAAATCCGATATTCCAAGATAATCCAGTTCCACTTGAGCGAATGGCGGTTGGGAAACGTTCATTAAGAAAGATTAAGACAGGGGCATATCCGGCATTCCCCAGAAATGAAAGTCCCATCGCATAGATCGTAATCGAGGTCACATCCGTTGCACTTCCCAACGCCAAGAAGAGTAACGGAAGTACGATCACGTTAAGGGCGCCAACCAGAAGGAACGTTTTCTTCCGCCCGATCCTATCGCTGAGATAACCAAACATCACCGCGGAGATGATAGATGCCACACTTGCACCCATCAAAATGAAAGACGTTGTGCCCGCAGGAAGTTTGTTGATCATTTTAAGAAACGTTGGAAGGTATCCGGATGTAAGATAGTAACCCGCCCCTCCGCCAATCACGATCATAAGATTGACAAGCAATACACCAAAGTATTGTGTAAAGACGATACGGACAGGTGACTGTTGTTGCTTCGAGGCATCTTTTTTCGCTTCTTCGGCTTGTTTGAGTTTCTCCCACAGCGGAGACTCCTCGAGCGAGTTAAAAATAAAGAAACCGAGGAAAGAACTAAGGATACCGGAGAAGAACATGCATCGCCATCCCCACTCGTTAAACGCGGATCCTGGAAAAACAGACGAAACCACGAAATATACGATGGAAGCTAACAATGCTCCGATCCCAGCTCCTCCGCCGCCAATCAGCCCAGACATGAGTCCTCTCCATTGAGGTGTAACAGACTCGGTTCCAATCGTGTGTGTAGACGCTACCACACCTCCAACAAATACACCCTGCACCAAGCGAAGAGCAAGGAACAGAATCGAGGCAGCAATTCCCATCTGATGAACGGTAGGAAGCAAGCCAAATACAGCCGTCGTTACCCCGACGCCTATGAACGCGATCACCATAGCTCCTTTTCTTCCCCGTCTGTCCGCGTATGAACCAAAAATGGCAGATCCAACCGGACGCATTATCAGTGTAACGGCAAAAGACGCGTACACAGCAGCCAATGAGAGGGCCGGGATATCGGTCGGAAAGAACAATTGACCGATGACAGGCGCCACATATAACAGAACAAACAGGTCAAAAAGATCCAATGACCAGCCTAAAACCGATGCAATAGAAGCAATCCAAATTTGGCGGTCGTTTAGAACCAAGCTTTGTGTATTCGTATTGGCAGCGATCGACACATTTTATCCCCCCGTAATGAATTGAAATTTGAGATTCAGTATTATTAAATAACTAAAATCGCCCAGTGAAGCTCCTCCGATTTCACCTCCCTAAAAATGATGCGCACGGTGGAGTCGTTTGAATGGGCGGGACAACAGCAGTTTTCCTCTGTCCGCCTCGATCTTTTATCATCGCAAATATTATGCCAAGTATATCTAGTAGTAATTATTCGATTATATAGAATAGTGGATTCCTAAAGTGGTTCTAAATTGCATCGTTTTGGAACCTAAGTCATTCCAGCCAGTTTCCACACGCTTGCCACAACTGATGACAAAAGCGGAACGAATAGACTGAAACCTGCGAGCCTCTTTAGAAGTTTCGATTCGGAACCTGAAGATAGGCCGGCCGATTGAACAGCCACTTCAAGAGCCTGCGGAGCGATCATCTTCCCCCCTACCGCAGCGACAGCAAAACAAGCGGCGATTCCCGATGGCGGTAAGCGTACCATTTGCGCGGCGAATGTCTGCAAACCTCCAAACAGCGCAATCGACGCCGCATTGCTGCCCGTTAAAAAAGTTCCCAACCATCCCATCAGAGGGGCAATCAGCAGATATCCCGCAGCCATGTGCTGAAATGGATAAGCGAGTGTCCCTGCGATTCCGCTATATACCAATAAAAATCCTACGGAACAGATCATAGACAAATTAAAGGCAACCCATCGCATGGAATATAATGATGAGATGAATATTTGAAACCAGGCTCGCCATCCCATTCCTGAAGTGAGAGCGGTAAGGAGCGAAGCTGCTATCATGGCTGTACCTGCCGATGCTGCCACCTGTCCCTTCCAAACTGCTGACAGAGCGCCATGACCAAATGGAGCTTGCGTTATGACCAATTTGTCTAACATCGGGATCGGCCAATCCCGCCCTATACGCAAAAGAGCCGTTTGTACAATAGGGAGATTCCAGATCATCACACACAGGGTCAGTAAGACAAACGGCCACCAGCTTTTTAAGAATTGCTTGGCTAACCATTTTTCCGTGAAGATTCTACGGTTCTTCGCCAACAGTACAATCACGGCGATGTACACCCCGGCACCAATCATCCCACCTAAAAAAGGAGATATATAAAGCACACTGATCAGAGTGGCGGCCGCATAACAAAAACCCCCAATCAAACAAGGACTCAAAAATTGTTTCGCCGATTTCCAACCGCAAGTGGCCAAACAGGTGAGAAAAGGGGCAGCCATCGCCGGTACGAAATCATAACATGCACTTTGCCGTAAAATTTCTGTCAGCGGATGCCCTGTTACCTGGGACAACAACAAGATGGGGACACCCACCGCACCATATACGGCAGGTATTGCACAAGACGTTAACGTTGCCACCGCACTTTTCTCCCTGTCGACTCCCAGTTGTGACAATAATGCTGTCACAATTGTTATGGGAGCCAAAAAACCTGCCGTACTATCGATAAAAGCAGTCAAACCGAATCCGACCAAAAGCACTTTCCATTCGATTCCATTTTCTGCAGATTTCAAAGTATTTTGAATCGAATCGATATATCTGCATTTTTCAGCAACCCGAAACAGTAACAAGGAGCTCCAAATCATGTAGAACAGCGGAAAAAGAGCAAACAGCACACCATATAACACCGTGCTCGTGATCATACCCATCGGCATGTTCCACACGCCACCTGCCAATGCGATCGTTAGCAACAATGTGACACCGTATACACCAGGCGGCTTCATCCACGCGGTTGCGAGCAGCAAACATAACAGCACGAGCGGTAAGACAGCGAGCAGTACCGACCACACGACGGGAGAGAGCGGGACATACGTTTGTAAAAACATTCAGTCTTCCACCTCGAAAAATTATTCCGTTATCGTAACGATTTCTATACACACTGCGCTTCATACGCTGACTTAAAAAGCAAAATATATGCCATTCTGAAAAAATGTATAGATTCCATACGTTTTGAGAACATTCACTTCCCCAAACGGAAATTATGCGTTTCCATAATAGGTTTCACATAACACCACTTCTGGTTACTTTTCATAAATGTTTTCTATGATTCTCTAAAAAGATAAGAGCCCCAGAGCCAATGGCTCGTAGGGCTCAAACATCATTATGAATATTCAATACCGTGGAAGGTACGCCGAATAGACTGCGGCGATGAAAAACACGACAATGAAACCGATCAGAAACGCGACTGCCCATCCGGACAATCCCCACCATCCGGTGCCGGGGCCACCCGCCCAAATCCCTGGAACCATCATTTTCACCTTCTTATTGTGTGCTTTTATCATTACTGTACGAACAAAGCACGCTTCCCGTATGGACGGGTGCACAAAATCGATGAAAACGGGCGAACGTGTATACCGCTGTACGAATAAAAAATCACTCCGGTAGGTGAAGTATTGATTTTCAAGACAGGGTAGACTTTTTTTGAACACAAATCGTATAATAATTCATATACTTGCATTTAAATACAGAAGGACGGGATCGATTATGATCTTACGGAAAGCAGTCATGCCCGATGTCGAGGCCATCTATACATTGATTCAACAGTATGCGGAAGAAGGACTTCTTCTCTCGCGTTCACGCTTGTCCCTTTATGAAAACCTTCAATCATTGACGGTTGCGGAAGAGAACGGTCGGGTGATCGGAGTGGCCGGATTGCACATCCTCTGGTCTGATCTGGCAGAAATCCGTTCGCTTGCCATCGCTCCTGATTCCAAAGGGAAAGGCATCGGTAAACAATTGGTTTTACAATTGATTCAAGAAGCGGAATCGCTGGGAATCGCCCGCGTATTCGCGCTCACCTATCAAGTCGCTTTTTTCGAAAAATGCGGTTTCCAACTCATTCAGAAAGAATCATTGCCGCAGAAAGTGTGGAAAGATTGCATGAATTGCAAAAAATTCCCCACCTGTGACGAGATCGCCATGATCTTTTATATTCCTTCACTCGTACCCGTTCCTTGAGCCATCCGCGGTATGTTCGAGCATGCTCAAGTAGAAAACCATAATATACGCAAGAGCTTTGTTTCCTCACTTGCTGAACAACCTCTTTTCAATAAAAGCTCCGCTGGGTGGCTCAATGGTTTCCACGATCATTAGAGCCGCTCCAGGAATCTATCCTTGAAGCGGCTTTTTCGCGGTTAAAGGCGGAATGGTATCCTGAACATGTACATCCAGTAACGTCGGACGTTCGCTCATCAGCGCCTGTTCTAGCGCCCCCTCCAGTTCCGTATCTCTCCCCACTTTCATTGCATTCCAACCGCACGCCTGTGCAAGCGCGACGAAATCCGGATTGTTCAAATTCACTCCCTCTTGCATATACCCTTGTACGATCATTTTGCTCTTTTCCATTTGCAGTGTTCCATTGTTCATCACGACGAGCGTGATCGGCAAGAGATAACGGACGGCTGTCGACAATTCCATAAGCGACATCGCGAGCCCACCATCACCTACGAGCGCCAATACCTGCCGTTCCGGACAGCAGAGTTTCGCAGCGATCGCCGCCGGCAATGCGAATCCCATCGTGCGCCAATCGCCCGAGAAAAGAAGACGCTGCCCTTTGGAACGAAAAATACGGCTAAACCAGACGGTATGATCACCCGTATCCACCGTGAGGATCGAATCAGGCCTGACGGTCCGCTCGATGGCACGGATGACCCGCTGGGGAGGGATCGGCGTACCGCTCCTGTTTCCTTCCTCTTCGATCGTTTTGTCCCATTTTTCCTTCACTTCTCGAACTCTGCGAAGCCAACTCTGGTTGCACATGTGTGCCCGGAGCGCGTCGACGAATACAGGTATGACGGCCCCCGCATCACCCACGATACCGATCTCCACAGTCATTTTGTGTCCGATATTGCGCGGGGCTGTATCCACTTGCACGATCCGTGCCTCTTTCGGGACAAACCCTTCCGGCCACCATGTATCACCGACGAGCAAAATAATATCCGCATCATTCATCAGTTGCGAAACATCCGGATTTCCCCCTTCGCCGATTCCGCCCGCCAACAACGGAAACGACTCGTCCACGCTTCCTTTCGCACCTAGACTTAAAACCAACCCGGCGCCCCACACTTCTGCGAGAGTCTTTATGCTATCGATCGCTTTGCGCGCACCCACACCCGCGACGATCATGGGGCGTTGGGCGAACTTTAAAGTCTCGATGGCCGGGACCAAATCTTCTTCTTGAAAATGATGTTTTGCATACAGCATGTGAACGGGAGGACGCGCCTGTTCAGATTGTTTTTGTGTAAATAGATCTTTCGGGATGGAAAGATGGGTGACTGCCCCTTCCGTTTGAGCGATATGCAACGCTTTCGCCAGAAGATCCACCGTAGCGTCAGGACTTGCGAGCAACGTGCTAAAGCGTGCGAGAGGTTGGATCATCACCTGTTGATCGATCACTTGTTTATCATCCGCTCCCACTTTGTTCAAAGGGGCCTGCCCGGTAATGGCGAGTACCGGGGCTTGATCGAGATGTGCATCGGCCAATCCGTTGAGCAGGTTCACCATACCAGGCCCCATGGTGGCCACACACACTCCCAACCGTCCCGTTAATTTCGCTTCAGCCGATGCCATCATCGCGGCCATCGATTCATGCCTGACAGCGATAAAACGAATTCGATCCTGTTTGGCCAGTGCATCCATCAGCCCCAGAATGGCGTCACCGACCACTCCATAGATGCGCTCCACCCCCCAGAGCGCCAATTGTTCCAAAATCGTTTCTGCGACTGTACGCACTTGCTGTACTTGTTGTTTTGGCATAAAGACATCCTTTCCTCGTGTTCTCGATGCTTGTAGGATGCGCCGATACAGGGAAGATATGTAATTTCACGGAAAAACGAACGGATGCGCACCTCTAATAAGAATACGCATCCGCTTGTTTGGAATCGGGAATATGATCGATCCTAAAACTTGCGAAAGATGTTTAAACGATTGTCCACAATCTCCTCCATGATTTGTGAAACTTGCAGCATCCCTTCAATCTCTTGAGGCGATTGTTTCCTTTTTTCCATGGAAATCGTAATTGAGAATCCGAACACTTGAATGGCTAACAAACGAAGCCCTCCTATCTCGGTTATGTGGAACCGTCACCTTTAACAAACAAACATTTCATCCTATTCATGTAAACTCTCACCATGCATTCCTCCTTTCGTTTGTTTTTTGAATATAAAAAGCCACTGACTTATCAAACTGTGGATTTCCCGAGGGGAAACACACAGCCAGAACGGCCAGTGGCTTTTTATCGCTATCTAGGGGTGATCAAAGTTATAACTGAACCTGATGATCCCACGGAGGCCGAACGATTGAATATGCAATTGGGTTGATGATCATCAGTTTGCGCTTCATCGCTAGACCTCCTTTTGGGAACGATTTGATATGGAAATGATTATATATCGACTGGAGAAGTTTGTAAACCATATTTTTTTATTTTTCAAATTCCATAGATTTTTCTCCTAACACTTGATCGACAATCGAGACGGCTTGATCGATATCCGCTTCCGTGATTACAAAAGGCGGGACGAAACGGACTGTGTTTCCCCCTGCCACTGTGAGCAGAAGGCCTTTTTCAAATGCGGCGGAGACGACAGCCCCCGCTCCTTCCTTCAGCAAGACCCCTCTCATTAAACCCATGCCGCGCACTTCGACAGCGATTTCGTATTTCTTCACCAATTCCGCCAGACGATCCGCCAGGTAGTTACCAAGCGTACGCACGCGTTCGAGATATCCTTTCCCGAGAAGAATATCAAGTGTCGCCAGAGCAGCGGTTGTCGCCAGCGGATTCCCGCCGAAAGTCGAAGCGTGTGTTCCCGGCGTGAAGACCTTGGATACGTGTTTCTTCGCAAGCATGGCCCCGATCGGTACCCCGTTCGCCAATCCTTTCGCCAGTGTAAGAATATCCGGTTCGATCGAAAACTGCTCATACGCAAAAAGTGTGCCTGTCCGGCCGATACCCGTTTGAATCTCATCGAAAATGAGCAGAATCCCTTTCTCGTCACAAAGCTTTCGCAGTGCGGTCAAAAAATCGGGATTCATCGGCAGCACGCCGCCTTCCCCTTGTACCGGTTCAATCATGATGGCACATGTCTTTTCATTGATCAGCCCCAAGACCGAATGTAAGTCTCCCGCTTCCGCATAATGAAACCCGGGGACGAGCGGCCCGAACCCTTTTTGATATTTGGTTTGACCGGTCGCGGTGATAGCACCCATCGTTCTGCCATGAAACGAATCTTTAAACGTGATGATCTCATATTTTTCGGGGCCGTAATGATCAAAGGCATACTTGCGCGCAAGCTTGATCGCCGCTTCATTCGCTTCCGCGCCCGAATTGCAAAAAAAGACTTGATCCATGCAGGAATGTTCGACCAATGTTTCGGCCAGCTTGATCTGTGAGGGGTTATAGTAGAGATTCGAACAGTGGATCAGTTGTGCCGCTTGCTTGCTGATCGCTTCCGTGATGGCAGGATGGCTGTGCCCCAGGTTCGTTACGGCGATCCCCGCCGTGAAATCAAGGTATTCCTTGCCGTTTTCGTCATACAGGCGCGCGCCTTCACCACGCACCATCGTTACGGGCATGCGCCCGTAAGTCTGCATGATCGCATCATGCATGTGAATCCCCTCCCAATACCATCGTACCGATTCCTTTGTCGGTGAACACCTCAAGCAGAAGAGCATGCGGTTCTTCGCCATTCACGATGTGCACATGTTTGGCCCCCGATTCAAGCGCCCCCAGACATGCTTCGACCTTTGGCACCATCCCGCCATAAATCGTGCCGTCCGCAATAAGTTCCCGAATCTCATCCGCCGTGATCCGGGAGATCACTTCTTTCCCGCTTGCCGTTTCTCGCATGATACCGGGAACATCCGTAAGCAACACCAGTTTTTCGGCACCGAGCGCACCGGCGATGGCTCCTGCCGCCGAATCGGCATTCACATTGTAACGCTCGCCCTTTTCATCCACTCCGATAGGAGCGACCACAGGTACAAATCCTGATTCAACCAAGCTTGTCAATAAACCCGTGTCCACGGTCGTGATTTCCCCAACCTGTCCGAGATCGCCATGTTGGTACTCTTTCTTCTTGACTTGCAGCGTACCTGCATCCACTCCCGAGATACCGACCGCTTTCACACCATGCTTGCCAAACATCCCGACGATCCGTTTGTTGATCTTGCCTGCAAGCACCATTTCCACCACATCCATCGTCTGGGCGTCAGTGATGCGAAGGCCGTCCACAAATCGGGCTTCGATGCCCAAGCGGCTCAGGGTGGATGAGATCTCTTTGCCGCCCCCGTGTACAATCACAGGTTTGATCCCTACATGACAAAGCCATACGATGTCGAGAATCACCTGTTCGAATGGCCCTCCCATGGCTGAACCTCCGTACTTGATGACGACCGTCTTTCCGGCAAACCGTCGGATATAGGGCAACGCTTCGATCAGGGTGTTCGCTTTTTCCCTCAATTCCGTCATTGACTTTCAACTCCGTTCTAGGTACGATAGCTGGCGTTGATTTTTACGTAATCATATGTCAGGTCACAGCCGTATGCGGTGGCGTTCGCATCTCCTTGATGCAAGTCGACCGTAATCGATACGGTTTCATTCTCCAGATACGATTTCGCCTGATCTTCATCGAATGCAAGGCCCATCCCCTCTTGGCAAACAAGGATCGAACCTAATTTCACATCGATCTTGCCAGGGTCGATACTCACGCCAGCCCGCCCCGCAGCCGCGATGATCCGGCCCCAGTTTGCATCCGTCCCATATATGGCCGTTTTCACAAGGCTTGAACCAACGATCGTTTTCGCGATCTGCACCGCTTCGCTTTCCGTGCGAGTACCCGTCACGGTGACCTCGATCAATTTGGTCGCCCCTTCTCCATCGCGTGCAATCGCTTTTGCCAGATGCAAACACACCGTGTGAAGCGCGCCGACAAAACGATCCCACTCCGGATCCTCTTCGACCAGCAACACATGAGCTGCCAGACCGTTGGCCATAACAAGCACCATATCGTTCGTGCTCGTATCCCCGTCGACGGTGATGCGATTGAACGTCTTGTCCGTAATCTGCGATAATGCACGCTGCAGGGCATCCGCACGAACTGCCGCATCGGTGGTGATGAATGCGAGCATCGTTGCCATATTGGGATGAATCATGCCCGAACCTTTGGCCACACCGCCGACCGTTACCGTTTTCCCGTGAATCTCCACTTGTACGGCAATTTCCTTCTTGCACGTATCGGTCGTCAAGATCGCCTCGGCAAAATCGTCTCCGCCTGTAACGTGTAACATCGAGGCTGCGTGACGAATGCCTTCGCTTACTTTATCCATAGGAAGAGGGACTCCGATTACACCTGTAGAAGCCACTCCCACAAGTGTGGAATCAATTCCGATCGCCTCGGCCGTCCATTGTTGCATCTGCAATGTGTCCAATTCACCCTGTTTTCCGGTACAAGCGTTTGCATTTCCCGCATTCGCGACGACAGCTTGCAGAACACCGCTATGTTTGACAACCGACTCCGTAACGGTGACACAAGAAGCGCGTACGACATTTGTCGTGAACACACCGGCTGCCGCTGCCGGCACATCCGAAACGATCAATCCGAGATCTTTACGCCCGGCCTTGATTCCCGCCTTGATCCCCGCGGCACGAAATCCTTTGGCTGCTGTCACTCCGCCATTCACACGGATCAGATTTTGCAGTGTCTTCTCCATATCGGTACTCCCTTTCGTCGATTTACGGATACACGGGGACAAATCCAAGGCCTGTCGCCTCGTCCCAGCCGTTCATCAAATTCAGATTTTGCACCGCTTGACCAGATGCCCCTTTTACCAGATTATCGATCACCGAGATGACAGTGACCCTTCTGGTCCGCTCATCTACATAAAGTCCGATGTCGCAGTAATTCGATGTGGCTACTTCTTTCGTTGCGGGGAATTCTCCTTCCGGACGTATGCGTACAAAAGTTGCCCCTTCATACACTTGTTGATACAGATCCAGTAAATCCCTCGTCGTCCAACGATCTTTCAAACGCGCATAGGAAGTCGTTAAAATGCCGCGTACCATCGGTACGAGATGTGTAGTGAATGAAATCGTGACATCTTCGCCAGCGACACGGGCAAGCTGCGTTTCAATCTCGGGGATGTGTTGATGTACACCTAATTTGTATGCTTTTAAATTCTCGTTAATTTCTGGATAGTGAGTGTTTAATGAAAGGGCTTTACCCGCACCGGATACGCCTGATTTCGCATCGACGACGATCGAATCGAGTTCGATCAGTCCATTTTTCACGAGAGGCAGCAATCCTAGCAGAGTAGCCGTCGGGTAACAGCCCGGGTTAGTGATCAGATTCGCTTGTGCGATTTCTTCCGCGTACCACTCGGACAAGCCGTAGACAGCCTGTTGCTGCAATTCAACAGGAGGGGCTTGCTTCTTATACCATGTTTCATAAAGAGGAGCCGGCAAGCGGAAGTCTCCTCCAAGGTCAATGACTTTAAGCCCGGCTTCGATCAGCCCGGGAACAATCCCGCTGGAAAGACCGCCGGGAAGGGCGACAAATGCCAGATCCGCCTGTTTGGCTATTTCCGCCGGATCTGCTTGTTGCAATGTGTGTTTATAAATATCACGTACATGTGGATATAACTGAGCGATAGACTTTCCCGCAGAGGAGTCGGAAGTAAGAACAGATACCTCTACACGTGGATGCATAGATAAAATGCGAAGCAGTTCAGCACCGGTGTATCCGGTCGCACCAATCACCGCGATCTTCATGATCCCGTCACCTCATCATTATTGGAACGTATGAATTATTATACATTGTAATGTATATTTTTTCAATAAGAAAAAACGCACAGACAGGGGTACGGCCGTATGCACATCGAGTTAAGGTTATCCGCAAATAATTCTACGAAATACTTTAGATTTCGTCGCGATGCAGGGAGTGTCGATGAGGTCAGACTATCTTCCGCGTTTTGCGATGATTTTTCTGATTAATATCTTCCAGATCATAGTTCGCGTCCATTTAGCTAGTCCTACCCTATCATGATCCTTCTGACAATCAAAGCAATCACGAAAACGATCGTCAGGGCAGAGAATATCTCTGTCTGTACATGGGTTAAACAATGGAGATTCGACAACCCCATATGGACGCATCATCTCATAGTCTTCATGTTCAAGGATATGACAGTGCCAAACATATAGTCCAGAGAAGGGGATGAAGCGAGTGATGATTCGGGTTATCTCTCCCGGATTGGCTCGAACGGTGTCTTTCCATCCTTTTTCATTGGGATCCGGTGGCATCACTGAACCGATAGGTATGATTTCGCCTGTAGAAGTTTCGGTGAACTTCTGTCGATCCAGGATTTGAAAGTGTACGAGATGTAAATGGATTGGATGCGTATCACGCGTTTTGTTTATAAGTCTCCAGATTTCGGTTCTTCCCTGGAGGGGTGCTTCAGTAATCGGATCGTTCCATTCTCTACTCGTTAGTAGCAGCTTAGGTCGTCCAAATGAGTCTCTTGATTCGGTGAGTGTAAGGTCTCTCGTACCGCTGGCATCCGTTTCTGAAAGACGTTCGATGCAACTGAGATGAGCCGGAATTGAACTTTTATCCTTCTGTGCAAGGTTCTGTTTGACACGAAATTGCATGATCTGTCCGGTTGTATCAGGATCGGGAGGATTTCCGTTGGGAAAGGGTGTCGGAGCGTCATTGGTGAGAAGGATCTTTTCCCCGTTATGACCTGAAAAATCGATAATAACGTCTGCGCGTTCCGCAGGGCTAAGCAGGAGTTCGTTCACTGTCACCGGAGTTTCCAGGAATCCACCGTCTGTACCAATTTGAACAAACGGTTGTCCCGAAGAAAGTCTCAGTCTGTAGAAACGGGAATTTGCCCCATTTGCAATTCGGAACCGATATTTTCTCGGTTCTACTTCTAAATAAGGCCAAACCTTTCCATTTACCAGATTGGTATCGCCGAAGAACTCCGGCACGATGGACGGGTCCGCTCCTTGAACCGGGGGATTCGGTTGTCTCGGGTAAAAAAGGGAACCGTCCGGGTTGAATGACTTGTCCTGAATTAACAATGGAATTTCATATTTCCCGTTTGGTAAGTGGAGTTTTTTTTCACGCTCATCACGAATCAGGTAAAAACCAATCAGTCCTGCGTAAACGTTCAGACGAGTGATACCCAACGCATGATCGTGGTACATCAGTGTGGTAGCCCGTTGACAGTTCGGGTATTCATAGACTTTATGAACGAAGAAAGGCCCCGTTTGTTTGAATCCTTCAGTAAACCAGGCTTCAGGATACCCATCATTTTCCGGGCGTACGTGCCCGCCATGGAGATGAACAACTGTACGAACTTCCGGGGTCGGAGGTTGTGCCCCATGTACTGTTTTATCCACTGGGAGCAGATGATCGGGCGGAAGATCATTCACCCATTTTACTTGAATTCGTTCGCCGCGTTTTACTTCGATTGTGGGCCCCGGGTAGATACCCTCATATCCCCAAACCGTTGTCTCTGGAAGTTCACTATGGAGTTTTTGTTTTACCTGTTTCATTCTGACTTCGTACAAAGGCACTCCGCGTTCCTTCTTTTTCGGTTGTAAAACATGAGGAATGGGTAGTTTATCGATATATTTCGTGAGCGGCACAGTTGGTTCACTCCCTCAAATAAAATACAGTTCATATAAAAAATACGAAGGGGAATGTATTTTACACATATGTATTTATAAGGTAAAAAATGAGTCTACGGCTCAGGTTGCCCTGAACTGGGTTCGCCAACATCCCGTAGTGCATATCCCAATCATCGGTGCTCGCACCCTCTTTCAGCTTCAAGACAACCTGAGGTGACTAGAATCTCTCAATTGTTTTCCGGCGCCACCGTCTTTCTTTCTTCCACCTGATTGATGTGTTCCGCTCCCCACTGGCACATCATCTCCAGGATCGGGTTGAGGGTTTTTCCATATTCGGTCAGGGAGTATTCCACTTTGGGAGGGACTTCCGCATACACTCGACGATGGATCAATCCCTCAGCCTCCAGTTCCCGCAACTGTTGTGTTAACATTTTTTGAGTGATGTTGGGAATTAGCCGCTTCAGCTCACTGAACCGACGAACCTTCCCTTTCAGATGCCAAAGGATAAGCACTTTCCATTTCCCACCGATCACATCCAGTGTGGCTTCCACCGGGCATTGATAAGCCTTGTCCACGATGTCCACCCCTTTTGGTTACTTTTAGGAAACTATATGACTTATAAGTGCATACTTCATTAAAATATACTCCAATTATACAATGTTTACAGTCACCAAAATCATAGGAACTCCCCCTTTGCTTCCTTACATTTGCTCAACGACACATGGTAACCAGGGAAAAAGTTCTGTGAGGTGAGTGGATCAATGAAAGCGATGGTATTGGACCGACCGGGGAGTCCGGAGACATTACGCATGGCGGATCTGCCCAAACCGGAACCCGGCCCCGGAGAAATCCGCGTCCGCGTGCTGGCAGTAGGATTAAACCCGGTGGATTATAAACTGGCTGCTGACGGATATCTTGGTTGGAACTACCCCTTCGTGCTCGGTTTGGATGTTGCCGGCATCGTGGACGCGTTGGGTGAAGGAGTAACCGAGTGGTCGGTCGGTGATCGTGTGTTTTACCACGGTGACCTGTCCAAACCGGGTGGCTATGCGGAATACGCCATCACCACCGCCCACACGGCGGCCCGAATTCCTAATGGGGTCTCTTTTACGGAAGCGGCCGCCCTCCCTTGCGCGGGAATGACCGCTTATCAGGCTCTGCACCGCAAGGCACATATCCATGCCGGAGAAACAGTTCTCATTCAGGCGGGGGCCGGTGGTGTGGGCGGTTTCGCCGTTCAACTGGCGAATCGGTCCGGGGCACGTGTCATCACTACATGCTCGGCGCGAAACCGTGATTACGTGCTTCGCCTCGGAGCTGAGGAAGCCATCGATTACAATGCGGAAAACATGACGGAACGTGTGATGGAACTGACGGAGGGCCGCGGCGTCGACGTGGTAGTGGACACCGTCAGCGGACAGAGTGCCACGGCAGGGTTGGAGATGCTGGCTTTCAATGGACGACTCGTCTGTATTGCGGGATTTCCCGATTTTTCAAAAATCCGCCCCTTCTCTAAAGCTGTCTCCATCCAGGAGGTTGCATTGGGGGCTGCGCATCTGTCGGGTGATCGAGTGGCCCAAGAGGATCTTCGGACAATGAACCAAGAACTGGCCGAACTTGTCCGGACTAAGCAAATTTCCCCCATGCTGGAGCAGGTCATCCCCTTTGAGAAAATCCCGGACGGACTGGCTCAATTGGCTCAAAGGCATGTCCGCGGCAAGATCGTCGCCGAAATCCGATAACACGTATAGATCGGCCGGGTTCCAAACCGGTTGAAAAAGTGAAGAGACAGCCCGCATACAGCAGGCTTCAAGCCGGCATGCCCGAATGGCAGTTCATAAAGGATCACAAGGAGGTATTCTAAGGATGAACGCATTGATTGTCTATGCTCATCCGGAACCTAAATCCTTCAATGGAGCATTGAAGGATTTGGCGGTTCGGTTTTTGACAGAACAGGGTCACCAAGTGCAGGTTTCGGATTTGTACGCCATGAACTTCAAAGCCGTTGCAGATCGGGAGGATTTTGTGGAACTGTCCAATCCCGAATTTTTCAAATACCAACTGGAGCAGATCCATGCGTCTCAAAACGGATTGTTTTCCCCGGATATCGCCGCTGAGATGGAGAAACTCCGTTGGGCTGATTTCGTGCTGTTCCAATTCCCTCTCTGGTGGTTCTCCGTTCCCGCTATTTTGAAGGGATGGATTGACCGGGTCTTCGCCATGGGATTTGTCTACGGGGGCGGTATGTGGTACGACAAAGGCGGATTGAAGGGGAAAAAGGCGATGCTCTCCCTGACCACGGGCGGTCCCGCCCATATCTATAGCAAAGACGGAATTAACGGGGACATCGACCAGATCCTGTTTCCGATCCATCACGGTATGCTGTTCTTCTCGGGAATGGAAGTGCTGCCTCCCTTCATCGCTTGGAGTGTCGCAAGCGCTTCCGATGAACAGCGGGAACGATACCTGGAAGAATTCAAACAACGGTTGCTCACCATCGAGAGCACAGAACCGATCCCCTTCCATCCCTTATCTCATTACGGAGAAAACCTCCAATTGAAAGACGAATACAAAGATTGAGGAGATCATCTCCTCCAATCCAAATAAGAAAATGAAAAGCCTTTAGGGGGAAAAATTCCTCTAGGCTTTTGACCCATGAATTAATGGAGATTCGTAATGCCTTTACTCCAGCCATGTCACTGTTTGTAAACGGGCGAATCCCCTCTCACCTCAGCTTTTTCTTCACCCAATCCCTAAGCACCACCGCATGATTATGCACCGGGTCTTTCGCCGCGTAAAGAAGGGTGACATTTCCTTCCTGTGCATATTGACAGATTTGGTTGATCAACTGTTGATGGAGGGGATCGGAAGCGAGTTCCTTTTCGTAAAGCTCGCGAAATTCCGCAAAACGCTCCGGTTTGTGGTTAAACTGTCGTCGCAGTCCCGGACTAGGTGCGATTCCTTTCATCCATTCGTCCAAACGGGCTTGCTCCTTTTTCACCCCGCGCGGCCACAAACGGTCGACCAAAATGCGTTTTCCGTCCCCCGTGTCTGACGGCTCATAAATCCGTTTCAATCTGATTTCATAAGGCATGTCTCATCCTCCTTGCCTTTAAGATAACGATTACAAATTGTAACCGGTATTACTGAATCCACTCAGTCCACTAATAAGGTTTCGGTGAATTTTTGTCAAGCCAGCATGCCCGAAAATGAAAAGCCTAGGGGGAAAATTCCTCTAGGCTTTTGACCTATATATTTTTTAATGGAGATTCATATAGGAATGACTTTCGACTTGACCTTCAAATGTGTGGAAAAAAGGCTTCGTTTCTTCAAAGAAACGGTCTTGATTCTCAGGTGCAACGTATCCGAGTTGGATTCCTGTCGCTTTGGCGATGAAAGGGTCAATCGTACACAGATCTGACTTTGTAATATCCGATAATGCAGTTTTACCGAGTGTTACGGCTACGGATTCCATTTCTTGAACACAAGCATTCAGATATCGAACTACATTCATGGCTGCTTGGTCAATATTTAATTGGTCTGTCATTTTACCTGTATATATAACTAAGCTCGTGGGCGGTTCAAACGGTACAGCTTTCACCATTTGTTCACTGACAAGCGCCATGATAGCGGCTGTACCAATATAGACACCATCTGCCCCCAATGCCATTGCCTTCAACATTTGTCCAGGTGTCACGAGTCCCCCGGTTGCAATCAGGTTGATATCACCCATTACGCCTTTTCGCACGAAGAACTCAGCTGCTCTTGTGATAGCAAAAAGAGTGGGTAATCCAACGTCATCTTGTAAGGTGGGTGACCCTCCATGCGTTCCACCTTCCGCACCATCAAGGGTTACGAAATCCACTTCGGCTTCTACAGCAATTTGTAATTCTTTTTCAAGATGATGCGTGGCGGCTATTTTCAGTCCTATGGGTACACCTGTTTCGTCTCGAAGACGCCTTACTAATTGAATAAAGTCATCCTTTGAATTAACCCCCGGCAGGCGCGAATGAATCAGGGCGTCTTCGCCCTCGTGTAAACCAAAAACTTCTCGAAAGTCCTCCCCGATATTTTTTGCTGTTGTGCGTTGTGGCGCTGAACCTTGTGCACCTTGACCCAATTGAATTTCAATGGCATCCAGACGCTTATATTTGTCGGGGGTGTTCATCCATCCCCCTCGATTATACTGACCAATGAATAGATGAGCCGCATCCCTTTCCTCTTCAAGGAGCCCTGCTTCACCAGAGTTTGTGGCTGTACCGACAGCGGTTGCCGCTTTGGCCAAAGCGATTTTGGTGCTTTTGCTTAACGCACCTCCAAAAGACATAGCGGCAATCATAATTGGAATGGAAAGGGTCAATGGTTTTCTCGCACGGTGTCCTATGGTGATTGAAGTACGGATTCCGACGTTTTCAGGCGTTGGAAAACGAAAGAGATGTACAGGATTGAACAGAATCTTCTCCCATGGAGACATATGAATAGGGCTTCCAAGAGGGCGTGAGATAGGAGTTCCTTGATTCGCCCGCATGGCAATTTCCATAAGGTTCGTCATGCCCACTTTATTCGTTGCAGGAATCATTTCAAACAGGTTCTCGGTGTATTGGTCTCATTGCTCTCGTAATCGCTTTGTCGACAGATTCGTTAATAAATGAACGGATAAAATGTTCAATGAGTCTCAGCACGTTGAGCACTCTCCCCGAGTTCACCACGATCAACTACGTTTTTTATCTCTTCAATTTTTTGAGCCATCGCGAAACACATTTGCTTCATGGTTTCGAGTTGACGGGCAGCATTTTGTTCTTCAACCGCAAGATCCACTAACTCACGATCGTCAAAGAACTGGTTGACAAATATGTTGAATTTGGAGTCGTGGATTTCTGGGTTTGAGGTGAGTTTTGTAAGTTTGTTGTAGTGCTCACGTTCAATTGAAGAAAGTGTTCCAGCCATTGTTTCCATACGATTGAGTTCTGAATGGATGTAAGAAAGTGTATGTTTCAGGTCTTGATCATTCTCCATTTTAGTAACACCTACCCAATTTTTTGCTTTTACTTTACCCATGAATTGAAATTCTATTCCCACCCATTCTGATATTTGGATGTACCCTGTTCAGATACGGCTTTTCTTTGTAGGAGTAAGGAATATCGCGGATAATGATCCGAAGAACTGTAAAAAGTAATCAAATAGAATGATCGTGTTGCGCATGAGGATATTGCAACAATGACGAGTATCAATGCAATGGTGTTAAGGGAAGGATGATTTTTGTGCCTTACATCGTATCAACTGGAATCGCAAAAGCCCCCTACGAATATCAACAAAAAGACATTCTTCCGATTGTGAGAGAGATGTTCTCAGATAGGTTTCCTGATATAGACCGATTGCTTCGGGTTTTTGAAAATACACAGATAGATACGCGACGTTTTTGTATGCCGATCGAACATTTTGCGGAAACACACGATTTTAAAAGAAAAAATCAACTTTACATAGACAATGCCGTCAAGTTAGGAATGGATGCACTTAAAAATTGCCTTGACCAGGTTCAACTCAGTCTGAATGAAGTTCATCATCTATTCTTTATCTCCACCACTGGACTGGCGACACCAAGTATCGATGCGAGGATTTTGAATGAACTTGATGCACATCCACACATGAAACGGACTCCCATCTGGGGCTTAGGTTGTGCGGGGGGAGCAGCGGGTCTCTCCAGGGCTTACGATTATGTCCAGGCACATCCCGATGAACTTGCGATTGTCGTCGCTGTCGAGCTTTGCGGATTAACATTTCAACGTGACGATAAAACGAAAAGCAATCTGGTAGCGACTTCCCTTTTTGCCGATGGTGCTGCAGCGGTTTTAGTCTCTGGGGATCGGGCATCCCTAAAAGGAAAGTTGAAGATTAAAGGAACGATGAGCACACTTTTAAAAGATAGCTATGATGTCATGGGATGGGATTTTTCGTCATCCGGATTTCATGTCATCTTTTCACGCGATATTCCTACTTTGGTAAAACGGGAACTACCGAAGACGATCCGTGAATTCACGAATTTCTATCGTTTAAACGAGGAGATTGATCATTATGTTATACATCCGGGTGGGAAAAAGGTTTTAGAGGCATATCAGAAGTCACTGTCCATACCTGTTGAAAAACTGCGTTTGGCAGAACAGATCCTCCGTGAAAATGGAAATATGTCATCTTGCACCGTTCTCTTTGTATTAGACCGTTTTCTTAAAAATGAACCGATACAAAAAGGTGAAGCGACTCTTATTTCCGCCCTCGGCCCAGGCTTTAGTTCTGAACTTATACTTGCGGAAGGAGTCTAGCCGATACATATCAATCATTATTTTCTATTCCTTTTCCTCTTTCTTATCCTCCAACGCTTTGTGGAATTATGGTTGGCAAGAAGAAATGGGAAGTGGGCCATCTCTCAAGGCGGGTATGAAGTTGGTAAGAGCCATTTTAAATACATCGTGTTCATACACACAGGCTTTCTCGTCAGTCTTTTTATGGAGGTAGGTGCCGGCGCGAATCCCCCGACCTGGTGGATGGTGCCTTGTATCATTCTCATTCTTTCTCAGTTTTTGCGATACTGGTGTATCTATTCCCTGGGGCCATATTGGAATACAAGAATTTATATCGTTCCAGAAAGCGGTCTTGTGAAGAAAGGACCTTATCGTTGGTACTCCCATCCTAACTATTTAGTCGTTATGACAGAATTCGTTGTTATACCGCTTATAACATATTTTCGGAATATTCTGGGTACCTAAGAACCGGTGATGATTTCGACCGTACAGGATATTTGTGGGTCACCCCTTTTGCATATTACGGTACCCTGTGCAAGAACAGTTCCGTTCAGATGAACTTCTAATGGAATAACCAACGCCTTCATCGCATCCTAACCGGTATATGACCACCATTTAACGGTAAAAATGATCAACATGATAGTGGCCAATGATCATTTTTGCCACCGATGATTCGGTGAGTTTGGAGGGGACTCGACAATTGAAGGGAGTTCATATACATATGAAGCGGCTTGTGCGGCAGATGCAAGTGTGCTTCTGGCCGTCACCGTGGGAGTGGGGTTAACGAGCGGAGTGCTGTTGATCCTTCAGGCCTACCATCTGTCCCACGTTGTCAACGCTGTATTTTTGGAGCACGCTCCATTGCAACAGGTCAAGCCGGGACTCTGGATCTTAGGATGAACAGAAGATCTAATCTTCGCTGGTGGGGCTTCAAAGCCCCATCAATTTTTTCACCTTGACAAACCGACTGCCGGTTTGTATGATGAAGAAAAGTCAGAACAAACCGACAGTCGGTTTTCCCAGCTTTCCATATTCTCTTGAAAGGGGGACTCCCATGCCGGAGCTCATAACGAATCCTACCTTAGATCGATTGTTATCCACAACCGAGCAGATCATTCGAGAGAGAGGTTGCCGCCGAACGACCCTGCAGGAAATCATGAACCGTTCCGGCCTATCCAAAGGAGCGATCTATCATTACGTCACGAGCAAAGACGAATTGTTCGGTTTGATCTTTAAATCTCGGATGGAAGCCGTGAATACGCGTTTTTTTGAAGCGGTCAAGAGTGCCCGGCGAGAATTGGATCAGCCACTGAAAGCAATCACGGAAGGGTTGCGACATATTCATAACGAGAAAGATGTCAGCAATCAAATTTTCATCTATCTGCTGAGTCAGCAAGAAAATCCGGCGATCCGAGAGATGTTGCGGGAAATCTACGACCATTCGGTACGTACTGCTGCGATTTGGATCGAAACCGGGCAAAAGAACGGCGTGATCCCGGACTCGCTCGACGCTAGAAAAATGGCCGACATGTTCGTCGTCTTGTCCTACGGCCTCCGGGCGAGGAGCATGATTTCTACGGAAGCCGTTTCTTTTTCCATGGATGATTTCCATGAACTGATGCACCACATGTTATCTGAACATTCAAGGGGAGGATGAAGGGATGGGCCTGTTCACCATATTTAAAGTGTTGCATATTGTCGCCGGGTTTACTGCTTTGCTGGTATTCTGGATTCCGATCATCACCAAGAAAGGAGGCAAAACACATGTCCGGGTCGGCTGGATCTATGTATGGGCGATGATCGTCGTAGCGGTCAGTGCCCTTTACATGGGGACATGGCGGATTGTCGCCGATCCAAATCGAACCGTTGAGAGTGCAGGGTTCGCTTGGTTTTTAATCTTCATTTCTATCCTGAGCTCAGCCACCGCATGGTTCGGAATCCGCGTGCTCAAGTTTAAAAAACGATCCGGTATCCATCGGCAACCGGTCGATCTCCTCTTTTCGTCCCTGTTGCTATTGTCCGGCATCGGTATGTCGATTTACGGTTCATCTCTTCACTCTTCGCTCCTGACCTGGTTCCCGTGGATCGGCGTTATGGTAGGTGGCACACAACTTCTGTACTGGTTGCGCAAACCGGACCATCCGATGCATTGGTGGTTCCAACATTTAGGAGGTATGTTGGGGTGTTGTATTGCAACAATGACCGCGTTCACGGTGTTCGGTGCTCCCCGTCTGCTCGGACTCAGCAAGGTGAGCCTGTTGATTTGGTTTGGCCCGACCCTTTTCATGCTCCCCGTGATCATTGGAATGTCCGTTTATTACCGGCGCAAATTCAGCAGAAATCGTGCCAACTTATAGTTGGCACGAGATCGCCGAGAAAAGATGACCCGCCCCTTGTCGAATGGATCGATTCAAGACTTCAAGCATGAAACGAATCACGGGATGAGGAAACGACGGTGTGGGTCATCTACGATTGTCAATCTCCTTGCGGTCAGAAAGCCAAGTCCTTTCGTCGATAGGAACCGTGTCTTGTATCTTTTCTCCATTTCGCCAACGTTCCACCCACACATATTCATAATCTTCGACCCCTTGAGCAATTGCGTCCACAATGTCGATCTTCTCTGTCCCAATACAAAGAATGTCGGGAAACTGATGTCCAATTAACCCCATCACAACGTAAATGTCTGATGTTAATCCGCCGAAAGATCCGCATATCGATCGGCATTGACCGTAATCCAAATGATTTCCGTAATTTTCACGCGTATGATGTGTCATGCAAACCGCCTCACTTCAGCTCGGACAATTCATAAAAAAAGTCCAGAGAATCGAGCGATTTCAATTTCCGGACTTCTCAATGGCTCGAACACTTTCTTGAAAAAAGTGTAGTTTGGTGGGCGTATGCTTTGCGTTCGCGCTCCGTGGAGGTCGAACGAAAGGAAGCGTGTCGATCTCCAAAGTCACTTTCTCACGCAAAGCATATGACCTATTAACGGTTTATAAGGAAGCGGAACAACCATCGCTCACCTCTGCGCCGCAAAGCGATACAACCCACCCAAAAGCCACTCCGTTTCTTGTGGCAGCCTCAAACATCTCTTTCTGCGTTTGTTTCGTTCCTGCTTAAGTGGTGAAACGAACTTTCGAAGGAAAAGACCAACTAGTTTGTTACCGCAAGATCGGGGCTAACCCGAAATGAGGCTTCCGTTTTTTCCTTGACTTCTTCAATGGTTACACCTTCTTGCGTTTCAACAAGAATCATGCCTTCCGGTGTAAAATCAAATACCGCAAGATCTGTGATCAAGCGATCGACCACTTGTTTGCCTGTCAATGGAAGGCTGCATTTCTTCTTGACTTTGGACTGCCCCAACTTGTTGACATGTTCCATGATGACAACCACTCGCTTGGCGCCATGTACGAGATCCATCGCTCCCCCCATTCCTTTGACCATTTTTCCCGGAATCATCCAGTTGGCAAGATCACCCGTTTCGGATACTTCCATCCCTCCCAAAATGGCTAGATTAATATGTCCTCCACGAATCATGGCAAACGATTCCGCACTATCAAAGTAAGAAGCCCCCGGTACAGCCGTTATCGTTTCTTTCCCTGCATTGATGAGATCCGGATCTTCCATTCCTTCAACGGGATATGGTCCGATCCCCAGCAATCCGTTTTCCGATTGCAGTAAAACCGTATATTCGCGCGGAATTTCATTGGCGACAAGTGTAGGCATTCCGATCCCGAGGTTCACATACATTCCATCCTGAATTTCCTTTACCGCCCGCTTGACGATTTTTGTACGCGTATCCATTCCTCTTCTTCCTCCTAACTATGCTTTGAGAACGGTGCGCCGTTCAATTCGCTTTTCATAATGGAGCCCATGGATCACACGTTGTACATAAATTCCCGGCGTATGAATTTCATCCGGATCCAATTCTCCTATATCAACGATTTCTTCCGCTTCGGCGATCGTAATCTTTCCTGCCATTGCCGCAAGTGGATTAAAATTACGGGCTGTTTTACGATAGACCAAGTTGCCCAGCGGATCCGCCTTCCAAGCTTTCACCAGGGCAAAGTCACCGACAATCCCATGTTCCAGGAGATAAGTGCGGCCATTGAATTCCCTGTGTTCTTTTCCTTCCGCAATCAGCGTCCCCACCCCCGTTGCTGTATAAAAGGCAGGTATACCGGCGCCTCCAGCGCGAAGTCTTTCCGCCAAAGTGCCCTGAGGAACGAGTTCTACTTCCAGCTCACCGCTTAAAAATTGTTGTTCAAACGTTTTATTTTCTCCTACGTAGGAAGCAACCATCTTTTTGATTTGCTTGTTTGCAAGCAAAATCCCGAGGCCCCAATCATCTACACCACAATTGTTACTTACAATCGTGAGATCTTTGACTCCTTTCTCTCTTAAAGCAAGGCGATTTTTCCGGGATTCCGCACAGCCCGAATCCTCCTACGATAATGGTCGATCCATCTCGAATGTCTTCTATGGCTTCTGTTACAGAGTGGACAAGTTTCCCTTTCTTCATGTCGTTCATCTCGCTTTCTTTCTCAATTTCTCTATGAAATCGGAACCATTTTTACTGCGCGGTGTAACCTCCATCGATGACGGTCGCTGTTCCCGTCACACCTTTTAACTTGTCGCTTGCCAAAAAAACCGCATAATCGGCAATTTCCCGGACGGATAGCAATCGCTTTTGCGGAACCAACGGGTAGATCACTTCCTCCAGCACTCTCTCCAGTGGAACATTTCTCGTTTTCGCCAAATCTTTCAATTGATTGCGCACGAGCGGCGTATCCACATACCCAGGGCAGAGAGCATTGACGGTAATTCCGTAAGCTGCACCTTCCAATGCCGCTACCTTTGTTAAGCCGATGACCCCATGTTTCGCGCTGTTGTAAGCCGCTTTCCCGGCGAAACCGACGAGTCCGTTAATGGAGGCTATATTGATGACTCGGCCAAACCCCTGTTGTTTCATGAGAGGAAAAGCATGCTTGATACCAATAAACGGAGCAGTCAACATCACTTTAAGCATGAGCTCGAATGTTTCGGTCGGGAATTCCTCAATCGGTGATACATACTGCAGTCCCGCATTGTTTACAAGAATATCCAAACGCCCGTACGTTGTCGATACGAATTCGATGCTTTGGCGGAACTGTTCTTCCTTCGTAACATCACAAGCAATGCCCAAAGCTTCAAAGCCTTGGTTTTGCAATTCCTGAGCTGCCTGTTGCGCAGCCTCACCATGCAGATCCGAAAGAACCACTTTCGCCCCTGACTCTGCGAACGCGCGGGCAATTTCTAGGCCAATTCCACTTGCTGCACCCGTCACCAGCGCGATTTTGTTTTCCAAAAGTTTTTCCATACCAATCCCCTCTACGCCATGTGATGAAATTCCCCAAGACACCTACAGAACGGAATCTGTATGTGAATCAATCTTGAAGACTAAAAAATAGAAACTGCAAATGCGAGAATGAAGACAGAAAGCGTTTTCGCAACCGTTATCGCAAAAATATCCTTATAGGACTGGCGATGGGTGAGTCCCGTAATCGCAAGAAGTGTTATAACGGCACCGTTGTGAGGTAACGTATCCATCCCTCCGGATGCCATTGAAGCGATTCGATGCAAAAGCTCAGGGCTAATCCCCGCAGATTGCGCCAACTGCAGATACTGTTTACCCATCACTTCAAGCGCGATCGACATGCCCCCGGACGCGGAACCGGTAATACCTGCCAAAACGTTTACGGCCAACGCTTCCGAGACGAGTGGATGGTTACTCGCACCTAGTATCGAATCTTGAATGATTTTGAACCCGGGCAATGTTTTCACAACGTTTCCGAAACCAACTTCAGACGCCGTATTGAAGATCGCCAACAACGCCCCCATGGCAGCCGCAGTGAATCCGGCAGCAAGTTTGTTTTTCACCTGTTTGGGATTGATGAGCAGCGCGGCCAAAATCCCGATCGTCAATGCCACGATCAAAGCCCAAGTGGAAGCTACCGTTTTGACATTGGCAATCTTGAACGTCTGCTTTAACATTTCTGGATCGTACCATGACGATACGTTTAAAAAGCCTCTACTTAATAGATAGTTAAAAACCAACACGAGTATGAGCGGCAAAACGGATAGCCAAATATTGGGGTACTTTTCATCTTGATTGACTTCTGGTTCATTCGTGTGTCCTTCCCCATATCCTTCCCCGGCAACTGCCGCTTGCTTGCGGCGATATTCCAACCAGAGCATTCCTGCTGTAAAAACCATAATACTTCCGATAATCCCTACGACAGGCGCCGCATACGCATCTGTGCCAAAATAGCTTGTTGGGATAATATTTTGAATTTGCGGAGTACCAGGAAGTGCGTCCATCGTAAATGTAAATGCGCCTAGTGCGATCGTCCCCGGTATCAAGCGCTTCGGAATATTGGCTTCACGGAAAATGGCAGCCGCGAACGGATAAACAGCAAAAGCTACGACGAACAAAGAAACTCCGCCATAAGTCAATATGGCACAAGCAAGCACAACCGATAAAATCGCCCGTTTGGACCCCAACGCTTTCACGATCGAATGCGCAATCGATGCGGCGGCTCCGCTGATTTCCATCACCTTTCCGAAAACCGCCCCCAGTAAAAATACAGGGAAAAACGATTTCACGTAGTTTGCCGCATTTGTCATAAACGTTTCCGTGTAACTTGGCAGTAAAGCGTGTCCCGATAAAACAACTGCAAGCAACGTAAAGATCGGTGCAAACACGATGACTGGAAAACCGCGATACGCAAAAAACATTAACAATCCCAATGAGACAAGAATCGCTAAAACCTCAATAAACATGGCAACCCCTTCCCCTCTTTTTCTTGGATAGAAGAACTCTTTTCTGGCTCGACTCAGAAAACATGCGTTCTGACGGGCGTATGTTTCGCATTCATCCTTCGCGGATATCTTCTTTGCAAGCATATGCTCGCAACGCCCCGAAGGATGCGAGACAATCTGTCAAAGCCGCTGTCTCACGCGAAGCATCCCCCCTGTCCGAAGGCAGTTTTCACTCATCTCTTGGCACAGCTTGCAGCATGGGCGGCTACTTATGATGCTTAGCAAATTTCATGCCATCCTGATTTTTCGTACGATCCGCTTGACTTACTCATTCGATTTCATCCGGAATTTTGGAACACTTTTTATCAAAACCATCCGAATACTTAAAAATAAACAGTCCAGGATTTTGGACTCTATTCCAAATTCCTGGACTCATCAGTATTCCTTTCATTATAAACCATATTTTTCGAGTTTCTGATAGAAACTCGACTTGCTGATTCCTAGCAATTTAGCCGCTTCCAATTTGTTTCCAACTGTTGCGGCTAATGCGCGCACAATCGCTTCTTTTTCGGCCTCTTCGATACTTTCCCTTAATGGCCGCACACCGAAGGTCGATTCCTTTTTTTCCGGTTGAGGAATCAAAAAATGATCAGCTTTCAGACAATCGCCTTCCATTAGATGTAAAGCGCTTTCGAGGGCATTTCTCAATTCCCGGACATTGCCCGGCCAGGAATATCCGCTTAGTAAATCCCAAACATCTTCCTCAATTTTTCTCACGTGAATCCCTGTCGATTCCATTAATTGATCCAACAAGTCGTGAACCAATTCCGGCAAATCTTCTAATCGTTCCCGCAAAGGAGGAATGTTGATCGTCACGACATTCAAACGATAGAACAAATCCTCCCTAAACTTTCCTTCTCTGATTCGCTCCCTCAAGTCACGATGGGTAGAAGCGATGATCCTTACATCAATGGAAATTGGCTTGGTTCCTCCCAGGCGTTCCACTTCTTTTTCCTGTAAGACCCGTAAGAGTTTCGCCTGTAATGTCAGGGGCATATCACCGATTTCGTCCAGTAATATCGTCCCGTGATTCGCCAATTCAAATTTTCCTTTTTTGCCCTTTTGCAAGGCGCCTGTAAAAGCGCCCGCTTCATATCCAAACAACTCAGACTCCAGCAAGGTGTCAGGAATGGCCGCACAATTCACCCGTATAAACGGTCCCATTTCCCTGCGGCTAGCCGCATGGATCGCATGGGCAAACAATTCTTTTCCCGTCCCGCTTTCTCCTGTTATCAATACGGTTGTATCACTTTTTGCCACTTTCTGCGCAAGTTTTTTGACCGCTTGCATTTTTGGGCTGGAACCGATGATATTCTCGAAATGATAGTTAGCCCCCAACTTCCGGCGGAGTTCCCGCTTATAATAGGCCAATTCCCGCTTTAATTGATCCACCGTAGCCGCCAGCGCGTGAAGTTCGCGGACATCTTGAAACATAACCGTACCTAAAACGGCAACCAATTTTCCATTCTTAAAGATGGGTACGCGGTTTGCGATCATGTCCTGTCCGTGAATTCGTTGAATCTCGGCAATCTCCGCTTTTCCCGATTTCCCCACAATGTGCATACGTGTGTTGGGAATGACCTCTGTGACGTGCTTTCCGACTACATGATCCACACCCAAAAATTCCCGGTATCTTCGGTTCATCAACAAAATGAATCCATCCGGATCGGTCACCACAATACATTCGTGCGCCTTTTCCAATACTTCTTCAAGCAAGTCCTGATAACTTTGAGGATCAAAAGTACGCATCGAAACTCCCTTCCCATTCATCATTCCTGTTGATTGACCGATCGAGTCGCTATAATATTCTGATCTTAACTGAAACAAAAATCGACTTCAAGCGGAGGTTTCTACTTTGTGTGCTTGGGTGGATGTATCGCTTTGCGCTTGGGTTCGATGAAGGTCGTCCCGCCCGGATTCTTTACAGAAGTTGCGGAACGACCTTCAACTCACCTCTGCGCTGCAAAGCGATACGATCCACCCAAAAGCCATTTCGTTGCATGTGGTAGTTTTAAATCTCTCTTCCTTACAAGAAACTTTTCATTCTCTGATGGGGCTGCTAGCAGCATGGGTGGCTATTATGTAATAAAGGCCGGTGATACACCGGCCTCATGTACATCTATATTGATGCGATCTATTGTTAAAAAAGGTAACTGCACGGCATGCTTCGCGTTACCTTGCCTCTTGATTCATTGAAAACCGTTACCGAAGAAACGATCCTATTTAACAGTGAGCGTTGTTTGCATGTCACTGTGACCGATTCCGCACATGACTGAACATATGATGGTATAAGTCCCCGGTTTTTCAGGTGTCCATGTAACGGTTGTATCGCTGCCGGGAGTTAATGGTTGGTTCACGTTTGTTCCTGCGATGGAAAATCCGTGTGCACCTTCTTTATCGCTAATCACGAACTTCACCGGTTGACCGGCTTTCACTTCAGTCTTATCTAACGTCCATTTGAAATTGGTAGCGGTCACTTTCACCGTTTGCTCATTTCCATTAGCCGGAGCGTTTGATGAAGAGCTGTTAGGCGCGCTTGTCGCATTATTTGAAGGCGTTGCCGATTGGTTGGAATCGCTGCCGCATCCGGTAAGTGCAAGTCCCAATGCGAGAACGCTGCCCGCCAAGAGTACCAGGCGATTCTTTTTCATCCATCTTGCCCCCTTTTCTTGTCCTTATTCCATCATATCATTTGAACCTTCTATAAATATGGGGATTCCAATCCGAAGCATGACACTTTTGTGACAAGTTAGGGTACAGGCAAGCGGGTAAATCCTTCCCCCAATACCTCGTGTGCATCGGTAACGATAACGAAGGCTTGCGGGTCGACTTCCCGTACAAGATTTTTCAATTTGCTGACTTCCGATTGCTGCACGACACACATAAAGATCGGGCGTTCCTCTCCGGTATAACCACCAACGCCTGTTAGCCTTGTAATTCCCCGATTGAGATTGAACAGCACCGCGTCTTGAAGTTCTTTGTCGTGCCGCGAGATGATATAGGCCAGTTTTGCTTGAGAAAATCCCTGTTGTATAAAATCAATCGTTTTACTCGTAACAAACAGGCTGATGAGTGCATAGAGAATTCGTTCTACATTAAAGATAATGCCGGCGGAAGCGATGATACTCCCATCGATAAAAAGAAGCAACACACCCGGTGAAACGCCGGTGGCTTTTTGAAACAGGCGTGCAAGCAAATCGGTTCCGCCTGTACTGCCCTGTGCCCGGAACACGAGACCGATTGCAAGTCCCAGAGTCAGTCCTCCGTAAATGGAAGCGAGCAACGGATTCGTCGTCAACGGATGGTGGATGAGCGGTTCGGTCAACCATAAGAAAAATGTTAACGTCAAGATACCATACAGCGTTTTCACACCAAACGTTTTACCCCCGAGCCATTTGACACCTGCTATGAATAATGGAATGTTAAAGAGAAGCTGTGAATATGTAATCGGCAGTCCAATCGTATAGTAAAGCAAGATACCAATGCCGCTTACGCCGCCTGTTACCGTCTTATTAGGAATAAAAATCCAATTAACAGCTATAGACAAGATCAATGCGCCGACTGACATCAAAAGATATTCTCTGATCCAAGAATTTCTGCGTACGTCTATTCGATCTTGCACACCATTCCCACCTTTGAGTTCTTTTGCGACAAGTTTAGTTTAAACATGATGAACCGTTTGAAGCCACCCCATTCTGAACAGTTTAAACGAAGATAAACAAAAAGTTCCTCCTTTAGGTAGGGGAGGAACCTTTCGGACTGTAAAATCTAAAGCAAAAATAAAAGGATCTTCCCGCTAAAGGAAGAACCTTTTTGTCTGCCTAGCAGCGACCTACTCTCCCGGGGGCTCCCGCCCCAAGTACCATTGGCGCTGGAGAGCTTAACTTCCGTGTTCGGGATGGGAACGGGTGTATCCTCTCCGCCATTGTCACTAGGCTGAAATATGATAAGATGGCTCCTCGAGTAGGATTCGAACCTACGACCCTCCGGTTAACAGCCGGATGCTCTACCGCTGAGCTATCGAGGAAGGAATGGTGACGCGTACGGGATTCGAACCCGTGAATGCCGCCTTGAAAGGGCGGTGAGTTAAGCCACTTCTCCAACGCGCCACGCGCATGTGAGGGGATTCCCTCATAACTGAAAGCGAATGCGACCCGCGTATGGGATTTAGGTTAAGCCCTCGACCGATTAGTACGGGTCAGCTCAACACCTCACGGTGCTTACACCTCCCGCCTATCCACCCTGTCATCTTCAGGGGGTCTTACCTCGTTGACCGAGTGGGAAGTCTTATCTTGAGGGGGGCTTCGCGCTTAGATGCTTTCAGCGCTTATCCCGGCCCGACATAGCTACTCAGCGATGCGGTTGGCACCACAACTGAGACACCAGCGGTCGGTTCATCCCGGTCCTCTCGTACTAAGGACAACTCCTCTCAAACTTCCTGCGCCCGTGGCAGATAGGGACCGAACTGTCTCACGACGTTCTGAACCCAGCTCGCGTACCGCTTTAATGGGCGAACAGCCCAACCCTTGGGACCAACTACAGCCCCAGGATGCGATGAGCCGACATCGAGGTGCCAAACCTCCCCGTCGATGTGGACTCTTGGGGGAGATAAGCCTGTTATCCCCAGGGTAGCTTTTATCCGTTGAGCGACGGCCCTTCCACTTGGAACCGCCGGATCACTAAGCCCGACTTTCGTCCCTGCTCGACCTGTATGTCTCGCAGTCAAGCTCCCTTATGCCTTTGCACTCGAAGCGCGATTTCCAACCGCGCTGAGGGAACCCTTGGGCGCCTCCGTTACCTTTTAGGAGGCGACCGCCCCAGTCAAACTGCCCGCCTGACATTGTCCCTTGCCCGGATCACGGGCACAGGTTAGAAGATCAGTACCTCAAGGGTGGTATCCCAACGGCGGCTCCACCAAGGCTGGCGCCCTGATTTCCAAGCCTCCCACCTATCCTGTACATGAGATACCCATCTTCCATATCAAGCTACAGTCAAGCTCCATGGGGTCTTTCCGTCTAGCCACGGGTAACCTGCATCTTCACAGGTATTACAATTTCACCGGATCTCTCGTCGAGACAGCGCCCAAGTCGTTACGCCATTCGTGCGGGTCGGAACTTACCCGACAAGGAATTTCGCTACCTTAGGACCGTTATAGTTACGGCCGCCGTTTACTGGGGCTTCGGTTCAGAGCTTCGCTTTCGCTAACCCTTCCCCTTAACCTTCCAGCACCGGGCAGGCGTCAGCCCCTATACGTCGCCTTACGGCTTAGCAGAGACCTGTGTTTTTGCTAAACAGTCGCTTGGGCCTTTTCACTGCGGCTCCCTCGGGCTCATCACCCTACCGGAGCGCCCCTTCTCCCGAAGTTACGGGGCCATTTTGCCGAGTTCCTTAACGAGAGTTCTTCCGAGCACCTTAGGATTCTCTCCTCGCCTACCTGTGTCGGTTTGCGGTACGGGCACCAGCAGCCTCGCTAGAAGCTTTTCTTGGCAGCGTGAAATCAGGGACTTCGCTACTTGAATTCGCTCGGCGTCACAGCTCAGCCTTACCGAGAGACGGATTTGCCTGCCTCTCAGCCTCGCTGCTTGCACGGACATCCAATCGTCCGCTCACCCTATCCTTCTGCGTCACTCCATCGCTCAAACGGCTGCATGGTGGTACAGGAATTTCCACCTGTTGTCCATCGCCTACGCCTTTCGGCCTCGGCTTAGGTCCCGACTAACCCTGGGCGGACGAGCCTTCCCCAGGAACCCTTAGGCTTTCGGTGGACAGGATTCTCACCTGTCTTTTCGCTACTTATACCGGCATTCTCACTTCTTGCCGCTCCACCAGTCCTCACGGTCTGACTTCACCGCAACAAGAACGCTCCCCTACCACAGATCGTTCATCACCCTAGACTCATGGCCGCCCGCGGTTTGAGCGGATGATTTTGGCGAATGCTTTTGAATGGATCCTTGTGGAAAGCATTCGCAGAAAATGTCTCATTCACCATGACGTCCACGGTGATGAACGATCCATCCATAGCTTCGGTATCCGGTTTGAGCCCCGTTACATTTTCCGCGCAGCGTCACTCGACCAGTGAGCTATTACGCACTCTTTAAATGGTGGCTGCTTCTAAGCCAACATCCTGGTTGTCTGTGCACCGCCACATCGTTTCCCACTTAACCGGAATTTGGGGACCTTAGCTGATGGTCTGGGCTGTTTCCCTTTTGACCACGGATCTTAGCACTCGTAGTCTGACTGCCGGAGACCGAGATCATGGCATTCGGAGTTTGACTGAGTTCGGTAACCCGCGAAGGCCCCTAGCCCAATCAGTGCTCTACCTCCATGTCTCTGCTCCGACGCTAGCCCTAAAGCTATTTCGGGGAGAACCAGCTATCTCCGAGTTCGATTGGAATTTCACCGCTATCCCCACGTCATCCCCGCATTTTTCAACATGCGTGGGTTCGGACCTCCATGCGGCTTTACCCGCACTTCATCCTGCACAGGGATAGATCACACGGTTTCGGGTCTACGACTGCGTACTCTAGCCCTCTTCAGACTCGCTTTCGCTGCGGCTCCGGCTTCCCGCCTTAACCTCGCACGCAATCGTAACTCGCCGGTTCATTCTACAAAAGGCACGCCGTCAGGCATAAACGCCCTCCGACTGATTGTAGGCACACGGTTTCAGGTTCTCTTTCACTCCGCTCCCGCGGTGCTTTTCACCTTTCCCTCACGGTACTGGTTCACTATCGGTCGCCAGGTTGTATTTAGCCTTAGGAGGTGGTCCTCCCGGATTCCCACGGGATTCCTCGTGTCCCGCGGTACTCGGGGTCCGTCTCGGAGTCCTCTTCGTTTCAGATACGGGACTGTCACCCTCTCTGGTCGGCCGTTCCAAACCGTTCTCTTACGAAAAGGATTGGTAACTCCACGTGAGACGCCCCACGACCCCGCCTGTGCAAGCACAGGCGGTTTAGGCTCTTCCCCGTTCGCTCGCCACTACTGAGGGAATCACTGTTGTTTTCTTTTCCTCAGGGTACTAAGATGTTTCAGTTCCCCTGGTGTACCTTCTCACTGCCTATGGATTCAGCAGTGGATACCCCGCCATTACGCGAGGTGGGTTGCCCCATTCGGAAATCCCCGGATCAAAGCCTGCTTACGGCTCCCCGAGGCGTATCGGCGTTAGCCCCGTCCTTCATCGGCACCTGGCGCCAAGGCATCCTCCGTGCGCCCTTCGTAGCTTAACCTACAAAGGTTGTTCAAAAAGTCGGTGGATCCGCCTTTTTGAACTTGCTCTGTTTGATGCAGTACCTTGGCATAAGCCAAAGTTGATGTCGCATTCGCTATCCAGTTATCAAGGAACCTTGAGGAATTCGCTCCCTCAAAACTGAGCCGTGCAGAAGAAAAGCATCTGTTACATCCTTAGAAAGGAGGTGATCCAGCCGCACCTTCCGATACGGCTACCTTGTTACGACTTCACCCCAGTCATCGGCCCCACCTTAGGCGGCTGGCTCCTCAGAGAGGTTACCCCACCGACTTCGGGTGTTGCCAACTCCCATGGTGTGACGGGCGGTGTGTACAAGGCCCGGGAACGTATTCACCGCGGCATGCTGATCCGCGATTACTAGCAATTCCGGCTTCATGCAGGCGAGTTGCAGCCTGCAATCCGAACTACGAACGGTTTTCAGGGTTTGGCTCCACCTCACGGTTTCGCATCCCGTTGTACCGCCCATTGTAGCACGTGTGTAGCCCAGGACATAAGGGGCATGATGATTTGACGTCATCCCCGCCTTCCTCCGACTTGTCGTCGGCAGTCTGTTGTGAGTGCCCAACTGAATGCTGGCAACACAACACAAGGGTTGCGCTCGTTGCGGGACTTAACCCAACATCTCACGACACGAGCTGACGACAACCATGCACCACCTGTCACCGCTGCCCCGAAGGGAAGGTCTGTCTCCAGACCGGTCAGCGGGATGTCAAGCCCTGGTAAGGTTCTTCGCGTTGCTTCGAATTAAACCACATGCTCCACTGCTTGTGCGGGCCCCCGTCAATTCCTTTGAGTTTCAGTCTTGCGACCGTACTCCCCAGGCGGAGTGCTTCATGCGTTAGCTTCGGCACTCATGGGTATGAGCCCACGAACACCTAGCACTCATCGTTTACGGCGTGGACTACCAGGGTATCTAATCCTGTTTGCTCCCCACGCTTTCGCGCCTCAACGTCAGGAATCGGCCAGCAAGGCGCCTTCGCCACAGGTGTTCCTCCACATCTCTACGCATTTCACCGCTACACGTGGAATTCCCCTTGCCTCTCCGACCCTCAAGCTCTCCCGTATCCAAGGCCGTCCCGGGGTTGAGCCCCGGGTTTTCACCCCGGACGCAGAAAGCCGTCTGCGCGCGCTTTACGCCCAGTGAATCCGGACAACGCTTGCCCCCTACGTATTACCGCGGCTGCTGGCACGTAGTTAGCCGGGGCTTCCTCCTCCGGTACCGTCAGGATAGGAGCATTGCCTCACCTATCGGTTCGTCCCGGAAGACAGAGTTTTACAATCCGAAGACCTTCATCACTCACGCGGCGTTGCTCCGTCAGGCTTGCGCCCATTGCGGAAGATTCCCTACTGCTGCCTCCCGTAGGAGTCTGGGCCGTGTCTCAGTCCCAGTGTGGCCGGTCACCCTCTCAGGTCGGCTACGCATCGTCGCCTTGGTGAGCCGTTACCTCACCAACTAGCTAATGCGCCGCGGGCCCATCTGGCAGTGACGCCGTGAAGCGCCTTTCCCTCCTCACGGATGCCCGTGAAGAGCGTATCGGGTATTAGCACTCGTTTCCAAGCGTTATCCCCGTCTGCCAGGCAGGTTGCCCACGTGTTACTCACCCGTCCGCCGCTGACTTTGAGGAGCAAGCTCCTCTCCATCCGCGCGACTTGCATGTATTAGGCACGCCGCCAGCGTTCGTCCTGAGCCAGGATCAAACTCTCGAAGAAAAATTCGCTCTGCGCCTCGCGAGCGAGGCTTCTTGCAGAGCCCATCTATCGTCCAATCGTGGCTCTCTTCTGCACGATTCAGTTTTCAAAGAGCGACTGTCGCAACAGCGACTTTCCCAATATACCACCTTGCAATCTGTTTCGCAAGTGGCAATTTTTGTTTCACTTTTCATCACCGCTCATCGCGGCGACGATTTGTATATTAGCATAACAACGAGAATGGGTTCAATCTCATTTTGAAAACAAAACAGACCAAAAATCGAATTGATTCATAAATTTTTCAAGAAACGTTCATATTTCTAGGTTTTTTTCTATTATTCCTTATAAATTTTCGTTCATGCCATATACCCGTAGACTCATCATATAAAGATAGTAGGAAGGAAGTGATGCTATGAAGATTTTACAAGGTGCGGCTCTTCATAAAAAGATATTATTTACTATTACGATCGCTATCATTGTGATCGGTACCAGCGGTTTACTGCTCTTCATCCCTCCATTCTCCATACCTCCGCTGTCCGCTTACTTTCTATTTTTTCATGAGCTTACTGGCTTGATTGTCATTCTCCCTTTTCTTCTTACTCTCATCATTCACGGAGTACCCAAACGAAAAACACATACAGTTAAAAAATTATACATGTGCACAGGTGCACTCTGGGGCCTTATTTTTCTTTTTTGCGCTGGGACAGGCGTGTTTGCATATTTTGCTGCCTCACCCCCCTGGTTATACGTTGTACATATCATTTCAGGAGTGAGCGCGCTGATCCTCTCATTGTTCCATGGATGTCAACACCACCCCGAACAGCATCGACGATCATCTCAAAATGATTTTCACCGTAAGTAAGTTACACAAAATGTGAGACTTCCATTACAATCTGCTCGATTCATCGGATACACTTCGGATACGCTTGGAATGCAAACATTTTTCTGTGTCATGGAAGAATGAGGTGATTCTGAGAGATTGCCTTCCATATAATGAAATGACCGTTTCTAAATCAAACGATAGCTCTGCAACAAACCCTTGCAAGCGAAACACTTGCTACCCCAAAAAAAGCAGGAGGGGATCCTATGCTTTCCTACGAAGAAAAGCAGGCTCGCACGTGGGGGATGCTTTGCCACCTTTCTGCATTAGCCGGTTATTTCATCCCATTCGGACATCTCTTGGGCCCTCTGATCATTTGGTTGATCAAAAAAGACGAATATCTTTTCGTCGATGATCAGGGTAAAGAATCGCTTAATTTTCAACTTACCCTGACCCTTTATACCATCATTTCAAGCATTCTGTGCATATTACTGATCGGTTTTGTACTCTTGTTGGTTCTTTTTCTCGCGGAACTTATACTGGTGATCATCGCTTCTGTCCAAGCAAACCATGGTGAAAAGTATCGCTATCCTTTAACGATACGATTTATAAAGTAATCCTTGAAAAACCGAGGGCCGGAGTCTCCGGCCCTTGTATGTGTGAAAAAATCACTTGCCTGGTTATTCCAAATTACTGTGCCGCACAAATGCAGCCCTGTTGTCAACTTCGTGCATTTGGGCATAGCGCAAGCAAATCGCGTCAAATACAATGTGCGCACATTGATCAAACAAGGAGCCGAGGGGCTGGACACTCTCCGTTTCCCCTTGACGCCTGAATTTCGTGGCCGCAGGGACGTGCAAGACAAAAGTGGCAAGACTCGCCAACTCGGACGTTTTGTCCGTTGTGAGCGCGAGTATCGGGCATCCGAGATCCCGGGCCTTTTGTGCGACCATGAGCACACTTTTTGTCGTGCCGGAACCGGAGATCGCGACAAGTACATCCCCTGCTTTCATGGAGGGAGTAATCGTCTCTCCAACCACATAAACCGTAGCCCCCAAATGCATCAGACGCATCGCAAATGATTTGCCCATGAGCCCGGAACGGCCTTCCCCGACGACGAAGATGCGCTTTCCTGCTTGCAAATCCGCTGCAAACAGTCCGATATCTCCTGCATCCACATGAGTCAGGACAGACTGTACTTCCTTCAAAATCGTCAGGATCTCATTCACAAAGCATTTCTCCTTTCAAAGCATCCGCCGTTTCACGAATCTTTCGGGCTTGTGCAACAGGATCTTCGGCATTCGTAATAGCAGAGCCGATGATTACCACATACGGTTTTACGCGCGAAAGTGCAAATAAATCATCGGCCGTTATCCCGCCTGCCAGTGCCAGCCGCGGACCGTCTGTACCTATACGTTGTATTTGAGTCAACCACTCGAGCGACTGTCTTTCCCCCGCAATCTCTTGTTGATCTTTGCTGACATGGGCACACAGGATCGCTTCTTTATAACGGTAAATACTCTCCAAGTGCGGAACAGGCGTATTGAGCAAATCTACCATTACGCGCTTTCCTCGTTGAGCGGCGACTTCCATGCACACATCGATCGTAACGGTGGGTGCAGCCCCCATCACGGTGGCAACGTCCGCCCCTGAAGCATAACAAAGGTCGAACTCATAACGGGCGTTATCAAATGTTTTCATATCGGCTACAATCGTTTTGTCAGGGAACGCTTCACGCAGGGCCTTGATACTTTCCATGCCAAATTCTTTGATGAGTGAGGTACCCACTTCCATCCAGTCCACATACTCTCTCACCCGTTGACCCAACTGGATGGCTTCATCGATCGTCATGCGGTCGAACGCGAGTTGGATCATCATAATTATGCCTGCACCTTCCGTTCTAATGGAATATGAGACGATGTTTTGACGGCAATCGTCAAAAGGACAGACAAGAGCAAAGATCCTGCCATAAAAATATAGGATGCACCCGGACCGCCCGTCAAACCGTTAAGATATCCCACGACATACGCCCCCACAAACGATCCCAAGGCTCCCATGCTGTTGATTAAAGCCTTTGCGGCACCCGCTACGTTACGCGGCATGATTTCAGGAACGATGGCGAAGAAAGGACCATAAGGAGCATACATCGCCCCACCCGCGATAACCAGCAAGACAAATGATAGCCAGAAATTCGATGTACCGATCGCGTACGATGCGTAAAACGCGAGAGCACCTATCAATAGGAAGGGCCAGACAAACGCTTTGCGATTCAATGTACGGTCCGAGTAATACGAACAGATGACCATGAGAAGCACCGCCAAGACATAGGGAACCGAAGAAAGCCAGCCCGTCGCTACGATCCCGATATGGGAAGCGGCCTTAATGATCGAAGGCAACCAAATGACAAATCCGTAAACACCGATGCTCCAAAAAAAGTACTGTAACGATAGCAAAATCACTTTGTTCGATTTGAATGCTTCCCTATAATTCTTGACCGGCTGTATCGCT